>DATJUA010000163.1:0-52643 GCA_035502815.1 Solirubrobacteraceae bacterium
CGCTTCAGGTGCACGGCGGGATCGGCTTTACCTACGAGCACGACCTGCACTTCTTTCTCAAGCGCGCGCACGCCAACGCCCACGCGTTCGGCGACTCGCGCTGGCACCGCGATCGAGTCGCGGACCTGGCCGGGGTCTAAGGCGCCGCCGTCAGGCGCCGCCGCCGACAAAAATCCTTGAAAGCCGCCGGCCAGGCCGCTGCAGCGCACTCAGTGAATCGTCACCGCCTCAGGGGACGAGGCGATTCCGTTCGCGACCACGACCAGCGTGCTCCTGCCCGTCGGCGTGGCGCTGGGGAGGGTGAACTGCGTCGAGGAGCTCGTGCCGGGGGCAACCGACACCGAGCTCCAGTCATACGTGCGGGCGTAGGTGACCACGCCCGTGGAGTCGTTGGTGATCCGCACCAGGGGGAAGTTGGTGTTGTCCTGAACGTCATCGCCGTAGGCGGCTCCCTGATCGAGCCCGGCGAGCTGCTTTCCGGACACGCTGTAGGTGCCGCCGGGGGCGAGCGTGTTAGCGCTCAGCGACGTGATCGACGGCGCCCACGACGGGTTTGGCGTGCCGCCGGCCGTGTACACCTCCATGTCGCTGCTCCCGTCGTTGAACAGCACCTGCCCGTTGGGCAGGGCCAGCATGCGTGTGTAGTACGGGCTGTCATTTGGCGCGTTCGGCACGTCCGCGATCTGGGTCAGCGTGTTTGAGCTCGCGCTGTAGACGAAGAAGTGAGTCGGCGTGTTGTACACGCAGGCGCCCACGTCGAACAGCACGTTCCCGTCAGGCAGGATCGACCCCGGTCCGTCGGTGCTGTCGTACTCCTCATTGTCGATGGTCGGAATCTCCGGCCCGGCGCTCCATGCGCCGGTCTTGTAGTCGTAGAGCGCGGTGGTCGTCTCCTGATCGGTGGTGCACGGGGTGGGCGGCTGTTGCGTGCTCGAGCCGGCGCCGACGACGAACACGTTGCCGCCCGGCATCTCGACCTGGGGTCCGATTTCGACGGTCGGGAACGGGTCGACGGGGCTGCCGCCGGCGGCCGTGGCTCCGGCGAAGCTCCAAGTGTCGGTGCGCGGGTTGAACAGTTCCGTGTTGCCAATCCCCCACAGATCGAGGGTCAGCACCTCGCCATTGGGCTCGAGCGTCCAGCCCTCCTCGTCGTTGGGATCGGTCTTGCCGGTGGCGGGGATCACCGTCCAGGTCAGGTTCCTCGCGTTGAGCAGCGCGTCGTCGACGGTCAAATCGGGGTTGGTGAGGCATGTGTTGCAGGGCTGCTGAAGCATGAAGGTGCCGTCATCGAGGACTTCGCTCGCGGCGTCCCCCATATTCGTCCAACCCGCCGGCGGTGCGACCGAGCGCCAGGTGTTGGTCACCGGGTTGTAGATCGCGCCCTGGTCCGACCACGCCGCGTTCTCACCGATGTATTCGCCGCCCTCGACGATCATCCGCCCGTCGGGCAAGATGGCCGAGGCGAAGTACAGCGGCGTGTAGTCAGACGGCATGGATGCGATCTGGCTCCAGGTCCCATCGATGTAGCTGCCGTGCGAATCCGGCGTGAGCTTCCACCAGGCGTTGGTACCGCCGGTGGTGTCGTTGTCGGGCTCGTTGTGCACGAGCACGGTCCCGTCGCTCTCGAGCAGCATCGTGCCGGGTGTACCGAACGGCGGTGGGTTCACCAGAGTCGTCCAGGGTGACGCCGTCCCAGCCGACGCGACGTCGGGCTTCAAGCCGGACGGAGCGGGATGCTTGAAGGGCGTGACGATTGGATGAAATTCAGCGACCGCTGGCCTTGCCGCCAGCTGGGCCTTACTGGCCCGGTGTGCCGAAGCGAGCGGTGCGCTGGCGATCACCAGTGCCGCCACCCCGGCGAGTGCGGCCAGGCACGCGGCGCCGCCGGCCAACAGTGCAAATCGACGACGGGTTGAAGACAAAACCCCTCCCATGGGTCGTCCTGCGTTTAGGACCCCGGCTACGTGTGAGAGGGCAACGACACCCACCGCCGGGCTTTCACGATGCGACCGAGCGGCAACCTATTCCTCAGGGCCGCTGTTAGGCAAAGCGCCTAACAGCAGGACTACGGGGTGTTTGGTTCGCCTCGGTAGTGTGGAGGCTCAACGTGGGCGGCGTCATCGATAAGCACCCTGGGATCCGCCGTCTCCGGGCGGCGGCTGAAGTAGCCGGTGAAGAACGGCCAGGAGGCGAACATCAGGACGACGCCCAGGATGAGGCCGCCGATGCCGACGAGGATCGGTGTCTGGATGCCCAGGAGCGCCTTTGAGTAGTTGTTCCCCGCCGTGTTGTAGTAACCGAACGCCTTGATCCCGACGTATCCCATCATCAGGCCGCCGACCAACGGAATCAGCCCGGCATAGAAGAAATTGCGAGCGCTCTTGAGTAGATCGTGCCGGAAATAGAACGCGCAGGCGATGCCGGTGAAGCCGTAGTAGAAGCAGACCGAGAAGCCGAGTGCCGAGATCGTGTCGCCGAGCACGTCCTGGTTGGGATTGAACGCCAGCAGTGCGACCGTCCACACAATCGATAGCCCACCCATCAGCAGGGTCGAGAACGTCGGCGTAAGGAAGCGCGGATGCACGCGCCCGAACGCCTTGGGGATCGCACCCCAGCTGGCCATCGACAGCGTCGTCCGAGCGGTGGGCAGGATTGTCGTCTGGGTCGAGGCCGAGGCCGAGGTCAGCACGGAGATGATCAGCAGCTTGTCCAGGGGCGACCCGAACACGCCGCTGCCGAGCGCATTCAACACATCGGCCGAGTTCGTGGAGAGGAAATTCGTGCCGTGGAATGCCTGCGCCGCCACGCCGACGAGAACGTAAATCAGCAGCAGGATCACGGTTGACACGACCGCGGCCTTGCCGGGTCCGCGGTGGCGGTCGCGCGACTCCTCGTTGACCGCGACGCCCGAGTCCCAGCCCCAGTAGATGAAGATCCCGAGCAGCACCCCGGCGGTCAACGTGCTCGAGCTGAGGTGGAACGGGCTGAACCACGAGAGGCTGACGCGAATCGAGTGTGCCGGGTGGCCGGTGTAGACCTTGACCAGCGCGACGACGAAGAACAGGATCAGCGTGAAGATCTCGAGGCTCAGCAGGAACTGCTGGATGCGTGCGGACAGCTCGATGCCGCGGTAGCAGATCCACGTCATCAGCGCGATCCACACCACCGAGCCGATGATCAGCGCGAGGTTCGAGTGTTCGAGGCCGTGCAGGCTGAACAGGGAATACGTGTAGCTCGCCGCGATCTCGGCCAGGGACGCCATCACGATGATGTCGGCCAGGAAGATCGCCCACCCGTTGATCCAACCGATCTGGGGTCCGAAGGCGCGCGTTACCCAGGCGAAGGTGGTGCCGGCGTCCGGGTCAGCCAGGTTGAAGAACCGGTAGCCGAGCGAGACGAACAGGATCGGGATGAACGAGACGATCAGCACGGCCGGCGCGTGCGTCCCCATGCCGGCGACGGCCACGACGAAGCCGAGCGTTGCGGCCAGGCTGTAGGCCGGGGCGGTGGACGCGATCGCGATGACCAGGTTCGAGGCGTAGCCGAGCGCATCGGCCTTGAGCCCCTTAGCCCCGGGAGCGGTGGGATCCCCGGATTGGGGCGATGAGGTTAGGGTCGTCGTGTCCAAGGTGTGAAACCTAATGCCGAGCGGGGCGCCCCCAGCGGTGAGAAAGTATCGCCGGGTTTAGCCAAAACGTCCAACCTGCCCACGTCACGGTGGTCGCGCATGGCTCGACACGTTCAGCTTCAGTTAGCGGCTTCCGCTTCCTGGTCGCGGAGCCAAGCAACGGTCTGGGCGATCCCGTCGCGGAGGTCGATCCGGGCCTCCCAGCCGAGCAGCCGCCGTGCCTTCTCCACCGACGGCCACCGCCGCTGCACGTCGACCGCGAAGGTGGGCAGGTGGGCGAGCTCGAACTGGTCGGGGTCATTGCCGCAGGCCGCCCAGATGATCCGCGCGAGCTCGGCCACCGTGAGCTCCTCGGAGGCGGAGATGTTGAAGTCCTCGTTTTCGCCCGCTGGCGATGCCATCGCGGTGACGATCCCGTCGGCGATGTCGTCGACGTGGGTGATCGTCCGCGTCTGCTCGCCCGAGCCGAAGATCTCGAGCGGCCGGCGGCCCGTGAGCGCCTTGTGGATCAGGTCGGGCACGGCGTGGGCGATCCCGGGCTCGTCGGGCTCGGGCAGCTCGCCCGGGCCGTAGGCGTTGAACGGGCGACAGATCGTGAACCGCAGGCCGCGCTGATCGTGCGCGGCGCGGGTGTAGACCTCGCCGGCGAGCTTTGAGAACCCGTAGGCGGAGCGGGGCGCCGGGCAATTGTCCAGGTACTCCTCGGTCGTGGGGAACTCGGTGGCCCGCTCGAACACCATCGACGAGGAGACGTAGACGAACCGCTCGACCTGGTGTTCGACCGCCGAGCCCGCGACCGCGCCGGTCAGAGCGTTGTTGACCGCAAACAGCGTGAACGGCAGCTTGTGGAAGTTGGCGATTCCGCCGACGATCGCCGCCAGGTGGATCACGTGCGAGCAGCCGTGAACCGCCGCTCCCGCCGTCAACGGCTCGCGCAGGTCGCCGGTCCGGATCTCACATCCCTCGCGCATCCATTGAGGGGGGTCGCGGTGGTCGGCGATCCTGACCTCCCACCGGCTGTCGGACAGCAGCCGCCGGACGACGGCCGAGCCGATCGTCCCGGCCCCGCCTGTGACCAAGACCCGGCTCATGGAACCTGGTAGGTGGTCGCCGCGCCGAGCAGCGCCGCGCACTCGGAGGCGAAGACGAACACCTGGCCGGTGTGCAGCGCGTTCCACGGGTCGACGAGCAGGCAGTCTCGGGACGCATGGCGCACGATCTCGGCCAACGTATCCCGGCCCTCGAACTCGGAATGGTTGGTGGCCACGACGACGACGTCGGCGTCCTGCACGGCCTGCTCGAGCGGCTGGGTGGGCGAGCGCGCGTGCGGGTCACACACCGCGACGTCGGCCAGCTCGCGCTCGAGCAGCCGGATCAGCTTGGGCGCGAGCGAGTCGCGCTCGTCGTCCGTGTTGCGCTTGAAGGTCAGGCCAAGGACCGCCACCTTGCGCGATCCGAGCCCTCCGATCCGGCGCTTGATTCCCTCGACGAGGAACAGGGGCACCGACTCGTTAACGCGCGAGACCGCGAGCAGCATGCCGGGTGAGTTGGAGCGCTCCTCGGAGAAGGCAAAGTCCTTGCGCAGGCAGGTGCCGGCGGTCATTCCGGGCTGGGCGATCCCGCCGCGCGGATAGTCCCGGTTGATCAGGTCGATCACGTCGAACACGTTGGCGTCGTAGCGCTCGCAGTCCATCATCAGCAGGTTGGGGAGCGCGAACGTCGTGTAGCGGAGGATGTTGGTCCAGATCTTGGCCAGCTCGGCTTGGACGGGGGAGGTGCGCACGATCGGGGCGCCGAACACCGAGAAGGTGGCGGCGGCTCGCTCGGTCGAGGCCTCGTCGACGCCCCCAACGATGCACGGAAGCGTCGAGATCTCCTCCAGAAAGCGGCCGGCTGCGATCCGCTCGGGGGTGTGGGCCACGAATAGGTCCCGGCCAACGCGCAGGCCGCGCTGCTTCTCGAGATAGCCCGCGACGAACTCGGTCGTGCCCGGGGCGATCGTCGAGCGCAGGAGCAACGCGTGGCCAGGGCGAAGCATCGGCAGCAGGTCGTCAACCGCGGCGCGCACCTGGCGCAGGTCGCTCTCGATGTGGGAGAACGACGGGGTGCCGATCGTGATGACGATG
This sequence comes from Solirubrobacteraceae bacterium, assembly GCA_035502815.1. Lineage (GTDB taxonomy): Bacteria > Actinomycetota > Thermoleophilia > Solirubrobacterales > Solirubrobacteraceae > Palsa-465. The sequence goes on from DATJUA010000163.1 coordinate 5,755, forward strand.
TCGTCAGCCTGCGCGGCGTCGACCGCTCGTTCGGCGAGTTGAAGACGTCCGGTGCGCTGGACGCGCTCGAGCAGCTCTTGGGTGCCCGCCTCGTGGAAAGGCATCCGGCCGGCGCGCAGCGAGGCAAGCACCGTCGGGTCGTGGTCGACGCCGAGTACGCTGACGCCGCGGTCGGCGAAGCACAGAGCGAGCGGCAACCCGACGCGTCCGAGGCCAATGACCGAGACCGATGATGGTGCGGCGGCGGCTTCGCCGGCGCCTTGGGATGACGGCGCGGCGGCGGCTTCGCCGGCGCCTTGTGACCTCGAGCCGGTCACGAGCAGCTCAGTTGCCGGTTTGCCCGGGCGTGACGCTGGCCAGCGGCTCAAGTCCCGGCTCGGCCGGCTGACCGCGGACTTCACCCGCGAAGGCGATCCGGTTCAGGCGCGCGATCTCGCGCTCTCCCTCGATCCGGGCCGGGTGTTCGGGCGGCAGCGTGCGGATCAGCGCGCGAATCCGCTCGCGCAGCTGAAGCGCGAAGTGCGGCGTCGAGGCGCCCATCAGCTGGCGCACGTCCTCGATGGTGACCTCGTGCTCGGGCTTGAGGCGGTCCGGATGCTCGGCTTGACTCATTTCTGGGGCACCACTTCGAGAAGGCTATCTACCTGGGCCTGGACCGACACCGAGATGGTGCTCGGGTCGCCGATCACCCACCCGTGGTTGTACACAGCTGCGGTCGGCCCCTCATCGGTATACCCGGGGGTCGCGTAGTCCAGGAAGAAGTTCAGCACCGAGCTCGGCAGCGCGGTACCGGTGTCGAGCACGAGCTGGGGGCCGAAGCTGCCGCTGGCCGACAGCGCGGCGGAGGCGGCGGCGTCGAGGGGGCGGCTGGCGTTGAGCAGCGTGTAGCCGTGGCCGGGGCTGGTCATCGCCCACCCGAAGCTTCCCGGGACGTGCGCACACGGCTGGTCGGCGACGCACGCCGGGTCTCGGTAGACGGCGAACGCCACCGAGTTGGCCGCCGGGTCCTGAGCGCCAACGCGCTTGACCGTCCCGTAACGGCCCAGCTCCGTCAGCACGCTGTCGGGGATCACGCTGGGCGGGCCGAGCACGTAGATGTTGGGATGCGAGTCGTTGTTGAGGGCCTGGGCCGTCGCCGTCGGGACGCCGGCGGAGGACACGAACAGGATCGGGTCGCCACTCTCAGCCGCCCATCCGGCGGCCGGCATCGCGTATGCGGCATCGTTGCCCGACGCGATCACGACGTCGGGGCTGGGCTTGCCTGCGGCCGCGTTGGCGTATTTGTTGATCGCCGCGGCCAGCGCATAGGGGCCGTTGCCGGAGATCGTCACGGCCTTCTCGCCCTTGGGCGCGGGCACGTCTCCCACCCGAATGACCTGCGCGCCGGCCAACGAGCTCGCCCCGGTTGGGGTCAACAGACTCAGCGCGTTGGTCGTGGCCGGCGGCAGGGTTCCGGGTCCCGAGAGCAAGACCGGCGCGCCAATCGGCGACGCCATCAGCACCGAGGAGGCGATCGCGGCCTGCCAGTCGTCGGTGGGCGCGATCGTCACCGCGGTCGGATGCGTCCCGGCGCCCGCCGAGGGATAAACCGCGAGCGCCACGCCGGCCGCGTCGTTGATCGGGTCCACGCCTGAGACGCGCGTGGTGTTCTTGGTCGCGAGCACCGGAAAGCCGATGCCCGCGGCGGACGAGGCCGGCGCCGAGCTCGTGCTGGTCGTCCGGACGATCAGCGTGGTCGTCCCGCCACAGCCGGCGACGGCCGCGCACGCGCAAAGCAGCGCGATCGACGAGGACCAGTTACGCCAGCGCATCGGGGTCGGACAGTAGCGAGGTGATGAGAAATCGGCGCATGTTGCCGCTCGCCCGATCAGAACCGCGAAAATCGCGCCGTGAGCGGCGTAAAGGCTTCGCTCATATCCCCCGCCTCGCTACGCTTGAGGGGCTAGACCAGCAACCCGCCAAGGAGGATGCGATGCCGGGCCTTTCCGGGCGCATGTCGACAGTCATCAAAGCGAAGATCTCGAAGCTCCTCGATCGCGCCGAGGATCCATCGGAGACCCTCGAGTACAGCTACCAGAAGCAGATCGAGCTGCTCCAGAACGTCAAGAAGGGAATCGCCGACGTCGTCACCTCGAAGAAGCGTCTTCAGCTCCAGGAGCAGAAGCTCCAGGACCAGGTGCTCAAGCTCGACACGCAGGCCCGGCAGGCGCTGGCCGCCGGCAACGAGGAGCTTGCCCGGACGGCGCTCGAACGCAAGAACGTCGCCCAGACCGAGCTCCAATCGCTCGACTCGCAGATCAGTCAGCTCGAGCAGCAGCAGGAGCAGATGACTGCCTCCGAACAGAAGATGAAGGCCAAGATCGAGCAGTTCCGCTCGCGCAAGGAGGTCATCAAGGCGCAGTACTCGGCGGCCGAGGCCCAGGTCCGGATCTCCGAGGCGGCCACCGGCGTCGGCGAGGAGATGGCCGACGTGGGGCTGGCCATGCAGCGCGCCCTGGACAAGACCGAGAACATGAAGGCGCGCGCGGACGCCGTCCAGGAGCTCGAGGCCGCCGGGACGTTCGAGGACCTCACCCAGCTCGGCACCGGAGAGGACGACATCGATCGCCAGCTGCGTCAGCTGTCCAGTTCGAGCGAGGTCGACTCCGAGCTGGCCAAGATGAAGGCCGAGCTCGGCACGGGCTCGGGACCGGCAGGGGAGCTCGGCGCGGGCGGGGCGGACGGGTCTCCAAATCAAAGCCAGGCGTCGTGATCGTCCGCATCGCCACGGAGGGCCAGTACGAGCTGACCGAGAGCGATGGGGAGGCCTTCAACCGGCTCGACAATCACGCGGTGGGCGCGTGCGAGGCGGACAACGAGGAGCAGTTCCACGCGGCCTTCAACGAGCTGCTCGATTTTGTGCGCGCCAACGGGCAGCCGGTGCCCGATGAGCGTCTGGAGCCCTCCGACGTGATCCTGCCCCCTCCCGACGTGTCGTTCGAGGAGGCCAAGGCAGAGTTCACCGGCGAGGGGCTGATCCCAGGCTGAGGCGTCGCGCCAGGGACTCAGGCGTCGATCCTGGGATCCGGCCTTCTCAGCTTCCTCTCATCTTTAGAGGCGTATTACACAAAGGAGTGGCAACGCTCGATCTCGAGGCAGCGACGGATGCCCGCGGAGCCCTGCTCCGCGCGCGGGACCACCTGCTCTCACTTCAGACCCCGGACGGATGGTGGAAGGGCGAGCTCGAGACCAACGTGACGATGGACGCCGAGGATCTCCTGCTGCGCGAGTTTCTCGGGATTAACGACCCCGCCCACCCCGCGGCCACCGAGCGATCGGCGGCGTGGATCCGCTCACAGCAGAACGGCGACGGGTCCTGGAGCAACTTCCGCGGCGGACCGGGCGATCTGTCGACGACGGTTGAGGCCTACGTCGCGCTGCGGCTGGCGGGCGATGATCCCGGGGAGGCGCACATGCTCGCCGCCGCCGCGTTCGCTCGGGCGGGAGGCGGCATCGAGAAGACGCGCGTGTTCACCCACATCTGGCTGGCCCTGTTCGGCGCCTGGCCCTGGGAGCACGTGCCGGCGCTGCCCGCCGAGATGGTGCTGCTCCCGCCGCGCGTCCCGCTCAATCCGTACGACTTCGCGTGCTGGGCACGCCAGACGGTCGTGGCCCTGGCGGTCGTGCTCTCCTACCGGCCGCGGCGCTCGCTGCCGTTCGGGATCGATGAGCTGCGGGGTCCGGAACCGTGGTCGGCGCCCAAGCCATCTTCACTGACCGGCCGTGGCTTGGTGGCGCTCGATCGCATATTGCACGTCTACCAGCGCCGACCGGTGCGACGGCTGCGCGACCTGGCGCTCGCGCGCGCGGAGCGCTGGATCGTCGACCGCCAGGAGGAAGACGGCTCGTGGGGCGGGATCCAGCCGCCCTGGGTGTACTCGCTCATCGCCCTGCATTTGCGGGGCTATCCCCTTGATCATCCGGTTATGCGGCGCGGATTCGATGGGCTCGAGTCGTTCTCGATCGAGGAGGATGGGGTGCGACGGCTCGAGGCGTGCCAGTCACCGGTGTGGGACACGGCGCTGGCGTTGATCGCGCTGACCGACGCCGGCGTTCCCGGCGATGACCCGGCGATCCTCCGCGCCGCGGACTGGCTGCTCGAGAACCAGATCCTGGCCCGCGGCGACTGGGCGATCAGGCGCCCGAAGCTTGAGCCCGGCGGGTGGGCGTTCGAGTTCGGCAACGCCAACTACCCGGACATCGACGACACCGCCGAGGTCGTCCTGGCTCTGCTCCGCGCGCGCCATCCCGACGCGGAACGGTTGCGCTCGGCGATTGATCTGGGCGCACGGTGGGTCGAGGGTATGCAGAGCTCCGACGGCGGCTGGGGGGCGTTCGATGCCGACAACTGCCGTGCGCTCGTGCGGGACCTACCGTTCTGCGACTTCGGCGAGGTGATCGACCCGCCCAGCGCCGACGTCACCGCGCACGTGATCGAGATGCAGGCCGCCCTGGGTCCGACGGACCCCCGCGGCGTTCAGTGGCTGCTCGACGCACAGGAGGATGACGGCTCGTGGTTCGGCCGCTGGGGCGTCAACTACGTGTACGGGACCGGAGCCGCCGTCCCGGCGCTGATCGCCGCCGGCATCGCTCCGGAGGACGCGCGGATCCGCCGCGCGGTCCGCTGGCTCGAGCGCCACCAGAATCCCGACGGTGGATGGGGTGAGGACTGCCGCTCCTACGACGAGCCCGAGTGGATCGGGCGGGGTGAGAGCACCGCGTCGCAGACGGCGTGGGCCCTGCTGGCTTTGGACGCAGCGGGCGAGCGCTCAGATTCGCTGGACCGCGGCGTCCGCTGGCTCGTCGAGGCTCAGTCGCAGGACGGCGGCTGGGACGAGCCGCAGTTCACCGGAACCGGCTTCCCGTCGGACTTCTACATCAACTACCACCTGTACCGGCTCGTGTTCCCGGTGATGGCGCTCGGGAGGTGTGTCCGGTGAGCACCCACACGCCGGCCGCCGGCGCCCTGCCAACCCGTGAAGCGGTCATGGCGCAGGCCCGGGATGAGAACTTTCCCGTTGCCCTGTGGCTGCTTGGCCCGCGCACGCGTGGCCACCTGCTCGCCATCTATGGATTTGCCCGCCTCGTCGACGACATCGGCGACGAGGCCACCGGGGACCGGCTCGAGCTGCTCGACCAGGTCGAGCGCGAGCTCGACCACCCCCGGCACCCGGTGATGCGCACGCTTGCCGCCACCGCGCGTGAGTGCCGGCTCCCGCGCGAGCCGTTCCTGCGCCTGATCGAGGCCAACCGGCGCGATCAGATCGTGACCCGGTACGCGTCCCTGGAGGACCTGCTCGACTACTGCCGGCTGTCGGCCGCGCCGGTCGGCGAGCTCGTGCTGCATGTGTTCGGCGCCGCCACCCCGGAGCGGATCGCACTCTCGGACCGGATCTGCAACGCACTCCAGATCATCGAGCACCTCCAGGATGTGGACGAGGACCGCGCCCGCGGTCGCGTATACGTCGGCCCGTTCGCCGGCCCTGCGCAGGCCCGGTCGTTGCTGGAGGAGGGGGCGCCGCTCGTGCGGCGGCTGCGCGGCCGACCACGCCTGGCGGTCGCGGGCTTCCTCGCCGGGGGCAGGGTCGCGCTGGACGGCCTGGAAGGGCGTCCGCGCCGGTTCGCCACCGCGTATGCCAGGGCGGTGATCGGCCGATGACGATGCCGGCGCTCGAGGTAGAGCATGCCTACCGGGCGTGCGAGGAGATCACCCGCGTCGAGGCCGCGAACTTCTACTACGGGATTCGCCTGCTGCCGCGGGATAAGCGGCAGGCGATGAGCGCCGTGTACGCGTTCGCGCGCCGCGTGGACGACATCGGCGACGGCGACGCCGACGCGCCGGCGAAGCTCGATGCGCTGGCGCAGGCGCGCGCCGGCCTGGCCGCCGTCTCCGGCGGCGCCGACCGACCGGGCGGCTCCGGCGGCGCGCGATCCAGCGATCCGGTGATGATCGGCCTGGCCGACGCCCACCGGCGCTTCAACCTGCCGCTCGAGGCCCTCGACCTGCTGATCGACGGGGTCGAGCTCGACGTCCGCGACACCCGCTACGAAACCTTTGACGACCTCGTCGTCTACTGCCGCGACGTGGCCGGGTCGATCGGTCGCCTGTGCCTCGCGATCTTCACCGCCGGCCAAGCCAACGGCCACGGCGCGCTGGCCGACGACCTCGGCGTGGCCATGCAGTTGACGAACATCCTGCGCGATGTGCGCGAGGACTACGAGAACGGCCGGGTGTACCTGCCGGCCGAGGACCTGCACCGCTTCGAGTGCGCGAACCTGCCCGAGATGAGCCCCGAGCTGATCCGCTTCGAGGCCCGGCGAGCCGGGGAGTGGTTCGATCGCGGCCTCGGCCTCGTCGAAGTGCTCGACGCGCGCAGCGCATCGTGCGTGCTCGCGATGACCGGCATCTACCGGCGCATCCTCGAGCGGATCGCCCGCGAGCCCGAGGAGGTCCTGCAGCGGCGGATCTCGCTGCCGGCGTGGGAGAAGGCGTGGCTCGCCGCGCGGAGCCTGGCGGGGGTGCGCACGTGAGGCGAATCGTGATCGTGGGCGGTGGCCTGGCCGGCATCTCCGCGGCACTGGACTGTGCGTCGGCGGGCACCGCCGTCACCCTGCTCGAGTCGCGCGGCCGGCTCGGCGGCGCGGCCTACTCGTTCACGCGGGACGGGATCGTCGCCGACAACGGCCAGCATGTCTTCCTGCGCTGCTGCACGGCCTACCGGAACCTCCTGGACGAGATCGGCGCCAGCGACCTCGTGACGCTGCAACCGCGCCTGGCCATCCCCGTGCTGGCTCCCGGGGGCAGGATCGCGTGGCTACGACGGTCAGATCTGCCGGCGCCGTTGCATCTGGCCGGCGCGCTGACGCGCTACCCCTTCCTCAACGCGCGGCAGCGAGCGTCGCTTGCCCTGGCCATGAACGCGCTGCGCCGGGTCGATCCCGATGACCCAGCCGCCGACGCCCGATCGTTTGGCGAGTGGCTGGCCGAGCACGGTCAGTCTCCCGAGGCGGTGGCGGTCATGTGGGAGCTGATCGCGCGCCCCACGCTAAACCTGCTCGCCGCCGATGCGTCCCTGGCTCAGGCGGCGTACGTGTTCCAGCAGGGACTGCTGGGCGACAACGCGTCGGGAGACGTCGGCTTTGCCCGCGTGCCACTCGGCGAGATACACGACGTCGCGGCCAGGCGGGCGCTCGCCCGCGCCGGCGTCGATGTTCGCCTGCGACTGGGTGCGACCGCGATCGTGCCCGGGGAGGAGGGGTTCCGGGTCGAGGCGGGCGGTGTCGCGCCGCTTGGTGCTGACGCGGTGATCCTGGCGGTCTCGCACGTGCGCGCCGCGAAGCTGCTGCCACCCGGGTCCGGCGTCGACGTGGCCGGGCTGGCCGCGCTTGGCACCTCGCCGATCGTCAACCTGCACGTGGTCTACGACCGCCGGGTGGTCGATCTGCCCTTCGCGGCAGGCGTTCATACGCCGGTGCAGTGGCTGTTCGACCGCACGAGCGGGTCAGGGCTCGACCACGGCCAGTACCTGGCCATCTCGCTGTCCGCCGCCGAGGCCGAGCTCGACATGACGATCGAAGACCTCCGGGAAAGGTTCCTCCCGGCCCTGGCCGACCTGCTGCCCGCGGCTCGCGACGCCCGCGCGGAGTGGTTCCTGGTCACCCGCGAACACGCCGCGACGTTCCGCGCCGCCCCCGGGGCTCGGGCACTGCGGCCGGGGCCCCGGACCGCCGTCCCCGGCCTCGTGCTCGCCGGGTCCTGGACCGACACGGGTTGGCCGGCCACGATGGAGGGCGCCGTGCGAAGCGGCCGCGCCGCGGCGCGCGAGGCGCTCAGAACGATTGCCTCGAGGCCCGAAGTCGGAGCGGCGGTGGCCGCATGAGCGGGCTCACCGTTCTGGCTCCGCTGTCGGTCGAGGCGCGCGCCGTCCGCGCGGGCGCGGCCTGGGCCGACGTGCAGCGAATCGGCATGGGGCCGCGGCGCGCCGCCCGCGGGGCGCGGGTATCCGAAGGCAGCGCCGTGCTGATCGCCGGCTTCTGCGGCGCGCTCGATCCCGACCTCGAGCCCGGCGACGTCGTGCTGGCCAGCGAGCTGCGCGGACCGACCGGCACGATGGCCTGTCCAGATCCGGCCATCCTCGCCGGCGTGCTGCGCCGCGGCGGGATGCGCGTCCGCGTCGGGCCGATCGCCTCGAGTCAGCGGCTCGTCGTCCGCGAGCGCCGCCGCCAGCTGGCGCGCACCGGCGCGCTCGCGGTCGACATGGAGTCAGCCTGGCTGGCCGCCGCCACCCCGGCCCAACCGCTGGTCACCCTGCGCGTGGTGATGGACACCCACCGCCAGGAGCTGCACCGTCCGCTGCGGACCGTGGCCGGCGCCGCCGTCGCCTACCGCGCGCTGCGCCGGGCGAGCGCCCTGGTCGAGAACTGGGCCCGTGCGCTCGGCCCCCGCGAGGTCGTCCTCGCCTCGCCGCGGGCCTCCTGCGCGGGTGTGGTGCGGGCGATCGAGATCGTCGAGCGCGCGCTCGCGGACCGAGGCGCGCCGGTCTACGTGCGCAAGCAGATCGTCCACAACGCGCACGTGGTGGCCGACCTCGAAGGGCGGGGCGCGATCTTCGTCGACGAGATCGACGAGGTCCCACCCGGTGCCACCGTCGTGTTCTCCGCGCACGGCGTGTCGCCGGCGGTCAGGACCGCCGCGGCGGAGCGCGAACTCGACGTGATCGATGCCACCTGTCCGCTGGTCAGCAAGGTGCACGCCGAGGCCAGGCGTTTTAGCCAGTCGGGGTTCGACATCGTGCTGGTCGGGCATGGCGGGCACGAGGAGGTCGAGGGCACCTCCGGCGAGGCGCCCGAGCGCACGCACGTGATCGCCAGCCCGGAAGAGATCGACCAACTGGAGGTACGGGACCCGGCTCGCGTCGCCTACCTCACGCAGACGACCCTGGCCATCGACGAGACCGCAGAGGTCGTCGACGCTCTGCGCGAGCGCTTCCCGGCGTTGGTCGGGCCGGCCTCGAGCGACATTTGCTACGCCACACAGAACCGCCAGGACGCCGTGCGCGCGCTGGCGGCCGACTGCGACGCCGTGCTCGTCGTCGGTTCCCGGAACTCGTCCAACTCGCGCCGGCTGGTCGAGGTGGCTCAGCGCGCGGGCACTCGCGCCGCGCTCGTCGAGGACGGAGGTGGGATCGAGCCGGAGGTACTCATCGGTGCCGATCGGGTCGGGCTCACGGCGGGGGCCTCGGCTCCGGAGTCGCTCGTCGAGAGCGTCGTGAGCGCGCTCGGCGGCCTCGGCACCGTCGCCGTGTCCGAGCGGGAAGTGGCCCGCGAGGACGTCCATTTCAAGCTCCCGCCCGAGGTGAGAGGTTCGGAGGTGATCCCATAGCGGTCCCATTCAGGCAATCCGCCCGCATCGGCGTCTACCTGGCAGCCCAGAAGCTGCGCCGGCGCGAGAAGTTCCCGCTGCTCGTCGAGCTCGAGCCGCTGTTCCAGTGCAACCTGGCCTGCTCGTTCTGCGGCAAGATCCAGCATCCCGACCACATCCTCAAGCAGCGGATGCCGGTCGACCAGGCGCTCGCGGCGATCGAGGAGTGCGGCGCGCCGATGGTCTCGATCGCCGGCGGTGAGCCGCTTGTTCACCCCGAAGTGCACGTGATCGCGTCCGAGCTTCTGCGGCGCAAGAAGTTCGTCTTCCTCTGCACCAACGCGATCCTGCTCAAGAACAAGATGGACAACTTCAAGCCCTCGCCGTACTTCACCTGGGTCATCCACCTGGACGGATTGCGCGAGCGTCACGACCAGTTCGTCGAGCGCGCGGGAATCTTCGACAAGGCGGTCGAGGCAATCGGGGAGGCGAAGGCGCGCGGTTTCCGCGTCGCGACAAACACAACGTTCCTGAACACCGACACACCCGAGACCGTGCGCGAGGTGCTCGACTACCTCAACGATGAGCTCAAGGTCGACGCGATGCAGATCTCGCCCGCGTATGCGTACGAGAAGGCGCCCGACCAGGATCACTTCCCCGGGGTGACGCAGACGCGCTCGCTGTTTGCCGCCGCGTTCGCAGACGGCCGGCGCAAGAAGTGGCGGCTCAACCACACCCCACTGTTCCTCGACTTCCTCGAGGGGAAGGTCGACTACCAGTGCACGCCCTGGGGGATTCCGAGCTACTCGATCTTCGGTTGGCAGCGGCCGTGCTACCTGATGTCGGATGGGTACGCGAAGACCTATAAGGAGCTGCTGGAGACCACCGATTGGGATAAATACGGCCGGGGCCACGACCCTCGCTGCGACAACTGTATGGCGCATTGCGGATACGAGCCGACCGCCGTCCTCGCCACCACCGGCTCCCTGAAGCAATCGCTCAGGGCGCTCGTGCAAAGCTAATCAGGTGCGTGTCCTTGTCGTAGAGGACGAAACCAAGCTCGCCCAGCTGCTGCGCCAGGGATTGCGCCGCGAGGGCATGGGTGTCGACGTGGCCAGCACGGGGGAAGAGGCGTTGATGCGCGCGACGTCCACCGACTACGACGTGATCCTCCTCGACGTGATGCTGCCCGGCCAGAATGGGTTCGAGGTCTGCCGCCAGCTGCGGGCCAGCGAGGTGTGGTCTCCCACGCTGATGCTGACCGCGCTCGATGAGGTCGACGATCGGGTGCGCGGGCTGGACAGCGGCGCCGACGACTACCTGGCCAAGCCGTTCTCCTTCCAGGAGCTGATGGCCAGGGTACGCGCGCTGATCCGGCGGGGGGCGCCTCCGCGACCCACCCAGCTGACCGTTGGCGACCTGTGCCTCGACCCGGCCGCTCGTGTCGTCCGGCAAGGAGACCGGGAGCTCGCGCTGACGCCCCGCGAGTTCGCGATGCTCGAACTGTTCATGCGCCGGCCCGGCGAGGTCCTGAGCCGGTTCGAGTTGCTCGAGCACGTGTGGGACGAGAGCTACGAGAATCGGTCCAACGTGATCGACGTGTACATCGGCTATCTCCGCGACAAGCTCGACCGTCAGGCGATCGAGACCGTGCGCGGGGTCGGCTACCGGCTGCGGGCATGAGCGTGCGTCGAGTTCCCTTCAGGGTGCGGCTGACGCTGGGTTTTGCCGCGGTCATGATCGTGCTGTTCGGCGGCCTGGCACTGCTGTTGCACGCGCGCTTCGAGGCGGGCTTGGACCAGGCACTGGACCGCTCGCTGCACACCCACGCCGGCGACCTGTCGACGCTGGTGCGCGGGAGGCGAGAGCTTCCCGCGCTGCCGGAAAGCGACGGCGCGTTCGCGCAGGTTGTCGATCCGGGGACCGGCCACGTGCGGACCGCGACCACCGGATACGGAAGGTCGTTGCTTACCCCGCGGGAGCTCCGGCTCGCGGCGGCAGATCCGCGTTTCATGTTCATCAACCGCGGTGAGAAGGCCCGGCTTCTGGCCGGTCCGGTCGACACCGATCCGACCGCCGTGCTCGTGGTCGGCGTGTCGCTCTCGCAACGCAACAGCGCGCTTACCACGCTCAGCGAGTTGCTGTTCATCGGCGGCCCGGCATTGCTCATTCTCACGTGCCTGACGGGGTACGGTCTCGCGGCCTGGGCGCTGGCGCCGGTGAAGAAGATGAGCGAGCGGGCCGACCAGATCTGCGGCGCGCCGCACGGCGAGCGCCTGCCGGTCCCGGAGGCCAACGACGAGCTTCATCAGCTGGGCGAGACGATCAACGGGATGCTCAGCCGGGTCGAGGAGGCTCTCGCGCGCGAGCGCGCCTTCGTCGCCGACGCCGGCCACGAGCTGAGAACGCCGCTGGCGATCCTGAAGCTCGAGCTCGAGTTCGCGCTGGCCTCCGACAGCACGCGTGAACAGCTCGAGGACCGTCTGCGGTCGGCTGCCGAGGAGGTCGACCGGCTGACCAAGCTCGCCCAGGACCTGCTCGTCATCGCTCGCGCCGAGCAGGGCCGGTTCCCGCTCGAGTCGCGCCCGATCGAGCTGCGGCCCCTGCTCGAGCGGTTAGCCGCTCGCTTCGCGCCGGGAGCGAACGGGAGAGGCCGGATCGTCAGACTGGACGATCCGAGCGAGATCATCGTCGAGGCCGATGCGGCCAGGATCGAGCAGGCGCTCACCAACATGATCGCGAACGCGCTCGTGCACGGGGAGGGGGACGTGGTGCTCGCCGCCAAGCAGAGAACCGGCTGGGTCGAGATCCACGTCGTCGACGACGGACCCGGTTTCGAGTCCGAGCTCCTGCCGCACGCGTTCGAGCGCTTCGCGCGCTCGAGCCGGGCGCGGTCTGAGCGCGGCGCCGGCCTCGGGCTTTCGATCGTCGAGGTGATCGCCAAGGCGCACGGTGGACGTGCTCGGGTTCGCAACCGGGACGGCGGTGGAGCGGATGTGTGGATCGAGCTTCCGGCCCGCTCGCGGTCAGACCGCACGGCGGGTCCGGCCCAGGCCTCGCTCAGCCGAGCTCAGCCGTGACCAAGCCCGACGGCATCCGCGAGCTGCTCGCGCGCCGCACCGGCGAGGAGATGGCGCTCAACGACCGCTACCTCAATCCTCAGATGGGGCGGATTCTGCGCACGCTCGGGTTCGATCGGACCTGGGTGGGCGGAGATCACAGTCATCTGATCGACGCAGACGGCGAGCGGTACCTCGATCTGATCGACGGCTACGGGGTGTTCGCGCTGGGTCGCAATCACCCGGACGTCGTCGCGGCGGTGAACGACGTGATGGCCGCCGGCACCGCGAACCTGCCGCAGCTCGGCGTGACCCTGCTGAGTGGTGTTCTGGCTGAGCAGCTGCTCGCGCGCGCACCGGGCAGCGTCGGGGCGATGGTGCCGGCGAACACCGGGACCGAGGCGGTGGAGGCGGCGATCAAGATCGCGCGTGCCGCGACCGGCCGTCCGCGGATCCTGTACGCCGACCACGGCTTCCATGGGCTCACGCTCGGCTCGGTGTCGATCAACGGCAACGAGGAGTTCCGAGACGGCTTCGGACCGTTCCTGCCCGGCTGCGATTCGGTCGCGTTCGGCGACGCCGACGCGGTGGCGCGGGAGCTGGCGCGCGAGGACGTGGCCGCGGTAATCCTCGAGCCGATCCAGGGCAAGGGCGTCAATCTGCCTCCGGACGGCTATCTGGCTTGCGTGCAACGCCTGTGCCGTGAGCACGGGACCCTGTTCGTGTGTGACGAGGTCCAGACGGGCCTGGGGCGGACGGGACGGTTCTTGGCCCTCGAGCACTGGGATCTGGCTCCCGACATGATCTGCGTGTCCAAGGCGCTATCCGGCGGCCTCGTCCCGATCGGCGCCGTACTCGTCTCCAGGGCCGCGTTCGACAAGGTGTTCGACGGAATGGAGCGGGCCGTCCGCCACGGATCGACATTCGGCGGCAACGATCTCGGCGCGGCGGCCGCGATCGCCACCCTCGAGGTGATCGAGCGCGACGGGCTGGTAGCCCGAGCCGAGCGTCTCGGGAATCTCCTGCTCGACCTCACCCAGCCCCTCGTTTCGCGCCATGACGTCGTGCGCGACGTCCGGGGCGCCGGCCTGATGTGGGCGATCGAGCTCGGGCCGCCCCCCGGCGCCGCCAGCCGCTCGCTGTTTCGCGCGGTCGACCACCTCCAGCCAGGTCTGTTCGCCCAGCTCATCACCGTGCCGCTGTTCCATGAGCACCGCATCCTGTGCCAGGTCGCCGGTCATCGGCTCAACGTCATCAAGGCCCTCCCGTCGCTGCTCGTTGACGAGGATGACATCCGGCACTTCGCCGACGCGCTCGCCGACGTCGTCGCCACGGCGGAGCACATGCCGGGGGCGATGGCTCGCTTCGGCGTGCGGATGGCGCGGGGTACCGCGCGGGCGAACCGGGCCCGGCGCCGCGTCGCCGCGGGGTGAAGCGAGAAGCTCGCCGGCTGGCTACCGTCACAGACGTGCGGCGCTGGCTTGCAGAGCACCCGCTGGCCACCTCGGCCGTGGCCATCGGCATCGCCGGGGTGGCCGTGCTCGTCATCGCCCGGGTCACGGGAGCCAACGCGGTCGGACGCGCGTTCGACCGCATCGACCCTCCGTGGGTGGCCCTGATCGCCGGCGCGTCGCTGCTCACCTATCCGGCCTATGCGCTCGCCTACCGGGCGATCGCCGACATCCACGGACATGGGCCGATCGCCCTGCCGATGGTGGCGCGCGTGGTGGTGGCCGGGTTCGGGCCGTTCGCGATCTCGGGTGGGTTCGGGATCGACCAGCAGGCGCTGCTCGCTCTGCACGAGGACGAACGGAGCGCGCGGGTCAGGGTGATCGCGCTCGGCGTCCTCGAGTGGGCGGTGCTCGCTCCGCTCTGCTGCGTCGTGTCGATCGTGCTGCTCGTGCAGGGCGCGAACATCCTGCCCTCGCTCCTGTGGCCGTGGGCGGTCGCCGTCCCGCTGGGCTTCGGGTTCGGCCTGTGGGCGAGCGCGCCGGGCCGAGCCGAGCGGATCTCACGGATTGGCGGCAAGCGGCGCGAATGGCTGGCCCAGGCCCTGGAGGGAGTCGGCGTCCTCCACGACCTGATTCTCAAACCGAAGCGATACCGCATGGCCTGGCTCGGGACCGCGCTGTACTGGGCGGCGGATATCGGCGCCTTCTACGGTGGACTGCGCCTGTTCGGGCTCGCTCCTGGCGCCGGCAAGGTGATCATCGCCTACGGCACGGGATACGCCGCCACCCGCAGGTCGCTTCCGCTCGGTGGGGCGGGCGTGACCGAGGTGCTCATGACCTACTCGCTCTATTGGGTGCGCGAGCCGCTGGCGCCCGCGCTCGCAGCCGTGCTCGCCTACCGCGTTTTCAACCTGGCCGTCGTGGCCGCGCCGGCACTGATCGCCCACAACCAGCTGCGGCCGCTGCTCAGCTCGACGCGGCCCGGTTCGTTTCGGCGGCCCAGGGCCGGGAAGCCTCCTTCCTAAAGAGCTGAGGAGGTAGAGGATGTCCATCGTGCTGATCGTCGTAATCGTCGTCGCCGTGATCCTTGTCGGAGCGCTGCTGCTCGCGTTTACGCGCGGCCGCCGGGTCGCTGCCGAGCGCCGCCGCGAGCGCGAGCTGGGCAGGCGACGCGAGCAGGCTGTGACCGAGCATCGCGAGGCGGCGGAGGTTCGCACGGGCCGAGCGGAGGAGGCCGAGCACCGCGCCCGTCTGGCGGGCGCCGTGGCCGAGCGTGAGCGGGCCGAGGCTCGTGTACACGAGGAGCGAGCCCGAGCCCACGAGGAGGGGCTGAACGACGACGAGTTGATCGCAACCCAGTCAACGTCCCGGGAAGGCACCGAGGATCGCTGACTCGCGAGCCTCGAGGAGAACGGAGGAAGGTATGTCGAGCACGACCGAGCGCGGGTCGGGCGCGGCTTCGGATGCTCCGCTTGGAGAGTTGCTCAAGCAGCTCTCCGAGCAGAGCAGTCGGCTGGCCCGGCAGGAGGTAGAGCTGGCCAAGGCCGAGCTTGCAGTCAAGGGCAAGCGGGCTGGAATCGGTGCCGGGATGTTTGGCGGCGCCGGCGCTTTCGGGTTCTACGGGCTGGGCGCGCTCGTGGCCGCCGCGGTCCTGGCCCTGGCCACCGCGGTAACCGCCTGGTTGGCGGCGCTGATCATCGCGGCCGTGCTGGCCGCGATCGCGGGCGTGCTGGCTCTGGTCGGCAAGCACGAGGTCAAGGAGGCGACGCCGCCCGTCCCCGAGGAGGCCACTCAAAGCGTGAAACAGGACGTGCAGATGGCGAAGGCCCGAGCTCAGGAAGGCCGGCGATGAGCACCGCTAAAGATCCCGAGCAGATCCGCCGGGAGATCGAGGCCACTCGCGAGCAGCTGGGCGACACCGTCGAGGCGCTCGCGGCCAAGGCCGATGTAAAGGCGTTGGCGCATGAGAAGATCGAACGCGCGAAGGCGTCCGTGGCGCGTCCGGCCGTGCTAGGACCGGTGATCGTCGGCGTAGCCGCCTTGGTCGCCTGGCGCCTGATCAGGCGTTAGATAGGGGTGCCCCAGAGCGGGAACCAGCGCTCGAGCTCCTGCTCGACCGGCAGCTCCTTGCCGATCTGCGCCTTCGCCACCAGCTCGCGTTCGTTATCGCGCTGCTCGCTGCCTGGGACGGGGGCGAACGGGTAGAACGTTCCCCGCTTGTAGTTGTAGATCCAGTAGAGGGGGCGCTTGCGGGAGTCCTCGAACCCGAACACGGCGCACAGAACGCGCTCGCCGTACCCGCCGGCTTCGAGCGCGCTGCTGACCGCGTTGATCCCCACCACGAGGTCGTCGAAGTCGCCTCCGCGCAGCACCAGCCAGCGAAACCCATAGCTGTCGTCGCTGCTCGTGACGGTCGTACCGCTGTCGCTCGCGGTCGCCTTGACCACCTCCTCCATGTCGCGCACGATTCCGTCGAAGTCGGCGGTGGCGAGCGGCTGGAAGACGATGGCGGCAGCGCCACGGGTGGTCATCCCGAGCCCGGTCTCCAGCGTCACGTACGCCGTGCTCATCGCGAACAGTCGGTCCGGCGCCGGCTTGGCCAGCTTGCGCTTGCCGGTCAGGACGTCGAGGAAGCCCACGCGGCTAGGCGGTGCCCTGGAGCTGCGCCTCGAGCCGCTGCAGGCGCGCGATCCTCTTCTCGAGCGGCGGGTGGGTCGAGAACAGCGACGCCGCCGCCTGCTTGGCCCTGGGCGGGAAGATGTAGAAAGCCGCCAGCGAGGTGTTGGCCTGGCGCAGGTCGCGCTGAGGGATACGCGCCATGCCGCCGTCGATCTTCATCAGGGCGCTGATCAGCGCGCTCGGCCGCCCGGTAATGATCGCCGAGCCCCGGTCGGCGGCGAACTCGCGGTAGCGCGAGAGGGCCTGGAGGAGCATGAACGAGACCACGTACACGGCGGCCGACACGAGCAGCACGAGCACGAACGCGTTACCGCCGCCCTGGTTCTGGTTGTTGCGCCCACCACCGAAGCCGCCACCGAAGAAGAAGCCGAACTGGGTGATGAAGGCGGCGATCGAGGCGAAGAAGCTCGCGATCGTCATCACGACCACGTCGCGGTTGACCACGTGCGTGATCTCGTGCCCGAGCACCGCTTCGAGCTCGGCGGGCTCGAGCAGCTGGAGGATTCCAGTAGTGGCGCACACGGTGGCCGACTTGGGCGAGCGTCCGACGGCGAAAGCGTTCGGCATCGGCGTCTGGGCGATGGCCACACGCGGCTTGGGGATGTCCGCCTGCACGCAGAGGCGATCGATCATGGCGTGTAGCTGGGGCGCCTGTTGGGGCGTCACCTCGCGGGCGCCCATCGAGTAGAGGGCGATCTTGTCGGAGCTGAACAGCTGGACCGCGAACAGGGCCGCGGCGATGATGGCGATCGTGACCGCGCCGGCTCCGGCGGCGATCAGGACGGCGATCAGAATCGCGTACACGAGCCCCAGCAGGAACATCGTGAACAGCATCCGGGTCTGGAGTCCGGTGTCGCGACCAAATGAGTTAGGACGGGCCATAGTGCCTTAATCTTAGGACGCCGCGGATAAGGGAACGCTGAGAGGGGAATATGAGTCTCAGAAGTGCGGGGCTTGCGAGACACCAGGGCGTACCTCGCCGGCATCGGCACCAGCGGTTCGCTGCTGGCCGGGGCGGCGTTGACGTTCGTCCTGGCCAGCGCGCTCGTGGCCTTCCACGGCTGGCCGCACGTCGCTTCCCAGTCCGCACCGCGGGAGGTCGTGGTCTCGCCGTCGAGGGCATCCGGACCCACCTCGACGCTCGGGCGCCGGCTCGCGATCATCACCGCTGGTGGGGCCGTCGGCGCGGCTGCGGCGGCGCCCGGGACCGCCGGCTCCGCGCCGCGCGGTGTGGGTAGCGGTCCGGCTCGCGGGACTCGCAGATCGACTGGAACAGCGGTCTCGACCGCACGCACGGGCGGCGGGAGCTCGGTTCCGGCCGGCGGGGGGTCGTCGACGGCCGCGGTGCCAGTGCCGGTCCCGGCGCCGGTGCCGACTCCGTCGGGGCAGCAGGTCCTGAACAACGTCACGAGTGCCCTCGGAGGCGTGGTCCAGAGCACCGGGAGCACGGTGGGGTCGGCGGTTCAGAAGACGACGGGGGCCGTCGGCGGCGCGCTGGGCAAGGTCGGCCGGCCGGCTGGGAACGCCGTCAACGGGGTCGGGTCCGGGGCGGCCAAGGCGATCGGCGGCCTGACCCAGACGGTCGCGGGTGCGCTGTCGGACCTGGGCGGTAGTTAGGCCGCGAACGCTCGCGCGATGAACCGCACGCTCACGGCTTGGAGGTCGGGGTCGTGCTGGACCGAGCGGTGGTGGCCGCCGGGCACGGCGATCAGGCGGCTTCGGGGCGAGCGGGCGAGTTCGGCGAGCTCGCGCGAATGCTCGACCGGGACCTGCTCGTCTCCCTCGGCGTGAAGGAGCAGGACGGGCGCGTCCAGCCGCGCCATCGCCTCGCCCTCGTCGTGCTCGGCCAGAAAGGCGTCCACGGCCGGCTCGTCGGCGGCGAACGTGAACCTGTGGTCGCGGAGGCCGCGGCGCAGGCTCTCGGCGCTTGCCGGGCATACCGCCACGACAGCGGCCGCGGCGGCCGGGCCGGCGCACACCAGCGACAGGTAGCCGCCCATGCTCGAGCCGCGCAGGGCGATTGGTGCGGCAGGGTCCCTCAGGCGCTCGCGCAGGAGTGTGGCCATGGCGATCACGTCCCCGAGCACGCGGTCGTCCAGCCGGCCCTCGCTCTCGCCATGCCCGCGCTGGTCGAACGCGATCGCGGCCAGGCCCGCGCCGATCGCCGCCCGAGCGAAATCGTGGTGGTTCTCCTTGCACGAGTCGGCGCCGTGGAGCACGACGACGCCGCCGGCGGGGCGGGATTCGCGCGTTGGCAGCCACAACGAGTACGCGAGGCCGTCCTGAGAGCCCATCTCGCTCGGAAGCTCTACCGTGACCGGGCGGGCTCGGGGCACAGGACGATGATGTCAGGGTTCGCGAACCGTGAGGCATGGCATGATCGACGACCGCAATGACCGCCACCTCGACCCTGCCGGCCGTGTACCCGCGTGGCTCGCGGGTGAACGAGCTGGGCCGGCTCGAGATCGGCGGATGCGATGCCGTCGAGCTGGCCCGTGAGTTCGGCACGCCGGCCTACGTGGTCGCCGAGGACGACCTGCGCTGGCGCGCGCGGGCGTTTCTCGATGCGCTCGCCGCCCGCCACTCCTCGAGTTTCGACGTCCTGTTCGCATCGAAGGCGTTTCCCTGCACGGCGGTGTATCGGCTGCTCGCCGAGGAGGGGCTCGCCTGCGACGTGGCCTCGGGCGGCGAGCTGTTCCTGGCCCTGCGCGGTGGCTTTGATCCGGCCCGTATCTATTTCCACGGCAACGCCAAGTCGACCGCGGAGCTCCGCGCCGCGGTCGACGCGGGCGTGGGCCACATCGTGATCGACTCTCTCGACGAGCTTTCACGGCTGGAGACCGTCCTGGCTTCTGCCGGCCGACGTCAGGAGGTCCTGATCCGCGTCACGCCGGGAGTGGCGGGAGACACGCACCATGCGATCTCGACCGGGCAAGCCGATTCGAAGTTCGGGTTCGCGCCAGAGGCGGCGCGCGAGGCGATCGCGCGGATCGCCCAGGCTCCGCACCTGGAGCTCGTCGGATTGCACTTCCACATCGGCTCGCAGTTGCTCGAGCTCGAGCCGTTCCGCGCCGCGGTGCGGATGCTGGCCTCGCTCGGCGACTTCCCGGTCTACAACGTGGGCGGCGGCCTCGGAGTGGCGTATCTGGCTTCCGATGAGCCCCCCTCGGTGGTCGACTACGTCGATGCGATCGTGTCGGCCGTTCATTCCGAACTCGGCGCCGACAAGCGGCTGTTGCTCGAACCGGGGCGTGCCGTGGTGGCCAACTCGACGGTCACGCTCTACACGGTCGAGACGGTCAAGCGAAACGTCTCGACCTGGGTCGCGGTCGACGGGGGCATGTCGGACAACCTGCGCCCGATGCTGTACGGCTCGAGGTACGAAGCGTTGGTGGCGGATCGCGCGCTGGCCGCCGCCGGCGAGCGATGCAAGCTCGCGGGCAAGCATTGCGAGTCGGGCGACGTGATCGTGCGCGACGCGCGGCTGGCCGATCCGGCGCAGGGCGACGTGATCGTGACGCCCGTCACCGGGGCCTACGGCTACTCGCTGGCCAACAACTACAACGGAGTCCCGCGTCCGCCGGTCATCTTCTGCCGGGACGGCGGCGCCCGGGTTGTGGTCCGCCGAGAGACCTACGAGGACCTGGCCGCGCGTGACGTCGTCTGAGGCCAAGGCGCCGCCGCCGGGCGCCGCCGACCACCCCAAGGCGCCGCCGCCAAGCGCCGCCGCCGACCATCCTGATGGGATCTTTCGGGTCGGGCTGCTCGGCCACGGCACGGTCGGATCGGCGTTTGCCTCGCTTTTGCCTCGGCACGCGGCGCGGATCGAGCGCCTGACCGGGTTGCGGCCCGAGCTGAGCGGCGTGATGACGCGAAGCTCGGGCTCGTTTGACGAGATCCTCGAACGGTCAGATCTGATCGTCGAGCTGATCGGCGGGATCGAGCCGACGCGGACGTATCTGCTGCGGGCGATGGCGGCAGGCCGCCACATCGTGACCGCCAACAAGCAGCTCCTGTCCCAGCACGGCGAGGAGCTGTGGGACGCGGCGCGGTCGTTCGGGGTTCAGCTCCGGTTCGAGGGAGCGGTCGCCGGCGTCGTACCCGTGATCCGCGTCCTGCAGGAGGCGCTGGCCGGGGCGACGATCGACCGGGTGCACGGGATCGTCAACGGCACGACCAACTTCATCCTGACCGAGATGGCCCGGACCGGTATGACGTTCGCGGAGGCGCTGGCCGAGGCCCAGCGGCTCGGATACGCCGAGGCCGACCCGGCCGAGGATGTCGACGGCCGCGACGCGGCGGCGAAGATGGCGATTCTGGCCCGGCTGGCCTTCGACACGCCCGTACACCTCGACCAGGTTCGCTACGAGGGGATCGAGCACATCCAGCCCGACGACCTGGCCTATGCGGACGAGCTGGGGCTGCGGCTCAAGCTGATCGGCACGGCGGAGCGGGTGGGCGGCGGCCTGTCGGTACGCGTGCACCCCGCCTTCCTGTACCCGCGACACCCGCTGGCGTCGGTGAACGGGCCGTTCAACGCCGTCACGGTCGAGTCCGATGCGATCACGGAGATCACGATGTCGGGGCCGGGCGCGGGCGGCCCGCAGACGGCGAGTGCCGTGCTCGGCGACGTGATCAGCGCGATGATCCCGCCGGCGTCGACCCCGCCGACTTCCCAGGTGCTCGAGATCGTGGGCGACGTGGTGTCGGCTTTCTACCTGCATCTGGAGGTGGCCGATGAACCCGGCGTGCTGGCCACGGTGGCGCAGGTCCTGGCCGAGCAGGAAGTATCGGTCAAGTCGGTCGTGCAGCGGGGTCTGGGCGAGCAGGCGCGGCTGGTCATGGTCGTTCACCCGGTGCTCGAGTCGCACTTCTCGGGGGCGATGGCCGAGCTGGCGCGCCTCGACGTGCTGCGTGCGCCACCGCGGGCGATCCGGGTGATCGAGGAGGAGTTCGGCTAACGCGGCGCGGGCTGCTTTGCGGGCTGGCTCGGTCATAGGGCGCGGGCTGGCTGTGTCATGGGGCGCGGGCTGGCTGGGTCATGGGGCGCGGGCTGGCTGGGTCATAAGGCCGCACTCGAGCCCGGCCGCTGGCCGAGTGCGGGCTAACGAGCCACATATGGCGCTGAATCCGCATTCACCGGGTGGGGAGGGTCGAGTGCGGGGTTATGACCCAGACCGCCGGGGGCTCCGACCCAGACCGCCGGCTTCAGTTAGGGTGCGCCGGCAATGAAGGCGGTCCAGATCGTTGAGCTGACCGGCCCGCGTGACGGGCTGCGGCTCGTGGACGTCCCCGAGCCGCCGGCTGAGCACGCGGTGACGCCGGGTCGGGGTGTGGTGGTCGACGTCAGCGCCACCGGCGTGTCGTTTCCCGAGCTGCTCCAGACGCGTGGCCAGTACCAGGTAAAGCCCGAATTGCCGTTCATCCCGGGCAGCGAGGTCGGCGGCGTCGTCCGGTCCGCCCCCGACGACGCGAAAGTCAAGCCCGGCGACCGGGTGGCGGCGTTCTGCCTGCTCGGCGGGTGGGCGCAGGTCGCCGTGGCGCCCGATTTTTTCGCCTTCAAGCTGCCCGACGAGCTCGACTTCGCCCAGGGCGCCAGCCTGATCCTGAACTACCACACCGCCTACTTCTCGCTGAAGCTGCGCGGCCGGCTGGCCGAAGGCGAGGCGGTGCTCGTCCACGGCGCCGCCGGCGGGATCGGCACTGCCTCCCTCCAGATCGCGCGCGGTCTCGGCGCTCGGACCATCGCGGTCGTATCCACCGACGAGAAGGAGCGCGTGGCGCGGGAGGCCGGCGCCGACGAGGTCCTCCGCAGCGACGGCCCCTGGAAGGACCAGGCCCGCGAGATCTCGGGTGGCGGAGTCGACGTGGTAATCGATCCGGTCGGCGGCGACCGCTTCACCGACAGCCTGCGCTCTCTGCGCGAGGGAGGCCGCGTCGTCGTGGTCGGCTTCACGGGCGGGTCGATCCCCGAGGTCCGCGTGAACCGCTTGCTGCTGAACAACACCGAGGTGATCGGCTCGGGCTGGGGCGGCTACGTGATGTCCAAGCCTCACGTCAACCGCGAGATCGGGGAGGCGATCGCCCGGCTGATCGACGAGGGCTTCATCCGTCCCGTGGTGGGCGCCCGCTTCCCGCTCGAGAAAGCGGCGGACGCGCTCGAGCTGCTCGAGAGCCGGGCCGCGACGGGCAAGGTCGTGCTCGAAGTCGACTGATCGGCGTCGCGCCGGCTCCGACACCCCGGCGCCACCGCCGGCTCTGGCATTCTCCCGCTCCATGCCGGGGATCATCGAGCGCTACCGCGAGCGGCTGCCGTTCGACCCGGGCGACCCGATCGTCTCGCTCGACGAGGGATCGACCCCGCTGATTCTGGCCGAGCGGCTGTCCGAGCGGGCCGGCGCCGAGGTGTGGCTGAAGATCGAGGGAGCGAACCCGACCGGCTCGTTCAAGGACCGGGGCATGACGTGCGCCGTATCGGCCGCCGTCCGCGAGGGGGCGAAGGCGGTCATCTGCGCCTCGACGGGCAACACCGCCGCGTCGGCGGCGGCTTACTCGGCCAAGGCTGGGCTGACCGGCGCAGTGATCGTGCCCGAGGGCAAGATCGCCACCGGCAAGCTCGCCCAGGCGCTGATGCACGGCGCCCGCGTGATCGCGCTCCGCGGCAACTTCGACGAGGCGCTGAAGCTCGTTCGTGAGCTGGCTAAACGGCACCCGATCTCGCTGGTCAACTCGGTCAACGAGTACCGGATCGAGGGCCAGAAGACCGCGTCATTCGAGATCGTCGAGGCGCTGGATGGGGCCGAGCTCGACGCGCTGTGCATCCCGGTCGGGAACGCCGGCAACATCACCGCATACTGGAAGGGATTCCGCGAGGTCGATCTCAGACCCCGCATGTGCGGCTTCCAGGCCGCCGGCGCGGCGCCCCTCGTCGAGGGCAAGCCGGTCGAGCACCCCGAGACGGTGGCCAGCGCGATCCGGATCGGCAACCCGGCCCGCTGGGAGGAGGCGATGGACGCGATGACCTCGAGCGGCGGCGCCGTCAGGGCGGTGACCGACGCTCAGATCCTCGCCGCCTGGCGCTTCCTGGCCGCCACCGAGGGAGTGTTCTGCGAGCCCGCCTCGGCCGCCAGCGTCGCCGGGCTGCTCACCCACGGCGCGGGCGAAGGTGTCCGCCGGGTGGTGTGCGTGCTCACCGGGCACGGCCTGAAGGACCCTGACACCGCGTTGGAGCACGCCGGCGCGGTCGTGCCGTGCTCCCCCGAGCTGGCCGCGATCGAGCGTGCGGTGCTCGGGTGAGCGGCGGCTTGACGCGCCGGCGCGTGGTCCGCGTGCCGGCCTCCTCGGCCAACCTCGGGCCCGGATTCGACACGTTCGG
Source organism: Solirubrobacteraceae bacterium (assembly GCA_035502815.1). Classification (GTDB taxonomy): domain Bacteria; phylum Actinomycetota; class Thermoleophilia; order Solirubrobacterales; family Solirubrobacteraceae; genus Palsa-465. Next base: position 29,719 of record DATJUA010000163.1, read on the forward strand.
CGCCGCGCTCTCGCTGCACCTCGAGCTCGAGGTGCGCGAGACCGGCACGTTCGCGGTCCGCACCGATCTCGACGTTCCGCGTGACCGGACCAACCTCGTGATTCGGGCGTTCGAGCGCCTGCACCCGGCCGATGACTTCGAGTTCGTGATCAACTCCGACATTCCCCTGTCCGGGGGTCTGGGCTCGAGCGCCGCCGCGATCGTGGCCGGATTGCTCGCGGCTGACCACCTGTTCGAGCTCGACGCCGACGTGCGTACGCTCGCCACGGAGCTCGAGGGCCATTCCGACAACGCCGCGGCGGCGCTGCACGGCGGCTTCGTAGTCTCCGACGGCGTCCAGGTGCGCCGGTTCGAGCCTCCGATGGGACTCGAGGCAGTCCTCGTCGTCCCCCACGAGGCGGTGGCCACCGACGACGCGCGCACGGCGCTCCCCGAGAAGGTTCCGATCGAAGACGCGGTCTTCAACATCGCCCACGGAGCGCTCCTGATGGCCGGCGTGGCCAGCGGCGATTGGGACCTGATCGCCGCCGGCCTGCGCGACCGCCTGCACCAGCCGCGCCGCGCGCACCTCTACCCCCGGTCGACCGAGCTACTCGCGCGCGCGCCCAGCCTGGGCGCGCTGGGCGCGACGATCTCGGGCGCCGGTCCCACCGTGCTCGTGTGGTGCCGTTATGACCAGACCGGCGCGGTGATCGACGCGCTGCGTCCGGAGGTCGAGGGGTGGGCGACGGTCATGCGCGCCCGCTTCGAGCCTCAGGGCGCCGACGTGCGCGAGCTGTGACCGTCAGGCGATTTCTCGACCCGGGTCAGGACGGGCCCTCACGGCCCCACGGACGTCGAGCGGAGCGAGACCCATTAGCCGCCGGGACCGAACAGCTGCTGGGTGGGTCCGGCGCCGCCGAAGCCGCCGCCGGACAGCCGGCCCTAAGAAACTCGGGCGCCGGCCGCTTCGCCGGCCAGCGCGCGCACCCGGCGGCGCGACCCTTCCATGCCCAGCCGCTTGAGCAGCTCGGCCGACACCTCGAGGTAATCGCCGGCCAGGTCCGGCCGGTAGTCGATGATCGAGACCGCGCGCTCGGCTGATTCCGCGTAGGCGATCGACTGGCGGATCGTCGTCTCGAGCAGCTTCTGACCGAAGTGCTGGCGCAGCGAGTCGAACGCCTCTCGCGAGTGGCGGGTCCGCATGTCGGCGATGTTCAGCACGACCCCGAGCCACTCGAGGTCGGGATTGAGGTTCTCGCGCGCCAGCTCGATGACCTCGAGCGCCTGCTCGACGCCCTGGAGCGAGAAGTACTGCGCCTCCGCCGAGATCAGCGCGTGGTCGGAGGCGACGAGCGCGTTGACGGTGAGCAGTCCGAGCGCCGGTGGGCAGTCGATCAGGATCAGGTCGTAGTCGTCGCGGACCTCGCGCAGCGCCTTCTTGAGCGCGAGCTCGCGGCCCATCTTGCCGCCCAGCGCGAGCTCGGCCTCGGCCAGCCCCAGGTTGGCCGGGATGATCCCGTCGTGCACCGCGTTGCGGGCCTTGGCGCGGCCGGCCAGGACGTCGCCGACGGTGGGCGACGCCTCGGGGTCGACGTCCAGGTAGTCCGACAGATTGCCCTGGGGGTCGAGGTCGATCGCGAGCACGCGCAGATCGACGCGGCGAAACACGTCCGTGAGCGTGCGCACGGCCGTCGTCTTGCCCGTGCCGCCCTTCTGGGAGAGAACCGAGATCGTCTTAGCCATACCCGCAGCCGGACTATAGGCCAGCCACCCGGCGGGCTCCCGTCAGCTTCGCGGCGCGGACGATCAGCTCGCCGGGGCAGTCGCGCTGTGCTCGCCGGCGTGGCTGTAGCGCATGCCGGACACGACGGGCACGTCCACGAAATGGAGGTGGTGGCGCCCGATCACGATCTCGTCGCCGTCGGCCAGCGTGCTCCACTCGACGCGCTCGCCGTTGACGAACACGCCGTTCAGGCTGCGGTCGTCGAGCACCCGCAGGCCATCAGGCTGGCGCACGATCAGCGCGTGCCGGCGCGACACCGTCGGGTCGTCGAAACGGATGTCGGCGGCGAGGCTGCGACCGATCCGTGTCCACTCGCGCTGCAGCGCGTAGGCGATCGGCTCTTCGCCCTCCGTCCGGTACGCGAGGTACTGCCCGGGCTCGTGCAGTCCGTCGCGAATCTCCTCCAGCCACCCCTGATCATCGTCGTCCGCCGCGACCTCGAGGACGGTCGTCTGGGCGGTCGTGAACAACGAAGCCCGTACGAATTCGGTACCACCGCAGTTGGGGCAGGTGGGAAGTTCGTCCACCGCGTCGAGCGACACGGGGTAATCGCAGTCCGTGCATCTAAAGGTTCCGGTCCCCGCAACATTGCCCGACATCCAAGCTTTCATGAAGGCGCGTTCTCCTTGTTACGGGCTACAGACTTGCCTACTTGGACAAGCCACTCTGGCCATGATATCCCCCGAGTCAAAGCTCCCAGAACGCCTCTGGACGGATGGCGGACCCGCTGCGACGCGTTTAGCAGAGCCTTAGTGAGCGGCAGCAGGAACCCCCTGCACAGCGCCGAACACTCGGTCGATGTCGGATCCCGATTACCCAGATCAGGCCGATCCCGAACTTCAGTTGGCGCTGGTTCGAAGCGCGGTTGGCCGCCGCGACGCCGACCGCGAGCGCTGCCGCGGCTGCCGTCGCACGCCGCTGATCGGCGAACGTGTGTACCTCGACGACCACGGCGCGCTGTTCTGCGAGCTGTGCCGGGCGCTCGAGGCCGAGCCGCTGTTGCGATCGGAGATCGTGCACGGCCCCGAGTTCGGGCACACGATGCGGCTGACTGATCACCGCGCCGCATAATTTGGATGGTCGGCGGCGCCTGGCGGCGGCGCCTGGGCGGCCCCGAAGCCAGACGCGGTCGCTCGAACCTAGAATGCCCGACCGTGGAGCCGTTCACCGCCGAGTCGACGATCTCGAGGCCTCGCGAGGAGGTGTTCGAGTACCTGGCCGACATCGCCAATCACGCCGAGTTCACCGACCACTATCTGGTCGACTGGCACCTGACCCGCGAGGACTCCTACGGGACCGGTGCGGGCGCGCGGTTTCGCATCAAGGCGCCGCTGGCCCGCTTCAACTGGGCTGACGTGACCTTCGCCGAGGTACAGCCGCCGTTCCGGATCCTCGAGCGCGGCCGGGGCGGGAAGTACAACCGGATCCGGATGGTCGGGACCTACGAGCTTTCGCCGGGTCCGGGGGGCACCACCCGGGTTCAGTACACGATCGAGACGGTGCCCGTCTACCCGTCCGACCACCTCATGGAGCGGCTCGGGGGCAGCGCCTGGATGCGCCGCAAGACGCGAAAGGCCCTCCGGCGATTGCGGACCATCTTGGAAGAGGGCCGCGACCGGGGCCGGCGCGCCACCGTCGCGGGCGGCTGATCCCCCACGCGCCGCCGCCAGGCGCCGCCGATCGATCCGACTGAGGCGCCGCCGCCAGGCGCCGCCGAAAGATCCCAACTACACTTCCGCCCCCGTGAGCGCGCGCCGGCTGTGGACCTTTCTTTGCGCCATCGGATTGGCTTTCGGGGTAGCGGCCTGCGGACAGGTGTCGCAGCCGCCGAGCGATCTGAACAACGGCGTGTACGTGTTCGTGGGGCCGATCACCTACCAGCTCCAGGTCTCGCGCGAGCTCAACCCGTACGGGGTTGAGGACAAGCAGTACCTGGCCGGGCTGCCGAGCGGGCAAACCCCGACAGACCTGACGCCCGACCAGCTGTGGTACGGCGTGTTCCTGTGGGCCAAGAACCAGACCAACCAGCCCCAGACGACCGCCTCGAGGTTCGAGATCGTCGATTCGAGCGGCGACGTCTACTACCCCGTCGATCTCGACACCCAGATCAACGGGTACGCCTGGACGCAACAGATTCTCCAGCCTTCGGGGATCGAGCCGGCGGCCAACACCACGGCCAGCTACGGGCCGACCGGAGGCTCGTTGCTCCTGTTCAAGCTCCCCAACTCGGTGTACTCGAACCGGCCCCTGACGCTCAACATCTACCCGAGCGGCGGCGGGAAGCCGGGGCAGATCTCGCTCGATCTGTAGAGCCGGCGCGCGCTCGGGCTCAGTGCGAGCCCTCGAGGCCGGCGACAAGCACGTCGCGCACGGCCGGTGCCGCTGTCGCCCCACCCGCGCCCTGGTTCGGGAACAGCGCCCCGCCCACGACCCGCGGATGCCCGACCGGCGCGTAGCCGACGAACCACGCGTCGGTCAGCTGGTTGGCGTTGGCGACGCTCTGGCCGTTGGAGGTGGTGGTGCTGGCAAGCTCGGCCGTACCGGTCTTGCCGGCGACCGTGACGCCCGGAATCTGCGCGGCCGTCCCGGTGCCGAAGTCGACCACCGCGATCATCATCTGCTGGACCTCGCCAGCCACGCGAGCGCTCGTCACCCGTACGAACCGCGGGGGCTGATTAGCCTCGAGGGTGGGGACGGGCCGCTTGCCGCCCATGGCGATCGTCGCGGCGGCATCGGCCATCTCGAGCGGTGTGGCAAGGACCTGGCCCTGGCCGATCGCCGAGGAGCCGACCTCGAGATCGCTGCCCAGGCTCGCCGGCGGGATCGAGCTTTCGGCCACGCCGGGAATTACCGGCGTCTGGTTGAAGCCGAACCGATCGGCCATGGCGAGCAACCGCGGTCCACCGAGGCGCGCGCCGAGCGGCGCGAACACAGAGTTGCAAGAGACCGCGAACGAATTCAGGAGCGTGCCGCCGCAGTCCTCGTCGCTGGCGTTGTGGAGCGTGTAGCCGTCGAGGGTCGCCTGGGTGCTGTACGGAAACACCGTGCCCAACTTCACGATCCCGGCCTGGAGCGCGGCGGTCGAGGTGATGATCTTCATCGTCGAGCCGGGCGGCTGCGGCGCCGAGTAGGCGATTCCCGCCGCGGCGAGGATCGCCCCCGTGCGCGGGTCCATCACGACGATGCCGCCGTAGCTGCCGCCGAGCGCGGCGATCGCATCGGTCTCCATGGTGGGGTCGATCGTCGTCTTGACGTTGTGACCGGGCTTTGGAGCGACGCGCGCGAGCACTCGCCGCCCCGCCAGCAGCACGCCACCCGGCGTGCCGGCTAGCTGTGACTGGAACACGAGTTCGAGCCCGTCCTGCCCGACTTGCGCCTTGGTCGGGTAGCCCTCGACCGCGTAGGTTGAGGCCTGGTCAGCCGGGATCGGACCGAGCACGCCGGAGATCTCCTGCGCCACGGCGGGGATCGGCGAAGTTCGGTCAGGCCCCTGTGCCAGCGGCGTCCCGTCGGACGCGAACAGGGTCGCCCGGGGCGGAAGCGACATGCGCCGGCTGAGTCGCTCATCGCCGGTCAGGCCGGGGAAAAGAAGCACGTCCGAGAAGAGGACCGTGGCGCTCGAGCCGCTTCCCGAGAGCGGAACCTCGAGCGTCTCGTTCAGCGTTCCGAACAGCCTCGTCACCGCGCGCATCCGCACTGGGATGTATTCGCCCTGGCGGTTGCCCACGTGCATCAGCGCGAGCGTCTGGAGCGTCGCGGTTGTGGCATCCCGCCGGTACTCGGCGGCGAACCTCGCTTCGCTCACCTGCCCCCGAGAGACCGGATCGAGCAGCGAATACATGCGCGGGTAGTCGCTGGTGATCCAGGCTCGTACGTAGCTTCTGACCAGCGCGCGCTCGGCTCGGCCGGGTCCTGCGCGCACGATGAGCACGACGACCACCACCGCCGCGGCTACGACGGCCAGCGGGATCAGCAGCCGCGCGCGACGCCTCCACAGCGAACGCCGACCACGACGCCGCCCCCGGCGCCGGGGTGCCCCTTCGACCAAAACTGCGCGTGCCACCTCAAATGGAAAAGGTAGGGCACTCTCTGGTTCGGCTCACCCCTGCGTGCCGGAACGATGAAGGAAGCCTCATCGTAACCTCTCAGCCGTGACCGGCATCGACTGGTTGATCGTGGTGTTCACCGTACTGCTGGCGATGTATGGGTACGCCCAGGGCTTCATCGTCGGAGCCCTGTCGCTGGTCGGCTTCGGCCTCGGAGCTTTCCTGGGCACCAGGCTCGCGCCGCTGGTCCTGCCCGGCGGTTCTCACTCGCAGTACGCGCCGCTGTTCGGCCTGCTGGGCGCGCTCCTCGCCGGCGCCGTGCTGGCGAGCGGATTCGAAGGGGTCGGGGCGCGCGCCCGGATGTTCCTGCGGCTGCCGGGGCTGCGAACCGTCGACGGACTTCTCGGTGCCGCGTTGACCGCGTCGGTGGCGCTCGGGATTGCCTGGATCGTCGGGGCGATCGCGCTTCAGTCGGCCAACTCCCCGACGCTGCGCAACGACATCCAGCGCTCGTCGATCCTGCGCAGCCTGAACCAGTTGCTGCCGCCGTCGGGACCGATCCTCCACGCGCTGGCTCGTATCGACCCGATCCCGTCGGTTCGCGGACCGCAGGCCGACGTGTCTGCGCCCCCGCACGGGATTGTCGACGCGCCGGCGGTGGACGCGGCGAGTGGGAGCGTGGTCAAGGTGCTGGGGACGGCATGCGGGCTCGGGATTGAAGGAAGCGGCTGGGTGGCCGCACCCGGCGTCGTCGTGACCAACGCGCATGTCGTGGCCGGCGAGACCGACACGACGGTGGAGGTCGGGGGCAATCAGGCCGGGCTGGACGCCGAGGTGATCGACTTCGATCCCCACGACGACATCGCGGTGCTCCGGGTGAGGGGGCTGGACGAGCCCGTCCTGCACCTCGCGACCAATCCCCAGTCGGGTACGGCGGCGGCGATCCTCGGCTACCCGCTCGACGGGCCGTTCGACAAGGAGCCGGGCCGGATCGGCCAGACCGAGGTCGTGAGCACCGAGGACGCGTACGGCAACGGCCCGGTGCTGCGCAGCATCACGGCCCTGCGGGGCAAGGTCCGTCCGGGAAACTCGGGCGGGCCGATGGTCGACGCCCGCGGGCAGGTGGTGGCGACCGTGTTCGCCGCGATCACGGGATCGGCCAGCGGCGAGGGCGGGTTCGCGGTGCCGAACTCACTCGTCCGCGGTCAGCTCAAGCTGGCGCTCCCGCGCGCCCATTCGGTCTCGACCGAAGGCTGCGCCGGCTAGCTGCCCCGTCCGGCGGTGCGGGATGAGCCGACGGGTGTGCCGCCACAGGGCGCTATGGGCGGGCGGTGGTCTGCACACCGCCCGCCCCTAGGCATGCCCCCGGGGGCCCCGAAGTGTTATTGCCCCCCGACGTCCTCGGCCATTTGACTCACCATCCCTGGCCCCAGCGCCCCCAGGAGCTGAGGATGGTGATGAGCGAGGTGGCGTTGAGCCGCTGAGAAGAGCTCGTGTTCATCGTCGCCTGCGAGTAGCGCCCCGCACTCGCAGTAAGCGATTCGCCTGTGCCCTCCGTTGACTGCGGTCGTGTGGCCGTCATCGCTGCTGCTTAAGGCCACCTCTGTCTGCGCCCCGCCGAGTCCGTCGCTGCGTCTCACCTCGGTGTCCACTGCACGGAACCTTGCAGTTTGGCCGTTGTCGATACGTTTCCAAAACGTTGCCGCAGGCCGAGCGCGCTCTTGAGACGACCCGAATCCAGCTCTGTGGACGGTTGTCCGTGGAGATCGATGGCGTGCAATTAGCCGGGCGGCTGCGCGGCCGGCAGGTGCCGATGCTGCTCGCCTACCTGGTCCTGAACCGGGCACGGCACGTGGGCCGGGACGAGCTGATCGGCGCTCTGTGGCCCAGCCAGGCGCCCGTCTCCCAGGATGCCGCCCTGCGCACGCTGCTCTCGAGGCTGCGCTCGTCGCTGGGGGCGGACGCGCTGTCGGGCCGCGACGAGGTGATCCTGACCCTGCGCGAGCCGGTGTGGATCGACATCGAGGCCGCTGCGGCCGAGATGGCGCGGGCGTCCGACGCGCTCGAGCAGGGCGACGCGCGCCGGGCCTGGGCGCTGGCTCAGGTGCCGTTGAACATCGCCACCCGCGGACTCCTGCCGGGCGCGCAGGCGATCTGGCTCGAGGCGCCGCGACGCGAGCTTGAGGACATTCACCTGCTGGCGCTCGAGGTGATCGGGCGCGCCGGTCTCATCATGGGTGGGACGCAGGTCCAGTCGGCGGAGCGCGCGGCGCGCACGCTGATCGAGTCTGAGCCATACCGGGAATCGGGCTACGTGCTGCTGATGGAGGCGCTCGCCGCGCGTGGCAATGTCGCCGAGGCACTGCGCGTGTTCGACTCGCTGCGCACGCTGTTGCGCGACGAGCTCGGCACGAGTCCCGCGCCCGAGGCGATCGCCGCCCACGAGCGCCTGCTCAGGCCCCAGGGCCGCGGCGGCCATGAGCCCGACCCGGCCCGCGCCGGCGATTCCGCCCACGCGCAGCCTGGAATCCCGCCTGCGTCGGTGATCCCGCTTCCGGCCGAGCTGCGCCACCGCGCGCAGGGTCCGCTGATCGGCCGCGCCGGCGAGCTCGCGCAGCTCGAGGAGGAGTGGGCGCTCGCGTGCCGGGAGGCACGCTCGGGCCGGCTCGTCCTGCTGGCCGGCGATGCCGGCATCGGCAAGACGACACTGACCGCGGACGTGGCGCGGCGAGTGCACGACGAGGGCGCGATCGTCCTCGCCGGCCGCTCCCCGCGCGAGACCGTTGTCCCCTACCAGCCGATCCTGGAGGCATTGCGTTACTGGGCGTTGAACGCGCCCGTCAGCGAATTGCGCGCCACCGCGCACGAGTACGGCTCGGAGCTGGCCCGTCTGATCCCGGAGCTGCGCCGGCGCGCTCCCGACCTTCCGCCCCCGCCCGCGGACGAGCCGGAGACCGAGCGCTACCGCCTGTTTGAGGCGGTGGTGGGGCTGATGACCGAGCTCTCGCGCTCGGCGCCGGTGCTGCTCGTGCTCGACGATCTCCAGTGGGCCGACCGCCCCACCCTCCTGCTCCTGCGCCACCTGGCGCGCGCGACCAGCCCGGCCCGGGTGCTGATCCTGGCCGCCTATCGCTCGACCGAGCGGGGGGATACGTTCAACACCGCGCTCACCGAGCTGCTGCGCGACAGGCTCGCCACGCAGATGGAGATCCGCGGCCTCAGCGAGCAGGACACGGCCGAGCTGGTGGCGCTACGCGCCGGCGAGACGCCCTCGCGCTCGTTCGCGCAGGCGCTGTATCAGGAGACCGAAGGCAACCCGTTCTTCGTCGAGGAGATCGTCCGGCAGTTGCTCGAGGCGGGGGTTCACGCCGGAAGCGCCACCGCGTCGGAGCTACAGAGCTTCGGGCTGCCCGAGGGCGTCAAGCAGGTCATCGCGTGGCGGCTGGGGCGGCTCGAGGCGCCGGCCATCGAGCTGCTGCGCGTGGCCGCGGTGATCGGCCGCGACGTCGACGCGGCGCTGCTCGAACGCGTCGTGCTGCTGGCCGAGGAGGACTTTCTGAGCGCGCTCGAGGAGGCGCTCGCGGCGGGCCTGCTGGTGGAGTCCGACGAGCGCCCCGACTCCTACGTGTTCTCGCACGCGCTGATCCGGGAGACGCTGTACGAGGGGATGTCGGTCCCGCGCCGGGCGCGGATCCACAAGCGCGTGGGGGAGGCGATCGAGGCCACGCAGGGGCGCCGCCAGGGGCGCTACCTGCCCGAGCTGGCCCATCACTTCACCCGGGGCGTGGTCGACGAGGAGGACGCCGAGGAGGCGATCGCCTACGCGCTGCGGGCGGCCGAGCAGGCGATCACGATGCTTGCCCACGAGGAAGCGGCCGAGCATTACGCACGCGCGCTCGACGTGCAGCGACGCTTCCAGCCCGACGCCACCCGTCGCCGCTGCGAGCTGCTGCTGGCGCTCGGCGAGGCGCGGGTGAGGGGCGGCGAGCGAGCCCAGGCGTCCACCGCGTTCCGGGAGGCGGCCGCGCTCGCCGAGCAGCTGGGCGACGGCGATGCCCTGGCCCGGGCCGCGATCGCGGCCTCGCGCCGCTACGTTCAGCCGCCGGGGGTGGTGGACGCCGAGCTGATCGCGATGATCGAGCGCGCGCTCGAGCTCCAGCCCGACCGGACGCTGACGCGGGTCCGTCTGCTCGCCTGCCTGTGCGGGGCTATCTACTACTCACCCGACCGCGAGCGGATGCAGGCGCTCAGCCAGGAGGCGATCGAGATTGCCACCCAGCTCGGTGATCCGGAGGCACGCGTGCACGCGTGCGGCGCGCGACGCCGGGTGCTGTGGGACGCACCGCACCTTCAGGAACGCGTCGAGGTCTCGACCGAGATGCTGACGCTGGCACGCCAGATCGGCAACCTCGAGCTCCAGCTCCAGGCGCACGCCTGGCTCGTCGTCGACCTGCTCGAGCGCGGTGACGGCGACGCGGTTGACGCCCAGATGGAGGCGTTCGCGGCCGGCGCGGATCGCCTGCGCCAGCCCCTGTTCGAGTGGAACTTGCTCCTGTGGCGGGCGATGCGGGCGCTGCTGGCCGGCTCGCTCGACCGCGCCGATCAGCTCGCCGGCGAAGCGCTCGCGGCGGGGGCGCCGGCCGAGGCGGTCACCGCCACCCAGTACTACGCGATCCAGCTGCTCGGGATCCGCCGCGACCAGGGACGAATGGCGGAGCTCGAGCAATCCGTGCGGCGGCTGGTGGCGGACAACCCGAGCCGTCCGGCCTGGCGCGCCGCGCTCGCCAACCTGCTGTGCGAGGAAGGCCGGCTCGAGGAGGCCGAGGAGGAATTCGAACGGCTCGCCGCGGCCGACTTCGACGACATCCCCAAGGACCTTGACTGGATGATCGCGATGATCCTCTTGAGCGACGTGTGCGCGGACCTGGGCGACGCCCCGCGGGCGGAGCTGCTCTATGCGTTGCTCGAGTCCTACGCGGACGTCAACGTCGTGATCGGATTCGCGGCGGTGTGCCTTGGCTCGGCCGCCAGCTTCCTGGCCAGGCTGGCGGCGACGATGGGGCGGACCGACCTGGCCGCCAGGCACTTCGATCGGGCGCTCGAGGTCAACGCGGAGCTGGGGGCGCGCGGCAGCCTGGCCCGCACCCAGGTCGACTATGCCCGGATGATGTTCGACCTCGCCCACCCCGCCGATCCAGATCCACGGGCCGAGGCGCTGCTCGAGGCGGCCGCGAAGAGCGCCGAGGAGCTCGGGCTGGGGGCGGTGGCGCGCAAGGTGCACCGATTGCGCCGCCAGCCGACCGCCTGGCCCGAGACTCCGGTCTAGGACGGCGCGATCGTCAGCATCGCCGCGCTCTCGCCGGGAACCCTGAACACGTATCCGTCCCGGGACCGGGCCACGACGGCAGTCTGGCGCGGGCCCGCGAGAACGCCGGTCGCGGTAACCGGGCCGAAGCTCTGACCGCCCAGGGTCACTCCGCCTCGGGCGCTCAGACCGGGTGCCTCGAGGCGTTCGAGCGTCGCCCTCCCCGTCCCGCTCGCCGCCGTGGGCGCTCGGGCAGCGACGGTACGGGTGCGGGAGCCGGTGTTGATGACCACGACCCGGATCGTGTGGTCGGGAGCCCGAACGGCCCACACGTCGAACCGCCGACCTCCGTTCGGGACCACGGTCAGCAATCGAGACCCCGGTGGCGCGGCCTGCGCGAACAAGTCGAGCCCGTAGTAGTCGGGGGCGACGGTGGCGCGCCATCGTCCGTCCGACCGGTGAAAGCTGAACAGCGAGTACGTCGCGCCGGGATAGGAGTGGATGTTCACCCCGTCGACCCCGACCCGCGCCATCTGGAAGAGGGCATCGAGCGCCCACAGCGCTGATGCGAAGGACCGGGTCACGCCGGGAAACTGACCGTCGCCGCAGGAGACCGAGTTCATCTCGTCGATCCGAAGCGGGACGTGATCGGCATGGGCGGTCCGGACATCCGCTGCGACGCTGTCGGCCAATGACCGGGAGGCGCTCGGGGCGAGGAGATGGGCGATCGTCGGGTAGCGCGCCTCTCCCGTGGTGGACCCGCAGAGCTCGAGCGGGTAGCGATGCAGCGTGGCGACGGCGACCCGCGGCTGATCGGACAGGAACGGACCCAGGTTCCCGAACCAGTCCTCCGCGCCGATCGCCGGTCCCGCCAGCGGGACGCTCGGGAGCGCCTTGGCGATCCGCGAGAAGTCCCCATCGAAGTCGGCAAAGTCGTATCCGTTCGGCCGCCCCGGCATGCCCGAGGCGCCCCAGTCGAACTTGCCGTAGAGCTCCGGTTCGTTGCCGAGCTCGAGCGCCTCGACCCGCTGGCGTCCGATGCCGTCAACGAGTGCGTTCGCCTCGGCACCGGCCGTGCCGGCGTCGTCGGCCTCGAGGTTGATCCCCAGGATCAGTCGCGCCTGGAGCTCGTCGGCCAGGGCCCGGGTGACCGCGATCCAGCGAGGCGTCAGCGCAAAGGTAGCCCCCGCCGGCGGGACGACTCCAGCAGCGGGCCACCACGTCTCGTCGGTCGTATCTCCGCCGATCCGGAGCACCGGTGGGGAGCCGTCGGTCAGATTGCGAACCAGCCGAACGAACACGGGATCGACGGCTGAGGGGTCGGAGCCGGCGTACGCCGGGATCGCCCAGTACTCAAACGACAGTCCGAGGAAGCCCGGGGGGATCACGCGCGAGGCCTGCTGGCGGCCCGCGCCGCCGATCGTGAGCGTCATCGTGGCGGCGGCCGCTGGAGTCGGCACCAGGAGCAAGACGGCGAGGACGAGCAGCGGGCGGAGTGACCTGAGCCTCGGCAGCATCCTGACCAGAAAAGCACGGAGTCTCTCGGCGTTACCGCCGGATGATCCCCTTTTGACGCGGGCGCTACCCTCGCGGACTCATGCCGAACACTCTGGTCATAGCCGAGAAGCCGTCCGTTGGTCGCGACCTGACCCGCGTGCTGCCCGGACCGTTCACCAAGCACGAGGGATACCTCGAGGGTCCCGAGCACATCGTGACCTGGGCCGTGGGGCACCTGGTCCAGCTCGCCGACCCCGACGAGTACGACGACCGCTTCAAGAAGTGGCGCATGGCCGACCTGCCGATCGTTCCGGACCGTTTCAAGCTCGTGGTCCGCGACGAGCGCTCCAAGAAGCAGATGACTGTCGTCAAGCGCCAGCTCGACCGCGACGAGGTCGAGCTTGTAGTCAACGCCTGCGACGCCGGACGCGAGGGCGAGTTGATCTTCGCCTATCTGTACGAGAAAGCCGGGTCGAAGAAGCCGGTCATGCGGCTGTGGCTGAACTCGATGACCACCGAGGCGATCCGCGAAGCGTTCACCGCGTTGCGTCCAGGGACCGAACTCGGCACGCTCGAGGCGGCCGCCCGGTCACGTTCGGAGGCGGACTGGATTGTCGGGATGAACGCCACGCGGGCAGCCACGATCCGGCTGCGCAGCTCGTTTGACGGGGCCGTCTCGCTGGGGCGCGTGCAGACGCCCACCCTCGCCATCCTGGCCCGTCGCGAGCAGGAGATCCGCGACTTCAAGCCCGAGCCCTACTGGGTCGTCGACGCCGTGTTCGACCCCGTGCAGGACAAGCCACGGATCTACGAGGGGCGCTACCACGACGGCGCCAACCCGCGAGTAAAGACCGCCGAGGCCGCGCGCGCCGTGGTCGAGGCTTGCCAGGGCCAGCTCGGCGAGATCACAAAGCTCGAGAAGACCGAACGCAAGGAGCGCCCCGAGCTCCTGTACGACCTGACCTCCCTTCAGCGCCACGCCAACCGGCGCTACGGATTCACGGCTCGCCGCACGCTGGCCGCGGCCCAGCGGCTCTACGAGGAGCACAAGGCGCTCACGTATCCCCGAACCAACTCGCGATTCCTGACCAGCGACATGATCCCCGAGATCAAGCCGATCGCTCGTCTGGTGGGTTCGCAGACTGAGTACGCCAAGGCGTCGAAATACGTGGTCGGCCTCGAGAAGCTTCCGCTGGGGCGCGTGGTCAACGACGCCAAGGTCTCAGACCACCACGCGATCATCCCCACGCGCGCCGAGCGCCACCCGGTCGACAAGATGAGCGACGACGACCGCAAGATCTACGACCTGGTGGTGCGCCGGTTCCTGGCCATCTTCCATCCGGACGCCGTGTTCGAGAACACCAGAGTCGAGACCACGGTCGCTGAGCACGTGTTCCGGACTCGCGGCAAGGTGCTGCTGGTGGCGGGCTGGCGCGCGGTCTACGGCGAGCTTCCGGACGCCGAGCAGTCGGACGACGACGAGGGCCGCGAGCAGCAGCTGCCGAAGCTGGTCAAAGGCGAGCGGGCCGAGGTCAAGCAGGTCGCCTCGGAGGAGAAGGAGACCAAGCCCCCCGCCCGCTACAACGACAACTCGCTGCTCGGGGCGATGGAGACGGCCGGCAAGCTCGTCGACGACGAGGAGCTGCGCGAGGCGATGAAGGAGTCGGGGATCGGCACGCCCGCTACGCGTGCGGCGATCATCGAGCGCCTGATCCAGGTGGGCTACGTCGAGCGCGACGGACGCTCGCTGGTTGTGACCGAGAAGGGCCTGAACGTGATCCGTCTGCTCGGCGAGCACGTCCTGACCTCGCCGGGGCTGACCGGTGACTGGGAGCGTCGACTGGCTCTGATCGAGACCGGTGCGGACTCTCGCGAGGCGTTCATGGGCGACATCGTCCGCTTCACTCAGGACACCGTCGGGGAGCTCGACCGGAACCTGAAGGACGTGCGGATTCCGCGGGCGAACCTCGGGCCGTGCCCCGTCTGCGGGCGCGACATCGTCGAGAACCGGAAGGGCTACTCGTGCTGGTCGCGCGACGATCCGGGTTGTGGCTTCGTGATCTGGAAGTCCAAGGCGGGCAAGCAGCTACCGGTGTCCGTCGCGCGCGAGCTGATCAGGACGGGGCGCACCGAGAAGGCGGTGACCGGGTTCAAGGGCCGCTCGGGCAAGAGCTTCCGCGCTCGCTTGGCCTTGCAGCAGACCGACGACGGCAAGTGGCGCGTCGAGTTCGACGAGCCCTGGGCGCGCGAAGGGGCCAAGCCGCCGGACGCGGAAGAGGCCGAGGCGCCGGCCGAGGCCGCCACCGAGCAGCAGCCCGAAGCGGCGTAGCGCGCGCACGTCGCTCAGCTTTTCCGTCAATCGCATCGAACGGCACAGGATTAGCCGCTCGGGGGTGCAGGAATCCACCCTTTGTGCGACGAGCAGCGGAGCGCTTTAGCTAGGCCGAATGAGGTTTGATCGGGTATCGCACCCCAGGAACGCTGGCCCGGCATCGAACATTCGTCCACCCGCTACACCCGTCCTCAATCCCCGCCGATGGAAGGGATGTAAGGACGCTGACCGGACGGAGCGGAACGGGACGAGGACACGCCAGCAAGACGTCTCAGATCGAATCGCTCGAACGGTCGGTGTGACTGTTCCCTCGATAAAAAAAGGACGTCATGTTCCGCAAGCTGTTGAAGAAGAAGCGCTTCGCCGTGGGCGCGGCGATTGCCCTGCTCATCGCCACCGCCGGCGGCGCGTACGCGTATTTCACCGGTGGCTCGAGCTCGGCTACCGGGTCGGGCACGGTCGGCGCCTCGACCACGTGGGGAGTGGCCACAGGCACGCCGAGCTGGTCCGGCAGCCTCACCGCCCTCTACCCGGGCGCGTCCGGCGACACCGAGTACATCCCGTTCACGGTGACCAACAACGGCAAGGGCCACCAGGCGGTCACGGCCATCACGGCGACCGTCCCGGCCGATAGCAACGGCTACGCCGAGACCGCGAGCGGCGCCAGCATCACCGGATGCCTCGCGAGCTGGTTCACGGCTACGGTCGATTCGAGCGACGCGAGCCTCCCGGCGGATCTGGCCCCGGCTGGCACGTACACGGGCAAGATCGACCTGACCATGCAGGACGTCAACAGCAGCCAGAACAGCTGCCAGAGCGCGTCACCTGCCGTCACGATCACCGCGTCCTAAGCATCGCATCGAGGGCTCACTGGGTCCGCGCATGCGGAACAAGCGTCCAAACAGGCCCCCGGCCCACGGCCGGTACCGCCGGCGGCTTCTAGCCGCCGGCGTTGGCCTGTTGTTGGCCGCATTCGCCGCCGCAGGCGCCGGGGCCTACGTCACCGCGTCCGGCTTCGTCAACGCCTCGGCGAGCGTGGGCACGATGGCTTCGCCGACGATCACCCAGGCGACCGCGGGCGCGGGGACCGTGGCCCTGACCTGGAACGCGGTCTCCGCCCCGGCGGGCGGCACGGTCAAGTACTACGTCACGCGCGCGGGCGGGACGGTGGCTGGTAACTGCCCTAGCTCGGCCGCCACCGCCACCGCGAGCACCAGCTGCACCGACTCGGGCCTGGCCAAGGGCAGCTACAGCTACACGGTCGTCGCGGTCTGGCAGTCGTGGACCACGACGAGCGCCGCGACGCCGGTGAGCGTCGCCTCCGGGGCGCTCTCCCAGTTCGCGGTCAGCGCTTCTGGATCCGCCACGGCGGGCATCGCCTTCTCGGTGACGATCACTGCCGAGGATTCCTCGGGCAACGCCGTCACCTCCTACACCGGGTCGCAGTCCCTGACCTTCTCAGGTCCGTCGAGCGCGCCGAACGGCACCGCTCCGGCCTACCCCAGCTCCGTCAGCTTCTCGAACGGGGTGGGAACCGCCTCCGTCACCTTGTACGACGCCCAGAGCACGACTCTCACCACGACCCAGAGCGCCGTCACGGGTACCTCGGGGTCGATCGCGGTGGCGGCCGGGGCCAACCACCAGATCTTGGCCAGCGCAGGGAGCACACAGACCGCCGGCTCGGCGTTCAGCGTGACGCTCACCGCGCAGGACTCATGGGGCAACACGCCGGCCACGCTGTCGGGCACCAAGAGCGTCAGCTTCTCCGGGCCGGCCAGCTCCCCCAACGGCACCGCCCCGGCCTACCCCGCGACGGTCAGCTTCAGCGGCGGAACCGCCACGGCGAGCGTCACGCTGAAGGATGCCCAGACGACGACCATCACGGTCGGCGACACCACCGACGGCCTGACCGGCGTGGCCTCGGGGAACATCACGGTCGGGCCCGGCTCGGCGAGCTCGTTCAGCGTGGCCACCCCCGCTACCCCGACAGCCGGCACCTCGTTCGGCGAGACGGTCACCGCGCTCGACACCTACGGCAACACCGCCACGGGCTACACGGGGTCAAAGACGTTGACCTTCTCGGGCCCGGCCAGCTCGCCCGGCGGCACCGCCCCGAGCTATCCGTCCTCGGTGACCTTCGCCACTGGCGTCGGAACCGGCTCGATCAGCTTGTATGACGCGCAGACCACCACGCTGACCGCGTCCCAGGGAGGCGTCACCGGGACCTCGGGTTCGTTCACGGTTGGACCGAACGGTGCCGCGAGCCTCGTCTTCGCCACCCAGCCCGCCGGCGCGATCGCCGGTTCCGCGTTCACGACGCAGCCGGTCGTGACGGCAAAGGACAGCTACGGCAACGTGGCCACCGGTTACGCCAAGACGGTCACCCTCTCGATCAAGGGCGGGACCGGGCCGAACGGCGCCACGCTCAGCGGCTGCACGAGCTCTCTGTCCGCCGGTCTGACCACGTTCTCGGGCTGCCAGGTGAGCCTCGCCGGCAGCGGCTATGAGCTGAACGCCACCGACGGCACCCTGACCGTCACCAGCGCATCCTTCACCGCCACCAGCCTGACCACGGTCAGCAAGACCGCCGCCGGCGCGTACACGCTGACCGTCCCCGCCGGCGTCACGTCGTTCACGTTCACGCTCCAGGGAGCGGGCGGCGGTGGCGGATACCACGGCGCGGCGGGTGGCGCCGGCGGAGTGGTGAGCGGGACGATCACGATCCCGCTAAGCGTCTCGAGCACGACCTTCACGGTCGTCGTCGGCGGGGCGGGCGGCGGCGCCAGCGCCACGACGGGCGGGTCCAACGGCGCCGGCGGGACCGGCTGCGCCCTCGGCGGCACCGGCGGCGGCGGCACAAGCGCCGCCGGCGGCGGGGGCGGCGGCGCGACCTGCCTGTACCTCTCGGCCTCGTCCGCGGACACGATCGTGACGGTCGGTGGCGGCGGTGGCGGTGCCGGCGGCAGCACGACCGGCACCGGCGGCACCGGAGCCGGCGGCCCGACCCGCAACCCCGGATCCAACGCCGGCGCGAACGGCACCACGGTCTCCTCCGCCCCCGGCGGCAGCGGCGGCAGCACGCTGACCGCCGGCAGCTTCCCGTTCGCCCTCACCAACACCGGCGGCAGCGGCGGCGCCGGTAACGCGTCCTCCGGAGGCACCGGCGGCACGTGCAGCGGCGGCGCCTGTGGACCCGGCGGCACCGCGGGCGGCGCCACGTACGGTGCCGGCGGGGGTGGCGGCGGCGAGGCCTCAGGCGGTGCGGGCGGGTCCGCCACGAACGGCTCCAGCCACTATGCGGCCGGCGGCGGCGGCGGCTCGGCCTATACGGGCGGCACGCGGAGCGGCTCGAGCAACTACACGGTCACGATCAGCTCGGCGAGCAACGGCGGCGGCGGCGCCGGCGGCGCGGCCGGAGCCAGCGGGACAGCCGGGTCGGTGAGCTTCACCGGCTCCGGCCTGACGCTCTGACCTAAGGGTTCACGAAAGAATTATTGACGTCTTTGACGGCGTCTGGCCGCGTCAAACCCTGCCACTGATTCTTTCGCGAACCCTAACGCCGGCCTGACGTTGACCCAGCGCCCCCGCGGCCTTATTGCACGGACAGCCTGAACGCCGGCGCCGATCCGCGGCATGCGGTCTGGTTGACGTTGGCGCCGTGCATCGACAGGCCCACCTTCCCCGTGTAAGACCCACCCGGCGCGATCTGCACCGGTAGCGAACGACCCCGTGAGGTCACCGAGACGCTGAACCAGTCCGCGCGGCAACCAGCGATTCCGTTGCCGCCTGCCGTCTCGACGTCGCCGCCGGGCGCCGTCGGTATCGACACCATCAGCGAGTGCAGACGCTGCGTCCCGTGCCCGGCGTTGGTGACCGTGAACGGGAACAGCTCGGTGTCGTTGCTCATGCCTGGATACAGCGCGGTCAACCGGCCCGACCACGCGGCCGAACCGAGTTTGATTTTCCACCTGGGTGACGCGGCGCTGGACCCCCCGCCGACCGCTAGGGCCGACGCGGACAGAACCAGTGCCGTGGCCACTACGGCGCCGATAACGCTCAGCGCCTTCCAGGGCCCTTTCATAGGGTCCCTCCTGTTCGTGTTGGCCTGGGCTCCCGGACCAGAGACATCCTTATCTCGGGTTATTCCCGGAAGCCCGCATGGGCCAACTTGCTTCCATGCGTATGCCCCATCATCGAGTCGGCGAGTCCGTTAGGTGACTCAGGCGGCGCGTGGGTGGACGTTGGATCGATATCGGAACTCGATCGACGCCAGATCTGCCGCCGGCCGCTGGCTGTGGCAGCCTTGCGCTGATACCCTGAAATCCGGTCCGGGGGGACTGGTTCAGTTCGGGAGGGCAAGAGGGCGAGCGATGAGGGGTTGGTGTCGGCGAGTCGGGCTGGCGACGTTCCTATTCGGGACGGTGCTGCTGACCTTGGCGCCGGCCGCGCTCGGCGCACCCACATGGTTGTTCGCCTTTTCGTTTGGGGGGCCGGGCACGGCTGACGGAGAGTTCACCCAACCACTGGGGGTGGCGGTCAGCCCGACCAACGGGGATGTCTACATCAGCGACGCGGGCGCCGGCCGGTTGCAGATCTTCAGCCCGTCGGGTGGGTTCATCGGGCAGGCGTTCGGCACTGGCACCGCGTCCGGATGCACGGGATTCGTGCAGCCGGTCGGAGTGGCCGTCAATCCAAGCAACGGAGACGTCTATGTCGTCGACAGCGGAGCCGACCAGGTGTTCGAGCTCGGCTCGGCCGGCAACTGCCTGGGCAGCTTTGGGAGCGCGGGTCAGAACGACGGCCAGTTCGACCATCCGTTATACGACGCGATCGATCCTGCCACCGGCGACGTGTACGTCACCGACCCCGGGAACTCTCGGGTCGAGGAGTTCACTTCCTCAGGTGGCTTTCTGAGTTCGTTCGGCGCCGACGTGTTCGGGGCGAACCGAGACTGGACGAACGAACCGGACGGGATCGCGTTCGACCCGATCGACGGAGGTCTCGTGTACGTAACCGACACCGAGGACACCGTGGAGCAGTTCAGCCCCACGGGCGCGTCGACGGCGCTTCCGTGGGACTTTCCCGGCGCCTCGGAGCTGGCCGGCGTGGCCCTGGATCCAGCGAGCGACACCCTCTACGTGACCGATCCGGCCGACGGCGAGGTTCTCAACTTCTTCCATGTCGACGGGGGCGATCTCGTCGAGTCGGACGTTGCGAACGCGCAGCCGTACGGCTTGGCGTTCTCGTCCGCCACCGAGGACATGTACTTCACCGATCCGGCCAACTCGCAGGTCGAGGTGTTCGCCGCCCAGCCGCCGATCTGCCAGCAGTCGAGCGAGTCCGTTGCTGAGAGCACCCCGGCCACGATCGCGCTGACCTGCTCCGATCAGAGTTTCCAGCCACAGACGATCGCGATCACGTCGAATCCGTCGCACGGGACGCTCGGATCGATCGACCAGACGAGTCCGACCAGCGCGACTGTCACTTACACGCCGAACACGGGCTACAACGGCCCCGATTCGTTCACCTTTGACGCCTCGGGCGTCGGCACCTCCGCGCCTGTGACCGTCTCGCTGACGGTGGGGTGGGTGGACCAGTACTACCAGCCCCCATCGTCGCCGCCGTGGGCCGGGCCGCCGCTCTCGACGCTTTCTGCCGCACCGCCGGCTTCCTCCGGGTCGCCGAGCGCCCCCGAGCCCGCGGTCCTGTCGGCGCTTCGGGTGATCTCCGAAACGTTCACCGTCGGGCGGGCCAGGGCGAGCGGCGCAGTGAAGCTGCTCCTGTCCTTCCACCTAAGCCGGGCTGCCAGCGTCACGTTCACGCTCGAGCGAGCCACCGCGGGACGACGTGAGGGCGACCGTTGCGTAGCCGCAAGCTCAGCCAATCGCAACCGGCCTGCGTGCGTGCGGCGCGTCCACGCACCCAGGAGCACAACCCGCGACGAGGCCGCCGGCCCCGATGCCTTCACGGTCACGCACCGTCTCGACGGTATGGAACTCCGTCCCGGCTCCTACGCGCTGACCGCGACGCCGGTCTCGGGCGAGCCCCAGACGATCCGGTTCTCGATCACCCGGTAAAGCGTCCTCCCGGCACGCCACTATGGGTGGGATGCCGCTCACGCTCGTTCTCGGTCCCGCCAACTCCGCCAAGGCCGGCGAGGTCCTCGGCGCGTTCGCCGCCGCCTCGGCCCGAGGAGCGATCCTCGTCGTGCCCACCGGGACCGATTCGAGCTACTACGCGCGCGAGCTCGCGGCCGAGGGGGCCGTGCTCGGCTCGGTGCTGACGTTCAGTGGGCTCGCGTTCGAGATTGCCGATCGCGCCGGGTACGCCAGCCGGCGGCTGAGCGCGCTCCAGCGCGAGCGGGTGCTCGAGCGGGCGCTTGAGACGATCGAGTTCGACGCCCTGAGCGAGGCCGCCCTCACCGCCGGATTTCCGGACGCAGCCGGCGAGCTGATCGCCGAGCTCGAGCGCTCGCTGATCACGCCGCAGCGGTTCGCGGCCGCGATGCGGACCTGGGCCGAGCAGGACCCGCGCCGGGCCGCCTACGCGCGTGACGTCGGTGCGATCTACCGCGCGTACGCCGCGCGTCTGGACCAGCTCGGCCGCGTGGACGCCGAGCTGTACGCATGGCGGGCGCTCGACGCCCTGCGCGCTGCGCCTGACCGCTGGGGGTCCGAGCCCGTCTTCTTCTACGGGTTCGACGACCTCCATCCGCTCGAGCGCGACGCGATCGAGACGCTGGCCCGGATCGTCGGCGTCGAGGTCACGGTGTCGCTGACCTACGAGGCCGGGCGAGTGGCGCTGTCGTCCCGCGCCGAGGTCGTCGAGGACCTGCGGCCGCTGGCTCACCGGGTCCTCGAGCTGCCCGCGCTCGGCGAGCACTACGAGCCGGACTCACGCGCGGCGCTGCATCATCTCGAGCGTGGGCTGTTCGAGCCCGGGCAGACCAGGATCGCCCCGGGCCCGGCGATTCGGCTGCTCGAGGCCGGCGGCGAGCTGGCCGAGACCGAGCTGGCCGCCGCCGAGGTGCTCGAGCTGCTGCGCGCCGGCGTTCCGGGCGAGGAGATCGCGGTCGTGTACCGCTCGCCGGAGCGAGGCGCCGCGCTCGTCCAGCACGTCTTCTCACGCTACGGGATCCCGGTTGCCGTCACCCGGCGGATCCCGGTGGCGCGCACGGCGCTTGGCCGCGCCCTCCTCGCCCTGGCCCGCTGCGCGCTGCTGGACCCCACGCGTACGAGCGCGGACGACCTGATCGCCTACCTGCGTGCCGCCGGGCGGGGGTCCAATCCCGAAAACATCGACGTCGTCGACCGCCTCGAGGCCGACGTACGCCAGGAAGGGCTGCGTTCGGTGGCCCAGGCGAGGGTGCGCCTCGGGGGTGTGCTCCCCGAGCTGGGTGAGATCGAGATCCTCGGCAGCGCATCGGACCCTGGGGCGGAGCTGACGCGGCAGGCTCAGCGGCTCCTCGCCGCCCCGCATCGCGGACAGGCGCCCGTGCTCACCGCGGAGGAGGAGCTCGACGCTCGCGCCGTCGGCGCGCTCACGGGCGCGCTGGCCGAGCTCGGCGAGCTGAACGAGCGGCCGTCCGGCCCCGAGCTGATCGAGCTGCTCGAGACGCTAGAGATCTCCGACCGCTCGTCCGCCACCGCCGGCGCGGTCCTCCTTGCCGACCCGCTGTCGATCCGCGCCCGGCGCTTCCGCGCCGTACTCGTGTGCGGCCTCCAGGAGAGCGAGTTCCCGCTCGCCGCCGCGCCCGAGCCGTTCCTGTCCGACGAGCTGCGCCGCGAGCTTGCCGCCTGCGCCGGACTGCGGCTGCGCCCGCGCGAGGACGCGCTCGCGCGCGAGCGCTACCTGTTCTACACGAGCGTCTCCCGCGCCACCGAGCGCGTCATCCTCGCCTACCGCAGCTCCGATGAGGAGGGCAACCTGGCGCTGCCCTCGCCGTTCCTCGCCGATGTGGCCGAGCTGCTGGACGACGAC
>DATJUA010000164.1:0-56729 GCA_035502815.1 Solirubrobacteraceae bacterium
TGCTGCCAGAGGATCTTGCCCGTGGTCTCGCTCAGCGCGAACAGGCTCGAGCCCGAGCCGCCGGCCGGTACCGCGGTCACGTACACGGTGCCGCTGACCACGAGCGGATACGAGACGTCGCCCCCGAACGCGTCCGTCCACTGCTGCTGAAGCGGCGTCTGGAACTCGACGCCCTGGAGCCATCCGTCGTGGGCCGCCTTAGCCAGCGCCGGCACTTCCTCTAACGCCCGACATCGTGTAACTCCCATGCTCGGCGGCGGGCGAACCGTCGAGCTCCGTGGTCCCGCTGCTCACCTCGTCGAGCGCCAGCTGCACGAGCACCGGCCGGCCGCGCCGGCGGAGCAGCCGAGCGCGCCCCGGTGGCAGCGGCTCGGCCCGCACGCCGCGGAGCAGCGGCCCCTCGTGGGGGTCGCCGCTCAGCAGCAGCCCCGGGGAGCCGGACTCGGCCAGGCGCGACACGACGGGGTCGACCATCGCGCGCGCGGCACCACCGCTCGCCCGAGCGAGGACCACGTGCATGCCGGCGTCACGGCCCTGGAAGATCACGTCACCGAGTCCGGCGAGCGGGTTGACGGGCAGCCCCGCGATCAGGTCGTAGTCGTCGACGACGATGTACACCTCGGGTCCGCGCCAGCCCATCTCGGCTCCGTCCAGCGCCCGCAGCCGCTCGATCGTCAGCTCGCGCAGCTCGGCCAGCACCTCGTCCACCTGCGGGGGCCGCGTGACGATCCGGCACGCCAGCGGCAGGTCGGCCAGATCGTTGAGTCCGCGACGGAAGTCGACCACGACCAACCTGGCCAGGTCCGGGGAGCACTGTTGCGCCAGGCCGCGCGCGAACGTCCGCAGCAGGCTGGTGCGCCCCGAGCCCGGATCTCCCATCACGATCAGATGCTGGTCACCTCCGGCCAGGTCGACGGTGACCGGCGCCAGGGTCAGCTCCTCCACCCCGATCGCCACACCCGCCCCGGTCGCGGGCGGCAGCTCGGCGCGGGCGATGCGCTCGGGCAGCACGCGAATCGGTGCCGCGGGCGCCCCGCGCCAGCGGCGCGCTAGCCCACGTGAGAACTCGCCGATCGCCTCGTTCAGACCCGACGCCTCGTCGCGCCCGTCGAGCCGAGGCAGCGCAACCTGGAAATGCAGACCCTCGGGCGTAACACCGCGCCCCGGGGAGTCGGTCGGGACGGCGTCCGCCAGCTTGCGCCCGAAATCGGATTCCATCGGATCGTTCAGGCGCAGCTCTAGCCGCGTGCCGAACGCCTCCCGGATCGCCGCTCTGATCTCCGGCCAACGGCCGGCGCTGACGATCAGGTGTACGCCGTGGTGAAGGCCGGCGACCGCGATCTCCGTCAACGCCTCGGTCAGGTCCTCGTAGTCGCGTATCAGCGCCGCCCAGTTGTCGATCACGAGCAGCACGTCCGCGGCCTGCTCCGGCGTGAGCTCGCCGGCCCGCCCGCGCTCGCGCGCCTCGCTCATCGAGTCGATCCCCAGCTCCCGGAAGCACGCCTCACGCTCGTGGATGAGAGCCCGGATCTGGCCGATCGTCGCACGCACGACCTCGGGGTCGCTCTTCCCGGCCACGCCGCCGAAGTGGGGCGCGCCGCTGAACGCGCGCAGCAGTCCACCGCCGAAGTCGAGCGCGTACGCGCGCAGCTCAGACGGGCGGTAGGTGACCATCAGGGACGCGAGCACGGTGCGCAGGAGCGTGCTCTTGCCGGTCTGCGGCGCGCCGACGATCGCGAAGTGGCCGCCCACGCCGGCCAAGTCGAGCACGAGCGGATCCTGGCGCTGCTCAGCGGGACGGTCGAGCAGACCAACGCACGCGCGCAGGCCCGGATCGGGCGCGCCCGAAGAGACACCCTCCTCCCACCACGGCGCCCCCTCGAGCACCGCCGACAGCGCCTTACGGTTCGGCAGCGGATCGAGCCACACCTGGTGCACGCGCTCGCTGCTGCCGTGCTCGGCTCGCAGCTGAGAGACCAGCACGTCGAGCTCGGTCCTGCCTCCGTCATCGCGTCGCGCGCCCGGCGACTCGCTGGCCGGGCCGAGCGATCCGAGTCCGAACAGCTCGATTAGCGGCTCGTCGCGCGTCCCGCTCGAGTCCTCGTAGGGCGTCGTCACCAGCGCAGTCTTGAAGCGCTGGAAGACGTCGGTGTCGACGCTGAAATAGCCAACGCCAGGGAAGGGCGGAAGCAGGAACGCGTCCGCGGTGCCGAGCACGCTCTTGCTCTCCTGCGCCGAGTACGTGCGCAGGCAGATCCGGTAGCGAAGGTGGCCCTCGAGCCCGCGCAGCCGCCCCTCCTCCAGGCGCTGACTGGACAGCAGCAGGTGCATGCCGAGACTGCGTCCGACGCGGCCGATGGCGAGGAACAGATCGATGAACTCGGGCCGGTTGGCCAGCAGCTCGCCGAACTCGTCGACGATGAGCAACAGATGGGGAAGCGCGGGAAGGCTCGGATCCGTCGCGCGCAGGGCGCGATAGGCGGCGACATCGTCCAGGTTGCCGGCCGCGCGCAGGATCGCCTGGCGGCGCTGCTGCTCGCCGAACAGCGCCGCTTGCATCCGGTCGATGAGACTGGCGTCGTGCTGAAGGTTGGTGATCATGCCCGCCGAGTGCGGAAGCCCCGCGAGCTCGGCAAACGCCGCGCCGCCCTTGAAGTCCACGAACACGAAGCACAGCTCGTCCGGCGTGTGCGAGGCGGCCAGGCTGGCGACGATCGTTCGCAGCAGCTCGCTCTTGCCCGACCCGGTCGCGCCGACGATGAGTCCGTGCGGCCCCATCCCGCCTTCGGCCGCCTGCTTGAGGTCGAGCACGAGCGGGTCGCCCTCTTCGCTCAGACCGATCGGAGCGCACAGCTGCCCCTCCGGGGAGTCGCGCAGGACATCGGCCAGCCGCACCTCGGCCGCCAGG
Organism: Solirubrobacteraceae bacterium; assembly: GCA_035502815.1. Classification (GTDB taxonomy): domain Bacteria; phylum Actinomycetota; class Thermoleophilia; order Solirubrobacterales; family Solirubrobacteraceae; genus Palsa-465. The sequence continues at coordinate 2,909 of DATJUA010000164.1, forward strand.
TCGATCGTGCCGGCGCGCTCCTCCAGGCGCAGCGGGGCGACTTCGCGGGCGAGCGTCTCGGCGGCCGCCGCACCGAGCTCGTCGAGCACGATCGGCGCGATCCGGTAGCCGCTCGCGCCGGTCCGCTCGAGCAGGGCCGGAGCGGTCCCCGGCACGACCAGCCGGAGCCCGGCCTCCGGCGGCTCCGCCGCGTCATCGCACACCAGGCACAGCGTCCGCACCTTGAGATTGCACCCGCGCGCCGCCAGCTCACGGATGAGCGGATGCCGCGCCATCTGGCTGCCGGCGTGGAAGTCGTCGAGCACGAGCAGCAGATCGGGCGCGTCGACCGTCGCCGACGGCCCGTCCGAGCCGGCCGAGGATTCGATCCGGCGCAGTTGCTCGAGGCGCGGCTGCACGTGCTCCTCGAGCAGGCGCGACAGCGTCGCGTGGTCCGACGCGAGCAGCACCGACGGGCTGCTCAGGCCCTGGCGCCGTTCCTGGGCGCGTCCGGACCGGACGTGGGGCAGCCATTTCAGCCATCCCCAGTCCCCCTCGTGCCCATCTTCGAAGTAGGCCATGATCCGCATGTCGGCGGGCGCTCGGAAAGCCGCGGCCTGCGCGAGGATCGACCGGGCGACGCCGACGACTCGCCGGCGCTCCCCGGTGACGGTCACGACGCTCGCCTGGACCAGCGAGGCCACGACCGACAGATCATCCACGGCGCGGAAGCGCGTCACGAGCGCGTCGGCCTGCGCATACAGGTCCGGTTCGTGCTCGGTCATCGGGTCGTTCGTCAGCGCGAGCTCGAGCGGGCAGGCCAGCGGAACGGCCGCCCGGCCCAGGCGGAAGGAGAGGAAGTCCTTGTCGGTCGGCCGCCGCTCCCACAGGTAGCGCCGGTGCGACACGAGTCCGGCGAGGCGGACCGGGTCGGGATATAGGCGCTCATCGATCTCCCGCTGCTGCCGGGCGATCGCCTCGAGCTGGCGCTCGCGCTCGGCCAGGTGCGCGCGATACAGCCGGCGCTGAGTGCGCGCGGAGAGCTTGCCGCTACGCCGTTGAGCCCAGAACGTGCCCAGCACCGACGCGACGGTCATCAGCACGAACGCGCCGGCCACGATCAGGAACAGCTTGCTCGGCATGACCACCACGAAGGCGACGATGCCGAGTGTCCCCAGCGCCGGCAGGAGGACTTGCAGCAGGCTCCCGAAGCCGCGCCGGGCGAGCGGTGGCGGCTGCGCGATGACAACCCGCTCGTCGGGAACCGCGGCGGGAAACGAACGAGGAGGACGGTGGAAGGCCCCCCGATCCATCAGCTCCCGTCACTCATCGGAGGTGGAGCCTGTCGCTGCCCGGCTCTACACCGAGAACATCGAGGTGTTCCGCTGCTCCGTATCCGCGTAGTTCGTACCGGCGGTCTGCGTGGCGATGCCGATCGAGGTGGCGGCTTCGTGGATCCGATTGGCGGCCACGTTCCAGTCGCCCATCGCGTTCTCGAACGCGCTGTTGGCGGCTCCCTTCCACTCTCCCTGCACGTTCGTCGCGGTCGCGCGGAGCTGGCCGATCAGCTCCTCGATCTGGCCCGAAAGCATCTGGATCTGGCGGCCGGCCGCCTGTACTGAATCGGGTACGACACTGATGTACGACACCGACTACCTCCTATGTCCTGTGACCTGGATTTGAGTCATCTCTACGTTCCTGACCCGGTCCCGCACTTGACCGCGCGCTCCTTGCGCGGATGGCGCGCCTTGCCTTGCCAGCACTGGCTCTCGGCCTCGCTCGCGGTGAGCGCGCTGCGCGCGGAGGCGACCTGACTCGACTCCTGCGTCAGGCTCTTCTTTAGCCGCGCGATCGTCGCCCGGTCGACGCTGAGCGCTCGGGCGCTCGTCGATCCGGCTGCCGCCCCCCGGACGGCGGGCGGCTGGGCTGCAGCTCGCGCGGAGCCACCCGAGCCCGTCGAGGCCAGCAGCACACCGATGAGCACCAGCCCCACCGCGAGAACGGCCACCGCGACGGTGGCCCGCGGCCACTCCCGCAGCCGCCGGGTGATCACCGGCACCACGCCTTCGCGAGCTGGAAGGTCAGGTCCTTGACCGCAATTCGCGTCGGCTGATCGAGCTCGCCGATGTCGAGCAGCCCGGCGTCGAGCTGGCGCACGAGCGCGTCGTCCCGCGGGATAGCCGCATAGCGCCGAGTCTTTCCGTTCTTCTCGGCAACCTGGATCACCCGCTGGACGGCAGCATCGGGTCGGCGGGGGACCATGTTGAGCGCGAGCGTGATCGGTACCTCGGGGCGGCGCTCGCCCAGGTAGGCCAGCATCCTCCCCGCCCGGCGTAGGCTGCCTCGCGTCGGGGTGGCGATCGCGACGATCTCATCCGCGCAACCGAACGCCCAGCGGGGGATCGTCCCGCGCAGGCCGATCCCCGGCGAGAGATCGAGCAGGATCACCGGGAAGAACCGTCGCAGGAGGTCGATCAGCGCCTGCATGTCCGCCGCGTCGATCGCCTCGATGTCGTTGGGGTCGGTCGGCCCGGCCAGCAGCTGCGCGCCGCCGGGGAGCGAGAGCAGATACGGAGCCAGGTCGCCGGGCGAGTTGATCCGGTCGCGGTTGGCCAGCACATCCGTGATCGTGGCGCCGCGCCGGCCGTTCTCCGGTGTCGAGTCCGCGGCAGTTCCCCACTCGAGATCCGCATCCACCACCAGCACGCCGCAGCGCAGGGAGTCGGCCAGCGTGTCAGCGAGCGCGAGCGTGAGGGTCGTCTTGCCGACCCCGCCCTTGATCGATCCGAGCGCGACGGTGACGCCGTGCGCGAGGCCGCGGATCCGCAGCTGCTGCAGGTCGTGGGTCAGCTTCTCCTCGCGCTTGGCGGGGGGACTGGTCAGGAGGTTGCGAGTCCGCTCGACCAGCCGTGTCCACGCCGTATCCCGTACTTCGCGTCCGTCGATGATCCGGTAGACGTCGCCGGGCAAGAGCTCCAGGCTCAGCGGGTCGTCGTCTTCCTGCGGCGTGATCTGCGGCTCCGGTTCCTCCAGGATCGGAGGCGGCGAGGACGCCGGAGCGGGGGCGTCACTCAGAGCCTCCCGCAGATCAACCCGCATGTCGCTCGCCGCTACCCGGTTGTTGCCGGTCTTTAGGTCAAGATCCCCTGCCATGTCTGCCCTCTCATGTGTCGCCTGCGCCCGAGGCGAAGTGCCTCGCGGCACCTATAACTACCCCAACCTGCCAGTGGCGCAAACGACTCCAAGCCCCCTGGACGCGCGCGAGTCACGAGGTTCGGCGAGACGGATCAAACGTCAGCGGGATGGCGCGCTGGCCAGCTCTGGCCAGGCCGTCGCCAGCACGCCGGCCAGCTCGAGTGTCGAGCGATGGAGGGCCTCGGGAGCGGCCTTCCAATCGAGCTCGCCGCGGAGCGCCAGCTCCGCCGCCGGATCCTCGGGGATTCCCACCAGCGCGCTCGCGCGCGGGAACAGCGCGTCGAGCCGCAGCAAATCGTCGCTGCCCTGCTTGCCGCGGCGCAGCCGGTTGCAGACGATGTTGATCGGAGGACCGGCACGCTCCAGCAGTCGCAGCGCCTCGACGACCAGGGTCGCCGTCGCCCCCGACGCATCGGTGACGACCACGAGCTGATCGCAGGCGAGGATCGCCGCCTGAACACCGGGCTGGCCGAGTCCGGTGCCGCAGTCGATCACCAGCACCGAGGCCAGCCGCTGGAGGTTGCCGATCACGCGCGCGTACTTGGCCCGGTCGGCGCGCGCCATCGCGGCGGGATCCCGGGGCGCGGGCACGATCCGCAATCCACCCGGCAGCGCCCAAAGGGTCCGGTCGAGCTCGGCGAAGGACACCGCCCCTTGGGCCAGCGCGTCAAACACGTCGTTGTCGCGCGACTCGGACAGCTTCGCGCCGGCCCCGGCCGGCGCGACTAGACCCAACGACCCATAGTCGCTGTCGGCGTCCAGCGCGAGCACCAGATCTGAGCGCAGCGAGCACAGCAACTCACCGAGCATGATCGAGACGGTGGTCTTGCCCACCCCGCCCTTGGGCGAGACCACGCCGATCGTCACGCACCGACGCAGCCCGGGCGCTGCCACCGCCTGCTCGAGCGCGTCCCGCCCGTCGGGCGCCCCCGCGCGGTCGCCGAGCTGGGGCAGCAGGCGCCCGCGCGGTCCGTCCGGCGCCATCTGGCGTTCCAAGAGCGCACGCGTCCGCTTGAGCGGAGAACCGAAGGGGGCCGTAGCGGGTGACGGAGCGACGTGCTCGGCCGGCGACTCGATCTCGCGGCGGAGGACCAGCACGGCGCCGTCCAGCACGCCGGACTGCTCGAGCGTGCTGTCGCGCTCGATCGGCTGCTTGCCCATCAACGCGACTCCCCAGCCCTGCTGCTCGCGCGCCGCCTCGGACACGCCGCCGGCCACGAGTAGGCGTGGCAGCAGCGCTTGCACCGCAGAGTCCGCGTCGACCACGAGGTCGGTGGTGCGCTCTGGACCGATCAGCGTGATCAGCACGGTTCGCATACCGCCATGATGCCGGGTTTGCGCGCAGCCCCCTCGGGGCAACTTCACCTGGGCAGGAAGGAGCCGAATTGAGCGGGTTTACGGTCGATACGCAGGCACTCGCCAACGCGGCGCAGATGATCGCCGGGTCGGGACAGTTGGCCGGGTCGGCGCGGTCGGCGGCAGCGAGCGTCGCGGGGCAGGAGGGGGCGTTTGGCAATGAGCCGATCGCAGCCGCGTTCGCCGAGATGTGCGGCCGGGCGCAAACGGCGACGGGAGAGATCGAGACCACCGTCGAGACCCTGTCGCGCAACGTCGGCGCGGCGGCCCTTGGCTATCTGGTGACTAACCGGGGAGTCGTGGCCATGTACCGGCTACCGGGATTCAAGCCGTGATCCCGGGCGGCCTGGGCGAGGCACCGGCCACCACGGGCGCCGATCCGTCGGTGGCGGCCTTTCCGCAGGTGCCGCTCGGCTCGCCTGGAGAGATCTACGCAATTGCCCGCTCGCTGCAACAAGCGGCGACCGACTTGGAGGACTCCGAACGTGGCCTGCGCAACGCGGCCGCGACTCTGATGGGAGATTGGCAGGGCGACGCTTCGACCGCTTATCAGGCGGCCAGCGGCGGCCTGTCCGGCGTGGTCGGGGGAGCGTCGGCAACCTTCCGTGAGTGCGGCGCGGCACTGTCCGGTTACGCCGGGGCGCTCGAGCGCACGCAGTCCGAGATGGGGCGCCTGCGCGGCCAGTACGAAGGAGCCACCCAGCGCCAGGCCATGGCGGCCTCGACCTGTGGCGGGCTGACCCGGGCGCTCTCCGCCGCCACCAAGCCCGCGGAGATCCACCAGCTCCAGGGCGACATGACGCGCGCATCCGGACAGGAGACCGGCGCCGGCGATGAGGCCGCCGCCTACGTCCGCCAGGCCACGCAGCTGCTCGACGAGTTCCACCGCGAGGAGAGCCGCTACATGCAGGTCCTCACGGGCGACCGGGTCGGCCCGGCTCCGGGGATGCCGATCGGAAGCCCGTTCGCTCCCGTGGTGATCGGCGCCGGGATCCCCGGAGTCGGGTTCGGCGTTCCGTACGCGACCGGCGCGGCTCCCGGCTTCATGCCCGGCGCGCTGGACCCTTACAACGGCGTGTTCGAGGTCGGCAACCCCTGGGACAGCCCCATCCCCGGTTACGGCGTGTACATGGACTCGATCACCCCCGAGGCCGTCCCCACCAACGACCTCACCGACGCGATCACGTTCATCGCCGCTCCCGTCGCCGGCGGAGCGGTCGACGACATCCTGACGATGGGGGCGCGCGGGCTGGCCGAGCAGCTCGGGTTCGGTACCGCCGGGCGCGAAGCCGTCGACGCGGCGGGTCAGGAGGCCGAGATCGAGAGGTTCACGGCGGGGAACTACCGGACCGGGGACCCGCTCAACACCGGGAAGATGCGCGAGGTCTACCAGGCCGGACGGACCGCCCGGACCGACGCCGAGATCGGCCAGGAGGAGACTCGCGGGGTCGTGAGGGATCAGATCCTCGACGGCCTCGACAAGACGGACAAGCTGCCGCCCGGCGTCACGGATACGCTGAGCAATGTCCTTGAAAACAGTCAGCTGTACGGCGCGTACGCCAAGTCGTACGCCAAATCGATGGGCGCTCCCGTCCTCAAGGTGGTCAAGGCCGCGCTCGGCTTCCTCGCCCGACCATGAAGCTGCTCAGACACCGACAGTCGCAACGCGTGATCGACTCTGGCGACGTTGACCTCCTCTTCTATCTCTTCGTCCTGATTCGAGACGGCGTGCCGGCGTACCGCGCGCTCGTCGATCGCTTGGCCGAGGGCGAGGCGGCGGATGAGATCGCCCCGGAGGCGTTGGCCTGGGCGCGGAGGATCGCCTACGCGTATACCGCGGCGAGCGCGTTGATCGAGCATCCGAGCGAGCCGCTGCTCGAGCGCGTCCCGCCTGAACTCAATCCGATCCGTGCGCTCAGTCTGCTGGCCCACCTGACGTATGCGTTCTGCGCGCTGACCGAAGAGCAGATAGTCGACGGGGCACAGATGCCACCGAAGGAGCTCGAGGGCCTGGTGGACCACTACGACGCGGCCGATTGGATCGAAGCGATGCGCGAGATGATCGAGCGGACCAGCCGTGCGATCGGCCACGCAGACGAGGAGTTGCCCGGAGTCGATAACGAGGTGCTGCCGCTGCTTGGCCCGGTTCCGGTGGGCGGAATGACGCCTCTGCGGACCTTCCTGCTGGGCGAGGGGCTGCCAACCGGAGACGATCTGCCGCCGCTTCCGGAGGGAGCTCATGAGGTGACGTTCCCCATGTACTTCCGGCTGCTGGTCATGATCTTGCTCCTCGCGGACCACGGCGAGCGCTACCAGGAGCTACGCCGCCGTTGGCGCCAGGCGCCCGACCCAGAGCTCGAGGCCGCCGCGATCGAAGCCGCGAATGACATCGCCTTGGTGCTCCTCTGGATGTGGCGGCGGCTTCCGCTGCTCCTGGCTTTTTCAGAAACCCCACTGGATCCGACCGAAGCCTGCATGGTGCTGAACGAGATCTGCTTCAGCTTCCTGCTCGCCACCTCGCCGCATCAGACTAATCGGGACCTGGCCCTCGACCCGGAATACCTCAACGCCCGTCTTCGCAACCCAAGGCTGACTCGGCTCGCGGCCGCGTTGGGATTTGAGGCCACCTTCATCTCCGACGTCCAGACCGAACTACGCAACCTGCGAAGTGAGGGCGCTAGCCAGCCCGAGTTGTTGGTCCACGCGCTGGAGCGCGTGACAGGCGACGCGGACGGGCTGGAACGGGAAGACGCCTGACGTCAGTTGCGCGCCGCGCCCAGCCCGTGCATCCGGTCGCGCAGCTCCGGCGGGTTCTCGATGATCTGCGAGAACCGCACGACGGTGACCGTGTCATCCATCGAAACCTTGCGGCCGTAGATCTGCTCGAGGAAGTGGATCATCTCGTCGACGCGACGGAACTCCGGGTTGTCGTGCTCGATGTCGCGCGGGGAGAGGTCACGTACGCGCTTGACCTCCACCTGGTCGATCACGGCGTTGAAGATCTTCTCCCGCGGTGAGTGCTGATATCCGATGGTGACCAGTACGCAGTCGTTCTTGCGGTACTTGTGCGACTTGTCGCCGAGACGGATGGTGGCTGTCTTGCGCCCGCGCCGAAGCTGGTCGGCAAACACCGACGAATAGAAGTTGAGGACTCGCACGGGCGCAGCCTACCGATCCGGGGACGACCGCGACATGGCGCGTCGCACGATCTCTCGCTCACCGGCGTAGGTCAGCTCCTCGGCGGCTCGCTCCAGCGGCATCCAGCGGGCCACCTCGATCTCGTGGTCGTGGTCCTCCAGGCTCCCCGACCGGTACTCGAACAGGTAGAAAGCCACCCGCTTGGCCCGCCGCCGGCCACGGCGCTCATATGTGTACTCGACGTCGCCGAGCTTCTCGATCAGCTGCGCCTGCACGCCGGTCTCCTCGCTCACCTCGCGGATCGCCGCGGCCTCGTCGGTCTCGCCCTTGTCGAGGTGTCCCTTGGGCAGCGCCAGGACGCGCCGGCGATTGGCGTCACGCTTAACGGGTACCACCACGATCACATCGTCGCCCTGCACGACGGCACCGCCGGCTGAAAGCTCGATCGTTCCCTCGGGACTAGTAGACGTACCGCTCGAGCGCCGCTTGATCATGAACGGTGAGCCTTCCCCGTCCCTGGCTAATTATTCCTGCGCGTTCCAGGACGGCCAGGAAGCGGCTGGCCGACTCACGCGAGGAGCCCGCGAGCTGGGCCAGCTCCGCCTGGGTCGTCGTGATCACCACGTCACCCTCGGCTTCCCCGGCCGCGGCCACGAGCTGGGAGAGCGCGGCGGCCACCCGACTCTGCACGGTCTGGAACGACTGGCGGGCGAGGCGCTCGTTGGTGTCTCGCAGTCGCTGGCCCAGCGCCGCGATCAGCTTCACCGAGATGTCGGGATACTCGTGCAGTAGCCGGTGCATGTCGGTGCTGAGGATCGCGATCGCTTCCGTCCCCTCGGTCGCCTCCACCGTCGCCGATCGCCGCTCTCCGTCGAGCATCGCCATCTCGCCGAAGATGTCGCCGGGCCCGAAGTGGGCCAGCGTGATCGAGCGCCCGTGCGGGTGCTCGCGGATCGCGCGCGCCCGGCCGGCGCGCACGATGTAACAGGTGCTCCCCTCGTCGCCCTCCTTGAACACCACCTCGCCCGCCTCGAACCGGCGCGACATCGCGACGCGCGCCACCCGCTCGAGCTCATCGGTCGAGAGGGTTGAGAAGACCGGCACGCGCCTGAGCAGCGCGATCGTGTCCTCGCTGCTTTCAGACATCCAGCCGATGCATACCACACGGGCGAGGCGGTGGCGGGGAGGATGCGTCTTCGCAGCGCTTGCACTCAGACCGAGTCGAGCGCGTGCTCGCGCCGGCGGCGCCTGATCGCGGCGCCCACCCACCAGGCAAGGGCGACGAGAAGGCCGACCGGGATGAGCGCGGCGATCGTGATCAGCGCGCCTCCCGCCGTCACCGTCAACACCCGGCCCGCGTCGTGAGCGGCCCGGCCGATCCCGAACCCGCCGCTCTTGTGCGCCACCGGAGTCGGGACCGCGCGAGCGTTGATCGTGACCTGAAGCTGGCTGAAGTTGACCTGCTGGTTCAGCTTGCCGAGCGTGGCCAGGTCGCTGGAGATCGACGCTTCGGCGTCATGGATCTGGGCGGTCAGGCTGTCGACCTGCTCGGTCGTGACCGCGTTCGCCAGTTGCTTGAGCAGCGAGGTTCGTAGGGCACGTGCGTCGGCCAGCGCGGCCGTCGTGGCGTTGTACTGGTTGGTGATGTCCTGGCTGTTGTTCGTGCTCGAGACGATCTGCGCATAGCTCAGCGACGACAGCCTCGTCATCGCCGGGCCGAGCGAGGCGCTTGGGATGCTCAGCTGGAAGTTCGCGGACCCGGTCGGGCCGCCCTGAGTGATCGACGAGCTGGTGACGATCCCGTTGACTTCCCCGACGACGTCGTAGACCTCCTGCGCCACCGCGTCGATCCGGTTGGGGGCAGCGGTTAGGTTGAGCTGCGCGGACTGGACGACCTTGCGGCCGGTGGTGGGAGGTTGGACGATCGGCGCGGTCAGAGATCCATATGTCCCCGCCGACGACGCTGCCGCTGCCGTGGTGGAAGTCTCCGAGCTGGAAGCGGCCGCGCTCGAAGCCGCCGCTCGCGGGACCGCAGCTCCGCTCAACGGAAGCGAAGCGCTCGATGACGACGCCGACGAGCCACCGCTCAGGTGCGCCCCTCCCGTCGCGACGACGATCGCCACGATCAGCGCCACGCCGGCGACGAGCGCGCCCATCGACTGCCACAGGAGGCTTCGGTTCCGGCGTGGCGGCCCAGCGGTGGGCCGGGGCGCGAACCGCCGCTCGACCCGCTCGTCCATCGAGCGGACGAACTCGGACGGGGTCTGGGGGCGGTCGGAGGCGAGCAGAAGCGCGATCTCGGCCAGCTCCGCGTACTGCGCGTCGACCGGCTCGCCGGCCAGCGTCGCGTCGATCGCGTCAAGTGTGGCGACGATCTCCGGGTCGATCGGGTCTTGGTCAAGCACTCGCATTGCAGGCCTTCCTGAGCTTCTCCATCGTGCGGTACAGCAGGGTGCCGGCGTTCGACTCGCTGACGCCGAGCACGCGGGCCAGCTCGGCGTTGGACATGCCGGCGTGGAACTTCAGGGCGATGATCTCCCGCTCGCGCGCCGGCAGCTTCGACAGCGCCGTCTGCACGGCGGTCCGGCGCAGCGCGACCTCGGCGCCGTCGCCCTCTTGCACTTCGGCCATGTCCTCTGGATCGGTTGCCAGCGTCGCCGTGCGCTGGCGCCGGCGAAGCTCGTCGAGCGCGGCGTTGCGCGCGATCCCGAACAACCAGGCACGCTCCTCCCCCCGCTGGCGGTCGAACGTCCGCCGGCGCCGGTAGGCGCGCTCGAAGGCGAGCGCGGTGATGTCCTCGGCGGCGGCCGGGTCGCGCAGGAGGGTGCAGACATACGCGTACACGTCGTCGCGGCACGAGCGATAGAGCTCTTCGAACCGCTCCCACGACTCCGTGCCGCTCGACGAGGTGCGGGTCAGAGTCTCGGTCACACCCACACTACGCACGAGTGGATGATCCATCACGTCACGTGTTGATCAAACCAAGGCGCCGCCGTCAGGCGCCGCCGACCATTCCAAAGAGCCTGGGGTCGTTCGTGATCACCCCGGTGACGCCCAGCGCCTCGAGCGCCCGCATCCGGGTCGGATCGTCGACCGTCCACACGAACAGCTCGCCGCCCGCGGCGCTGACTGCGCGCACCAGACGTGGCGTGACCAGTCGCCAGTGGGCCATCACGGCATCGCAGCGACGCGCCCTGATCGCCGCCGCCGCCCGTCCGGGCAGCAGCGCCCGGTACACCGGGAGCGCAACGTAAGCCTGGAGCCGGGTGTGCCACGAGCGGAACGGATCGCGCGTCAGCTTCGGCACCGACCACCCGAGCCTTAACTCGGGCTCGGCGGACCGCAGCAGCGCGAGGCTCTCCACGTATTGCGTCGAGATCAGAGCTCGTTCGAGTACACCGTTGGAACGCAGCGCCTCGAGCACGCGCAGCTCGTACCCGGGCAGCTTCAGGTCGACGTCGAGCTCGATTCCGGCGAACCGCTCGGAGGAGAAGTAGGCCAGCGCCTCCTCGAGTGTGTGCGGGGGATCTCGCTCGGCCGCGTCTACCCAGTCGTGCGCCAGGATCAGGCGGTCGGGATTTTCCTTCTCGGGCAGCACGTCGAACTCGATCATGTCGACGCCGGCCTCCACGGCTGCGTCGAAGCTCGCGAACGTGTTGCCCGGAGCAATGTGGTCGGCCCCCTTGTGGCCGACGCGGCGAAGCCGATCTACGTTTGGCATCCCGGACACCAGTACGTCGTGCGGTTTGCGTCGCCCTGGCCGCGGGCGGCGATCGCCGTGCCGCATCTCGGGCAGGGCCGTCCGGCGTGCCCGTACACCCGGGCCTGGATGGTGCGATGGCCGAACGTCGCCGAGCGCTGCATGCGCGGCCGCATCTTCTCGATGATTGCCGCCGCCTCGTCGTCTGTGACATCACGGACGCGCCGCCAGGGATCGACGTGCGCCTCCCAGCAGCCCTCGGCCTTCCAGATGTTGCCGATGCCCGCGACGTTTCGCTGGTCGAGCAGCGCGTCCCCGAGATGGCGCGTCTGATCGTCGGAGCGCAGCCGCTTGAGAAAGCGCTCGCGGTCGAACTTTTCTGCCAGCACGTCCGGCCCGAGTGCGACCAGCCGCTGGTCGAATCGCGTCCGCGAGTCGGTCATCAGCTCGAGCAGCGGCCCGTCGAATTCGACGACCTCGTGGCCCTGCACGCGGAACACGATCCACGCCCGCCGTGGTGAACGCCCCCAGCGACGACCGTTCGCGTAGACGCCCCACACGCCAACCATTCCAAGATGCGAGTGCAGCACCAGATCGCCCTCGAAGCGCAGGAACAGGTGCTTACCGTGCGTGTCGACGCCGGTCAGGGTGCGTCCTGACAGGCGCTCCGGCCAGCCATCGAGCGCGTGCCGCGGTTGCGGGGTGAGGATCTCGTCGGGCACTCGTCCCTCGAGCACGGGGCGGATCCGGTTGGCCGCGTAGGCGATCGTGTCGCCCTCGGGCATTACGCACTGAGGGTCAAGCGACGTGGCCCCCGCTGGAAGCCGAGCGCCACCAGCGCCGCCCCGAGCGGAGACTCGATCGCCGCCACACCGTCGACCTTCTCGAGCGCGACGCGCCGCAGCCTTCCGGCCCGCACGTACTCGATCAGCGCGTGCAGCGCCGGTTCGATCCGGGGATCGTCCGGGGCGACCAGCGTCTGGAGCGCGCGACCGCCGCGCTCGAGGTACAGGATCGGCTCGCCACCGGCCAGCACGACGTAGGCGCCGGCCACCCGCATCGGCCGGCGTGTGTCCTCGGCATGATCCGGCCGCTCCGGCCACGCCAGTACGGCACCGTACGGCTGGGCGGGATCGACCGCGGCGAGCACGATCGGCGTCTCGTCGTCAGACGCAGGCCGCGCGCGCAGCCGCTCGACCGCGCCGGGCAGTGCGAACTGTGCGCCGCCCAGGCCCTCCACGAAGTAGCCGCGCCGCGCGACGCCCAGTGTCTCGAGTTGCGAGAGCTCCGGGTAGATGGCCGAGAACCCGCCGGGAACGCCTTCGGCCCGGACCTGCTCGCGGGTGAGGATCCCGTAACGCTCGAGCATCAGCTCCGCCACGGCGCGCCGGCGCGCGGCGGGATCGACTTTCCCGCCGAACAATGGCTCGGTCAGCGACCAGCGGCCCTGGACCTGCGCCGAGGCGCCCGCGCCGCGCCGGCGAGACGCGAACCGTCCGGGCCGCGCGCCAGCAGCCCGGCCGCGCTCGCGTTGCGCTCGGGCCAGCGTGAGGCGTGGAGCGCGCAGCGGCGCAAACGCGTCGTTGGTCGCCTCGCCCGCCCACGCGAGATCCCACAATGCCTCCTGGAGCTCCTCGGGGGCGAGGTCGACGTCGACGAGCAGGTCGGTGAAGAAGCACGCACCGGCGGCCAGGCGAGCCCGCACGGCCTGGTGCGCCGGCGAGTCAGTCGTCGGCCCCGCGGCCCCCCTCTGAGCTGGCGGGCCAAGCAAGGACAGATCTTCGCGAAAGTACAGGACGACTCGGCCGGAATTGCGCCCGAGCGCGCCGGCGCCGATCCACACGATCTCGCCGGCCGCGCACAGCTGGTCGATCCACGCCGGCGAATAAGCGCCCGCCCGGCGCGGCAGGACGTCGCGCTCCCACACCTCCGGTGGGAGGGCGAGCCCCTGGAGTGGCACGAGCACCTCGCGCAGCCGGTCCACGCCGGCGCCCGACCCGGTCCCGCCCGCCCAGCGGTCGACGCCTTGCCAGGCGGGCTCAAACCGCGCGAGCGCGCGTTGGTCGACCGGCTCGACCTCTTTGCGCAGCACGGCCAGCGAGGCCCGGCGCAGACGGCGAAGCACCTCGGGGTCGCACCACTCGCGCTCGGTCCCGCCCGGGCGCAGCTCACCTCGTACGACTATCCCTTCCCGCTCGAGCGTGGTGAGCACGGCCAGGCAGTCGACGCCGTAGCGCGCCTTGAGATCGTGCTCGGTGAACGGGCCGTGCGTAGCCGCGTAGCGACGAACGAGTCGAGTTAGCGCGTCGGGCACGTCCTCCAGGAAGGCGGCCGGCAGTCCGCCGGGGGGCGCGGCGCCGAGCGCGTCTCGGTACAGGCCCGCGTCGGCGGCGTCGATCCATCTCTCCTCACCGGCCAGGCGAACCTCGATCGCGCGGCGCTCACCGCGCAGCTCCTCGAGCATCCGTGTCGCGTCGAGTCCCTCGACCACGCGCAGCTGCGCCTCCTGCGCTGTCAGGTCGCCGAGTCCGCGCAGGACGTCGTGCAGTTGGTCGCGCGAGGTAGCGCGACGGATGTCGGAGAGGAACTGCAGGTCGTCCTCGACGTGCTGCAAAGCACCCGGGTCAATCAGGTCGCGGAGCTCCTCTTGACCAAGCAACTCCCGCAGCAGCTCTCGGTCCAGCGACAGCGCCGCGGCCCGGCGCTCCGCGTTGGGCGTGTCGCCCTCGTACATGTACGTCGCGACGTAGTCGAACAGCAGGCTGGACGCGAACGGGGACGCGGTGGACGTCTCGACCTCGATCAGCGAGATCTCGCGTCGGTGCAGCGCCGTGAGCAATTCGGTTAGTCCGGGGACGTCGAGCACGTCGCGCAGGCACTCGCGGTAGGTCTCGAGAATGATCGGGAACTCGCCGTACTTCTTGGCCACCTCGAGCAGCGACTGCGCCTTCAGTCGCTGCTGCCAGAGCGGCGTGCGCTTGCCGGGACGAGCGCGCGGGATCAGCAGCGCGCGTGCCGCGTTCTCGCGGAAGCGCGCGCCAAACAGCGCGGTGGCCGCGAGCTCGGCCACGACCTGGTCCTCGACCTCGTCCGGCTCGAGCATCACCAGCTCGGCGAGGTGGGCGGGATCGTCAATCATCTCGGCGTCGGGCAGGTGGACGATGATCCCGTCGTCTGACCAGATCGCGTCGGACTCGAGCCCGAGCTCGGTGCGGATGCGCGCGCTGAGCGCGAGCCCCCAGGCGGCGTGGACGCGGCCGCCGAACGGGCTAAGGACGCACAGTCGCCAGTCGCCGATCTCGTCGCGGAAGCGTTCGACCACGATCGCCCGGTCCGACGGCACCACGCGCGTGGCCTCCTGCTGCTCGCGCAGGAACTCGAGCAGATTCGTGGCCGCCCGGCCGTCAAGGTCGTAGTCGCGCTCGAGCACCTCGGCGGGCTGTTCCACCGCCCAGCGCGAGAACGCGCCGATCGCCGCGCCGAGCTCCTTGGGTCGCCCGATGCCGTCGCCCTTCCAGAATGGGACCGCGCCCGGCAGCCCCGGCGCCGGTGTCACGATCACCCGGTCGCGGCCGATCTCCTCGATCCGCCACGTGCTCGCGCCAAGCAGGAACGTCTGGCCGGGCCGCGCCTCATAGACCATCTCCTCGTCGAGCTCACCGACGCGCCGGCCGTCGGGCAGCGTCACGCTGTACAGCCCCCGGTCGGGGATGGTTCCCGCGTTGGTCACGGCCAGCTGGCGCGCGCCGGGCCGGGCCCGGATCGTCCCGTGGACTCGGTCCCAGATGATCCTGGGGCGCAGCTCGGCGAACTCGCTGCTTGGGTAGCGACCGTCGAGCATGTCGAGCACGTTTTCGAGCTGGGTGCGGCTGAGTTCGGCGTAGGAATGCGTTCTCGTGACCAGCTGATGGAGGTCGTCCACCGCCACCGGCTTGTCGTCCGGCGCGGCCGCCGCCATGGCCACGATCTGCTGGGCGAGGACATCGAGCGCGTTGTGCGGGACCACGGTGGTCTCGATCTCGCCGTCGCGCATCCGCTTGGCCACCACGGTGCACTCGAGCAGGTCGGCCCGGAACTTGGGAAAGATGCGACCGCGGCTGACGTCACCGACCGAATGGCCCGCGCGCCCGATCCTCTGCAGTCCGCGCGCCACCGACTTGGGCGACTCGACCTGGATCACCAGGTCCACGGCGCCCATATCGATGCCGAGCTCGAGGCTCGACGTCGCCACCAGGCACGGTAGCTCGCCCGCCTTGAGCATCTCCTCGACGACAAGCCGCTCCTCGCGGGCCAGCGACCCGTGGTGAGCGCGCGCGATCTCGTGCTCGGCCAGCTCGTTGAGCCTGAGCGCGATCCGTTCGGCGGCACGCCGGTTGTTGACAAACAGGATCGTCGAGCGGTGGGCGTTGACCAGCTCGACGAGCTCGGGATAGATCGCGGGCCAGATCGACCGCCGGGTCGCCTCGGATCCGCCGGCCAGCGGGTCGAGATCGGGCGCGGGTGCCGCGTCGAGCTCGACCATCGAGTCGACCGGGACTTTGATCTCCAGGTCGAGCTCCTTGCGCATCCCCGTGTCGACGATCCGGCACTCGCGCGTCGGCCCGACCAGGAACCTGCCGATTTCCTCGAGCGGCTTCTGAGTGGCCGACAGCCCGATGCGCTGGACGTCACGCCCGGCGGCATCCGTGAGCCGTTCGAGCGTCAGGGCCAGGTGGGCGCCGCGCTTGGTAGACGCCACCGCGTGGATCTCGTCCACGATCACCGACTCCGCGCCGGCGAACAGCTCCTGGGCGCGGCCGGTCAGCATCAGGTATAGCGACTCTGGGGTGGTGATCAGGATGTCCGGCGGCTCGCGCAGCATCGCCTGGCGTTCGCGTTGCGGGGTGTCACCGGTGCGGACGGCGACCTTGAGATCGGCGCCGATTCCGCGCAGCGGGACACGCAGGTTGCGGTCGATGTCGTAGGAGAGAGCCTTCAGCGGGGAGACATAGACAAGGCCGATGCGCCGAGCGTCCCGCCCCTCGCCCCGGGCGCCCCGCCCGTCCTTGCCATCCCGGGCTGGCTGGCTGGCCAGCTTGTCGATCGCCCACAGAAATGCGGCGAGCGTCTTGCCCGACCCCGTCGGGGCCGAGATCAGCACGTGCTCGCCCGACGCGATCGCCGGCCACGCCTGAGCCTGGGCCGGCGTCGGCTCGGTGAACGCGCCGGCGAACCATTCGCGCGTGCGTGTACTGAAGTGCTCGAGGGCCACTGAATCGAGCGTAGCGACCCGCGATGCTCGGATCGGGCGCTCTAGGTCCGGACCTGACCGCTATTCGCGAGCTGCTTGGCCCGCGTCAGCACCGCGTCGATCATCGGCTCGGTCAGCTTGCCAGTGAACGTGTTCTGCTGGCTAGGGTGGTAGCAGCCGAGCAGGGTGTAGCGGCCGATCTGGCTCTCGGCACCGTGGCCGAACTTTGGCCGTGGCTTCGGGGCAGGCTCCCCGAGGGCCCGCGTGGTCCTGAGCGCCGCGTCCCACGCGAACGAGCCGAGTGTGACGATCACGTCGACCGACCCGAGCAGCGACAGCTCACGTTCCAGATACGGTAGGCAGTTGTCCCGTTCGGACGGCAGCGGCCGGTTGGCCGGGGGAGCGCACCGCACGGCGGCTGTGACCCATGCCCCCCGTAGCTTTAGCCCGTCGTCGCGGGATATCGACGTCGGCTGGTTGGCGAACCCGGTCCGGTACATCGAGCCGAACAGCCAGTCTCCCGAGCGGTCGCCGGTGAAGATCCGCCCGGTGCGGTTGCCTCCGTGCGCCGCGGGCGCCAGCCCGAGCACGAGCACGGCGGCGCCCGGGTCCCCGAAGCCGGGCAGCGGTCTACCCCAATACTCCTCGCCCGCGAACGCCGCGCGCTTCACACGCGCGACCTCCTCCCTCCAGGCCACGAGGCGTGGGCAGCGCCGACAGGAGATGACCTCCCGTTCCAGCGCGTCCAGCTGGGTGCTCATTGGGATTGACGGCGGCGCCCGGCGGCGGCGCGCTAGCCCTTCAGCGCGCGTCCGTAGTGGCGCTCGTAGTACTCGCGGTAGGCGCCGCTGCGGATCGGCTCCCACCATTCCTGGTTGTCGCCGTACCACTGCACGGTGCGCGCCAGTCCCTCCTCGAAGCGCACCTGCGCCCGCCACCCGAGGGCCTGGAGCTTTTCGCTCGACAGCGAATAACGCCGATCGTGCCCGGGCCGGTCGGTCACGAACTCGATCAGGGATTCATCTCGGCCGGTCAACTCGAGGATCCGCCGCACGACGGCCAGGTTGTCGCACTCGTCCGGGCCGCCGCAGTTGTAGACCTCCCCCGGCTTCCCGTGCGCCAGGGCGTGCCCGATCCCGCGCGCGAAGTCCTCCATGAACAGCCAGTTGCGAACGTTGCCGCCGTCCCCGTAAACCGGCAGATGGTCGCCGGCCAGGGCGTTGAGGATCATCAGCGGGATCAGCTTCTCGGGGTACTGGTACGGGCCATAGTTGTTGGACCCGCGGCAGATCAGTGTCTCGAGCCCGTAGGTGTGGAAGTAGCTCGATACCAGAAGATCGGCGCCGGTCTTGGTCGCGCTGTACGGGCTCGACGGCTGCAGCGGCGACTGCTCGGTGAACGACCCCTTCTCGATCGACCCGTAAACCTCGTCGGTCGAGACCTGCACGTAGCGCAGCCCCCGCTCGCGCGCCGCCTCGAGCAGCACGTGCGTGCCCTGCATGTTCGTGACGATGAAGCCCTCGGGATCCGCGATCGAGCGGTCGACGTGCGTCTCGGCGGCGAAGTTGACGATCGCCTCCGCGTCGCCGATCGCATCCGCGACCGCCACCGGGTCCTCGATCGCGCCCTGCACGAAGTGGATCTCAGGGTCCACCTCCTGGAGGTTCTCCCGGCGGCCGGCGTAGGTCAGCTTGTCGAGCACGCTGACCCGATCGCCATGGTCACGCACGCGCATGCGCACGAACGCGGAGCCGATGAACCCGGCGCCACCGCAGACGAGGAGCCTCATGTCGCGCTGCCCACCGATACGGACGCCATGTACTCGCCCAGGCCCTCGCGCCACTCGGGTAGCACCGGCGCCTCGTCGCCCCGCTCGCTGCGAAGCACGCTGTAGGCAGGCCGACTGGCTGGCCGTGGCATGTCAGCCGTGGTGCACGGCTTCACCTCGCAGCTCGAGCCCGACCGCTTCACGATCTCCCGCGCGAACTCATACCAGGAGCACGTGCCACCACCGGCCACGTGCACGATCCCGAGGGCCGGTGATTCGCGCGTCGCCAGGTCGACCAGCGCGAGCGCCAGATGCCCGGTGAACGTGGGACAGCCCACCTGGTCGTCGACCACCTGTAGCTCGTCACGCCCGGCGGCCAGCCGCAGAATCGTCGCCGGAAAGCACGGACCGCCGGCTCCGAACAGCCACGAGGAGCGCACGATCGTATGCCGATCGGGCGCCGCCTCGGCCACCGCACGCTCGCCGGCCAGCTTCGTGCGACCGTAAGCCGAGAGCGGGGCGACCGGATCGGATTCGAGGTACGGATCGCGCTTGGAGCCGTCGAACACGTAGTCGCTCGATACGTGGACCGTCCACCCGCCGGCCGCCGTCGTCGCCCGCGCGACGTTCCCGGCGCCGGCGCCGTTGACCGCGAGGGCGCTGGGCTCGTCGTCCTCCGCCCCGTCTACGTTCGTCCACGCCGCGCAGTTGACCACCACATCGGGGCACGCGGCGCCCAGCGCCTGTGCCGCGGCGGCGCTATCGACGATGTCGAGTTCGGCGCGCGGGAAGACGAGCACGTCGTGGCCGGCGGCTTTCGCGGCGGCGACCACATCCTGCCCGAGCATCCCGGCCGCGCCGGTGATCGCGAATCGCATCGCTGGCAAGGGTAGAGGGCATCCGCTCCTCGCGCGCGTCACCCCAGCCACATGCGGGATGATCCCGCCGTGATCCCGCCGGACTCAGAAGATCGCGCGTCACCGGACTCGGAACCCGGCGCCGGAACGCGACCGGTGCGGGTGCTCGCGGCCGGCGGCACGATTGCGATGCGCGGCGAACAGGCCGTGCCGGCGCTCGACGCAGCCGAGCTGGTGCAGCAGCTGCCCCAGGTGGCCGGCTTCCACCTCGAGGCCGAGACGGTGCTCTCACTCCCGAGCACGCATCTCACGTTGGCCGATGCCCTCGGACTCGCCCGCCGCGCCGGCGAGGCCGCATCGAGCGGCGAGGGCGTGGTCCTGACGACCGGTACGGACACCATGGAAGAGGTCGCGATGGTGTGCGCGTTGACCTACGGGGGGCAGGCTCCGATCGTGGTCACGGGTGCCAACCGGCCCGGCAGCGCACCGGGCGCCGACGGTCCCGCCAATCTTCTCGACGCGATCATCCTGGCCCGCGCACCGGCCGCCGCCGGCCTGGGCGTGGTCGTCGCGTTCGGTGGCGAGGTCCACGCCGCGAGCACGGTGCGCAAGATCGACAGCACCGGCCCAGTCGCGTTCGGCTCACCGACCGCCGGCCCCCTCGGGCGGATCGTCGAGGGCAGGGTGTGGCTGCACGCGACGCCGCGCCGGCCGGGCCCGATCGACGTCAGAAGCTTGGACCACCGGGTCAGCACGGTGAGCACCGGGCTGGGCGACGACGGTGCCCTGCTGCGCCGCGCGGCCGAGATGAGCGACGGCGTCGTCCTCGTCGCGCTCGGCGCCGGCCATCTGTCGCCGGTCGTGCTGAGCGAGCTCCGCCATGCCGCCGAGCGCGTGCCGGTGCTGATCACCTGCCGGCCCGACCGCTCTTCGATGCTGTTCTCCACCTACGGGTTCGAGGGCGCCGAGCGCGACCTGCGCGCGAGCGGCGCCATCTGCGTGCCGTTCCTGTCGGCGCCGGCCGCGCGCGTGGCGTTGCTGTGCGCGCTGGGGGCAGGACTCGATCGCGCCGACATGCAGGTGGCGTTCGCGCCGTTCGACGCGCACTGAGGCGACCGGCGCCCCCGGTCATGCGGACCGTTCCTGTCCGCGAGTAGCAGATTCCTCACACATTCGCCGATCGCCACCGGTAGCGTCGCAACCCATGAGCGAAAGAACCAAGTACTCACCAGGCACCTTCTCCTGGACCGATCTGACGACGACCGATCAGGACGCCGCCAAGCAGTTCTACGGCCGGCTGTTCGGCTGGACCGCCGTCGACAATCCAGTGGGCGACGGCTACGTCTACTCGATGATGCAGCTCGACGGTAAGGACGTCGCGGCAATCTCCGCCCAGCCCCAGCAGCAGGCCGAATCCGGGGTACCGCCGCTTTGGAATTCCTACATCACGGTCGAGAGCGCAGATGACGCCGCCGACCGGGCCCAGAAGCTCGGCGCCACCGTG
Source organism: Solirubrobacteraceae bacterium (assembly GCA_035502815.1). Classification (GTDB taxonomy): domain Bacteria; phylum Actinomycetota; class Thermoleophilia; order Solirubrobacterales; family Solirubrobacteraceae; genus Palsa-465. The sequence goes on from DATJUA010000164.1 coordinate 23,636, forward strand.
CACGCGCCGGCCTTCGACGTCATGGACGTCGGGCGCATGGCCGTGATCCAGGATCCGCAGGGCGCGTTCTTTATGGCCTGGGAGCCCAAGCGGCACATCGGCGCCGCGCTCGTCAACGCCCCGGGAGCGCTGTCCTGGAACGAGCTCGCCACCCCGGACATCGACGGCTCGGCCGACTTCTACCGCGAGCTGTTCGGGTGGAAGTTCGAGGCCTACGAAGGCATGGAGATGCCCTACATGGTGATCCAGACCGCCGACGGCGCCAGCAACGGCGGCCTTCGCGGAGCGATGGAGAACGAGCCGACCTACTGGCTCGTCTACCTCGGCACCGCCAACATCGAGGAGGGCATGTCGGACGCCACCGAGCTCGGCGCCACCGCCCTGGTCGGCCCGGTGGACATCGGGGCGGGCCAGATCGGCGTACTCCAGGATCCGCAGGGCGCCGTGTTCGCGCTCTACGCGGGCCAGTTCGACGACTGACGCCGGCGCACCCGACCACCATCACCAGGCCGCACAGCTCCCAAGATCCGGCGGTCGGCGCAGGATCCGCGCCAGTGCAGAACGCGCGAAAGCGGTCGAGTTGGGGCCGCTACTGGGACATAAGCGCCTGGCAGGCGCTTATGTTCCGGATGTTCGCGCAGGATGGCGAGTTTCGGACTTTTTGCACGTTGCCGGCGCGACCTCGGCGCCTCGCACAACCATGCCCCGCACAGCGCGGCGACGCAGACTCGCACCGGCGCGCTCCCGCCGGAGACCCACCCGCTGTTCCCCTGTAAAACTCGCCAAGCCGCCGTGCCCCCGTCCCCGGCTGGCGAGGTAAGCATCGACCCAATGCTTACGTCGCCAAGAGTGCGTGTGGCGACAGGCTTTGGTGGGTTCTGCAGCTCGCGGGCGCCCCAGACCCTCGCCGGCGCCCCAGACCCTCGCCGGCGCCCCAGACCCGCGCCGGCGCCCCAGACCCGCGCCGGCGCGAAACGCCTACGCCCGCCCGTACACCGGGATCGCGGCCCCGCTCGTCGGCCGTGAGTCGTCGCTCAGCAGGAACGCGATCACCCCGGCGATCTCCGCCGGCCCCACCCACTTCGCGAAGTCAGCCTTGGGCATCGAGGCCCGGTTGCCCGGCGTGTCGATCACGCTCGGGAGGACCGCATTGCAACGGATCCCGTCGTTCTTGTACTCGACCGCCACCGCTTGCGCGAACGCGATCACGGCGGCCTTCGAGGACACGTATCCCGCGGCGCCGCTGAACGGCTGCAGCGCCGCTCGCGTCCCGACACACACGATCGAGCCCCCTCCGCCCTCGAGCAGGTGCGGCACCGCGGCCGCGGTCATCAGATACGTGGGCCTCACGTTCAGCTGGAATTGGCGCTCGAAGTCGGCTATTGGCGTTTCGTGCACCCGGGCGCCGGCGGCGAAGCCACCGACCAGGTTGACCAACCCAGACAGTGGCGCCGAGCGATCGCCGGCCCCCAATGAGACCACCTCGGCCACCGCCCGCTCATCTAGCAGGTCGGCGTGCACCAGTTCGAGCCCATCGCGCGTCGGGACGCGCTCGAGCTCGCTCTCGACGATCCACGGCACGACCACGCGCCAGCCGCTATCGAGCAGCCGCTCGACGACCGCCGAGCCGAGCCCGCCCGTTCCTCCCGTGACGATTGCGCTGCGCTGCATGTGATCGCTTGGACGCACTCTCCGGTGCCGTCCGCGCGCCACTTTATCTTCGTGAAGCCATGAAAGTGCGGGAATTTGCGGACGGCTGTGAGGTCTCGCAGGCGCTTTTGGTCCGCCACGTGGAGCGGCGAGACGGCAGCCAGCACTTGAAGCTGCTGCTCGGCGATCGCACCGGCAGCGTTTCGGCCACGGTGGCGTTCTCCGCCGGCGAGATCTGCCGCCCGGGCGAGGTCGTGTTCGTCACCGGCAGTCTGTCGGGCCAGCAGCTGGCCGTACGCAGCCTGCGGGCGGCCCGGGAGGGCGAGTACACGCACGAAGATCTGCACGAGGGCCCTGTGCACGACGTCTCACAGATGGAGAGCGATCTGCAGGAGCTGCTCACCACCGTCCAAAACCACCATCTCCGGCTGCTGCTCAGCGCCGTCTTCGCAGAGACATGGGCCGGCTACCGCGACGCTCCGGCGGGCAAGCGCTACCACCACGCCTACCGGCACGGCCTGCTCGAGCACTCCCTGACCGTGGCCCAGGCGGTCAGCGCGATCTCCGCCACCTTCCCGGGCATCGACCGGGACATCGCGGTGACCGGCGCGCTGCTGCACGACATCGGCAAGCTCGACGCCTACGAGGCCCAAGCAGGCGCGATCTCGATGTCCGACGACGGCCGCCTCCAAGGAGAGATCGCGCTCGGCTACTACCGGGTACGACGGGCAATCGAGCGGCTCGACGGCTTCCCGCCCGAGCTGGCCCAGGCCGTGCTGCACATCATCCTGAGCCACCACGGCTCGCTCGAGCACGGCAGTCCGGTCGTTCCCTGCACGCGCGAGGCGACGCTCGTCCACATGATCGACAACCTCGGCGGGCGCCTGGGCAGCTTCGATCGGCTCGAGAAGGACCTGCCGGCCGGCGCGCAGTGGTCGGCCTACGACAAGGTACTTGGCGGTGGTGCGTACTTCGCAGCGCGGCTCGAGACCGACCGCGAAGCGGCCTGACACGCCTCGTCAACGCCGCGTCACGGCTTCCCCGCAAAAGACCGCAAATAGCGTTCCGATGCCATGGCCCTGCGTCGCTCTTGGGCCGGTCGAACTACAGTTGCAGCAGGGATGGCCAAGGACACGGAAAAGCTGATCCGTCAGCTGTCGCTGATCTCGTATCTGATGGCGGAACGGCGTCCGGTGACCGCCCAGGAGATCCGGCGGGACGTCGAGGGCTACAGCGCGATGAACGAGGACGCGTTCGCACGCCGCTTCTACGCCGACCGCTCCGAGCTCGAGGCGTTGCGGATCATCTTGTCGGTCGAGAAGCCGGTCGACGGGCTGGTCGAGCAGGAGACCTACTCACTGGCGCCCGAGAACTTCCACCTGCCGCCGATCGAGTTCACCGACAAGGAGCTGGCGGCGCTACACACGGCGCTCCAGCTGCTCGACGGCGAGTTCGCCTACGCCGAGCCGCTCCGGATCGCGCTGCAGCAAATCTCGTGGGGTCGGCCGAGCCCGCTCGGCTCGCCCGAGCGGCACACCGTGGCGCTCGGGATCACCGGCGCCGCCGGCGGGCACGAGCTGAGCCACCGGCTGGCCAAGATCGAGACTGCGATCTTCCGTCGCAAGACGATCGTGTTCGACTACTACACGATGGAGCGTGGCGAGTGGGGAACGCGCAAGGTAGACCCCTACCACCTGCTGTTCCAGCCGAGCGGGCAGTTCTACCTGATCGGCCACTCGCACGAGCGCAAGGCACTCCGGGTGTTCCGCCTCTCGCGTATCCGTGGCAAGGTCGGCTACGCGACCAAGGCTGAGCACGACTTCCAGCGTCCCGCCGACTTCGATCCCCGCACCTACGCCAACCGGATCGACTGGCAGTTCGGGGATCCGGATCCCGCCCACCCCGCTGAGGTGTGGATCGGCCGGCGCATCGCCTGGCAGATCGAGCGCCACTTCGGCCGCTACGGTGAGATGCGCCCGGCCGAGGAGGAGGGCGACCGGCTGTTCGTCACGCCCTACGCCAACGCCCGCCAGCTGATCGCCTGGGTCTTGGGGCTCGGGGAGTACGCGCGGATCCAGGGACCTCCGGAGCTAGCCGACGAGCTCCGCGACCGTCTCGAGCTCCTGATCGAGCGTCATTCGGGCGACGTCTTCCAGATCGCCGAACCCGGCCCCGCCGATCCGGAAGGCGGACCCGCCCAGGGCGCCGAGCCGGCCGCGGCCGACGCTGGCAACGGCCACCATCCGGACGGGGCGATCCGTCCCGAGCGGTTCGCGCGTCTGGTCACGCTGGCCAGCATCCTGATCGAGGCGGGCCGAGCCGGCCGGTCGGTCGATGCCCGCGAGCTGGTCCGCAACCTGAAGGTCTCAGATCAAGAGCTGCGCGAGGACATCTCGGTGCTGAACCTGGTCAACTTCGGCGCCGGCACTTACGTGCTCTACGCCGAGCTAGGAGCCGACGGCAAGATCGAGGTCGAGCCCGAGCCCTACGGCGACTCGTTCGCCCGCCCGGCGCGCCTGCTGCCGGTGGAGGCCAAAGCGCTGGTGGCGGCGATCGATCTGATCGGCGAGCACATCCCGGAGGGATCGTTGACCTCGGTGCGCCAGAAGGTGGTGGGTGCCCTCGGCGAGGATCCGGTCCACGAAGGGCTTCAGATCGCCGCGCCCGGCGGCGACGACGCCGAGATCGCCGCCGTGGTCTCGCGCGCGATCGCCCAGCGGCGGCTGCTCTCCTTCGAGTACTACAAGGAGAACGAGGACGAGTTCTCGACCCGGACGGTCGAGCCCTATGCGCTCATCAACGGGCGCGAGGGCTGGTACGTGGCCAGCTACGACCCCTCGCGCGCCGACGTCCGCCACTTCCGCCTGGATCGCTTCAAGTCAGCGACGGTGACCGATCAGTCCTTCGAGCCCCGGCCCGACGTCGATCCGGCCGCGGATGTCGATGGTTGGCCCCGGACGGGCGAGGTGCCGGCGGCACGGCGGGCGCGGGTGTGGATCTCCCCCGAACGGGCCCGCTGGGCCCGCGAGGAGCGCACCGTGACCGAAGAGCTCGAGGACGGCGCGGTGATCGTTGAGCGCGGGTTCGCCAGCATGCGCTACCTGGTGCGCGATGTGCTCAAGGAGGCGGGCGACGCGGTCGTGCTCGAGCCCGACGAGGCACGCACCGCCGTTCGCGAAGCCGCCGAAGCGATCCGCGCCGCGACCCCAGTCGCGACAGCCTGACTCAGGCGCCGCCGCCAGGCGCCGCCGCCCTTCCTTCCAGACAGCGCCCCGCTACCCTCCCCGCGGATGCAGCCGCTCAAGGGACTGATCCTTTCCGGAGGCAAGGGCACGCGGCTTCGCCCTATCACCTACACGAGCGCCAAGCAGCTCGTGCCCGTAGCCAACAAGCCGGTTCTGTTCTACGCGATCGAGGCGATGGCGCAGGCCGGGATCGAGCAGATCGGGATCATCATCGCCCCCGAGACGGGCGAAGAGGTGCGTGTGGCGGCCGGCGACGGGACACTTTTTGGGGTCGAGCTGACCTACATCCTCCAGGACGAGCCCGCTGGGCTGGCGCACGCCGTGCTGACCGCCGAGCCGTTCCTCGGCGACTCGCCATTCGTCATGTACCTGGGCGACAACCTCCTGCAAGGCGGGATCGGCGATCTCGTGGCCTCCTTCACCGATCACCAGCCGGATGCGCTCATCCTGCTCACCCCGGTGTCCGACCCGGAGAACTACGGTGTGGCCGAGCTGTCCGACGGCGCGGTTGTCAGGCTGGTCGAGAAGCCGGCCGTGCCGCGGACCGACCTCGCGCTGGTCGGCGTGTACATGTTCACCTCCTGCGTGCACGCCGCGGCCAAGGCGATCGCGCCCTCGGCCCGCGGCGAGCTTGAGATCACGGACGCCATTCAGCGCCTGGTCGACGACGGGCAGCGCGTCGAGCCGCACATCGTGAAGGGCTGGTGGAAGGACACGGGCCGTCTCGAGGACATGCTGGCCGCCAACCGCCTGGTGCTCGACACGATCCAGACCCGCATCGAAGGCGAGCTGATCGACTCCCAGGTCGATGGTCGCGTCGTGATCGACGCCGGTGCGCGACTCGAGCGCTCGGCGGTCCGCGGCCCGGCGATCATCGGCGCCGGCGCTCGACTGACCGACTGCTATGTCGGTCCGTACACCGCGATCGCCGAGGGCTGCGAGATCCAGAATGCCGAGGTCGAGCACTCGATTCTCCTGGCCGGATCGTCGATCCACGACCTCGACGGGCGTATGGAGTCATCGCTCCTCGGGCGCAACGTCAAAATAGGGCGCGACCGGCACCAGCCGAGGGCGTACCGGTTCATGGTTGGCGACAACTCGGAGATCGGAATCCCCTAGCCCCGAGCCGCCGGTGCGGGCGTCAGCTGGTGACGGTGAGCTCCTCGAGCATCGGCAGCTTGGTCGCGCTTGCTGCGGTCACCCGGATCCGGACAAACCGCGCCTTGACGCCGCGCTTGAGGCGCACGGTGTCCAGCACGCCGGCACGGCCATGCACGAACGCCACGGTTCGCCACACACGCTTGTTGCTTGACACCTGGACCGAGTAGCTGGCCGGTCGGAGCACCACCACCGGCCCTGGGGGCGGCGGGATGTTCGGACCCGGAACCGCCGGCCACTGGCGACCCCACCGCAGCGTGATCGTGCGTATCGCGCCGGCCAAAGGCTGAAGCGGAGCGGTCAGCGACGCGTGCACCTCGGTTGGCTGCCAGTCGGTCGCGGGGCTCCCGTCGACGGCGGCGAGGGCGGGCGCGCCCGGCTGCGAACTGGTCGCTACCGCGTGGCCGCACCGGACCAGATCCGACGTTGCGGTCAGGTCCGGCCGCCGCGTGGTCAGCGTCAGCGGGTGGCCACGGCGAACCTTGCGCAGTCCACCGGGCGTCGACACCGGAAGCGCTGCACCGCTCACCAGCGTCACCTTCGTGCGCTGGGAGCCGATCGCGACTTCGAACACGCGACCGCGCCATCGCAGGTCGTGGAGCACGATCCCACCGATCTGGCTGGTCAGGCTGGGATCGAGTCCGACATTGCTCGAGTTCCAGCGCATCCCGGAGTAGCCATACAGGAACTCCTGGAGGAAGCCGCCGATCCCCGTCATGAACGTGAACGCGCCACCCGTGCGGGTCTCCGAGAACTGGTGGAAGACGTCGCGGATGAAGGGCTGGTAGCTCCGCTCGGTGTAAACGTACGCCGAGCAGCCCGACGTTCCGAGCGTCGCGGTGTCGATCAGGTTGATCGCGTCGTCCATCGACGGGCCGCCCGGATCGCTCCGCGGCACGTAGTAGTCGAGGTCGCCGAGCGCGAGCTTGCCGGGCATCGAGTAGCCCCACGGGTACTGGAGCATGGTCACGTCGGCCTGCTTGACGAGCTGGCCGGCGTAGCCCGAGAACTCGGGGTGCATGTTCAGCTTCGTATTCACCGGCACGACGAGCCCGGCCGCGATCCGCGACCAGCTGGCGGGAGCGGCGATGCCCAGCACGTGGGCGGCCTGGACGGCGTCCTGGAGCGTGCGCATCGCGCCGACGTTGGTGTAGACCTCGTCGTTGACGTCCGGGTTCTCCTCGTCGGGCCCGGTGACGCCGTCGATGTGGTACCGGCCGTCGCTGCCGAGCGTGGCGCGCGAGGCCCAGAAGTTCGCGGCGCCCGAAATCACCGGCCACCCCTGTGTCGCCAGCCATCCCCGATTGCCGGTGACCAGGTAGTACTGCCATTGCGCGAGCGCGATGTCGGCCGTGATGTGCTGCTCGTACAGGCCTTCGCTGTTGACCGACGTCGGTGGCGGGATCTGCTCTGTCCCATCGAGCGCGCTCTCCCACGGGAAGCGGGCCCCGGCGTAGCCCGTGGCCGTGGCATGCTGCTCGGCCTCCGATAGCCGCTGGTAGCGGTAGGCGTCCATGCCGGCGGCCAGGTCGGGGTGCTGAGCCAGCAGGGTGGGGTACATCCACGTCTCGGCGTCCCAGAAGATGTGACCGTCGTAGCCGTTGGACGACAGACCGGCCGGGGAGACACTCCAATCGACGCCGTCGCGGGTGCTCGACCACAGGTAAAACTGGCTGGCGTTTACATCCGTGGCCAGCGTGCGGTTGCCGAGGATCCCGATCGAGCCTTTCCAGAGCGACGCCCACGCCGCGTCGTTACCGGTCAGCAGCGACGTCCAGCCGGTGTCGGCGGCAGCCGTGGCCTGCGACTGGGCCGCGCCGACGGTGTCGGTCGTGTCCTGGGAGCTCTCCACGCCGACGTATTTGATGAGCGTGTAAGTCTGGCCTGCGGTCACGGGGAAAGACAGCTGCTGACCGACGCTTTGATCCGTGGTCGCATCGGTTGGCGTGTTGGTCGCCAACACGTTGGAGCTCGTCTGTAGCTGACTGGCCAGCGTGGCCTGGATGTTGGTCCCGACCGTCTGGACCGTGACCCAGTCCTGGTCGCCCGCCGTGTTCCAGCCCTTCGACACCTGGCTGGTGAGCAGCGGGTTCGCCGTCGTGTCTGCGGTGCCGTCGATCGCGTCGGTGACCGTCGCCGTGCCCGACCACTGCGGCGTCAGTTGCAGGCGGACCAGGCCGACGTATTGGTTCGCCCGGTCGGTCAGCACCTGGTAGGAGAGATCTGTGACATGCCCGTCGGGGGCAGTCCAGCGCGCGGTGGTCGTCACGATCCCCGTGTGCAGGTCAATCGATTGGTGCCAGTTCGAAATGCCCGGACCGGGCACCGTGAACGCCTGGCCGCCGTCCGAGAAGGTCAACGTCGACCAGGTCGGAATGTTGGCCCGCTGCTGGACGTTCTGCGACACCGTCGGGCTGCCGGTGGGCCAGGCATAGAAGCCCGCCAGCTCGGATTGGGCCGGGACGGTTCCGCCGGCGTACCCCTGGCCCGACGGCGGCACGCGCACGCCGAGCATCCCGTTGCCGGTGAAGGTCGGCGCGTACGTCCCGCTCGGGCTGTCCGCGGTCAGCGTGAATGCGCCGGTGTTCGCGGCCGGCGCCGCCCAAGCGGCGGGAGCGGACGCAAACGCGAGCGCGAACGCTCCTCCCAGGATCAGGATTGTGAAAGCACGACGCATGGCAGGACCTCCTCCTCCGGTAGCCGACAGAAACCTTTCCCGCCAAATCCCGGCTGAAACCGCGGAGGGCCATAGCGCACCCGGTTGGTCGATACTCATCGCGTGAAGGCGGCGGTGTTCTCGATCGTGCCGTACGCAGGGCCTCGCAGCGGGCACGGCTGGCCGGCGCCGGCCGACGGCTACTCGACCGAGGCGGCCCAGGCATCGATGGAGCGCGCGCTCGCCCAGTTCGAGCTGGCGGACGAGCTCGGCTTCGATTGGGTGACGGTGGCCGAGCACCACTACTCGCCCGCGTCGCTTACGCCGAACCCGATGGTGATGGCTGCCGCGGTAGCCCAGCGCGTCAAGCGCGCGAAGATCGCCCTGCTCGGCTCGAACATCCCGATCCAGAACCCGGTGCGGGTGGCCGAGGAGTTCGCGATGCTCGACACCCTGACCGGCGGACGGCTCGTCGCGGGCATGCTGCGGGGGACCTCGAACGAGTACGCGACGTACGGAATCAACCCGTCGGAGTCGCGCGAACGGTTCATGGAGGCGCTCGAGCTGATCGTGCGCGCCTGGACCGAGCCGCAGCCGTTCGGGTGGCTCGGGCGCTATTACGAGTACCGCACGATCTCGATTTGGCCCCGGCCCGTTCAGGCGCCGCACCCTCCGATCTTCATGTCGATCTCGAGCCCGGAAGCAGCTGAGTTCGCGGCGGCCAAGCGGATCAACGGCGGGCTGGCGGTGACCACGCTCGATCGCGCGCGGGAGTCGGTTCGCGTGTACCGGCAGGCGGCGGGCACGCACGGCTGGGAGCCGTCGCCCGAGCAGATCCTGTATCGGATCGCGGTGCACGTCGCCGCCGACGATGCGCAGGCCCGCGACGATTGGGCACCGATCGCCGCCGCGCAGGCGCACTCCGGCGGGCTCGGGCTGAGCCGGGCCAATCCGGCCGCCGACGACGCGGCCACCCGCGCCGGCTATTACGGGCGCGACACGCCGCGCCAACGCTCGCGCCTCCACGCGGGCGGGGACATCGACGAGCGAATCGAGACCGCCCAGCTCATGCTGGGCTCGCCGGAGTCGGTGCTGGGACAGGCGGCGCGGCTCCGGCGAGAGCTCGGGGTGGGGATCCTCGAGCTGATCTTCATCGCGCCAAGCTCCGACCAGGCGCGGCGCAGCCTCGAGCTGTTCGGGACTGACGTGCTGCCGAGGATGCGAGAGCTTTGAGCTTCGCCGAGCGGTTCGTGGAGGCGGACGGATTCGAGATCCGGTACCTCGAGGCCGGGAACGGGCCGCCGCTGGTCTGCTTCCACGGAGCGGGAGGCCCCCGCATCGGCCGAGCCCATGAGCTGCTCGCCGCGTCCCACCGCGTGATCGCGTTCGAGATCCCCGGGTTCGGGGGATCGCCGGCCAACGAGCGGTCCTCGTCGCTGCGCGAGCTGGCGCAGACGATGCTCCGCGCCGTCGAGGAGATCGGCATCGAGCGCTTCAGCCTGTGGGGTATCTCGATCGGCGGCAAGCTCGCGCTGTGGCTCGCGGTCCAGGACCCGGATCGACTCGACGCGCTCGTGCTCGCGGCGCCTGCGGCAATCATCACCAACCCCCGGCCGCTTCCCCCGCCCGAGCAGCTGCTGTCGATGGTGCACGCCCACCCGGAGCGACGACTCGACACAGCGCCGGTGGCGCCCGAGGTGGACGCCAAGCAGCGGGCGCTCGTTGGGCGAGTGATCGGGCCCCCTCGCGACGCCGAGCTCGAGGATCTGATGAGCCGTCTCGAGGTTCCGACGCTGGTGCTGTTTGGAACCGAGGACCGACTCACGCCGCCTGAGCTAGGGCGCCACTACCGCGAGATCCTGCCCAGCTGCCATTTCCTGATCGTCTACGACGCCGCCCACGCCGTCTATGACGACCGCCCCGAGGCGTTCGCCGCGATCGTGGCCGACTTCGTCGAGCGCCGGGCCGAGTTCGTGATGCGGCGCGAGAGCGGCCTGCTCTACCCGTAGAGCGTGCGCAGCTCGTCGAGCTCGGCGCGCAGCGACGCCACCTCCTCCTCGAGCGCGGCCACGCGCTCGGCCAAGAGGTTCCCGTTTCCGTCGGCCGAGGCCGGCGCCTCCATCGACGAACGGGCGCTCGCGGCGGGCTCCGGGGTGGGTGCGGGAGCGGGCGCCGCGGCGGGTGCAGGAGTCAGCTCCGGGGCGGGTCTAGGAGAGAGCTCCGGGGCGGGTCCAGAAGAAAGCTCCGGGGCGGGTCTAGGAGAGGGCGCCGGCGGGGTCACGAGCGAGGCTGGCGGCGCAGACGCCGCGGCCGGCGCCGGCGCGGAGCCCGGCCCCTCCCTATCCCCCGCGCCACCAAGCAGATGCTCGAAGCGGTCCTCCTTCTGGCCCGGCCGGCGCCCGATGCGCCTGGCGTAGTCGCGTTCGCTCAGCACGCCAAGCACGCGCTCGACCTCGTCGAGGGACCCGAGCTGCGCCATCCGCTCGGTCCGCGCCTTAAGCTCGCCCGGGGTCTGCGGGCCGCGGAGTAGGAGAACGGCGAGGACCGCGAGCTCCTCACGGCCGAGACCGAGTGCCTCCTCGGCCAGGTGGCGATACTTGACCGAACGGCTGCCGTGGCCGCTGGCCAGCCGCGCGAGCCCGTACAGGCACAGCCGCTGCGCCGCCTCCCTGACGGTTGACTCGTCGTATGAGGTGACAGGGTCACGGTTGGTCGATTGGTTACACGCGAGCCTCAGTGCGTTGAGCGACAGTGGATACTGATCCGGCGTCGTCCACCGCTTCTCGATGAGGCACCCGAGCACCCGCTGTTCAGGCGGAGTGAGCTCGGCGAGGTGCATGGCCCCGAGCATATCCGCCGGTGCGATTGGCGCGCCAAGGCGCCCGCGCTGCCGCCGCCGTAAAATCCGCAGTTCCGATGGTGAGCATTGAGGAGGCGCGACAGTTCGCGCTGTCATTGCCCGAGGCCGTGGAGCAGGATCACCACGGCCGGCCCTCCTTCCGAGTCCGCGGCCGGATCTTTGCCACGCTCTGGGACGAAGACCATATGAATGTGATGCTCGACGAGCCGGGCATCTACACCGCAGTGCAGTCGGACCCCGAGGTGTGCGCCGAGGTGTGGTGGGGCAAGCGCCTATCCGCCGTACGCGTAACGCTGAGTGCCGCAGGTCCCGCGCTGCTCAGAGATCTGCTGGCTGACGCCTGGGAGCGGAAGGCGCCGACCCGACTCGCCAAGGCGGGCGCGGAGCAGCCAGATCAGCGACCTGGATAACCGCTCATCTCGCGGCCCGCGCCCACCCGGCGCGCACATTTACAGCTGCGCACCCCGTCCCGCGGAGCTGCTTGCTTCACTAGCCCCATGCCGGCACCCCCGAACGGCAAGCCCACTGCCGTCGTGTTCGACCTTGGCGGCGTCCTGCTCGACTGGGACCCACGTCACCTATATCGCAAGCTGTTCGATGACGAGGCATCGATGGAGCGTTTCCTATCCGAGGTGTGCACGATGGAGTGGCACCACGCCCACGACCTCGGCATTCCGCCCGAGCAGACCTCCCCGCCGCTCATCGCAGCCCACCCCGAGCACGCGGACCGTATCTGGGCCTGGACCCAGCGCAGCGAGGAGATGCTCGCGGGACCGATCGAGGACACAGTGGAGATCCTCCGCGCGCTGAAGGATCAAGGCGTGCGCTGCTACGCACTTACCAACATGGAGACGTGGACCTACCCGTGTCGCCGCGACCGCTACGAGTTCCTCCAATGGTTCGATGGCACGGTCGTGTCCGGCTTCGAGGGCGTGGCCAAGCCCGACGCACGGGTCTTCGAGCTATTGCTCGATCGCTTCGGGCTTGACCCGTCGAGCACGGTGTTCATCGACGACTCGGCAAAGAACGTACAAGCCGCGCGAGCCGTGGGGATGCAGGCGATCGAGTTCGAGTCCTCCGAGCAACTGCGACGGCGGCTCGAGGACGCCGGCCTCACTCTTCCTCTTGCCAGCCCCTAGAGCGCGGGTCCTTGCCTGTCGTCAGGTCGAGTAGGCGCTGCCACCGGCTCGGCTTTATCCCCGGCTCGAGCTCACGCCACGCCGGCGCGCCACCGTGCGGCTGGGGTAGAGCGGCCGCGGTGGCGGCGTCGATCCGCAGGTCCACTCCCCGCTCGTGCAACGACTGGATCTGGTCCGCGGCCACGAAGTGCCGGCCGTGCTGAGAGCGCATCACGATCCCGTGGAAGATGTCCTCCTCGGGCGCCGCCACCACATGGTCAACCGTTCCAACCTGCTCGCCGTCCGACGCATACACCGGAATCCCCCGCTCGAGCACCTCGTAGGCAATCGGCAGACCCTCGTCCATTACCGGCACACTAGTGCACCGTGACGCGAGTCGCCGTGATCGGCCACGTGGAGTGGGTGGACTTCCTCGAGGTGCTCCGGTTCCCGCGGCCCGGGCAGGTGACCAATGCGCTGGGCGGCGTGGCGCGCGCCGCCGGCGGCGGGGGGGTGGCGGCCGTCATCATGAGCGAGCTGGAAGCCGGGGTGGACTTCTATACCGCGCTGGGCGACGACGCCCGCGGGCGTGACGCGCAGGCACAAATCGAGGACCGTGGCGTAAGGGTGCACGTGGCCTGGCGCGACCAGCCCACCCGGCGCGCGATCACGCTGCTCGAGGCCGGTGGCGAGCGCACGATCATCACGCTCGGCGAGCGGCTCGAGCCAGGGGGAGCAGACGACCTCGATTGGGGCCGCCTCGACGATGCCGCATCCGTGTACTTCACCGCCGGCGACGCGGACGCGCTCCGGCACGCGCGCCGTTCGCCGGTCGTGGTGGCGTCGCCTCGCGCCCGCGACGTGCTCGAGTCCGCCGGCGTCCGGATCGACGCGCTGGTGTTCAGCGAGAGCGACCACGACGAGGCAACATGGGCCAAGCGCGTCGCCGGCCAGACGCGGCTGCTGGTCGCCACCGAAGGCGCCCACGGCGGGCGCTGGTGGGGCGAATCCGAGGGCCGGTGGGATGCAGCGCCGCTGCCCGGCGCGCCGCGCGACTCCTACGGCTGCGGTGACTCATTCGCCGCCGCGTTCACGCTCGGGCTCGGGCGCGGCGACTCGATCGCGGAGGCCGCCGCCCTGGGCGCCCAGGCCGGCGCCCGCACGCTGACCCGCGTCGGCGCGCCGTGACCCGCGCCGGCGGCCCCGTGACCCCGCGCCGGCGCCCCGCGACCCGCGCCGGCGCCCTTCCACCGCGCGGGCGCCCCGTGACCTAGGCCGCCGCCCCATGACCCCGCGCGGGCGCCCTCCACCCGCATCGACGCCCTCCATCGGCACAGGTGCCTCCCCCCGCACAGGTGCCACTGATCCGCGCCGGCCCGACGGCGTCCCGAGGAGGCCGGATAACTGGACACTCGTCATCCGCTACGGCGCGAGCGTCCCGTTGTCCGTACCAGAGCCGGGTGAAGCGGCATTCACCGCCGGCGGGGTGGCGAGTGGGCAGAAACCCGGGATAGCGCAGTGCGCCACCGTCACGCCTCGCCCCTTCCCCGCCCACGGCTTGCCCCCTCGCCACGCTCAAGCCTGGACCCTCGCCACCGTCACGCCTCAACCCCCCGCCAACCCCCCACGCCTCAACCCCCCGCCGCCCTCACGCCTCAACGACTCGGAACGTGACCTCGCGCTCGGACGAGGACGCCACCGACCACCGCCCCCGCCGCCACGAGATCCGCGTCCCGTCAGCCAGCCGCGCCACCGCGTTCCCCAACCGCGGCCGGCCCCACAACGTCGCCACCAACGGGCGCCGAGCCTCATCGACGTCGCCCAGTCCCCGCGCCACATGAGCCGCCGGGTAGGTCACGATGATCGACCCGGCCCGGACCCACACCGGGATTCGCTCGATCGGCGCTTCGACCGCCACCTCGGAGCCCCCGACCACCCGCCGCCCCGACCAGGTTTCGATCCACTCCCCGCGCGGCAGCGCCACCTCGCGCTCGCGCGCCTCGTCATCGAGCACCGGCGCCACCCACAGCGCGGGCCCGTACCCGTACGCGTCGGTGATCGTCCATCCCCGAGCATCCGAAGGGTCCAAAAGGCACAGCGGCCGAATAATCGGTAGCCCGAAACGCGACGCGGTCAGTGCCGCCGCCCGCACGTACGGCACCAACTGCTCATGCAACAACACGTACTCGCGATAAAGCTCCAAGACGCGGTCCGAGTAGCGCCACGGCTCCTGCGGCATCCGTCCGTGCGCGTGCATGAGCGGCGTGAAGCAGCCGAACTGGACCCAGCGCACGAGCAGCTCGGGCGGGCAGCGCTCGACCAGCCGGTGCCCGAGGTAGCCGCCGATGTCGTGGGACCAGTTCGAGAAGCCCGTGCACGCGGCGGACAGGGTCGCGATCACGAGCACGCGCAAGGACCAGAAGTCGGACGCCTGGTCGCCGGCCCAGGTCACGCCGACTGACTGCTCCCCCGTCCAACCGCTGCGCCCGAACACCACGCCCTGACCCGGGTGGGTCTCATCCAAGGCCCTTTGCATGGAAGACCGGTACAGACCGCCGAGCGCCCAGGCAGCCTCGGCCCCGGACCGCCCGTCGGCCAAGCGGACAGCATCCGGCAAGTAGTACCCCTCCCCGTCGTCGGCCTTCACACCCTCGACGCCAAGCGCGAGCAACGAGCGGGCCTGGGAGCGCCACCAGTCCTCGGCCGCCGGGCTCGTGAAGTCGATGGGTGATCCCGTGCCCATCCACCACTGCGTGACGAAGGGCTCGCCGTCGGCGTCACGCACGAAGTGCCCGCCCAAAACCCCCGGTTCGTAATTCGGCGCGGGCTCACGGTGCAGCCGATCGGATTCGGGCTGAGGTGGGATCTGTCCGTCCCGCGAGTCCAGGTTCACCCACGGCGTGACCCATACGACCGTGCGAACGCCGTCAGCGCGCATCCGCCGGATCAGCCCCACCCCGTCGGGGAACTGGTAGGGGTTGATCTCCCACGTGTTGTACTGCGTAGCCCACGGCGAATCGAGCACGATCGCGTCAAGCGGGATGTCATGACGGCGCATCCCCTCGTAGTCGTCGATCACGTCGTCCTGGTGCTCGTAGACGTCGCGGCTCTTCCAGAATCCATAGCCCCACTCGGGCAACAGCGCGGGGAAGCCGGTCAGACGGCAGAACGCGCGCAGTCGCGCCGCCGGGGTCGCCTCGCACAGGAAATCCACAACCAACGGACCGGACATAAAGCGGTTCGAGACGGCCACCCGCTCGCCCGCCATGTCGAACCGGACCCCGTTCCCGGAGCATCGCACCCACACGCCGTAACCGCGGCTCGAGATCATCCATGGAACGGGGGCGTAGTCGCCCTGGGGGATGCCGCCGCCGGCTAGAAGCTCGGCCGGGCAATCGGGTCCGGTGTAACGGCGGTCGGCGCCGAGCTGCACCACGCGGCCGCCCTGGTCGAACTGGGTGCAGTGACGCGCGCCGAGCCCGACGAACCGCTCGTCCGAGCGCCGTCGCCAATCGAGTGCGACCCGCAACGGCTTGCCCTCGGGCTCGAACCGGAGAATCACGCGACTGTCGCCAAGAATCCTCACTTCCAACCGCGCCCCGCGGCCTCCATTCAGCCCAAGCGACAGCGACACCCGATTCGCGGCACGCCGCCGCACCGACGCCGACAGTGCGCGCTCGACGGGCGCGAGGTCCTCGTGCGCCACCACGCCTTCGGTGAGCTGGATGAAGTGGTCGTGCACGGTTCCCTCGGCCACCCAGCCGCCGAGTGACCGCACCAGCCGTCGCTCGCCCCGCCAGATCGTGACCTCGAACGGCAGCAGCGCGATCTCGACGCGGATCGCGCCGGCCTGCAAAACGACGACCTCGCCTTCGAAATCCGAGCGCCCGCGAGCCAGTGACATGAACCAGAAGGTTCTCCGATCGGCGACCAAACCCATGCGACCGTTCACAAGAACGTCACAGGACGTGACCTCGTTCTTCACTAACCCCCTTGTTTGCAGGGTGATCCTGATCCCATGAACGAAATGAGTCGCGCTGACCTGCATGTGCACTCCACGGCGTCGCAAATCTCCAAGCTTGGAGTCCAGCGTTCGCTTCAGATTCCGGAGTGCGCCACGGAGCCGCTCGAGGTTTACGAGCTGGCCAAGGCCCGGGGGATGGACTTCGTCACGATCACCGACCACGACACGATCGACGGTGCGCTGTCACTCGCCTACCTGCCCGACACGTTCGTCTCCGAGGAGCTGACCGCTTCCTTCAAGGGAGAGCCGCAGGCCGTGCACGTGCTCTGTTACGGCATCACGCCTGAGCATCACGACTGGCTACAGGCTCATGCCGGTGACGTCGAAACCTGCGCCGCCTACCTGCGCGAGCACGACATCACCGCAGCGCTTGCTCACCCCTTCTACGCCGTCGCCGCGCCACTCACCGCGCGCCACCGGCGGCGCCTGGCCGAGCTGTTCCCAATCTGGGAGACGCGGAACGGATCACGCGCCAAGGAGCTCAATCTTCCGGCGTTTGTGTACATCGAGACCCATGGGGGAACCGCCATCGGAGGGTCCGATGACCACGCCGGAATCGACGTCGGCCGCACGTTCACCGAAACGCCCCGCGCCCACAGTCCGGAACAGTTCCTGGCCCATATTCGGGCCGGGCGCGCCGGCGCCCACGGGCAGCAGGGAAGCGCGGCCAAATGGGCGCATGCGGCAATGGCGCTCGCGATCCGGTCACTCGACCAAGACAGTGCGGTTCCCGCTCGGCCCGACCCGACGATCGTGCTGAAGATCGTCGAACGGGTCATGAGCGAGGGCGACGCGCGCGAAGGCAGCGGCGGCACCGACCTGTCCGCCGACGACGCGCTGGCCCTGCTTCGGGCCTGGCTGCTGTCCATCGACCTCGACGTTGACGAGCACAAGCTCCTCAAGCAGCTCCAGGACGGCGAGCTCACGCACGCCGACCTCGACCGCCGGGCCCGTCGCGTGCACGAGCGCAAGCTCGCCGCAGTGGTGCGCGAGACGGTAAAGAGCCTCGAGGACCACACGCCCAACCCGGCGGGGAGCGCACTGTCGCTTTTCGACGCCTGCCTGCCGGCGATCCCGTACGCCGCCGCCGCGTCCTTCCTGGGTCGCGAGAAGGCCAAGTTGACCCGCAGCGACGGCGATCGCCCGCGGGTCGCGCTGATCGTCGACGGGATCGGCTCGATGCACGGGGTCACGCACACGATCGAGCAGATCCGCGCTCGAGGCGTGCGCGGGTTCGACGTCGAGGTGATCGGCACCGACTGCGAGGTCGACCGGCGCCTGGCCGCGGTGGCCGAGATCGATGTCCCCTTCTACCCGGGGCTCGAAATCGGCGTACCCAGCGTCCCCGCGCTCGTCGACGCGCTCGCGGAGGGCCGCTACGACATCGTCCATGTGTGCTCGCCCGGCCCGGCCGGCATCGGGGCCTGGCTCCTGGGGAGGGTCCTCGAGCTTCCGCGGGTGGGCAGCTACCACACCGAGCTTGGCGCCTACACCGCCCTGCGCACCGGGCAGGCCGGACTCGAGGCGATGGCCAACCTCGGCCTGCGCGCGTTCTACGGCGCCTGCGACGTCGTCCTTTCCCCCAGCCCGGCGAGCGACGAGCGGCTGGCGGAGCTGGGGATCGAGTCCGAGCGCGTCCGCCGCTGGGACCGCGGCGTCGACCTCCAGCGCTTCGATCCGGCCCATCGCAACGAGACGGTGCTTCCGGACAACAACATCAACGTTCTGTACGCCGGTCGGTTGAGCAAGGAGAAGGGCGTTGAGCTGCTGGCGGACGCGTTCTTGGAGGCCCACCGGCGAGACCCGCGACTGCACCTGGTGCTGGCGGGCGGGGGTCCCGAGGAGGACCTACTGCGGAGCCGACTCGGCGACCGCGCCACGTTCCTCGGCTGGCTGTCCGGAAACGACCTGGCCCGCGTGTACGCCAGCGCCGACGTCTTCCTGTTCGCCAGCGCGACGGAGACGTTCGGTCAGGTGATCCTCGAGGCGCAGGCGAGTGGCCTGCCCGTGGTGGCGGTTGACCAGGGTGGCCCGTCGTGTCTGATCGACCACGGCGAGACCGGGCTCTTGGCACCGCCCGAGGTCAGTGCGCTGGCCGACGCAGTGACCTCGCTGACGGCCACGCCCAGGCTGAGTGAGCGCGTCCGCCGCGGTGCGCTGGCCGGGGTGCGCGGTCGCAGCTGGGAGGCAGCCCTTGACCGCCTCGCAGCCGCATACCGCGTCGCACTTGCCGCCAGAAGCGATCAGCAGCTCGCGCGTGGCGTCGCATAGCGATCAGAAGGCGTAGCCGTAGACGCCGTAGCCGCCACCGTAACCGCCGTAGCCGTAGCCACCGCCGCCATAGCCGCCACCGTAGCCACCGGAGCCGTAGCCATAGCCCCCGCCACCATAGCCGTAGCCGCCGTCGCCGCCCGGATAGCCGCCGTCGCCATAGCCGCCATTGCCGTAGCCGCCATCGCCCGAGCCACCGGCCGAGCCACCCGTCCCTGACGTGTCGGTGGCGTTCTGCTGCCACGCGACCGAGAACGAAGAGCCGTCCGAGGAAAGCGAGGACGGAGTCGCGCCGGCGCTCGAGTCACCCGCGCCGAAGCTGACGTCGTAAGAGCCGTTCGAGCCGAGCGCGATCGGCGCATAGCTCCACGCCGAATCCGAGATCGTGCCGGTGTGGCCGTTGGCGGTCGCCGACGCGCCGGTGAACTGGACCGTCCCGAAATCTGCCAGCGGGAGCGGCTCGCACTCGCCGGTCGTCGCGGCGCCGCCGGAGCACTGGGAGGGCGCCTCGGCGATCCACTCGGCGCTCGAGGTGTCGGGGTCGCTCATCTGAAGCGTCTTGGTGCTCGACTGTCCGGTCGTCTGGTCAGACAGCCACACAGTGACGTTCGACCCGCTGACGCTCACGTTGGCCGAGATGTGGTCCCCCGGCTTGATCGTCAGACCGAGCTGCACCGGTGCGGAGGGCACCAGCTCATACCAGGCGTAGTACTCGGTGCCGCCGCCCGAGGTGCAGTCGCCCTGAGTGCCGACCTGCTCCAGCGCGTCGGACTGGTCGCTCGAGCCTCCGAGACCGACCCAGTACGCGGAATAGCTCTGGCCCGAGTCACAGCTCACGGTTGGCTGGACCCAGCTGCCCGACACGCTCGAGAAGTTCGTGCTCGAGGTCGAGCCGCCGGCGACGTAGCCGGCCCAGTTCTGACTAACTTCCTCCTGAGGGGAAGTGGTGGCCGCAGAAGCGGAGGCGGCACCTACGCCGGTGAGCGCAGCGGCCGCGGTGAAGGTGGTTACAACAGTTCGAAGTCTCATGGCGTTCACTTAAGAACGCCGCGCGAAGAGCCCGCTACGAAGAGGCGAAGAGGCGCTTAAGGCCTACCCAGCAAGCTGCTCGTCGAGTTCCTGGTCGTCCCCGTCGCTCGCCGCCACCGACTCGAGCTGCGGAGGCGCCACCTCGGTGCGGCCGCCACCGGCCTCCTTGGCCGCGTACAGGGCGAGGTCGGACCGGTGCAGCAGCGAGGACAGCTCCTCCTTGCGATCCCACACCGCGACGCCCGAGGAGAACGCCTCTCGGGCCGGCGTCGAGGCGCGCAACCGATCGATCGCCGTCAGCGAGCCGGTCAAGGTCGAGTTGGTGAGCAGGGCGACGAACTCGTCCCCGCCCAGGCGCGCGACCACATCGCCGGCGCGCAGCGTGGCCCGGATCCGCTCGGCGGTGTCCGATAGGGCGGAGTCGCCCTGCGCGTGACCCAGCTCGTCGTTGAGCTCCTTGAAGTTGTCTAGGTCGAGTGTCACGAGCGTAATTGGGTTGCCGCTCCGCGCCGCCCTGGCCAGTTCGCGCGGGGCCGTGTAGCGCCAGCCGCGCCGGTTGAGCAGGCCGGTCAGGTCATCTACCACCGCCTCCTGCGCGAAACGCTGGGCGAGCGTGGCAAGCTCGCGAGTCACGGTGCGTAGCGACACCGCGACCATCAACCCGACGAGCATCAGCAGTTCGGCGTGACCCCAGCTGCGCGGATACGCCGGCGCCCCGACCAGCAACATCGGCAGCACGCAGCACGCGACGAAAACGAGCATGCCGGCGAACATCTCGAGATCGCCCGCGACCAGCCCGAACCACAGCATCGCCATGACCACGAGGACCGAGTACCCCGAGCCCGCCCCACCGCTGTATGCCTGGAGCAGGGTCATCGCAGGCAGCTGACCGAATGCCGCAATGCAGAAGATCAGCCGGCGCCGACGCGGCACCGTCGCAGCCACGAGCGCCGCGACGCAGGCGACGACGGCTCCGACGTAGAAGACCGGATGGTGCCTCGCTCGATCGGTCTCGGCGGCGATCACGACCGGCAGGACAATCCCCACGAGTGCGAAGGCGAGCAGTCGAGACCGGCCCCAGGGGCGTAATGAACTGGTTCTCATTCAAGTTCGAAATCGGCCATTCGTCGAAAAACTTGAGTAGGAATTAGGAAGTTTGACCCGCTTGTTACGAGATTTTTCGACACGATTTGGCCGACAGGACCCGGGCCCGCGCCGCCGAAATCAGCCGGCGTGAGCACGAGCCGACTCGAGGCGTTCTCCGACGGGGTGATGGCGGTGGCGATCACGCTGCTCGTGCTGAACATCGACCTGCCCACGCTCGTCAAGGGCCAGAGCCTGGCGAGCGGCCTGGCCCACCAGTGGCCGGCGTACGCCGCCTACGTCGTCTCGTTCCTCACGATCGGGATCATCTGGATCAACCATCACGTGATGATCGGCCGCCTGCGCGAGGCCGACCGCACGATTCTGTTCCTGAATCTCCTGCTGCTGATGAGCATCGCGGTCCTGCCGTTCGCGACGAAGCTGATGGCGGCCTATCTCAGGCACTCGAGCGGACAGCACCTCGCGGCGGCGATCTATAGCGGCTCGTTTCTCATCATGGGCCTGCTGTTCGCCGCCCTCAACGCGCACATCCTGCTCGCCAAGCACTCCAAGCTCAGGCAAGAGCTGCCGCTCGAGCGCCGACGTCTGATCCTCGTCCGCAGCGTGGCCGGGGTGATCCCGTACGCGATCGCGACCGCCCTGGCCGCGGTCTCCCCGTACGCGACGATCGCGATCTGCGCCGCGTTGGGCGTCTTCTACGCGTTCCCGATCAGCAGCGGTGGCGCGGATGCGATCTGATGAAGTTGGTCGGCGGCGCCTGACGGCGGCGCCTTAGCCTAGGCCCGCCACCACTCCCCGAGCACCCGCCGCCAGTTCTCCCACGCGATCAGCGATAGCTCGCGCTCGTCGAATCCGACCCGGGCCAGCGCCTCAATCAGCCGCGGCGTGCCCGTCACGTCACCCAGCTCCGCGGGAATCGTGGCGCCGTCGTAGTCGGAGCCGAGCGCGACATGCTCGACCCCGATCCGGTCGGCCACGTAGCGCGCGTGTTGGGCGATCAGGTCGATCGGCGTGTCAGGGTCGTCCTGGAAGTCCGGACGCAGGAACGGGCAGGCGAACACGATCCCGACCAGCCCGCCGGACGCGCCGACGGCATCGAGCTGGTGATCGGTCAGGTTGCGCGTTGTCGGGCACAGGGCATGTACCGCCGAATGCGAGGCCACGATCGGCCCGAGATCGAGCCCCGCCACGTCCCAGAAGCCGGCCTCGTTGAGGTGGCTGACGTCGACCACGATTCCCAGCTCGGCGCAGCGCCGCACCAGGGCGCGCCCGGCGTCGGTTAGCCCGGGCCCAGTGTCCGGCGTCGAGGGTGAGATGAAGGGCACACCGTGGCCGAACGCGTTGGAACGGCTCCAGACGAGGCCGATCGACCGCAGCCCGGCGCCGTACCAAAGATCGAGCGCCTCGAGCCCCGGATCGATCGCCTCGGCCCCCTCGATGTGCAGCACCGCGACCGGCGGCCCGTCGTCGTCGCGCGCTTGATCTAGATCGGCGGCACCCCGGGCCAGCCGCACCGCGCCCGAGCGCTCGAGTGCAAGCAGGCGTCCCCCGGCGGCGCCGGCCAGCGCCGCCGCCACCGCGTGCTCCACGGGGGGTGCCAGCGAAAATTCGAGCACCCCGTCGTCGCGCTCGATCCGCTTCTCCCGAGCGCCGCCGTCGGACGGGACGAACACGGCGAAGATCCCGCCTCGGACGCCACCCGCACGCATCCGGGGGAGATCGAGATGTCCCTTGCGCTTCCCCTCGGCGAGCCGCTCGTGGCCATCCTTGGTTAGGGCGTCGTTGTGCCCGTCGAACACCGGCAGCACGGCAGCCACCTAATCCCGCACGGGCGTTGGGACGTCGACCGCCGGCAGGCCGTCGATGCTCAGCGAATTCATCTCGCGCTGGTAGTCGAGCAACGCCTCGGCGCCCCCTACCCGCATCTTCTTGGCCGCCCAAAGCTCCATGTGCGGCCGCTGACCCTCATAGCTCATCAGGGGCACGCCGTAGCCGCAGGAGTCGGCCACGCGCTGGACGTCCACGACGACGATCGCGCGCCGGGCCTCGAGCGTCGCAGGCTCCGGAAACCGGCAGCGGGCGAAAAGCTCATCGAATTCGCAGTCGGCGGCGCCCACGATGCGACCGCGGCCGTGCAGGCGCAGGATCCGCGGCGGCCCCTCGAACGCACAGAACATGATCACGATCCGGCCGTTCTCGCTGACGTGCGCGATCGTCTCGGCGCCACTGCCGACGAGGTCCAGGTACGCCACGGTGTGCGGGTCGAGCACGGACAGCGTCTCGATCGGCCCCTTGGGCGAGACGTTCACATGCCCGTCTTCGTCGAGCGGAGCGCTCCCCACGAAGTACATCGGCTGCGCGGCTATCCAGCGCTCGAGCCGCTCGTCGATGCCGTCGAAGATCTTCCCCACCCCTGACACCTTACGCGACGCTAGGCTCGGGATTGCCGTGGCGACCACCACATCCGCCTCGATAACCCGCGAGCTGGCCGGGCTACTCGGCCCCGGCGGCGTCCTCACGGGAGACGCTCGCGCTTACCTGAGCGACGCCACCGAGAGCCGCAACCTCCGAGGAAGAGCCGACGCGGTCGCCCTACCGAAGGATGCGGAGCAAGTGGCCGCGACCGTCGCCTGGTGCTACGAGCACGACGTCCCGATCGTTCCCCGGGGTGGCGGCACCGGTTTCACGGGCGGTGCGGTGCCGCTCGACGGCGGCGTCGTGCTCAGCCTCGAGCGCCTGACGAAGGTCCGTCACCTCGATCCTGGTCTATGGCGCGCCGCGATCGAAGCCGGCGCGATCACCGCCGACGTGCGCCGGCGCGCCCGCGAGAACGGGCTGTTCTATCCCCCGGACCCCGGCTCGGCCGAGCAGTCTCAGCTCGGCGGCAACATCGCCACGAACGCCGGCGGGCCACACGCGTTCAAGTACGGCGTGACCGGCGCCTGGATCACCGGGCTCGAGTTCGTGCTGGCCCCCGGCGAGCTCGTCAGGGTCGGGGGGGCGATCCGCAAGGACGTCGCGGGCTATGACCTGAAGGCGCTGATGATCGGCTCCGAGGGCACGCTCGGCGTCGTCACCGCCGCGTGGATCAAGCTCGTTCCGGCGCCGGAGGCCTCGCTCCCCCTGGCCGCCTTCTATCAGGACGCGGAGGTCGGCTGCGCGGCTATCGAGGGTGTTCTGGCCAGCGGGATCGTGCCCGCCGCCCTCGAGTACCTGGACGAGGGCGCGATCGCCGCGACCCGCGGTGCGTTCCCGACCCCGCTCCCCGGAGACGCGCGGTTCATGGTCATCGCCGACGCCGACGGAAGTCCCGAGGAGGCGGCCCGGATCCATGCCGAGCTGACCGAGGTGCTGGGTGAGCAGGCCGTCGCGGTCCACGCGCCGACCCAGCCGCGCGAGGTCGCCGCGCTGTGGCGCTGGCGCGACGGAGCGTCGATCGCCGTGACCGCCCAGCGCGGCGGCAAGGTCAGCGAGGACATCGTCGTGCCGCTCGATCGCCTGCTCGAGGCGATCGAGCAGACGGTCGCGATCGGCCGCCGGCACGATCTGCCCGCGTGCAGCTGGGGCCACGCCGGCGACGGCAACCTCCATTCCACCTTCATGATCGACCTCGACGACCCAGGCGAGCTCGAGCGGGCCGAGCAGGCGGCCGAGGACCTGTTCGAGCTGGCTGTGGCGCTGCGCGGGTCGGTGTCCGGTGAGCACGGGATCGGCCTGGTCAAGAACGGCCAGCTGTCGCGCCAGTGGGCGCCGCCGGCGATCGCCATGCACGAGGCGATCAAGCGCGCGTTTGACCCCAAGGGGCTGCTCAACCCCGGCAAGAAGCTGGCGCGCCCCGCCTGACACCGCGCCCCGTCTGACGACTCGCCCCGCCTGACACCGCGCGTTACCCCCGGCTGACGTCCGTCCGAGGAGTCGGCCCCCGCGTCAAGGCCTCCCCGCGGGCGGCCGATCCGAGTCGGATATGTCGATGGAGCCGACCCTTGAAGACGAGCGCCTGCTCGAGGACACGCTCCGCCGCAGCAGCGCCAGGCTGACCAAGCGGGAACTGGTCATGGGGGTAGTCATGAACCTGGGATTCGCCGCCGGGGTCGCCGGTATGTGGCGGCTCGCACCCCCGGACGGATTCGCCGTGGTTCCGGCGATCGCGTGCCTGGCCGTGCTCGTGATCGCGATGCGCGTCCGCTTCGACACCCCCTTGGGGTACACGACGCCGATCCAGCTGGCGTTCGTGCCGCTCGTGTTCACGCTGCCCGCTCCGATCGTGCCGATCGCGGTTGCCCTGGCCTATCTCCTGGCCGTGATCCCCGAGATCGCTGGCCGCCGCGTACGGGCCAGCCGGTTGCTGTTCGCGGCAGTTAACTCATCGTTCGCGCTCGGACCGGCTGCCGTGCTGTCGATTGCGCACGTACCGGCCTGGCAGGCCGGGCCGCTGGTCCTGCTGGCCGCGCTGGGTGCCCAGTTCGCCGTCGACTGCGGCGTATCGACGGTGCGGTTTGCCGTCTCGAGCGACGCCGATCTCGCGGCGCAGCTCCGCCAGACGTGGGTCTATTCGGTCGACGCCGCGCTGTCGCCCGCGGCGCTCGTGACCGCAGCGGCCGTGCACCGAAATGCCCTGGCCGCACTGGCGCTGGTGCCCCTGATCGGACTGCTCGCCGTGTTCGCCCGCGAACGCCACAAGCGGCTCGAGAGCACGCTCGAGCTGAGCAACGCCTACCGCGGTACCGCGCTCGTGCTGGGAGACGTCGTCGAGGCCGACGACGGGTATACCGGCGAGCACTGCAAGAGCGTCGTGGGGCTCGCACTTGACGTGGCCGCGCGGCTACGTCTCGACGCGACGCGGCGGCGCAACCTCGAGTTCGCCGCGCTCCTGCACGACGTCGGCAAGATCGCCATCCCCAAGGCGATCATCAACAAGCCCGGCAAGCTCGACCCGCACGAATGGGAGGTCATCAAGACCCACACGATCGAGGGTCAGAAGATGCTCGACCGGGTCGGCGGGTTCATGCGCGAAGTCGGCCTGATCGTCCGGGCCCACCACGAGCGCTGGGACGGCGGCGGCTACCCGGACGGCCTGACCGGAGAGCAGATCCCACTCGAGGCCCGCATCGTCTCGTGCTGCGACACGTGGAACGCGATGCGGACCGACCGGCCGTATCGCGCGGCGCTCGCGCACGAGCTCGCGGCTGCCGAGATGAGGTCCGTGTCGGGCACCCAGCTCGATCCGGCGGTCGTCGAGGGGCTCTTGTCGATTGTGGCGCCAGACGCGCCCGCCGAACCCACGCCTGAGACTCGCCCCGAAAGGCAGGCGCACCTACGCGCGTTATTGCCGGGGATCGTTCAGGTGCAGGGGTCGGAATAGGGCGCCGTCGTCAGGCGCCGCCGACCATCCACCAAAGACGGGACGGGCCAAGTGCAAGCGGAAGGGAGGTAGGTCAATGCCCCGGATGATCGTGTAGTTCGTTATCGAGTCCGCTTCAGTTCGTTATCGAGTCCGCTTCAACGTTCCAATCCGGAGCCGCCGAGGCGCAGGGGGCGCACCAGGGGAACCGCATGCCCGGCTCGAACCGACACACGGGGAGGTGCCAAATGCCGATGTGCCGTATCTAGACAGATCGGGGCGCGGATTGCCGGCCGATCGCGGCTGGCAATCCGTGAGCCTCAGAGATGCAGCCGGTGCGCCACCGCGGCGGCCTGCGTACGGCTCTGCACGCCGAGCTTGCTGAGAATCCGCGAGACGTGCACGCTGGCGGTCTTCTCCGCCATGTAAAGGGACGCGCCGATCTGACGGTTCGTCGCGCCCTCTGCGACGAGCGCCAGCACCTGGCGCTCGCGCGCGGTGAGCCCAAATGGATCCTCGCCGGCGCCGCCCTCCGAAGCCGGCTCACGCGCACCGGACGCGCCCGCCCCGGCAGCGTCGCCCGCGTCGCCGAGGTCGAGCCGAGCTCGCTGGCCAAGCGCCGTCAGCTCCTCGGCCAACCACCGCGCTCCCAGCCGCTGCGCGTCCTCGAGCGCGGCCCGCGCCGTCTCCGCCGCGGCCGTGCGGTCGCCGGCCTCGATGTGCGCTTCGGTCGCCCGCCACAGCGCCACCGCGCGCTGGAACGGCCGTGAGATGGCCTCCCACTGGCGCGCCGCCGCGAGCCACAGCTTGGGGTCGCTGCGCCCCCGCGCCCGGGCCAGATCGGCGGCGCCCATCGCGGACCACGCGCTCTCGACCGGACCGCCCTCCTTGGCCGCGGCGCGCAGGCGCTGCATGTGGATGCGCGCCCGAGCCAGCGCGTCACGCTCGTCGCCTCGCTCGCGCAGATCGCGGGCCCGCTGGGCGATGTCCGCCTCGACCCGCATCCCCGCCGCGGTCACGCGGGCGATCCGCATCACGTCGTCGGTGCACAGCTCGATCCGGTCCAGCGCGTTGCCCACCGCTGCCCGGGCGCCGGCCAGGTCACGCGCGCGCCGGCGGGACTCGGCCAGATCCGTCCCCAGCGACCCGATGAACTGCGGTTCGGACGAGCGGGCCACGAGCGGCTCGATCTCCTCCAGGTAGCCGGCCGCGTGGTCCTCATCGCCGACGCCCAGGCACAGCTCTGCCTCGCACAGGCGCCGGAGAATCAGCTGGCGCCCGGCGGGATGGGTCGGACTCGAGTCAAGGTACGAGCGCGCGGCCTCCCACTCGCCGGTCTCGAACGACAGCTCGGCGAGCGTCAGCATTATCCAGTCGCGTATCCGCGTACCCGGACGGGCAATCGCGGCCAGGCCCGCCTCGGCGGTCTTGAGCGCCTCGTCGGTTCGGCCCGCGAGGTTCAGCGTGTCGGCGAGATTCGCGTACGCCGTGCCCATCCCGTCGATGTCGTCGTCCTCGTGCGCGATCTGGATCGCCCGGCGCATGCGGGCAATTCCCATCTCGACGTCGCCGAGCAGGATCTGCGACATCGCCAGCGTGTTGAGGACCTCGCTCTCCGAGCGTCGGTCGCCCGCCGCCAGCGCCGTGTCCAGCGCCGTCTCGCCCTCGGTCAGCGCGTCGCGGTAGCGCCCGCGCAAGTGCCGAGTACGCGCGAGCCAGGCCAGCAACGAGGCGCGCTCGCAGGTCGGCTCGTCGTCCGGGAGCAATTCGAGCGCCCGTTGCGCCGTCTCGAGCGCCTCCAGACCGCGATTGAGCGTCCACTGCGCGCGAGACAGGTCGTCGAGCAACCCGGAGTAGCGGCGCGGGTCCGAGTCGGGCTCGATCTCGCGTAGCGCCATCCGCAGCAGGGTCTCGGCCCGGCCGGTGTCTCCGGCCACGCGCTGGGCGGCGGCCGCAAGTGTCAGCAACTCGACGTGGTCCAGTGGAATCGAATCGCCGGCATCCGGGACGCGTGGCCACAGCTCGAGGGCGCGTTCGGCCAGATCGGCGGCGTCGCCGTAGGCGTGCACCTCACGCGCGGCGAGCGCCGCCTGGACGGTGGCGCGCAGGGCGGCCGGCTGGTCGCCCGCGGTCGCGTAGTGGTGAGCGATGGCCGAGCTCAGCTCCAGCCCCTGGTCGTCCTCGAGTGCAGCTCGCGCCTCGAACGCCACCGCGAGCGCCAGGTGCAGCTCGCTTCGCTCGCCCGGGAGCAGATCGTCATACATGGCCTCCCGCAATAGCGCGTGCCGGAAGGTCAGACGCCCGTCCTCGCCGGCGACGAGCACCTGCTCGGCCACCGCCTCGCGCAGAGCCGCTTGGAGCGGGTCGGGCTCGATTCCAATCACTTCGGCGATCGTCAGCTCGTCCAGCGCCCGGCCGGCCGAGATCGCCCGCGCGGCCGCCTGCGCGTCCGGCGAGAGCCGCTCGATGCGCAGCATGAACGCGTCACGCAGCGACTGCGGGGCCGCGCCACGGCCGTCCAGTCCAGCGGCCAGGAGCTCCTCGATGTAGAGCGGGTTGCCTTCGCTGCGCATGTACAGCCGCTCGACGAGCTGCGGGCTGGGCGCCTCGCCGAGGATGTCGGCCAAAACCTCGGCCAGTTCGCCACGGTCGAGCGGCTCGAGCTGGATCCGGCGCACCTGGTCGAGGCGCTCGAGCTCGGCCAGCAACGAGCGCAGGGGATGCCGGCGATGCAGCTCGTCGGTTCGGTAGCTGAGCACCAGCATGACGCGCTCGTGCCGGAGGCTGCGCGCCATGAAATCGAGAAACATCCGCGTCGAGCGATCGGCCCAGTGCATGTCCTCGAGCGTGAGCGCGACGACGCGTTCGCAGCTCAGGCAGTCGATCAGCTCGAGCACGGCCTCGAACAGCCGCAGCTGCGCCGACGGGTCGTTGCGGTCGGCGCTCGCGGGCTCCTCGTCGAGCCCGGGCAGGAGCGCGGCCAGCTGCGCCCGGGTTCCCCGGCCGAGCCCGGCCAGTACGGGGTCGCGGCGCCGTACGAGAGGGCGTAGCGCGCCGATCAGCGGCGCGTAGGGAAGCTCTCCGTCGGCCTCCTCGACGGCCTCGCCGCGCAGGACCAGCACATCCTCGCGGTCCGACAGACGGTCCTCGAACTCCCGGACGAGGCGGGTCTTCCCGACGCCCGACTCGCCGCCGAGCAGCACCACGAACGGGCGCTGCTCGGCTGCCTCACGTAAGACGTGCTCCAGCTCCGCCAGCTCGCCGGCGCGTCCGACGAAGCGGCTCGAAGTGACCCGCGTGCGCACGCCCAAAGTATCGCGAGTCGGCTCGCGCCTGCGCGACGCGTCTGCGCTGTTCTGCGTTTCGGGCGACGTCTGCGATCTGTTGCGAGGCGACGGCTTGTGAGATGCTGGGTTGCATTGCTCGTTCCTCTCGATCGAGTCCTGTTTTTCCACTGCGATCAGGATGAACTGAGAGGCCCGATCTGACATCGGGAGAACGGAGCCGGTTTCGCGCCCGGACCCCTTACTTGTGAGGGGTTAGGCCTTACCCCGCGCCAGCCACGCCAGCCAGGCCAGCCCGCGCCCTTCGGTGCCTTCGAGGTCGACACCGGTGAGCTCGGAGATTCGTACGATTCGGTCTCGCAGCGTGTTGCGGTGCACGGGCAGGGCCGCGGCGGTGGCGCCCTTCTCGAAATTATTTTTTATTAGGACATCAAGGGTGCGTGCGAGCTCGGCGTGATCGCCATCGAGCGGGCTGTAGATGCGGGCCTGAAGCTCGGACGCGATGCGCGGTGAGCGGCGCAGGAGCAGCTCCGGCAGGTAATCGTCCGCGCCGACCTCGCCGCACCCGCCGCGCGCCAGCGCGAGGTGCGCCACATCCCTCAGCTCATCAAGCGAGTGACCGCGCTCCGCGCTGATTGCGGGCGGCCCGTGGGCGATCACTGCCTGCGGATCCAGGTTCAGCCTCCGCCACGGCGCCGCGCCGCCGGACAGTCCGACCACCCGGCGGCCTTCGGACGCGGCCAGGGCGCCCGTCTGCCGGAGCTTGGCGGCGAGCTCCGCGTGCCGCTCGGGCGAGCGATCGGGCAGGGCGATCACGAATGGCCGGGCCGCCCGCTCGAGCGCGAAGCCCAGCCGCTGGGCAAGGCGATGATCCTCGGGGAGCGGCGACTCCTCCGCCTCGATGCGCCGGAGCAGCGCGCCGGCCGCGATCTCCTCGGCGCTCGTCGCCGTGACCCGTGCCGCCGACGCGTGGCCCTCCGAGTAGATCCGCGACACGCGGTCCACGTACTCGAACAACAGGTCGGCCGATTCGAGCAGCGCCGGTTGCTCTTCTTCGGTGGCCGCCTCCAGCATCGCCCGCCACGCGAAGCGGGCGCCGCGCCGGAAATTGGCCGGGATCACGTCCGGTCCGAAGCCCTCCCGCGCGCGAGCCTGCGCGTGTTCGCGAAACACCGCCAGCTCCGATTCGCTGGGCGGCTCGCCCTGGACAAGCCACCGGATCACGAGGTCGAGGTTCCACCGCACCCACGCCCGCACGTCCTCGCGCGGCGGGTGCAATTGCTGGAACGCCGGCTGCTCCCAGAAGCTCTCGAGCACCCGATCGGCGAACAGATCCAGGTCGGCCCGCTCGATGATCTGTCGCAGCACCTCGCCGCGCGTGAGCGCCTCCATGCCCGAAGTATGGACTGTGCATAAGCACAATCCGCCGGTTCAAGAAGGTGCCGTTTGACGGGTTGGCCGGAGGAAGAGTTGGGCAGATCTGGGGCGGGATGGCAGGGAGACGCTTCACCGCAGGCGTGGTCGCGATGCTCGCGGTTCTCGTCCTGCGCGCGGTGCCGGCGGGCGCGACAGCACCGACGACCTTTAACCCTGTGGTCGAGGCTGAGAATTTCTCTATCACCCAGCAGCGCCAGACGATCTACGACACCCCGCAGTACCAGACTCAGCTCGCGGCCGACAGCGCCGCGTCGACCGCGCAGGCGCTGGCGACCGAGGCCGCCGATCCCGGGCGGTTCTTCACCGACGACCTGTGCTGGAACCTCTCGAACGGTTGCGCCGGCGACATCCGCCTCAATAACTGGGCCACCGACGACTACGGCATCGTCCGTCCCGTGCTGTTCACGGCGCGCGACGGCGCGACGATCTCGGGCCACGTGTGGGCGACGGTGGCCGGCCCGGCCAAGCGCCCCGGGATCGTGATCACGGACGGCTCTGTCCAGGCCGACGAGAACATGTACTGGTACGCGGCCCAGGCGCTGGCCAAGGCCGGCTTCGTGGTTTTGACGTTCGATCCGCAAGGACAGGGTCAGTCCGACACCTTCGGTCAGGCGCCCGACCAGGACGAAGGAGTCCCGGCCCAGACGACGGGGACCCCGTTCTACGACGGGACCGAGGACGCGATCGACTTCTTCCTCTCCACCCCCTCGCATCCATACGAACCGGTGCCGTCGTGTACCACCGGCACGAGCCACGCGGCCAAGCAGAACCAGCGCGTCGCGGAGGGCCTCGATGCCGCCTATAACCCGTTCTGGCAGCTGCTCGATCCCTCCGAGCTCGGGTTGGCCGGCCATTCCTACGGCGCCGCCGGGGTGTCCTACATCGGGCAGTGGGATCCGCGCGTGAAGGCGATCGTGGCCTGGGACAACCTGGGTGGCCCCGGCCCCGACGACGCGCAGGTGCCCGGCGGTCCGCCCGGCGACAACCAGACGATCGGCGAGTCGGGCTGCCCGGCCGATCCGGCCGACCGCACCACGGTCCCGATCACCAAGCCGGCGCTCGGCATGTCGGCCGACTACGGGCTGCCGCCGGCGCCCAACACGTCGCTCCCCAACCCGGAGGGCAAGTCGACCTGGTCCTTGAATTACTCGAAGGCCGGCGTCGACACCGGCGAGATCATCATCCGCGGCGGCTCGCACCTCGACTTCAGCTTCATCCCCAATCAGGCATTCGGCGCCTCGCTCCGCGGGCCCGACCTGATCGATTGGTACACGACCGCGTGGTTCGACAAGTACCTCAAGCATTCTTCCGGGGCCGACGCCGAGTTGCTCACCCAGCGCTGGCGCGACGACCCGATCGAGGCCGGCATCGACCCCAACCACGACGGCAACGCGTTCTCGTTCTACTACTGGTCGCGGCTCGACATCCATTTGGCCGGCGGCCAGCGCTGGGATTGCGAGGACCTGCGTGACGGCTGCCCGGCGATGGTTCCCGAGAGCGAAGACGGCTTCCCGGGCACGTATTCGTATATCGCGATCGACACCAGCCCCGACCGCGGCTAGTCGACCGTCAGGACCGCCTTGCCGTTGACGCGGCGGTCGAGCAGCGCCTCGATCGCCTGGCCGGCGTCGTTCCACGACAGCGTGATGTCGATCTGCGGGTCGAGCTTGCCGGCGGCGATCAGTTCCGCGAGGCGCCGCAGGTCGGAGCTCCCCGAGCGCGTGTGCGCGAGTTCGGCGAACAGGTACAGCCCATAGAGCTTCGCTCTCGGAGCGCGGGCGAACAGCTCGCGAGCCGGGTATGAGACCGGCTCGGGCACGGTCGAGGCGAAGCTGACGACGGTGCCGCCGGGCGCGACCCGCTGGATCGCCGAACCGAGCACATCGGCCCCGACCGCGTCGATGATCAGGTCGTAAG
>DATJUA010000165.1:0-16378 GCA_035502815.1 Solirubrobacteraceae bacterium
GCCACGCGCAGCCAGAAGTGCGGCTTGCGATCGCGGGGAGATCCGGCGAACACCACGAACGCACCGAAGAGGAGAGCGAACGCGGCGAGCCAGATCACGAACGACGTGGCCCGCCCGCCGTCCGCGGGCGGTGGTGGGGCAGGTGGCACGGTGGGTTCAGGGTACCGCCGCGTGCCGCTCGGGGCCAGAGCCCTCGGGGCCAGAGCCCTCGTCCTCCTCATCCTCCGGTGGAGCACTCGGCTCCTCGCGCGAGCGCCGGCGCGGAGCATGCGGCAGCCGGCCGGCCTTGCGCACCTGCTCGGTCAGCAGGTACTCGATCTGCCCGTTGATGCTGCGCAGGTCATCTTCGGCCCAGTGACGCAGCGCCTCGAACAGGCGCGGGTCTAGCCGCAGCAGGAAACGTTTGCTCTCGGCCATCGGATCAGCTGTACAGGGTCCCGGTGTTGATCACCGGCGTGGGCGAGCGATCGCCTGAGAGCACCACCATGAGGTTGGAGACCATCACCGCCTTGCGCTCGGAGTCGAGCTCGACAAGGTCGGAGTCTGCCAGCTGCGCGAGCGCGGTCTGGACGAGGGTGACCGCCCCCTGGACCATCGTCCGGCGGGCGGCGAGGATCGCCTCGGCCTGCTGGCGGCGGAGCATCACCTCGGCGATCTCGGCCGCGTAGGCGAGGTGGGTCAGACGCGTCTCGAGCACCTCGATGCCGGCGGTCTGCAGGCGCGCCTGGAGCTCCTCGTGCAGGCTCTGCACGACCTCGCCCGCGCCGCTGCGCAGCGATGGGCGAGCCTCGTCGTAGTCGTCGTACGGGTAACGGCTGGCCAGGTGGCGCACCGCCGTCTCGCTCTGGACGACGACGAACTGCTCGTAGTTCTCGACGTCAAAGGCGGCCTTGGCGGTGTCGGTGACGCGCCAGACCACGACCGCCGCAATCTCGATCGGGTTGCCGCTGGCGTCGTTGACCTTGATCCGGTCGCTCTGGAAGTTGCGTACGCGCAGCGACACCGCTCGGCGCCAGAACACGGTGAACGGGTTCACGAACCACAGGCCGGGCTCGGTGAGCGTGCCGACGTAACGGCCGAACAGGATCAGGACGCGCGAGGAGTTCGGTTGCACGACGACGAAACCGGTCAGGAGCAGGGCGTCCAGGGCGATGAGGACGCCGCCGACGATGGACGGGGCGGCCGACTTCCCGGTGGTACCTCCGATGAGCAACACGAGGCCGAAGATCCCGAGCAGGCCGAGCGCGGCAACCCCCGTCGCGCCCGCCACGGCGCGGGCGCGCTGCTGCTCGTATACCCGGCGCGCAGCAGGGGCGGGCGTCTTCTGCGAAAGATTGCCGGCGGTGTCCTGGTCCGCTATCACTGCGATATTAGTTTAGTACGCGGACCGGATCGCCGCTACCGTGCCCGCGGTGGGGATCGAAGTAAGCCTTCTCCCGGAGCGGATCGGCGGCGCCGACGGCCTGCTTCTCCGGCGATGGCAGCTCGCCGATGCCGAGGCGCTGCACCGAGCGGTGAGCGAGAGCATCGAGCACCTTCGCCCGTGGATGGCGTGGGTGGCCCAGGAGCCCGTGCCGCTCGCTCGCCGGCGCGCGATGATCGAAGGCTGGGAGCGGTTCTGGAGTCGTGGCGAAGATGTCGTGCTCGGCGTGTTTCTCGACGGGCACGTGGTCGGCGGCTGCGGACTGCACCGCCGGATCGCCGCGGACGGGCTCGAGGTCGGCTACTGGATCCATCCCGGGTATCTCAGGCGTGGGTTGGCCACGCGAACGGCTGGGCTCCTGACCGGCGCCGCGTTTGGCGTGCCTGGCATCACGCACGTCGAGATCCACCACGACAAGGCGAACGTGGCGAGCGCCGGCGTCCCCCGCAAGCTCGGCTACGACTGGCTGGGCGAGATACCGGATGCGCCCGAGGCGCCCGATGAGCTCGGCATCGAGTGGCGCTGGCGGATGGAGCGGGCGACCTGGCAGGCCCGGCCATCCGCGGCTTGAGTGCGCGGGCGTTTACGCTTGGCCTCATGTGCCGAAACATCCGAACTCTCTACAACTTCGATCCGCCCGCCACCGAGGAGGAGGTCAGGGCGGCCGCGCTCCAGTACGTGCGCAAGATCAGCGGCTTCAACAAGCCCTCGCGGGTCAACGAGGAGGCCTTTGCCCGGGCGATCGACGCCGTGGCGCACGCTTCCGTGGAGTTGCTGCAAGCACTCGAGACCGGGGCGCCGGCCAAGAACCGTGAGGAAGAGGCGGCAAAGGCTCGCGCCCGGTCCGCCCAGCGCTACGCAGCCTGACCTGCATAAGTAGTCACGCCGCCCCGAATCCCGTCGCCGTGACGACTGACGCATGGCCCACGTTCTTAGCGCGTCGCGATCCCGGGATCACGGCGCTCGTGTCGAGTTACGCATGCCCGCGATCGCGGGCAGGTGGGTCAGTCGGCCGCCGCGGCGGCGAACATCCCGGGCGTCGCGCCCGCGAACATCCCGCGCGTGACGCCGGCGATCTCGATCACCGCGTCACGCGACGCGCGGCTGACCCCCGCGGCGGCGATGAAGGCGTGGATGAAGCCGGGGAAGCGGCGCAGCGCGACCGGCGTGCCGGCCGCCCGGAGGGCCTGCGCGTACGCCTCGCCCTCGTCGCGTAGCGGGTCGAACGCGGCGGTCACGACAAACGCCGGCGCCAGCCCGGACAGGTCCTCGGCGAGCAACGGCGAAGCGCGGGGGTCGGCGGCGTCGGTCCTCGCGGGCCCGAGGTAGTTGGACTCGAACCAGTCCATCTCCGCGTTGCTGAGCAGGAACCCCTCGCCGAACAGCTCGCGCGAGCGCCGTCGCTGCGTGAAGTCGGTGGCCGGATAGATGAGGAGCTGGAGCACCGGCGCCGGTCCGCCGTCACGAGCGGCGAGCTGGGCGACCACCGCGGCGAGGTTGCCACCGGCGCTGTCGCCGGCCACGCCCACTCGGGCTGGGTCCGCGCCCAAGGCGCCGGCGTTCGCGGACGCATAGGCCAGCGCCGCGCGGGCGTCCTGCACCGCGGACGGGAACGGGTGCTCGGGAGCCAACCGGTAGTCGACCGCGAGCACGTGCGCGCCACCGTGACGGCAGAGCAGGCGGCACACGCCGTCGTGCGTGTCGAGGTCCCCGTAGGTGAACCCGCCGCCGTGGTAGTACACGAGCAGCGGGTGGGGATCGCCGAGCTCGCGCGGCGCGTAGTGCCGGGCGCGTAGCGGCGCGGCTCCGCCTGGAATCTCGAGGTCCCGGACCGCGCCGACCTGCGCCGGCTTGCCGGCATACACGGCGGACAGGCGCGCGCGAGCCTCCCGCGCCTGGGCCACCGGGAGCGTGTGCGGCGACAGCTCGCCTCGGCGTTCGAGCACGGCCAGCCCGAGCTGGACCGACGGCTCCAGCGTGTCGCCATCGACCTGGATCGGAGGCTTGCCCGACAGCCGCACCTGCAGGCGCGACGGAAGCGCGTCGAGCGCGAGCGCTCCCCATTGCTGCACGCGCAGGCTCACCCGCGAGGTTGTGAACGTGCTGGGCAAGGCGCGGGAGACTATGCGACGCCGTCGATCGAGACCCTCCCGGGCCGGTATCGTCGCAACGCATGAGCAGCCGGATCAACCACGTCAGCGTCAACGCCCGCAACCTGGCCGACTCGGTCGACTTCTACGTCGAGCTGCTGGGCGCGGAGCCGATCCCGACGCCGAACTTCGGGCTGCCCGTGCAGTGGCTGGCGCTCGGCCGCACCCAACTGCACCTGTTCGAACGCGCTCTGCAGCCGACCAGTCACCACCACTTCGGAATCACCGTCGACGATCTTGAGCCGGTGTACCGAGCGGCGGAGCGCCGGGGCGCGTTCGACCGCGAGTCGTTCCGTAACCACCTCGTCGAGCTGCCCGGAGACGTCGTCCAGCTCTACCTGCGCGACCCCGGCGGCAATCTGATCGAGATCGACCAGCACGGGGTCGATCGCCTCCCGGACGATATGCGCGCGCAGCTGAAGCCGCTGTGGGAGTTCAACCCGCAGAGCGAGGAGCAGATGCGCGGCCGGTTGTTCGTGCCGGACTGATCGCTCCGCCCGGTTGTACCCGGGGGCGCCATCCCGGGATACTGTGGACGTGGGCCAGCAGGTCGCCGCCAGGACCTTCAGCCGTGAGGACCGCCAGCGCTACCGCCGCAAGGTTCGGGCCTGTCTGGACGTGTTCGCCCGGATGCTGTCGGAGGCGCGCTTTCACCCCGAGCGGCGCTCGTTCGGGATGGAGATCGAGCTCAACCTGACCGATGACGCCGGCGAGCCCGCGCTCGTCAACGCCGCGGCGCTCGAGGCGATCGCCGACCCGGCTTTCCAGACCGAGCTCGGCCAGTTCAACGTAGAGATCAACGTGCCGCCGCGGCTGCTCGAGGGAGAGGTCTTCACCGAGCTCGAGCGCGACGCGCGGGCCAGCCTGAACGACGCCGAAGGGCGGGCGCGCACGGTGGGCGCCCACATGATGATCATCGGGATCCTGCCGACGATCGGCGCCGAGCAGCTGCGGGCCGACGTGTTCAGCGCCAACCCTCGCTATGCCCTGCTCAACGAGCAGGTGTTCGCCGCACGGGGCGAGGACCTCGAGATCTCGATCGCCGGCGTCGAGCGGCTGTTCATCCACGCCGACACGATCGCCCCCGAGGCGGCGTGCACGAGCGTCCAGCTACACCAGCAGGTCGAGCCCGAGGCCTTCGCCCGCTACTGGAACGCCGCGCAGGCGCTCGTCGGCGTGCAGGTCGCGATCGCCGCCAACTCGCCGTTCTTCTGTGGCAAGGAGTTGTGGCGCGAGACCCGCATCGCCCTGTTCGAGCAGGCCACCGACACGAGGCCCGAGGAGCTCAAGATCCAGGGCGTCCGCCCGCGCGTGTGGTTCGGCGAGCGCTGGATCACCTCGATCTTCGACCTGTTCGAGGAGAACGTGCGCTACTTCCCTTCCTTGCTGCCCGTGACCGAGGACGAGGACCCGCTCGAGACCCTCGAGCGCGGCGACGTACCGCGCCTGGCCGAGCTGCGACTGCACAACGGGACGATCTACCGTTGGAACCGCCCGATCTACGACGTCGTCGGCGACCAGCCCCACCTGCGGGTCGAGAACCGCGTCCTGCCGGCGGGCCCGACGGTCGTCGACATCATGGCCAACGCCGCCTTTTACTACGGTCTGATCCGCATGATCGCCGAAGCCGAACGCCCGCTGTGGTCGCAGATGTCGTTCTCGGCGGCGGAGGAGAACTTCCACGCCGGCGCGCGCGGCGGGATCGACGCGCGGCTGTACTGGCCCGGGCTGGGCGAGGTCCCCGCCGCCGAGCTCGTGCTGCGGCGGCTGCTCCCGCTCGCCCATGAGGGCCTCGCGCAATGGGGCGTGGCGTCGGCCGACGCCGACCGCCTGCTCGGGATCATCGAGCGCCGGTGCGTGACCCAGCGCAACGGCGCCGCCTGGCAGAGTCAGGTATTCCACCGCCTGTACGAAGACAAGCGCGTGGATCGGGGCGAGGCGCTGCGCGAGATGACGCGGCGCTACCGCGAGCACATGCACTCGAACGAGCCGGTCCACGAGTGGCCGATCGCCTGACCGCGTGAGCGACGCCTATCGCTCAGCCGGCGTCGACTACGCGGCGCTGGACGCCGGCAAGCGCAGCGCGCTGACCGAGGCGCTCGCGACCTCGGAGCTGCTGAAGGCGGCCGGTGGCGAGGCGCTCGACGAGTCGCGCGGCGAGCCGGCGTTCGTGTTCCAGGTCGGCGGACGGACGCTGGGCTTCGTCGTCGAGGGACTCGGGACGAAGTCGATCATCGCGCGACAGGTGCAGGAGGAGCTCGCCGAGAAAGGGATCGCGTCGACGGCGCCTGGCGGCGGCGCCTCAGGGTTTGCCAATGTGGCCTACGACACGGTGGCGGCGATCGTCAACGACCTGTGCTGCGTCGGGGCGCTGCCGCTGGTGGTCAACGCCTACTTCGCCACCGGCTCCTCGGCCTGGTACGCCAGCCGCGACCGGCATGACGCCCTGCTCGCCGGGTGGCGCGAGGCGTGCGCCGACGCCGGTGCGACCTGGGGCGGCGGCGAGTCGCCGTCGCTGCCGGGGCTCGTCCAGCCCCACGACATCGAGCTGGCCGGGAGCGCGGTCGGGCTGGTGCCCGACGGCCGCCACGCGATCTTCGGCACGCACCTGACGCCGGGCGACGAGATCGTGATCGTGGCGAGCAGCGGTCTGCACGCCAACGGCGCCTCGCTGGCGCGGGCGGTGGCCGATCGCCTTCCCGAGGGCTACCGGACCGTGCTCCCGAGCGGGCGAACCTTCGGAGGGGCGCTGCTCGACCGCACGATTCTCTATGCCGGACTGGTCCGCGCGCTGTTGGCCAGCCAGGTCGACGTGCACTACTTGAGCCACATCACCGGGCACGGCCTGCTCAAGCTGATGCGCCCGCGGCGCGAGCTGACCTACCGGATCACCTGGCTCCCCGACGTGCCCGAGGTGCTCGCCTTCCTGGTCGAGCAGGCCGACATGTCGCCGTCGGCGGCCTACTCGACCTTCAACATGGGGTGTGGTTACGCGGTGTACTGCGCCGCCGGCGCCGGCTCGGAGGTGGTCGGGCTGGCATCGTCGCTCGGTCTGTCCGCGGGTGTCGCGGGCGCCGTCGAGGAGGGACCGCGCCGGGTGTTGCTCGAGCCGATCGACGTCGTGTTCGAATCCGACGACATGGACCTCACGCCACAGGGCGGGTAACTCACCACTCGCCGGCCGCCGGGTGGCGAGTGTCCCGTTATCCGTACCAGAGCCGGGTGAACCGGCTCATTCACCACGACTGGCGGCGCGAGTGAGAAGTTATCCGGGCGGGGGCTTTTGGGGCTCGTTTCGCCCGGCGTCCATGGGGCCTGAGGCGCCGCCGTCGGGCGCCGACCATCCCTGTTGCCGGGCGGCCATCATGCCCGGCGGCCGTGTCGCTGAAGCGACGCGTTACGCCGGCAGGGCCACGTACGGCGTCGCGGCCGCGCACGCCACGGCGCCGAGTAGCTCGGCCCGGTTCTGGAGGCTCGTGGCGATCACGGCCGTGTCGAGCGCCGGCCCGGGTTGTGCGAGGTGGCGAACCGAATCGCGCACGCCGGCGGTGAAGTGCTCGCCGGTCGAGGCGAGGTCGCCGCCGAGGATGACCGCTTCGGGATTGAGCGTGTTGCACAGGTTGGCGATGACCACGCCGACGGTACGCCCCGACTCGGCGAGTACCTTGGTCGCCACCGGGTGCTCCATGTCGTCCGGGTTGAGCGGGTCGAGCCCGAGTGGCTCGAGCTGACGGCGCACGACGTCGATCGAAACCGTCGCCTCGAGACAGCCGCGATTGCCGCACCGGCACCACGCGCCGGTCGGATCGATTTGGGTGTGGCCGATCTCCCCGGCCATGCCGTGGGAGCCGCGATACAGGCGCCCGTTCAGGACGAGCGCCGCCCCGATGCCGTTGGACGCCTTGACGTAGATGAAATCCGCGAAGTCACGCGCTACGCCATACGTCATCTCGCCCAGAGCGCCGAAGGCGGCGTCGTTACCCAGGGTGAAGGTCAGCCCGGTCCGGCGCCGCAGCTCCTCGGCCGGGTCGAGGTCGACCCAACTGGCCAGGATGGTGGGGGAGCCGACGCGATGCGTCCGGCTGTTCAGCGGGGCGGGAATGCCGGCGGCGGCCGCGCGAATCTCAGCCACCGACACGCCCGTCCGCTCGAGGACCGTGTCGAGCAGGTCGTGCGCGCAGTCCAGCGCGGCGGCGGACCGCCGATCAACGTCGAGCAGGATGCTCTCCTCGGCCAGGACGTGTCCTTCCCCGGTCGCCACCGCGACGCGGAGGTGGCGGTGGCCGAAGTCGAAGCCGGCCACCAGGCCGTCGGGCTTACGCAGCGACAGCAGCGTGGCCGGCCGGCCGCTGCCCGAGCCCGCGCCGCCTCCGTGGCCGGCCTCTTCGCTGATCACGCCGTCGCGCAACAGCTCCGCGACGAGCGCGGTGGTGGTGCTGCGCGGTAGCCCGATCACGCGCGAGAGCTCGGACCGGCTGACGGGCGCCTGCTCCCGGATCGTCCTGAGTAGATGAGCGCGCAGCAGCGCGTGGACGGTCGTTGAATTGTCGGCGGCGTCTGGCGGCGGGGTGGTGGCGATCTCAGAGTTGGAGGCGTAGGGCACGCGCGCAGCCTAACGAATCTGACCGGTTTTGGCTCGCTACAGGTCTAAAAATGGCCAGAGCTCGGCGTCTTGACGGCCCAGGTGCCGGAGTGTTAGGTTCCTGCCGCTTCGTGCCCGCGGCTTTTTGACACCAGGTGCTCAAATCCCGCAGGCCGCCGGGCGCGTGGGCCCAGACCTTGCGACAAAATCCCCGACAAGAGCCACCGGCGCCGGCGATGCGCTCATCGCGGGGGGAGAGGTGCTGCCCACGCAGGGCGCCCGAGTGGCCGGCAGGCGCGACTGCTCACGTCTCGGCGCGACGCGGTGAGCGCGCCCGTCGTATCGCCAGGGCTCCTCCCCCGCTGGGCGGGCGGACCCCTGATCGCTGGGAGAGAGGCCGTCTCCATCAGCGGAGTCACCTATGTTTATGACGCGTTAATGTGGGTGGACGGCAGCGTGGCGGTTTGCCACTGTAGGTGCGGGCCGGGGCCCAAAAACTCGGCTTAAAGAGTTAATTGTGTCATTTTGCGCGTCTTGAGAGGAGCGTGCAGGTATGAATGCTCGTGTTTTACGAGTGTGTGCGTTATGTCTTGCCGTGGGGGCAGTAGCAGGCGGGTGTGGCAGCTCGAAGAGCAGCTCTAGCGCGACTAGCTCAGCCGCCGCCAGCAGCTCAGCGACGAGTTCGACCTCGTCCTCATCGGCTACGCCGAGTATCTCGGCGACGTCGTTTACCAATGACTTCTCTGCCATGGCGGCGCTCAAGTCGCTGGCCGCGTCGGGCAAGGGTAAGGTCGCGGCGATCTTGCCGGACACCACCAGCTCCACGCGGTACGTGGAGTTCGACGCCCCAGACCTGAAGAAGGCGGCGGCAGCAGCAGGTCTCCCGTCCTCTGACATGATCGTCCAGAACGCGTTGGGCAGTGACTCGACGTTCGTAACCGACGCCGAAAGTGACATCACCAACGGCGCCACCGTCCTGCTGATCGATCCGGAGGACTCGGGCACCGGTGTCACCGTTCAGCGCTATGCCAAGGCGCACGGCGTCGCGGTGATCGACTACGACCGACTCACCCTCGGTGCGCCGGCCGGTACGGCTGACTACGTGAGCTTCAACAACGTTCGCGTCGGCCAGCTGATCGGCCAGGGCTTCGTGAGCTGCGTTGCCGCGTGGCACGTCGCCAAGCCGCAGGTCGTCGTGATGCACGGAGCCGCGACCGACAACAACGCCACCCTGTTCGCGCAGGGCTACGACGGGGTCCTGGCGCCCTACTTCTCATCCGGGAAGTACACCCTGGTCACCAAGACCGCGGATACGTGGATGCCGCCAGACGCCCTGACCGAGTTCGAGGGCGCCTACACGGCCCATCACAACATCAACTCGGCGGTAATCCCGAACGATGAGACCGGGGCGCCGATCATCGCCTACCTGCAGAGCCACGGGGTCAAGCCGAAGACGTTCCCGACCACGGGACAGGACGCGACGCTGACTGGTCTGCAGAACGTTCTCTCCGGTTACCAGTGCGGAACGGTGTACAAGCCGATCTACCTCGAGGCGCAGGCCGCTGTCGCGCTCGCCATGTATCTGCGGGCGGGCAAGACCGCGCCG
The DNA here is from genome assembly GCA_035502815.1 of Solirubrobacteraceae bacterium. Taxonomy (GTDB): domain Bacteria; phylum Actinomycetota; class Thermoleophilia; order Solirubrobacterales; family Solirubrobacteraceae; genus Palsa-465. The sequence continues at coordinate 9,762 of DATJUA010000165.1, forward strand.
TCGACGCTGGTGAACGCCACGTCAGTGGACCCGACGACCCACAATTCGGTGCCATCGGTTCTCCTGACGCCGGAGTGGGTCACCCCGTCGAACATGAACGACACGATCGTGAAGGACAACTTCGTGCCGAGCGCCCAGCTCTGCTCGGGCAAGTTCGCCGCTGACTGCAAGGCCGCAGGCATCAGTACGAGCTGATCGACAGGAGTAGGTTGAGGCGCTAGGGTGATGGGCCCCTCCATTGATCGGAGGGGCCCATCGCGCCACCGAGACGATGAGCACATCGAACAGCCCCGCCCCCGCGGCCGAGCCTGGCCATAGCAGCTCAAACGGAGCGCCTCTACTCGAGCTGCGCGGCATCACCAAGCGGTTCGGCCCCGTACAGGCACTGACTCGGATCAATTTCGAGATTCCGCCGGGCCAGGTCACTGCGCTCGCGGGCGATAACGGCGCCGGCAAGTCGGTCACCATCAAGACGATCGCCGGGCTCTGGCCGCCGGACGAGGGTGAGATCTTGTGGCAGGGAAAGCCGGTCCACTTCCACGGCCCGCGCGATTCCGAGGCGGCTGGGATCACGACGATCTACCAGGATCTCGCGCTCTGCGACAACCTCGACATCGTCCAGAACATGTTTCTGGGCCACGAACGGGTCACGCACCTTCTGCTCGACGAAGGCTCGATGGAGTTGAGCGCCAAGGAGACGCTCAAGGAGCTTCACGTGGTGACGATCCGGTCGATCCGCCAGCCGGTCGCGTCGCTATCCGGCGGCCAGCGCCAGTCGGTCGCGGTGGCCAAGGCAGTCATGTCCAAGGCGAAGCTCGTGATCATGGACGAGCCCACCGCTGCCCTCGGGGTGTCGCAGACTCGCCAGGTGCTCGACCTGATCAAGCGACTCGCCTCGCAGGGCGTCGCCGTGATGCTCGTCTCGCACAACCTCAACGACGTGTTCGAGGTGGCGGACCGCGTCGTCATCCTGTACCTGGGCGAGATGGTGGCGCAGGGTGCGGCGTCCGATTTCGACCCGGCCTCTGTAGTTGACTACATGACCACGGGGCGCTCCTCGCGCGCCGTGGGGCACTCGCCGGTCCCACACTCGGCTGGACGGGACGAATGATGCCGGACGACGAGTTCTCGAATCCCGGTGTCCCGTCCGAGATCGAGGAACCGCCGCTGTCGACCGAGCTGGAAGAGGACCAGACCGCAGCTCCTGAGAGCGACCTCGATCTGACCGCGGCCGATCCCGCGGTGCTCGCCGATTCGCTCGGGGACTACGTGAACGCCCAATGGCGCCGCATCCGCAGCGGCGAGAGCGGGGCGCTGCCGATCGTTGCCGGCCTGATCGTCATCATCATCTTCTTCCAGCTGGAGCGGTCCAAGTTCGGCTCGGCGCTGAACCTGGTCAATCTGTTCCAGCAATCGTCGATCTACGTCCTGCTCGGAGCGGCCCAGCTGTTCGCACTAATCCTGTCGGAGATCGACCTCTCGGTGGGGTTCGTGCTCGGCGTCGGCGGAATGATCATCGCCGAGCTGATCGCACCTCCGGTCAACTTCCCGTGGTGGCTCGGGATCCTCTGCGGGGTCGGTATCACCGCCGTGATCGGCTATATCCAGGGCACGCTGATCACCCGGCTCCACGTCCCGTCGTTCGTGGTGACCCTGGCCGGCCTGCTGTTCTTCGAGGGGGTGCTGATCGAACTCGCGACGATCGACAAGCAGGCGGTTGGCGGCGTGATCTCGGTCTCCAACTCGAGCGTCGTCTACAAGCTCGTGAACAACAACATCCCGGTCGGCGCAAGCTGGATCATCCTCGTCGTCGTGGTGGCGCTATTCGCTTTCGCGTCGCTGCGTCGAGCTGCGCAGCGGCGCGCGCAGGGCCTCAGTGCCCCGCCGCTCAGCGTCACGCTGCTTACGATCGCGGCCGCGGCGATCGGCGGTATCGCGCTCGTCTACATCTGCAGCGTCAACCGCGGGCTGTTGATTTCGCTCAAGGGCGTCCCGTACGTGATCCCGTTCGTCGGACTGGTTCTGTTCGCGTACTCGGTGATGCTGGGACGGACCCGACTCGGGCGCTACATGTACGCGATCGGCGCCAACCCGGAGGCCGCTCGCCGCGCCGGGATCAACGTGAACCGCGTGCGCCGCATCGCCTTCGTGTTCGCCGCCATGACCGCGGGGATCGGGGGGCTCGTGTACGCGTCGTTCCTCGGGTCGGTGTCGACCGGCGTCGACGGAGGTGATTACACCCTCTACTCGGTGGCGGCGGCCGTGATCGGCGGCGCGAGCCTGTTCGGAGGCCGGGGCAAGCCACTCCACGCCCTGCTCGGCGGTCTGGTGATCGGCGTCGTCTACAACGGTCTGGCCTTGATGGGCATCAGCGCCGCCGGCCAGTACATCGCCACGGCGATCGTGCTGCTCGTGGCGGCCGCCGTCGACGCGCTCGTCCGCCGGCGCGGCGCCAACGTGGTCTGATCGCGATCGAGCGCTCGCCCGGGCTCTAGCCGACGGAGAGCGGAAGCTCCGCCCAGATGGTCTTGCCGTCCACGTCGGCGTCGACGCCCCAGGCATCGGCGAGGGCGTCCACCAGGTGCAGGCCGCGTCCCGAGAGCGAGGTGACTCCCCCGTCGCGCAGGACGGGTCGCATCGGGCTCGAGTCGCGGACCGAGATACGCACCGCCGAGCCGACGCACCGGACCGAGACGGAGAACGGGCTGCGGGCGTGGATCACTGCGTTCGTGGCCAGCTCGCTCACCAGGAGCCGGATGTCGCCGGTCTGAACACGGCCCTCGTACGGTCGGCGGGCCAGGACGCTCGAGACGAACCGCCGGGCCGCGAGCGGCGCGTCGGCACCGGCGGCGAACCGCGCCGTGGCCTCGTCGATCACGGACGTATGTAGGTGACAGACCTCGTGCAACTCGTCCGCGTGCTCGTGGACCGCGAGGGAGTGCCCGTGGTAGGCGCACCAGAGCGAGAACTGAAGCTCGCGCGCCAGCTCGTTCCAGAGCTTCTCGAGCTCGATCGCGCCGAGCACATCGCCGGCATCCCACAGCAGGGCGACCATCTCGCCATAGGCGCGAACCTCACGCCCGCGTTGGCACGCCCCACGCACGATCTCTCCCACAACGGATCGGAAGGCCTCCGGGTCGATCCCCCCCTCCTCGACCCTCAGGTGGGCGAGCGTTTCGGCGGCGTCGAGCCACAAGATCGTCTCGTCACGAGCGACCCGATCGAGACGGACACCGGCCGCGGCGAGCTGGCCCTCGAAGGCGGACCGATGGTCTGGAGTCGCAATCACGATGGAGACATCCCCAGCCCAAACGGCCTGCGCTAGATACGCGCCCACGGCTTGCGCCAGCTCCGACTCGCAGTCGTAGAACTGGACGACGTGCTCCGTGGAGCGCGTGAATATCTCCGATGTCTGGACGTTCATGCGCGGCCTGCCTCCGAGCACCCAGTTCGGGACCCCGTGTCCCGTCTCCCAGTACTACCCGGGAGCGTCCGAGGCTACGCTCCCTTTTGATGAGCGAGCTCACAGCAGACGCTTGAGACGGTTCGGCCCAGCGCTCGAGGAGCGCGACTTCCGTCTCTGGTGGCTGGCGCTGCTGGGGATGGGCACCAGCCTCCAGATGCTCGAGCTGGTGATCGGTTGGCAGGTGTACGCGCTGCGCCGCAGTCCGCTCGACCTAGGCTGGATCGGGTTGGCCGAGTTCGTGCCGCTGTTCGTCCTCGCGCTCCCCGCCGGGCACCTGGCCGACCGGGTGCCGCGACGGCTCATCTTCGCCGGGGCGCTGCTGCTCGGCGCGGGCGTGGGCGTCGGTCTGGCCCTGATCAGCGCAGAGGGAGCCACCCAGGTGTGGGCCTACCTGGGGTTTGCAGTCGGGGCCGGAATCTGCATGGCCCTCGGCTCGCCCGCCGCCCGGGCGATGCCGCCGACACTCGTTTCTCTCGAGCTTCTCCCCAGCGCGATGACGCTCCGGTCGATCGCCAGCCAGGCGGGCCAGGTGGTCGGACCGGCGCTGGGCGGTCTCATTTACGGTGTCTCGCCGGTCGTGGTGTATCTGATTGCGTCCGGCTGGTGCCTGCTGGCTTTTGTCTGCGTGCTGGCCATGCATCCGCGCCCGGCCGCCGAGGTGGCGGCGGTCGATGACGAGGCGAGGCGGACGGCGAGCCTTCAGAGCGTGCTCGAGGGGCTTCGGTTCGTCGGGCGAACGCAGATCCTGCTCGGGGCGATCCTGCTCGACCTGCTGGCCGTCTTGTTCGGCGGTGCGGTGGCGTTGCTGCCGGTGTTTGCCCGTTCGATCCTGCACGTCGGCGCCACCGGTCTCGGAGTGCTCCGGGCCGCGCCGGCGATCGGTGCGCTGCTCGCCGCAGCGTTTCTGACACGTCGCCCGCTCGGAGGCCGGGCCGGGCGAACGCTGTTGATCGTCGTCGGCCTGTACGGTGCGAGCATCATCGTGTTCGGGCTCTCGCGCGTGTTCTGGCTCTCGCTGCTTGCGCTCGGGGTCAGCGGGTTCGTCGACCTCTACAGCATGAACATCCGCTCCACGACGGTCGCGCTGGCCACGCCGGATCGGTTGCGCGGACGCGTCAACGCCGTCGAGATGGTATTCATCAGCGCTTCCAACCAGTTGGGCGCGTTCGAGTCGGGACTGGCCGCCTACCTGGTCGGCACGGTCCCCGCCGTGGTGGGCGGTGGCGCGATTACGATCCTGCTCGCGATCACCTGGAGACAAGTGTTCCCCGCGCTGGCCGAGGTCGATCGCTTGGAGCATCTGCAGCCGCAGGAGCTGTCCCGGCCGCCCGTCGAGCTGGTGGCGTGAATGAGACTTGTCGGCGGGGCCTGATGGCGGCGCCTTAGCGATGGACGCGGCTCGACGAAGCTTCGCCGACGAGCTGTACGCGGTGAGCCACGAACACGACCGCGCGCTAGCCGACCGCCTCGAACGTTTCCGCAACGTCGAGCCGCCGACGGCCGAGCTCCTCGGGGTGCTGATCCGCGCCACCGGCGCCCGGCGGATCATCGAGCTCGGGACCTCCAATGGCTACTCGACGATCTGGCTGGCCGACGCAGCCGAGGCGACCGGAGGCTCGGTCGTGAGCGTCGACCTCGATCCGGCGCGCACGCAGCTGGCGCGGGCCAGCCTGGCCACGGCGGGATTGACCGACTTCGTCGAGCTGCGCACCGAGGACGCGGCCGACGTCCTGGCGCGTTCACAGGACGGCGCGTGGGAGTTCGTGTTCCTCGACGCCGAGCGCCCCGCCTATCCGGACTACCTCGCGGATCTGCTGCGGACGCTGGCGCCAGGCGGCGTGCTCGCGGTCGATAACGTGATCTCCCACGCGCACGAGCTGGTCGAGTTCACCGCGCTGATCGAGGCCGAGTCGCGCCTGACCCAGACCGTGGTACCGGTCGGCGCGGGCCTACGGCTGGCCGTGCGCGATCGGTTGGCGCGCACCGCCTGAGCCGCTAGGCGGCGGGCCCGGGTGGTCGCCTGAGCGAGCCGTCCAGTCGTCGCCTGCTCGCTTAGCCGTCTAGCCGTCCGCTCGCCTGGTCGTCTAGGGGCGCCGGCGGTCGCCGCGCGAGCGCCGCTCCCACCGGCGCCGGTCCCCCGGTCTGACCCGGTGGCTCTCGGCCAGCGCGCGGCGGAAGAAGGTGGCGAGCTCCTGGTCGCCGAGCCGCTCCGCGTGCGCGATATAGCGCTCGAGCGGAGCGCCGTTGGTCATGCACTGTTGAGTGAACCAGGCCAGGCCGGCGTCCGGCTCATCCTGCGAGCCGGCGCCGGTGGCGAGGTGAAGCGCGGTCATGGCTGTCAGCTCCGTGCCGCCGCGCGGCTACGTGGGCGGCGTGAGGTGGAGCTGCGCGAGCGCGAGGTGCTCGCGCGTGAGCCGGAGCTGCGCGAGGTGGTCGCGCGTGAGCCGGAGCTGCGCGAGCTCGTCCGGGACCGGCTGGCGGTCGTTCCCGACCGCGACCGGCTGGTGCTCGCGGTCGTCCGGGACCTGCTGGTCGAGCCCGAGCGACGCGAGCGCGAACGCGACGCGGTGGCGCGCTGGTCACGCGGGATCTCCGAACGGACGACGTCCTTGACCAGCCTTCCGACCTCGGCTTGGAGGTACTTGGCCATGCGCTCCTCGTCGCGCCGTATGGCCTTGACGAGCTGGACCGTGTCGCGATCGCCCACCGCGGTGGCGAAGGCTTCGATCCGGGAATACAGCGCGATCTCGGTGTGCTCCTCGCGAAGCTCATCCTCTGCGTTGCGCAAGTGAGTCTCGGCCTGGTCGGTGATGAGTGCACGCGCCGCGCCGACCTGGCCCTTGACGGCGGCCACCGTCTTGCCGGCCACCTCGCCGACCGCTGAGCCTGTCGCGCCGATCAGTCCCTGGCCGGTCGGGCCGCCAAGCTGCTTGATCCGTGCGGCGACGCGGCGCTTGTGGTCGCGGGTCTCCTTGAGGTGCTGCTGAAGGCGCTTCTTGTAGGACTGCTTCTGGGTCAGCGCGATGTGCGCGGTCAGGTCGGCTTCGAGCTCGGCCTCCTTGGCGTGGGCCTCGCCCAGCCATCGCACCAGCTTCGTGTCGCGCTCATTCAGGGTTTTCGTTTTCGCTTGAGGCATGTCAATCGTTTCCTT
>DATJUA010000166.1:0-32482 GCA_035502815.1 Solirubrobacteraceae bacterium
GATGCAATAAGTGCAGTACTTCGGTCTCGTTGACGGTTCTAGCTCACGACGCCGGCCGGTCTGCCTTCCGCCGGCGCCCTTCCTTGAAAACCAGTCGCTTCTAAGGGGTTTCTGAATGACAACACGAGCACGCCGAATGACCGCGCGGGCGGCCGCGCTCGCGCTCCTGTCGATCTCCGTGGCCGGCCTGGCTGCCGGCTGCGGCGGCTCCTCGGACTCGACGAGCTCGAGCAGCGCGGGCGCAAGCACGAGCAACGCAGCGTCGACGAGCGGCGCGAGCAGCGTCAACCTCAACCTGGTCGCTTACTCGACGCCGAAGAAAGCGTTCGATGCGCTGACCGCGGCGTTCGCCCAGACGCCCGGGGGCAAGGGCGTGAGCTTCAGCGAGTCGTTCGGCGCCTCCGGCTCGCAGAGCCGCGCCGTCGACACCGGCCAGCCGGCGGACGTCGTCGAGTTCTCCACGACGCCGGACATGACGCGGCTCGTCAAGGACGGGATCGTGGCCAAGAGCTGGGACGCCAATCAGTTCAACGGCTTCTCGAGCGACTCGGTGGTGGTGTTCGTCGTGCGCAAGGGCAACCCCAAGCACATCACCGGCTGGGATGACCTGGTCAAGCCGGGGGTGGATGTGATCACGCCCAACCCGTCGACCTCGGGCAGCGCGCGCTGGAACATCCTGGCCGGCTATGGCGCCCAGCTGAAGGAAGGCAAGACGCCGGCGCAGGCGCTCGCCTACCTCAACACCCTGCTGACCAAGAACGTGAGCGTGCAAGACTCGAGCGCGAGCGCGGCCCTGCAGACGTTCGTCGGCGGCAAGGGCGACGTGCTGCTCGACTACGAGTCGGACGCGCTGTCGGCGGTCAAGGCTGGGGATGCCGTCCAGATCGCGTATCCGGCTCAGACGATCCTGATCCAGACGCCGATCGCGGTCACCACCAAGAGCTCGCACGCCACGCAGGCGCAGGCGTTCGTCAACTGGCAGTGGTCGACCGCGGGTCAGACGATCTGGGCGCAGAAGGGCTACCGCCCGGTGCTCGCATCGGTGGCGTCCAAGTTCGCCAGCAAGTTCCCGACGCCGCCGCAGCTGTTCACGATCAGCTACCTGGGCGGCTGGACGAAGGTCGACGACACCTTGTTCGCCCCGTCCACGGGCTCGGTGACCAAGATCGAGCAAGCGGCGGGGGTGCCAACTGCCAGCTGAGCTTCAACCGGTCCCGGCGAGCGCCGCCGGGACCGCGTCTCTCTCGCCCTCGCCCGCGGCCACGTCCAGACGGGCCCGCGTCCGCGCGGGCGGCAGCGGGCTCGGGCTCGGCGTGACGATGGTGTACCTGAGCCTGATCGTCCTGATCCCGCTGGCGGCCGTGGTCGTCAAGGCGTTCTCGTCGGGGCTCGGAACCCTGTGGAGCTCGATCGACAACACGCTGGCGGTCCGCGCGCTGGCCATCACGCTCGGTGCCTCGCTGCTGGTCGCCGCGATCGGCGCGGTCACGGGCACGCTCGTCGCTTGGGTGCTGGTCCGCGACCGGTTCCCGGGCCAGCGCGTCGTCAACGCGCTCATCGACCTGCCGTTCGCGCTGCCCACGATCGTCGCCGGGCTGACCCTGATCGCCCTGTACGGGCCCGACAGCCCGGTCGGAATCCACCTGGCCTACACCCGTGGTGTGGTGGTCGTGGCGCTGCTGTTCGTGACGCTGCCGTTCGTGGTGCGCTCGGTACAGCCGGTTCTGATCGAGCTCGACCGCGAGGTAGAGGAGGCGGCCGCCTCGCTCGGGGCCTCCAACGGGACGACGTTTCGCCGGGTGATCCTGCCGGCGCTGAGGCCGGCCATTCTGTCCGGGGCGGCGCTCGCGTTCGCTCGCTCGGTCGGCGAGTTCGGCTCGCTGGCGCTGATCGCCGGCAAGGTCCAGATCGCCTCGATCGTCATCTACGCCGACATCGAGAGCGGCTCGGAGCAGTCCGCCGCGGCGCTGTCGGTGGTCCTGATGCTGCTGGCGCTGGTCGTGCTGTTCGTGATCCGGCGGCTGGGAGCGCGCGTTGGTCGTTAGCCGCCGAGCCACGCTGTCCCTGCGCGGGGTCGCGCTGGTCTACCTGGCCCTGCTCCTGCTGCTGCCCGTCGGGGTCGTGTTCTGGCGCACCTTCGAGCACGGGATCGGGACCGCGTGGGCGTTCATGACCACTCCAGCGGCGATCAGTGCGTTCTGGCTGTCGCTCCTGATCGCCGCGATCGCGGTGCCGCTCAACACGATCTTCGGCGTCGGGGCGGCGCTCGTCCTGACCCGCAGCAATCCGCGGGGCAAGGCGATCCTCGACGCTCTGATCGACCTGCCGTTCGTCGTCTCCCCGGTGATCGTCGGGCTCGCCCTGCTGCTCGTCTACGGCCAGGGCGGCTGGTTCGGGAGCCTGTTCTTGAACAACGGGATCAGGATCATCTACGCCGTCCCCGGCATGGTGATCGCGACGGTGTTCGTGTCGCTGCCGTTCGTCGTGCGCGAGGTCGCGCCGGTCCTGCGCGAGGTCGGGGACGAGCAGGAGCAGGCCGCTGCCACGCTCGGCGCCTCCTCCTGGCAAACGTTCTGGCGGGTGACTCTCCCCACCATCCGGTGGGGCGTGGCCTACGGCGTGGTCCTGACCACGGCGCGGGCGCTGGGCGAGATCGGCGCGGTGATCGTCGTCTCTTCCAACGTCGCCGGGTCGACGCTGACCCTACCGCTGCTCGTCTACCAGCGCGACTCGCAGATCGGCGGCCAGGTGACGACCAGCGTTTACGCCGCGGCTACCGAGCTGGCCGTAATCTCGATCGCCGTCCTGCTCGTGATGACCCTGTTTGGACGCAGAAAGGACCGGCAGTGAGGATCGAGGCGGAAGGGATCTCCAAGCGGTTCGGCGACTTCGTCGCGCTCGACGACGTATCGCTCGACGTGACCGAGGGCGGGCTGACCGCGCTGCTCGGACCGAGCGGCTCGGGCAAGTCGACCCTGCTGCGGATCATCGCCGGCCTCGAGGAGCCCGACGGGGGTCACATCAGGATCGCCGGCCAGGACGTCACCCGGGCGCGCCCCCAGGACCGCGGCATTGGGTTCGTGTTCCAGCACTACGCGGCGTTCGCGCATATGACCGTGTTCGACAACGTCGCCTTCGGCCTCAAGATTCGCAAGCGGAAAGCCTCCGAGGTCCGGACCCGCGTCGAGGACCTCCTCAAGCTTGTCGGCTTGACCCAGTGGGCGGGGCAGCGACCTCACCAGCTCTCGGGCGGGCAGCGCCAGCGGATGGCCCTGGCGCGCGCGCTGGCCGTCGAGCCGCAGGTGCTCCTCCTCGACGAGCCGTTCGGCGCGCTCGACGCGAACGTCCGGGCCGAGCTGCGGCGCTGGCTGCGCCGGCTGCACGACGAGCAGGGGGTGACCACCGTGCTGGTCACGCACGACCAGGAGGAGGCGATGGAGGTCGCCGACACGATCGCGGTCATGAACAAGGGCCGGATCGAGCAGGTGGGCGCTCCGCGCGACGTCTACGACAAGCCCGCGAGCCCGTTCGTGATGGGTTTCCTCGGGCCGGTCAGCACGGTCGAGGGCAAGCTGGTGCGCCCGCACGACGTCAGCATCTCGCTGACGGCCGAGCCGGGGCTGATCGAGGCGATGGTCAAGCGCGTGGTGCACCTCGGCTTCGAGGTCAGGGTCGAGCTCGAGCTCAACGGCGGCGACCCGGCGCGGGTGCAGTTGACGCGCTCTCAGGCCGAACAGCTCGAGATCAAAGACGGCGACATCGTCTACGTACGCCCGCCGATGCGCGCCGCGGTTTCCGGCGACCCCGCCGAGGCGGCCGTCGCCGGCGAGGAGACTGCGCTCACCGCGTGAGCGGGGCAGCGCTCAGCGCGTAACCCAGGCCTCGGGGTCCTCGGCCAGACGATCGATGTCGGCCGGGATCTTGCCGCTCGCCACGTCGGCGACGGTGACGTGCTCGACCACCCGGCGCAGGTTCGCGCGGACCGCGATCCACACTCGCGGCAGCGCCTCCGAGGACCCCGGGTAGGACGTGTCCTCGGGCGGGCCGCCCCGAACGCTCGCCAGCGGCCCCTCGACCGCGCGGATGATGTCTGCGATCGTGATGTCGCCGGCCGGCTTGGCCAGGCGGAACCCGCCCTCGGCGCCGCGGTGGCTGCGCACGATGCCGGCGTGACGCAGCTCCCCGAGGATGTTCTCGAGGAAGTTCAGCGGGATGTCCTGGGCGACGGCGATCCGTTCGGCCTTGACCGGCTTCTCGTCGTCGGTGGCGGCCAGCTCGACCGCCGCGCGTACCGCATAGTCCGCTTTGGCCGAGATCCGCATGCTGAACGGGACTCTATGCCGCCACGCGGTCGAAGCCGTAGGCCTCGGCCAGGTCGGGATCCTTATGCGCGAGCATCTCGGCGAGGGTGACCATCACCTTGCACTGCTTCCACGTGGCATCGTCCTGCATCTTGCCGTCGATCATGTGAACGCCGCGGCCGTCCGGGATGGCCTCGAGCACCTTCTTGGCGAAGCGGACCTCGTCGGGATCGGGGCTGAACACCTTCTTGGCGATCTCGATCTGGACGGGGTGCAGCGACCAGGCGCCGACGCATCCGAGCAGGAAGGCGGCCCGGAACTGCGTCTCGCAGCCCTGAACGTCGCGGATGTCGCCGTAGGGACCGTAGAAGGGGAGGATGCCGGCCGACGTGCAGGCGTCGACCATGCGCGCGATCGAGTAGTGCCAGGGATCCTGTTGGGCGGTGACTCGGTTCCCGCCCGTCCCCTCTGGATCGGACGGGTCGGGGTCCTCGATCACCCGATAGCCCGGGTGGCCGCCGCCCACGCGTGTCGTCTTCATGCGCCGCGAGGCGGCTAGGTCGGCCGGACCGAAGCTCATGCCCTGCATACGCGGGCTGGCGGTGGCGATCTCCTCGAGGTTGACCACCCCCAGGCCCGTCTCCAGGATCGCGTGGATCAGGATCGGGCGCTCAAGCCCGGCTCGCGCCTCGAGCTGAGCCAGCAGCCGATCGACGTAGTGGATGTCCCAGGCGCCCTCGACCTTGGGGATCATCATCACGTCGAGCTTGTGACCGATCTCACTCACGAGCGTGGTGATGTCCTCGAGCACCCACGGTGACTCGAGGCTGTTGACCCGGGTCCAGAGCTGCGTCTCGCCGAGCTCCATCTCCTTGCCGACGCGGACGAGGCCCTCTCGGGCCGCCTCCTTGCGATCGACGGGTACGGCGTCCTCGAGGTTGCCGAGCAGGATGTCGACCGTCGGCGCGATGTCGGGCACCTTGGCCACCATCTTCTCGTTGGAGAAGTCGAGGAAGTGGATCATCCGCGAGGGCTTGAACGGGATTTCCAGGACGGGCGCGGGAGCGCCGATCGCGAGTGGCTTGCCGAAGTCACGTGGGTTTCGCATCGTCGGAACCTTAGATGGCTCGCGGCTTCCGGGGTGCGGATAGGAGCGCCGCACCGGGCGCCGCCGCTTGGCATTCTCTTGAAATGACCCAAACAGACACCAAGGCGCCGCCGTCAGGTGCCGCCGACAATTCATCAGGTCAGGCGGCGACCCAGATCGAGACCGATCAGGCGGCGCGTGAAGCCAGTGGTGCGCACCCGTACGGGCGTTACCTGGAGGAGTTCGAGGTGGGCGCCGTGTACAAACACTGGCCGGCCAAGACGGTGACCGAGTCCGACGACCACCTGTTCTGCCTGCTGACCATGAACCATCACCCGCTGCACATCAACGACGTGTACGCGCGCCAGTCCCAGCAGGGACGCAACGTCGTCGTCGGGCCGCTCGTCTACTCGCTCGCGCTCGGGATGAGCGTCTCGGACGTGAGCGGCAAGGCGATCGCCAACCTGGCCACCGAAGAGCTCAAGCATCCCGCGCCGGTGTTCCACGGCGACACGCTGTTCTGCGAGTCGGAAGTGCTCGAGGTCAAGCCCTCGCAGTCCAAGCCCGACCGGGGGACCGTGCGAGTCCACACACGCGTGCTCAACCAGGACGGCGTGCTAGTCGCCGAGTTCAAGCGCCTGGTCCTCGTTCCGCGCATTGATGGGGATCCCGCGCACCCATCGGGTGAGCGGCGCTCGGCCGAGTCCAACGTGGAATAGGCCACGAGCGAGTCATATTCGTTACCGCCCGGGTAGGCTTGGCAGCCCACCCTGACCCTAGGAGTTGCTGAATCCTCATGGCCCATACCGCACCGACGCAAGCCACCACCGATCACTCCCGTCTACATGAGTGGGTAGAGGAGATGGCAGCGCTGACGCAGCCCGACGAGGTCTACTGGTGCGACGGGTCCGACGAGGAGTACGAGCGGTTTGCCCAGACCCTCCTCGACGCGGGCACGTTCGAGCGGCTGTCGGATGCCAAGCGGCCCAACTCCTTCCTTGCACTGTCGGATCCGGCCGACGTGGCGCGGGTCGAGGACCGGACGTTCATCTGCTCCGAGCGCGAGGAGGACGCCGGCCCGACGAACAACTGGACAGACCCGCACGAGATGCGCCAGGCTCTGACCGAGCTGTTCACCGGATCGATGCGGGGACGGACGATGTACGTCGTCCCGTTCTCGATGGGTCCGATCGGGTCGCCGATCTCCTACATCGGCGTGCAGTTGACCGACTCGGCCTACGTGGCCGCGTCGATGCGGATCATGACCCGCATGGGCCAGGAGGCGCTCGACGCGCTCGGCGAGGACGGCGACTTCGTGCCCTGCCTGCACTCGGTCGGGGCGCCCCTCGCCGACGGCGAGCAGGATGTCCCCTGGCCGTGTAACGCGGACAACAAATACATCGTCCACTTCCCCGAGACGCGCGAGATCTGGTCGTTCGGCTCGGGCTACGGCGGCAACGCGCTGCTCGGCAAGAAGTGCTTCGCGCTGCGGATCGCCTCCGTCATGGCGCGCGACGAGGGCTGGCTTGCCGAACACATGCTGATCCTCAAGATGACCTCGCCCGAGGGCGTCTCGAAGTACATCGCGGGGGCCTTCCCGAGCGCCTGCGGCAAGACCAACCTGTCGATGATGATCCCCACGCTCCCGGGCTGGAAGATCGAGACGATCGGGGACGACATCGCCTGGATGAAGTTCGGCAAGGACGGCAAGCTGTACGCCGTGAACCCTGAGGCGGGCTTCTTCGGTGTGGCGCCGGGGACGAGCCAGAAGACCAACCCGAACGCGTTGAAGATGCTCGGGCATGACGTGGTGTTCACCAACTGCGCCAAGACCGACGACGGCGATATCTGGTGGGAGGGGATGGGGGACGCGCCCGCGCAGCTCACCGATTGGCGCGGCGACGACTGGACTCCGGAGTCAGACAAGACGGCGGCGCATCCGAACGCGCGCTTCACCGTGCAGATCGCTCAGTGCCCATCGATCGATCCGCAGTGGGACTCGCCCGCCGGCGTGCCGATCGACGCGATGCTGTTCGGTGGCCGGCGCGCCACCGTGGTGCCGCTCGTCTACGAGGCGCGCGACTGGGAGCACGGCGTTTTCCTCGGGTCGACGATGTCCTCGGAGAAGACCGCTGCGGCCACGGGGAACGTGGGCGAGCTCCGCTTCGACCCGATGGCCATGCTGCCTTTCTGCGGCTACAACATGGCCGACTACTTCCAGCACTGGCTGGAAATCGGCCGGCGTGAGGGGGCCGAGCTGCCCCGGATCTTCTACGTCAACTGGTTCCGCAAGGACGACGACGGCAAGTTCCTGTGGCCGGGCTTCGGCGAGAACTGCCGTCCGCTGGCGTGGATCTTCCGCCGCCTGGAGGGCAACGCGGAAGCGAACGAGACCGCAATCGGGCTGGTCCCGCCGGTCGGCGAGGGCGGGATCGACACATCGGGGCTCGACATCGAACGCGAAGCCGTCGAGAAGCTGCTCGAGGTCGATCACGACGCCTGGCTGGAGCAACTCCCGCAGATGCACGAGCACTACGGCAAGTTCGGCAACAGGCTCCCGAAGGAGCTCAAGGCGCAGCTTGGCGGGCTCGAGCGGCGGCTGGGCGATCAATGAGGTCCTTCGACCTCAGAGCAGCGCCCATCCCATAAGGATCTCTTCGGCGAGCCGCGTACCCTGACCGGCGTGGCGCTCCCGTTCATCCCCTCAGATGCCGGCATGCTCGTCCTGCAGGCCGGCACGGTCGCCGCCACGCGGCCGATCGCGAGACCGGCCTGGATGGATCGCTTTCGGGGTCGCGGTTGGGCGTTTGTGCCGATCGGCTCGATCGTCGTCGTGATCTTTGCGATCCGCTACGTGTCGGACACCGCCACCGCGCTGACCTGGCTGGCACTGATCGCGGTACCGATCCTGGCCGCGGTCGCGTTGGGCTGGGCGATGCGGGGAGCGAGGCCGTGGCTGGCCGTGGCGGCGGTGCCGCTATTCGTGCTGGCCTGGGTGATCAAGGATTCGCTCGTGGGCGAGGCGTCGGCCGCGGTCCTCTCAGCCCTCAGCTGCGTGACGCTCGGGGTGCTGCTGGCGGCCGTGACCCCGCCGTCGTGGCTGAAGGTGGGAATCGTGCTGATGGCGGCCGCGGACTCGTGGCTCGTGATCTCGGACCTGCTCCAGGCCCCCAACGCCACGCTGGTCGCGGCCCAGCCGCCGGCTGGGCTACCGCAACTCCAGAGCGAGCTGTTCGGGACGGTGTCGCTCGGCTACGGCGACCTGTTCGTCGCCGCCTTGCTCGGGGCGGTGGTGGCCGCGCGGTGGCGCCGGCAGTGGCAGGCGGCGCTGCTCACGCTGGCCATCGCGGCCGTGTTCGACCTGCTGTTTCTGGTCATCAACGAGCTACCGGCGACGGTCCCGGTGGCGCTGGCGCTGATCGTGATGGAGGCTTCGGAACGGGTCAGTGTTGCGCGTCACCGCCGCCGCCCGTCGATGCGGGCGGACGCGCTTCCTCGGCAAGCGAGGTGATGGCCAGCGCCCCGCGCGCGGCCTCCTCGAGCACCTCGGTGGCCTCGTCGGCGGACCGGGCGTACAGCTCGACCAGCAGGTGAACGACGATCCGGTCGTCGTCGTGCTTGTGGAAGCGGACGTGGGTGAAGAACTCACGCGTGCCGTGGTCGCCGAAGGCGGCGTAGGAGAGGGCGTCGCCCGCCTCGGGCCCCGAGCACGTCTCGACGTCGTCGGCATCGACCGTCACCGTGCACGAGGCCACCCACGGCGTGCCGGCGATCATCCGCTCCCAGCGGTCCTCGATCGGTTCGACGCGGCCGTTGTGGAAGCCGAGGTGCGGCTGGTCGTGCATGCACTCCAGGCACTGGACGACAGCCTCCTGCATCTCGTCCACCACCTCGCCGCGTTCTCCGGTCTCTGGGTCGATCCGGTGGATCCCCTCATAGTGCACCTGCACCTCGAGGTTCTGCGACCAACAGCGATAGCAGCGGAGCCAGCTCCGAACAGAGGTTGAGCCCTCCATTGCCTTGATTCTACGATCCCCGTGTGAGTCTGCACCCCGAGAGCCGCTGATGCGGTTCCGCTCAAGGCCGGTCGGCGCGATCATGGCCGGAGGCGCGGGCCTGCGGATCGGCGGCCAGAAGCCGACGGTCGAGCTCGACGGCAAGCCGCTGATCTGCTACCCGCTCGAAGCGGTCAGACAGGTCGTGAGCAAGGTGGCGATCCTGGCCAAGGCGGGCACCAGCCTACCTCCGCTGTCCGGCGTGGCGGTGTGGATCGAGCCCGAGAGCCCGCGCCATCCGCTGGTCGGCATCACCCAGGCTCTCGCGCTTGCCGGAGGTCGTCCGGTGCTCGTGTGCGCCGCCGACATGCCGTTCGTCACGCCGCAGTTTCTGCACCGGCTGGTCAAGACCGATCCGGGGCGGGCCCCGGCCGTCGTGGCCTGCGCGCAAGGTCGTATGCAGCCCATGCTCGGGTGCTATCAGCCGCGGGCGCTCGAGCTGCTTTCGGGCCCCGCGCGGGCCGCGAGCGGGCGCCTGATGGAGATCGTGGCCGGCCTCGACCCGGTCCGGCTCGAGGTCGACGATCCCGACGAGCTGTTCGATATCGACACACCCGACGACCTCCTGCAGGCGGCGGCGATGCTCGACCGCCGGCGCTCCGGCGTCCCGCGGGTCTTCTAGCCGAACGTCAGGTCGTAGGCCGTCACGCCCGGCGGCAGCTGCACCGTGAAGGTGAACTGCTCCGCGGCCGGGAACGAGATCAGCGAGTACAGCCGCTCGCCGGTGATCGTCAGCACGCCGTTCTTGACGTCCGTGCCGGCGTGAGCGTTGGGCAACGGCTGGCCGTCGAGCAGCACTCGGCCCTGGCGCGGGACGTTCCCCGACGAAGTCAGCACCAGGTACACCTTGGCCGCCTGAACACCCCCCGAGATCGTGGCTCCGGAACTCACGGGCGTGATCGACTCCGACGAGGCGTCCCAGGTGCCTCCGAGCGCGAACTCGTTGACGTTGAGGCCGGACGGCGTCCGATACGTATGGGATCCGTTCTGCAGGGAAGTCGCGAACCCCTGCTGGCGCTCGGTGTTGAGGTAGGTCTCGGGCGTGCCCAGGCCCCCCGAGGGCATGATCGCCGTGGCGGTCATCGGCGGCGGCAGCGACGTAGCGCCGGCGTCGGCCAGAAGCGCGCGGACGGCGGCCTCGTCCTCCTTGTAGTCACCCTCGCCGAACTGGTAGTGGCGTACCTTCCCCTTGGCGTCAATCAGGTACTCGGCGGGCCAGTACTCGTTTTGCCATGCGTCCCACGTGCCGTACTTGTTGTCCTGAACCACGGGGTACTTGATCCCGTCGGACTCGATCGCCTGGCGGAGGTTGCTCGCCTCCTGCTCGAAGGTGAACTCGGGGGTTTCAACCCCGATGACGTCCAGACCGTACTTGTGGTACTGCGCGTACAGCCCTTTCACGAAGGGCAGCGTGCGCAAGCAGTTGATGCACGTGTAGGTCCAGAAGTCGATCAGCACGACGTGCCCGCGCAGCTCCTTCAAAGTAAGTGGGCGGTCGCCGGGAGTGTTGAACCAGTCCTGCGTGTCGGCGAACTCGGGAGCGGTCCCGAGGTCGGGCAGCGACGGGGTCTTGACGCCCGGGATCGCGACCTCGCGCTCGGCTGCGGTCGAGACGGGCTTTGCCGAGGCGACCTTTTGCGCCGTCACGAAGCGGGAAGTGGGACGGAGCGAAGCCAGACGCTTCTGGACGGCGCTCGAGTTCTCGAGCGAGCGAGTCGGGTCGACGAGGATCGCCGGCAGGCTCGTGTCCTTGGCCAGGTCCTCCTCGAAGCGGACGTCGACGTTGAAGATCATCAGGACGCCGGTCGCGAGTAGCACGACGCCGAGCGCGCGCTGCACGCCGTACCCGCGGCCGACGCGGCGGATTCGGTTGATCACCGCCCGCCCGGCGAAGGCGTACACCAGCATGACCGCGGACAGGCCCACCGCGTAGGCGATCGCCACCGCCACGACGCGGGCGTTCGCGCCGCTGGACGCGCTGACCGACGTGACGGCGGCCAGGATCGGGCCGGCGCACGGCGCGCAGACGAAGCCCAGCGCTCCACCGACCGCGAGCCCCGACCAGAAGCCGGTGCCGCGCGTCTTGGGGCCAAAGCGGGCCAGGCGCGACAGCGGCGCCTCGAGGCGGGCGGTGACGTCGGGGATCAGCAGCGCGACTCCGAACACGATCAGCACCACGATCGCGAGCGTTCTGGCCGCGCCGCTGGCCAGGCCCACTCCCTTGACCAGCTGGGCCAGGAGCACGATCGCGATCGTGAACGTGGCGGCCAGTCCGAGCACGATCCCGAGCGGGCGCCGGCGGCCGCCGGTGGCACTCGAGGCGAGGAGGGCCGGAACGACGGGCAGCACGCACGGCGTGATCGCCGTACCCGCGCCGGCAATCAGGGCAAACAGCAGGAGCAGGACCATCTGCGCCTCAGATGATGCTCACTAATTCCTTGCGAAAGAGTTAATCGGCGCGGGCTCTTACGAGGCTCTTAGGCCGCGCATCCGTGTTAGCCGCCGATGGCGGACATGCTCCGCGCCGGCTGAATGAAGCCGGGCTCGCCGACGTGGTGCTTGAGCTCCTTGCGCCACACCGCGTCGCGGATGATCTGCTCGAGGTCGTCGTCGCCGGCGCCTTCCCGGATCGGGGTGCGCAGGTCGGTTTCGTTCAGCGAGAACAAGCACGTGCGAAGCCGCCCGTCGGCGGTCAGGCGAACCCGGTTGCAGTCGCCGCAGAACGGCTCCGACACCGGGTTGATGAACCCGACCTTTCCGCAGCCGTCCGCGAAGCGGTACACGCGGGCGGTGGCATGGGGCTCGCGTGGTTCGGGCTCGAGCGGATAGACGGCGTCGATCGCAGCCCGGACCTCCTCGCCGGTGAGTACCTGATCAGCAGTCCACGCGTGGTCGGCGTCGAGCGGCATGAACTCGATGAAGCGCACCTCATACGGCGTGCGACGGGCGAACTGCGCGAACGGGATCGCCTCCTCCTCGGTGAAGTCACGGATCGCCACCGCATTTATCTTGATCGGGTGCGCCTCGGGGTAGTCGGCGAGCCGATCGAGCCCGCGCAGAACCTGGGGCAACGCATCTCGTCGCGTGAGCTCATAGAAGCGGTCGCGCTGGAGCGAGTCGACCGACACGTTGAAGCGGTTGATGCCGGCGCGGACGAGCGCCTCGGCGTCGCGCTCGAGCAGGAAGCCGTTAGTCGTCACGGACAAGTCCGCGACATCCTCGATGTCGCTGAGCATGCGCGCGAGGCGAGGGAACTCCCGGCGGACGAGCGGCTCGCCGCCGGTCAGCCGGACGTCGTGAACCCCCATGTCGGCGAACAGCGCCACCAGTCGGGAGATCTCCTCGAAGGTGAGGATCTCCGCGCGCTCGAGCCAGGGAAGCCCCTCGGCCGGCATGCAGTACTGGCAGCGGAAGTTGCAGCGGTCGGTGACCGAGACCCGCAGATCGCCGATCAGGCGGCCGTGTCCGTCCTTGAGTGGTTCGAGCCGCATCGAACAAGCCTAGCCGAGAGGGCGCCCGCCTTGGGCACGGGGAGAAACCCGAGCTAGGTTCGAGTTTCTTGCGACGGGCTCGGGGGATCGCTGGCCAGCAGGCCGAACGCCACCATGTCCTGGCGACCTTCCCGGCCGACCAGGTATGAGCGCAGCACGGCCTCCCGGGTGAAGCCGCAGCGCTCCGCCACGGCCTGCGAGGCGGGGTTGCCGGTGGCGGCCATGAGGTCGATCCGCTCGAGGCCGAGGCTCCTGAACCCCCAGGCGGTGATCAGGCGCACGGCCCGGGTTGCGTGCCCCGCGCCGCGCGACTCCTCGGCCAGCCAGTAGCCGACCTCGGCCCGGGCGTGCTGCCAGGAGAAGCGCATCAGCGCGATCGAGCCCAGCAGCTGGTCGCGGTCGGCGGCCAGGGCGATCGCGAACGGCGCCCCGGTCCCCGTTTGCAACGCGTCGTGGCGGGAGAGCAGGTAGGCGCGAGCCTCGCTGATCCCGTACGGGTACGGGACGCGCGTCCAGCGCGAGATGTCGGGATCCTGGCAGGCATTCACGAGCCCGTCGAGATCGGAATCGCGCCAGGCGCGCAGCGCGGTTGGACCATCGACGAGGTGCTCGCCCGGCAGCACGATCCGCTGCGGCAGCCCCCGGCGGCGGCGGACGACCCTCATCGCCGCTCGGTGGCCCGGGCTTCGAGGGCGCGCCCGAGGGCGGGTACGTCGAGGCCCGGATCCTGGCGCCCGAGCCACCGCTCGGCCTCGAGTCGGCCTCCCAGGGCACGCAGGCCGCGCCTGCCGTGCTCGGCGACGAACTCGTCAAGCGCGTGCCGGCGCCGGGCGCCCAGCCGCCGCTCGGACACGTCGAGACCCGCGCGATGCGCGTCCAGTGCGTCGGCGAGCCGGTCGATTCCGGCCGCCGGGGGGATCGAGGAGACCGGGCAGATCGCGGTGTCGCTGGCGCCGAGCGCCGCCATCGCGGCGTTCAGGTCGGCCAGCGCGCGGCGGGCGGGCCCCTGAAGGTCGGCTTTGGTCAGAACGAGCACGTCTGGAACCTCCATGATGCCCGCCTTCAAGAACTGGAGCACGTCGCCCGAGGCCGGCTGGAGCACGACCGCCACCGTGTCGGCGACGTCGGCCACCTCGGTCTCGGATTGTCCGACGCCGACGGTCTCGATCACCACCACGTCGAAGGCGGCCGCCAGCGCGGCCGCCGCGGTCCGCGTCGCCGGCGCGAGGCCACCGAGCCGGTCGCCAGCCGCGGTCGAGCGCACGAACACGCTTCGGTCCTTCGGGTCCGCCTCGATCCGCGCGCGATCGCCCAGGAGCGAACCACCGGACCGGCGGGAGCTCGGGTCGACCGCGAGCACCGCGACCGTCCGGCCGCGGTGGCGCCACTCCGCGACCAATCGGCTCAGCAGGGAGGACTTGCCGACACCGGGAGGGCCGGTCACCCCGATCACGTGGCCGGGGGCCTCGGCGCCCAGCGCGGCTGGGGAGACCTCGCATAGGAGCTCGTCCGCCTGGTCCCGGGCGGCCTGGGCGCGACTCTCGATCAGGTTCAGCGCCGCCGCCGCCGCCGTCAGGTCGCGTTCGCGCAGGCGCCGGCCCAGGTCCTGGCCGTCTGCCACGGCTGGGGTGCGGTTCAAGCGCCCACGGCGGTCTCCACGCCGTGGCGCGAGGCGACGAGCTCGACGATGTCGCGCATCATGCCGTTCAGGTTCCAGTCCTTGGGCGTGTAAACCGCGGCGATGCCGGCCTCGCGCAAGGCGTCGGCGTCGACCTCCGGGATGATTCCGCCCACCACCACGGGCACGTCTTCGATCCCGGCCTCGCGGAGGGCGTCGAGCACGGACGGGATCAGTTCGCGGTGCGATCCGGACAGGATCGAGAGACCGATCACGTGGACGCCTTCCTGTGCGGCCGAGGTGGCGATCTGGGTCGGGGTGAGCCGGATGCCCTCGTAGACGACGTCCATGCCGGCGTCGCGGGCCCGTACGGCGATCTGCTCGGCGCCGTTGGAGTGTCCGTCCAGACCAGGCTTTCCGACCAGGAACTTGAGCCGGCGCCCAAGCCCCTCGCTCAGGCGCTCGACTTCTCCGCGCAGCTCGGAGAGTTCCTCGGTGGGCGCCGCGACGGCCTCGCCGACGCCGGTCGGCGCCCGGTACTCCCCGAACGCCTCGCGCAGCGTCTGGGCCCACTCGCCGGTCGTCGCGCCGGCGCGGGCGGCCGCGATCGTCGCCGGCATGATGTTCTCGCCGTCGTCGCGAGCGACGCGAGCGAGGGACTCGAGCGCCTCATCGACGGCGGCCTGGTCGCGAGCCGCGCGCCACCGTTCGACGGCAGCGCGCTGCTCGGCCTCGACCTCAGGGTCGACGACGAGGATGCCGCCGTCCGCGCCGGCGGTCAGTGGCGAAGGCTCGGTCGAGGTGAACTTGTTCATGCCGACCGCGACCTGTTCGCCGGATTCGATGCGCTGCCAGCGCTTGCGGTGCGACTCGACGAGGGCGGCCTTCATGTAGTCGACGGCGTCGACGGCCCCGCCCAGCTCGGCCACGCGGTGCATCTCCTCGCGCGCGCCCTCGAGCAGTTCGGCGACGAGCCCGTCCATCACCTTCGAGCCCTCGAAGATGTCGGGGTACTCGAGCAGGTCGGTCTCGTAGGCGAGGATCTGCTGGAGGCGCAGTGACCACTGCTGGTCCCAGGGTCGGGGCAGGCCGAGCGCCTCGTTCCAGGCGGGCAGCTGGAGCGCCCGCGCGCGGGCGTTGCGGCCGAGCGTGACCGCGAGCGCCTCGAGCGCGATCCGGTACACGTTGTTCTCCGGCTGGGCCTCGGTCAGGCCGAGTGAGTTGACCTGCACGCCGTAGCGCAGGCGGCGGTGCTTGTCGTCCTCGACCCCGTAACGATCACGCCCGAGCTCGTCCCACAGGATCGCCATCGCCCGGAGCTTGGCGTGCTCCTCGATGAACCGAACGCCGGCGTTGACGAAGAACGAGATCCGTCCGAACACGCTGCCCATGAGCTCGTCCGGCACGCGCTGCCGGACGGCATCGAGCACGGCGATTGCATTGCTCATCGTGAATGCGATCTCCTGAACAGGGGTCGCGCCCGCCTCCTGGAGGTGGTAGGAGCAGATGTTGATCGGGTTCCACTTGGGTATGTGTTGCACGGCGTAGGCGATCGTGTCGGCGATCAGCCGCATGCTCGGTCCGGGCGGGAAGGCGTACGTGCCGCGGCTCAGGTACTCCTTGAGAATGTCGTTCTGGGTCGTGCCCTGGAGCTCTTGTTCGGCGACGCCCTGCTTTTCCGCGGCGACGACGTAGAGCGCGAGCAGCCAGGCGGCGGTCGCGTTGATCGTCATCGACGTGTTCATCTGCCCGAGCGGGATCTGATCGAGCAGCGTCGCCATGTCGCCCTCGTGGGCAATCGACACGCCGACCTTGCCCACCTCGCCCCGGGCCAGCTCATGGTCGGGGTCGTAGCCGGTCTGGGTGGGCAGGTCGAAGGCGATCGAAAGGCCGGTTTGGCCCTTCTCGAGGTTGCGCCGGTAGAGCTCGTTGGAGCGCTTGGCGTCCGAGTGCCCGGCGTAGGTGCGCATCATCCACGGCCGGTCCGGTTCGGGGAGGCGAGGCGAGGGCGTGTCCGGCATGCGCCGATTGTATGAATGATTCTTTGCTCAGGCGACGGCCCGCGAGGGTACGAGAGCGGTAACGTGGGAGCCATGCCCGATCAGAGTGAAGCCTCCACCGAACACGCGCTCATGCAGGAGATCACCGCGCCACTAGCCACGCTTCCGGACGATCCCCTTCCGGTGGTCGCCGATGTCGAGTTTCCGATGGCGTTGCGCGGCTACGACCGCCTCGCCGTCGACGCCTACGTCCGGAGGACGAGCCAGCTGGTCGCCGAGCTTCAGACCACTCGATCGCCCGAGTCGGCGGTCCGGCGCGCGCTCGAGCGGGTCGGAGAGCAGGTCTCGGGCATCCTCCAGCGCGCCCACGAGACGGCCGAGCAGATCACCTCGCAGTCGCGGGGCGAGGCCGAGGATCGCCTCGAGGCGGCGCGCCGAGAAGCCGCTCAGATCGTCCAGGGTGCCGAGGACCGAGTCCGAGACCTGGACGCTGAGACCGACCGGATATGGGCCGAGCGCCACCGGATCGTCGAGGACACGCGCGACCTGGCGCGAGAGCTCTTGACGGTGACCGACTCGGCCGCCGACCGGTTCCCGCCCGACCCGGCGAGCGCCGAGACGATGGACGTGGGCGCGCAGGAGACGGTCAGGCTCGAACAGGATGACCGGGCCGATCCGGCCCCGGTCGAGGACGCGCTGCCCGACCAGGTGGCGATCGACGAGGAAGACGAGCGCGATCCGGACATCGAGTCAACTGCCGTGCTCCCGGTCGTCGAGCCGCCCGAAGACGACCACTAGGCTTCGGCCGCACACGGCGTACATGCGGCTGATCGACGTCATGCACCTGGGCCGGCCGCGCGTGATCGGCGCCTGGCTGGTTGGGGACGTCGTGATCGATCCGGGGCCGACGTCCTGCCTGGAGACGCTGCTGGCTGGGCTCGGCGGCGTTCGCCCCCGCGCGGTGCTGCTCACCCACATCCACCTCGATCACGCCGGCGCGAGCGGGTCGCTGGTCGAGCGCTGGCCGGACCTCGAGGTCTACGTCCACGCGCGGGGAGCGCGGCACATGGCCTCGCCCGACCGGCTCATGGAGAGCGCGCGGAGGCTCTACGGCGAGGACATGGACCGCCTGTGGGGCGACATGGTGCCGGTTCCGGAGAGGAACCTGCGCGTGCTGAACGGCGACGAGAGATTGTTCGACGGCGCCTTCGAGGTCGCCTACACACCCGGCCACGCCTCACACCACGTGTCTTTCCTGCACTCGCCGGAAGGCACGGCGTTTGTGGGCGACGTCGGCGGGGTGCGGATCGCCGGTACGCCATTGACGATCCCACCCAGCCCGCCGCCCGACATCGACGTCGAGAAGTGGCACGCGTCGATCGCGCGGATACGCGCGTGGGAGCCGCGCCGGCTGGTCATGACCCACTTCGGGTCCAGCGACGACGTCGATGCGCAGCTGTCCGAGCTGTCCGAGCGTCTGGACGACTGGGCCGCGTATGCCCGCGAGCGCGACCAAGCGGCGTTCGTCGAGCACGTGCGATCCGAGGTCGCCCACCGCGTCGACGCGGACGCGGCCGCGGCGTATGAGCAGGCCGCGCCGCCCGACCAGCTGTACGCCGGGCTCGAGCGCTACTGGCACAAGCGCGCCGAGGCGGTCAGCTCGGATTGAGGCGCTCCGAGGAAGCTATCCTGGGCCCAGATGTCGCAGACGGTTGAGCTGCCGCGGCTGAGCGGGCCCGGAGGCGACGTGGGCGGGCTGTGGCGTGTAGTGGTGCTCAACGACGACCACAACACGTTCGACCACGTCGCCGAGACGCTCTCCCGCGTGATTCCGGGTGTGTCGCTGGCCGAGGGCTACCGGTTCGCGGATCGCATCCACAAGAGCGGCTGCGCGATCGTCTGGAGCGGGCCGCGCGACGAGGCTGAGCAGTACTGGGAGCAGCTCAACGGGGCCGGGCTGACGATGGCCCCGCTCGAGTCGGCCTAGCCGGCTAGCGCGCGGTCGACGGGTCGGCGCCGGCAGGTGAGACGGTGCGCGCGTGGGGAAGCGCCTTGGCGGCCTGTCGCTCGGGGCTGACGCGGACGACGTTCCAGACGACGCCGAGCTTCTCCAGCACCGAGATGAGTAGGCCGGTCGGGTCGGCCACCCGCTCCCACGCGCTCAGGCCGTGGAATGCCGAGGTCGGGAACGCGTGGTGGTTGTGATGCCATGCCTCACCCATCGACAGCGGCGCCAGCCAGAAGACGTTGCGCGACTCGTCTTCGATGTCGAACCGCTTGCGGCCGAAGAAGTGGCACACGGAGTTGATGGACCAGGTCACGTGGTGGAGCAGAAAGACCCGGACGAAGCCTCCCCACAGCAGGGCGGTGAGCGCCGCCCCGAGGCCGCCGCCGACGATCCAGCCGAGTGCAAACGGGATCGCGAGGCCAACCGCGACCCATACGAAAAACAGCTTGTCGATCACGCGGATCACGCCATCCTTGAGGAGATCGGCCGCGAACCGCTGACGGTCGGCCGTCCCGACCGATTCGAACAGCCAGCCCACGTGGGCGTGCCACAGACCCTTGACCCCACCCCAGAACCCGGGTCCGGCCAGGTGAGGTGAGTGCGGGTCGCCCTCCTGATCGGTGAAGGCGTGATGCTTGCGGTGGTCGGCGAC
The DNA here is from genome assembly GCA_035502815.1 of Solirubrobacteraceae bacterium. GTDB lineage: Bacteria > Actinomycetota > Thermoleophilia > Solirubrobacterales > Solirubrobacteraceae > Palsa-465. Next base: position 19,213 of record DATJUA010000166.1, read on the forward strand.
CCACGTGATCACCGATCCCTGCATCGCCATCGAACCGAGGATCGCGATGAGCGCCCGGAAGGACCGGCTCGACTCGAATGCCCGGTGGGTGAACATGCGGTGGTAGCCGAGCGTCACACCCAGCGCGGTGGCCAGATAGAGGCCGACCAGAAGCCCGAGCTCGAGTGGTCCGATCGCCCGGTTCCAGAGCAGAACGATCGCGGCGAGGACGCCGACGAGCGGCAGCGGCACGCCGATCAGGTTCACGATCTTGTGCGTGCGTGTCACGGCAGCGTAAGGATAGGACCTCGCGAGCCGGTTGTCGCGGCCCACGTCCTCAGGCTCTGGCGGGGCCCGCGGGTTCCGGCTCCGGCTCTCGCTCCGGCTCGGTTCCCACGGCTGGACCCATGGCGCCGGCGACCAGCTCGTCGTGCCAGACGTAACTGATCGGGATCTGGTAGTGGCCGGAGTTGCGACGGCGGAAGGCGATCATCTCGGGGCCCTCCCAGTACTGGTACCAGTCCGCCTTTGAGTCGAACCAGGCCATCTGCGTGATCTTGTAATGGTCGTCGCGCGAGCGATGGACCGAGTACTGCGTCGCGCCATACCGCAGCGCCAACGGGGCGACAGAGCTGACGTCGGCAGCGAACGCGTCCTGGCGCAGGACCGTCGCGTACCACTCAACATGCATGACGCCGGCCATCAGGCTCCCACCTCCGCGCGGATCGCACCCGGCCCCTTGGCCTTTGCTCCCTGGCCTTCCTCGGTGGCACCGACCAGGATCGCGATCTTGCCCAGGTGGCGGTTGTCACGCAGGAGCTGATGGGCCTCGGCCACCTTCTCGAAGCCCATCGTCTGCCAGAGGACGGGTCGGATCTTCGATTCCTCGATCAGCTGGTTGGCCTTGGTCGCTTCCCAAGCGTTGGCGAAGTGCGAACCGAGGATCTCCTTCTGACGCATCCACAGGTAGCGTACGTCGAAGTCAAGCTGGTAGCCCGACGTCGCACCGCAGATGACCACCTTGCCGAACGGCCTGACCGCCAGCACCGAGGTCGGGAAGGTGGCTTTTCCGACGTGTTCGAAAACGACGTCGGGCGGCTCACCGAGGATCGCCTCGACCGCCTTGCAGAACCGCCGGGACTCCTTGAACCGAGCCAGCTCCTCGTCCTTGGTCTCGTCGCCCTGGCGCATCATGCCCGCGAACTCGGTGCGGTTGATGTAGCCGACCGCGCCGAGCTGCTCGATCAGACGACCTTTCTCCTCGCTCGAGACGACGCCGACGGCGTCCGCGCCGGTCAACGCGCAGAGCTGGGTCGCGAACACGCCCAGCCCGCCGGCGGCGCCCCAGATCAGCACGCGGTGACCGGCCTGGAGCTGGCAGCGGTCGATCAGCATCCGGTAGGCGGTGAAGTACGTGAGTCCGTAAGCGGCAGCCTCCTCCCACGCGAGGTGGGAGGGCTTGGGCAGGAGCTGCTGGGCCTGCACCTTGCAGAACTGGGCGAACGACCCCCACGTCGTCTCGTAGCCCCAGATCTGCTGGCTCGGGGCGGCGAGCGGGTCAAGCCCGTGCACCTCGGGATCCTCGTAGGAGGCCTGGTTGCAGTGGATGACCACCTCGTCACCGGGCTTCCAGCGCGTCACGCCGGGGCCGACCTTCCAGACGACCCCTGACGCATCGGACCCACCGATGTGATGGCCCCAGCGCGGGTGATCGCCGTAGCGCCACACCCCGACCGGCTCGCCGAGCGCCGCCCAGACGTTGTTGAAGTTCACCCCGGCCGCCATCACCCGGACGATCACCTCGAACGCCTCCGGTTCGGGCACCTCGATCTCTTCGATCTGAAATGCATCCGTCGGCTCGCCCTGGCGCTCCTCGCGAATGACCCAGGCGGCCATCGTACGGGGAAGCTCTCCCGGCTCGGTTTCGACGCTTGCGACTTGGCTCAGGTCAACGGCCACGGCGCCGGATCCTACTGACGTGTAGCTCCAGAAGACGCACCAGCCGCCGGGTGTGCGCATGCGCACACGAGCGGTCCGCGTCTAGACGAGGCTGATCTCGGCGCGTGTCTCCTCGGCGGCGCCAGACTGCTCGACCTGGGGCGCCGGCTGCTTGATCCGCGGGGAGATCAGAAGCCACGCGGCGACCGCCCCGCATAGGGTGACGACGGCTGACACCGTCAGGCCAGTTGAGAGGGCCGACACGAACGCATCACGTGCCACGGAGACGATCTGCACCGGCACGTGCGGGCCGCTGACGGTGCCGCCGCTTCCGAGCGCGTTGACGATCGCGGTCTTGGTCGATGCAGCGATATGGGGGAGCCCGGAGTTGACTTTCGACCGCCCGATCGTTGCGACCAGCGCGCCCATCACGGCCACGCCGAAGGTGCTGCCGACCATGCGGGTCATCGACAGGACTCCGGACGCTGCGCCGGCCTTGGTGCGGTCGACGGCGTTCATCGCGGCCGTGCTCATCGGCGACATGACCAGTCCCATGCCGATTCCCATCAGGATGAAGCCAGGGAGCAGGAGACCGTAGCCGCTGTGCACGGTCAGGCGCGACTGGATCAGCAGCGCCGCGGCGACGAGCAGGAGGCCCGCTGTCATCAACGGCCGCGAGCCCACCCGGTCGGTCAGGCGCCCGGCCACCGGCGCGACCAAGATGATCAAGACCGTCGAGGGCAGGAAGCGCACGCCGGTCTCGAGCGGTGAGTAGTTCAGGACGTTCTGGAGGTACAGCGTCAGGAAGAAGAACTGCGCGAACATCGCGAACGAGATCAGGAAGGCGACGACGTTCGCCCCGACGTAGGTGCGCGTGCGGAAGAAGGTGAAGTCGACCATCGGCGCGGGGACGCGGCGCTCGATCATCACGAACGCCGGCAGGGAGATCGCTGCGACGACGAGCAGCGAGATCACGCCAGCCGAGCCCCAGCCCCACGTGTTGCCCTCGACGAGCGCGAGCACGAGCGCGGTCAGCCCGACCGTGATCGTCCCGATGCCCGCGAAGTCGATCGTCCGGCCCACCGTCTCGTCTCGCGACTCGCGCGTCGCGAACAGGGTCATGGCGACCGCGACGACGGCAATGGGGGGGTTGATGAAGAAGATGGCTCGCCAGCTCACGTCCTCGGTCAGGAAGCCGCCGACGACCGGGCCGATCGCGAGCGCGAGCGCGCTGACCCCCGCCCAGGTGCCGATCGCGGTGCCTCGCTGCTCGGGCGGGAAGGCCTGGGTGATGATCGAGAGCGTCGCCGGCATCATGAAGGCGGCGCCGATGCCCTGGACCGCGCGGCCCGCGACCAGCACGGTGTCGTCTGGCGAGAAGCCGACGGCGAGGCTGGAGAGGCCGAACACGACCACGCCGAACAGGAACATCCGCCGGCGACCGAAGATGTCGCCCAGGCGGCCCCCGGTCACGAGCATCACGGCCAGCGTGAGCGTGTAGGCGTTGACGGTCCACTCGAGCGAGGCCAGCGAGGCGTGCAGGTCGCGCTGGATCGAGGGCAGCGCGACGTTCACGACCGTGTTGTCGAGCATCAGCATGAACAGCGCGAAGCACATCGCGGCCAGGGTCCACCAGCGGCTGTTCTCCTCGGTGATGAGGCTGTGGCGGCGGGCGAGGATGCGTTCGGTCATGAGATGGACGACTCCGGTCGACATGCGGCGACGTCGTCGCGCTCGAGCAGCTTCGAGAGGGCTGAGGCGAGCGAGCGTCGCTCGGTGCTGGTCAAAGATTCGGTGAACTGCTCCAGGCCGCTGAGGCGGGCGGCGTTCAACCGGCGGATCACGGTGCGACCGCCGTCGGTCAAGCAGACGCGCTTCATGCGGCGGTCTTCGTCATCCTCGCGGCGCTGGGCGAACCCGCGCCGGACCAGGTCGTCGACCATCCGGCTCGCGGCGGGCAGGGAGACCCGCACAGTCTCGGCGGCCTCTTTGAGCGTGAGCTCTCGCGGTTGATCCTCGAGATGGTGCAGAAGCTTGACCTGAGTCAGCGAGAGATCGAGGGCGCCGAGGGCCTCGAACAGATCCGCGTTGCAGTTCTTGTGCAGAAACACGACGAGCGCGTACAGCTCGCCGGCCAGGCCGACGTCGGTCGCGCTCTCCAGCGTATGGGTTTCAGTTGCTTGCACGCATGCAAGTATTGCACAAAAGCAATTCCCGGCGGGGCATCGCGACGTCGGCGATGGCGGCGAGATCCGGACCTACGGCTGAAGCACCTGACCGTCGCTGCTCGCGCGGGGCGGCCCGACGTGGATCGATGCCGCCTTGATCGACGAGCCGCCGCCGGCGTCGCCGCCGGTCGACAGCGAGTAGTTGCCCTGCGATGAGAAGTTGACCGTGACCTGCGCCGTCGCCTGCGGGTTGATCGGGCCCGTGTTGGCTAGCGCCTGACCGCCCGCCGGCAGGACGGATAGCGACTGCGCCTGGCTGGCCTGGTTGGTGATGATGAACGTGACCGGCCCGGAGCCGACTGAGCTCGGCGAGACCGACACGGAGCTGTTGTCGATGTAGACCGTGAGATTGACCGGCGCTGGCGGTCGGGGCGTCGTGGCGCCGCTGGAAGTGGAGCCGCAGCCGGCGAGGGCGAGGGCGCTGACCGCCATCAAGCCGATCGTCCTGGAGCGCATCCTGGCCAGCACCTCCTCGCAACATCGCCTGGGAGACCGGGGAGTGGCCTCGAGTCCCGGTCCCGGCGCGAACCTAGCGAGCGTAATACCCAAACGGCGAAACGCAACACCATTTGATGTCAGGTTCGCCCATCTCGCCGCCCCGCGCGCGAACCTGCGGTCGGAGCGGGCGGACCGGTTTCGGCACCGGCGGCTCAGGTGGAGTTCTGAGTCAGCGAGGCTCGCCGGCGCTCGAGGCGCCGCAGCTCGCGTTGAAGCTCGGTCCACGAATCGCCCTCGACTCGCTCGTACTCCTCGCCCTCGAGATCGCGCAGTCGGTCGGTATAGGTCATCCAGGCGCGGCGCGTCGAATCCTCAAGCTCCCGGAGCTTCTCGAGATCAGGTGCGGTGGTGCTCACTTCACCTCCTTTCCGAGCATTGTCGGCCGATCCTACCCTGCCGACAGGTCGTCCAGACAAATACGTCCAAAGGGCGTGCAATCCTGCTTGCCTGCCGTCCGACGCGGGGCGTATCACGCGTTCGGTGAGAATGAAAGGGTCGGCGGCGCCTGACGGCGGCGCCTCAGTCGAACGGTCGGCGGCGCCTGACGGCGGCGCCTCAGTACACGAGCACGCGATTGCCACCGCGGAGTTCCTCGTCGTCGATACCGAGACCAACGGTCTGGGCGGCGATGCGTGCGAGCTGACCGAGGTCGGCGCTGTGCTGGTCGGGGGCGGTGAGCTGCACGACCGGTTCTCCTCGCTCGTCCGTTGCAACCGGCCGCTCGGACGCGGCATCCAGCGCTTCACCGGAATCACCCAGGAGATGCTGGCCGGCGCACCCGGGCTGGAGGAAGTGCTGCCCGCAATCGCCGAGCGGCTGGAAGGGCGCGTGCTCGTCGCTCACAACGCGCCCTTCGACCGACGCGTCCTGCGCCGGGCGTTCGAGCTGATCGGGCTCGAGTGGCCGAGTCCGCCCGTCCTGTGCACGGCGGCGCTGGCCCGCAAGCTCCTGCCGCTGCAAAACAAGCGCGGCCTCGGCGTGCTCGCTGGCGCGCTCGGGATCGAGGTCGAGACCGCGCACCGGGCGCTGGCCGACGCCGAGACGTGCGCCCGCGTGCTGTGCGCCCTGTTCCCCCGGTTGTGCGCCAACGCGATGACGGTCGCCGATGCGGTGGCGCTGACCAGGAGCCGGCGCCGCCAGACCGTGGGACGCAAGCGCAAGGTGCCGGCGACGAGCCTGCCGCCGCAGCTCGACTTCGCCGACCTGCCGCGCGACCCCGGTGTGTACCTGTTCCGCGACGGCGCCGGGCGGGTGCTCTACGTCGGCAAGTCGATCTCGATCCGCAGCCGGGCCCGCGCGCACTTCGCTCCCTCGAGCCTGCCGGCCGCGTGGACGACCCAGGCGACGGTCGTCGACTACCAGAGCACGAACTCCGAGCTCGGCGCGCTCGTGCTCGAGAACCGCCTGATCAAGCGCCACAAACCACCCGGGAACATCCGGCTGACCCGGCGGGACGAGCGGCTCTGCTACATCCGCTGCCGCCTCGACATCGCGTTCCCGATCCTCGAGGTGTCCTCCGAGCCGGCCGCCGGGCACGCCGTCACGATCGGGCCCCTGCGCGGGCGGCGGCTGGCCCAGGAGCTCGTTGAGCAGCTCGACTCGCTGTTCGGGCTGCGCCACTGCGGCCGGCGGCTGAAACTGCGCGAGCACCCCTCGGCCTACGGGCAGATGGGTCGCTGCCTGTCCCCGTGTCTGGGCGATCTGGACCCGAACCTGTACCGGCGCCGCCTGGATGAGGCGCTGCGACTGTTCGTGACCGCGGGTGGGGATGGGGGCGAGCGGCTGCTGGCCCATGTACGGCGCCAGATGCGGGCGGCCGCCGACCAGCAGCTCTACGAGCGCGCGGCGTGGCTGCGGCGCCGGACGCGCCGGTTGGCGGTGATCCTCGAGCGCCTCGGTGGCGCGCTCGAGGCCACGCACGCCCGGGCCAGGTTGCTCCTGGCCGCGCACCCGGTCGACCAGACGCGGCATGATGCGTTTTGGCTGGTCGGCGGTCGTGTGGTGGACTGGGGCCCGGCTCCCGAGGACACGGCCACGTTCGAGGAGCGGACGCACCTCGCACTGAGGCGGGGCGGGCGGGCCGGCGAGCTGGGCGCTCACGTGCCACCGGACGAGATCGACGAGCTGCGCATCGTCGCGACGTACCTGGACTCGCACCCGGAGCTGGCGCAGGTGATGCTCGAGCAGCCCGAGCTCAGCGAAAAGGCAGCTCTACGACCTGCCCGGTGAGACCGTCCCCGGCCGAGACGGCGGTGCCCGGCGGAGCCTCCCGCCGGATGAGCGCGAGCGCGATCGGGCCGAAGCGCGGCGAGGAGGCGACGCTCGTGACGCGCCCCACCGGCCGGCCCTCGAACATAACCTCGTCACCGGGCTCGGCCGGGGCCGACAGCGCCAGCCCGCGCAGCTGACGGTTGGGCTTGCCGCGATAGAACAGCCGCGCCACCGTCTCCTGCCCCACGTAACAGCCCTTGGTGAAGGAGACGGCGCGCTCGTTCAGCCCCGCCTCCTGCGGGATCACCGAGTCGTCGAGGTCGATCCCGTAGCGGGGCCGCCCCTGCTCGACTCGCAGGCACTCCGCCGCGGCCTCGCCGATCGCGACCGCGCCCGCGTCATCGAGCGCGGCGCGCAACGCTTCCGTGTCCGTCGCGTCGCACAGCAGATCGATGCCGACGTCGGTGCGGATCGCGCGCGCCTGGACGGCGCCGATCGACACGAGGAGGTGCGCGTTCTCGCTGGCCGGCAGGCCACCGGCGCCGGCGACCATCGCCGCCTCCGGCCCGATCAGCGACAGCAGCCCGCACTCGAGCGTGCGCTTGTGCAGCTGCACCTGGTAGCCGATGCTGAAGCGCCGGATCATGTTGAAGAGTCCCTGGAGCGCGACGCGCTCGGTGTCGAGCAGCAGCTCCTCGCCGGCGTTCAGGATCCGGACGTCGCCGAGCATCTTGCCCTTCGGGGTCAGGAACGCCGCGTAGCAGCCCGACCCGGGAGCCAGGCCTTCGACGTCGTTGCTCACCTGTCCCTGGAGGAAGCCGGCGGCCTCGGCGCCTGAGAGTGCGAGCTTGCCGCGCTCGGAGCGGTCGAGCAGCCCGCAGGCTTCAGTAAGCACGCGGTAGTCGGTGCCGATTACATCGATCGAGGCCACCCCAAAGAGGATAGATAGGTGGGTCGGCGGCGCCTTAGGGCTCGGGCAATGGCGGTCGAGATGCCTGCAATCCCCCGAAATCTATCTTGAAAAATTCAAATTTAGGCGTACCATAACTCTCGTCATGGCAACCCCAGAGACCCACGCCAGCCGTTCTCAGGCGATCGAGGACTACGCGAAGGCGATCTACGCCCTCGAGTTGCGCGACTGCGAGCCGGTCAGCACCAATGCCCTGGCCGAGCGCCTCGGCGTCACCGCGGCGTCGGCGTCGGGGATGGTCAAGCGGCTCGGTGAGCTCGGCCTGGTCGAGCATCAGCCCTACCGCGGCGTCTCGCTGACCGACGACGGCCGGCGCGTCGCGCTCGAGGTGATGCGCCACCACCGGCTGCTCGAGCTGTACCTCGTCAAGTCGCTCGGCGTGCCATGGGATCGGGTCCACAAGGAGGCCGAGGTGCTCGAGCATGTGCTCTCGGACGAGCTCGAGGATCTGATCGCGGCCAAGCTCGGGAACCCCACGCACGACCCGCACGGCGATCCGATCCCGACCCGGGAGCTGACGATCGAGGAGGGGACCACGAACAGCCTCCAGTCGCTCGAGGCCGGCATGAGAGGAACCTTTGTGCGGGTCTCCGATTCCGATCCCGAGATGCTCCGGTTTCTCGCCGACCACGGCATCGCTCCGGGCGACGAGTTCGAGGTCGTCGACAAGCAGCCGTTCGACGGTCCCCTGTTCGTCCGCTTCAGCGACCGGGTTCAGGTGCTGGGCGGGGCGCTGGCCAAGGCGATGCGGGTCGAGGTCAACCGGTGACGCCGGCGCCCGGCCCAATCCGCGAACCGGCGCTCGAAGGCGCCGGCGTCGAGGGCGCGTCGGTCGCGCTGCGCGACGGCGCGGCGGGCCGCAGCCCACTCGAGGAGCTCCTGGCCAAGGGTCGGCTGCGCGCGACGCTGTCGATGCTCGGCCCCGCGTTCGTCGCCTCGATCGCCTACGTCGACCCGGGCAACTTCGCCACCAACCTCCAGGGCGGGGCTAAGTTCGGCTACCTGCTGCTGTGGGTGGTTCTGCTCGCGAACCTGATCGCGATGCTGATCCAGTACCTGTCGGCCAAGCTCGGGATCGTCACCGAGCAGAACCTGCCCGAGAACATCCGCGCGCGCTCGCCGCGGGCGTTCACGTTCTCCATGTGGATTCAGGCCGAGGTGATGGCGATGGCGACCGACATCGCCGAGTTCCTCGGCGCGGCGCTCGGTCTGAACCTCCTGTTCGGCGTGCCGCTGCTGCCGGCGGGGCTGTTGACCGGGGTGATCGCGTTCGCGATTCTCGAGCTACAGAGTCGCGGCTTCCGGCGCTTCGAGCTCGCGATCACGTCGCTGCTCGGACTCATCTTCCTGGGCTTTCTGTACGAGACGTTGAAGATCGGTCCGTCGGCGCACGAGTCGCTGCGCGGTCTGATTCCCGGTCTATCCGGCGCCAGTTCCGTCTACCTCGCCGTTGGGATCATCGGCGCGACGGTCATGCCGCACGTGATCTACCTGCATTCGGCGTTGACCAAGGGCCGGATGCCGGTTCGCAACGACCGGGAGCGGGCGCGGGTCCTGCGCTTCGAGCGCGTCGACGTGATCATCGCGCTGGGCCTGGCCGGGATCGTGAACATGGCGATGCTTGCCGTGGCCGCCAAGCTGTTCCACACGCCGGCACTTTCGGGCCTGAGCACGATTCCGCAGGCGCACATGGAGTTCGGCCGGCTCGTCGGGGGAACCGCGGCGCTGGCCTTTGCGGTAGCGCTGCTCGCGTCGGGCGCCTCCTCCTCGAGCGTCGGCACGTATGCGGGGCAGGTCGTAATGGCCGGGTTCACCAACTTCCGGATCCCACTGATGGTGCGGCGGGCGCTGACCATGATCCCTGCGCTGGTCGTTCTCGCGCTCGGCGTGAACCCGACCAATGCTCTCGTGCTGAGTCAGGTCGTGCTGTCGTTCGGGATCCCGTTCGCGCTGATCCCGCTGGTCATCCTCACCTGCCGGCGCGACGTGATGGGCGCGTTCGTGAACGGCCGCGTGATCACGATCCTGGCCTGGGGTTGCGCGGCACTCATCACCGGGCTCAACCTGTTCCTGCTCTACCAGCAGTTCTTCATGAGCTGACCCCGCTAGCCTTCGCCCCGAATGGCGCTTGCGGACACCTTTCAGCAGATCGTCGACTCTCTGCCCGACGACTGGACCGACCTCGAGCTCGATCTGCGCATCTTCGACGAGCGTCGCTACGTCGACGCCGCCGTGCTCCTCGTCACCTGCAACGCGCAGCCGTACTCCAAGCACGACTGGCATTGGCGGCTGCTGGTGGCGCACCGGTTCGGCCACGCCGCCGCGGCGCAGGCGGTTCACACCGCGCTGAAGCTGCTCGACGACGCCGCGATCGACGGCGAGATGGCGGTACGCGAGGCTCGCACGGGGCGCATGGAGGTCAACCCGATGTGGGGCCGGACGGAGTCGGTGCGCGAGGAATTCCGCCGCATCCGATCTCAGTAGGAGGCGGCGGTGGCGCGGGTCGTCGCGTTCATCCCTGACCTGCTGTTCGGGTCAAACGTCGTCGGGGCGCTGGGCGCCGCCGGGCACGACACGGTGCTCGTCGCAGACGGCGACAGCCTGATGCGCGAGCTGCCGGGCGCCCGGGTCCTCATCGTCGACCTGACCACCGATCCCGACGTGCGGATCGACGTCGTCCGCGCGCTCCCGCCGGGCGGGTACAAGACGCTCGCGTTCTACTCGCACGTCGAGGCGGACGTGCGAGCATCGGCCGAGGCGGCCGGCTTTGACCTGGTGGTGCCGCGCTCGCGGATGGCCCGCGAGGGCGGCGCGCTCGTGGACCGGTTGGTCGGCTAGCGTCCCGTTTGGCCAACCGGGACGCTAGGGGCCCGACTGGGTGACCGTCACCCCCTGGAGCTCGACCCCGCTCGGGTTGTCCAGCGGGTTGAGCTCGGTGGCCTGGCTGACGCCGGCCGGGGGGATCGTGTCCATCACGTTCGGGACGCTGTTCGGATTCAGCGAGCAGATCGGGTTGGTGTCGGTGCTCGTGGGGCAGACACCGAAGAGGTACTCCTGAGGCGTCGCCGCGAAGCCGCGAATCGGCGGGGTGCCGGAGCCTTGGCCGGTCAGCGCCACCGTGAACACCCAGCCCGGACCGACCGTGCCGAACACGGACTCGGGCAGGATCAGCGTCGCGGTTCCGCTCGGGTCATCGACGACGAACTGGGCATTGCCGAGCGATGACCCGGACGGACTGAGCCACAGCGGCGAGACGAAGCCCTGGGCCTCGAGGCGCTCGCTCCAGGCGTCGGCCGGGGCGATGCTGTAGTTCATGGCGCTCGGGTATGCGGAGTCAGTTGACGTGCTCGTGGCCGTCGGATTGCGCACGTAGATGTCGAGGAGCTGCGCCCCGAAGTCGCTCCCGAACGTGTTGACGAGGTTGCGGATCGTGGTCTGGAGGTAAACGTCTGTCCCGGTCTCGCTCACCTGGAAGTTCGTGAGGTCGAACGCGCCGGGTACGAAGCCCGAGTAGGTCGGGTACGCGTACGTGCCGGGACCGTTGTCGTCGCCGGTCGGATCGGGCACGTTGAGCACGGTGGTGCCGGGCAACGCCACGTTGGTCACCGACAGCTGGCTGTAGCCGGTGCTGCGTCCGAGCGTCGCGGTCACGGTGATCGTGGTCGTCCCGAAGCTGACCGGCAGGGTGAGCGTCCAGTCGCCCGACGGGGACGCCGCCGTGGTCGATGCGATCGGCACGGGCGCGCCGGTGGGCGGCGAGGCCTCGGCGACGACGGTGGCGCCCGGGGTGGTCGTGCCCGTGACCGTTTCGGTCGAGCTGTCGACGCTCGCGCCGTTGGCCGGCGAGGTCACGGTGAGCGGCAGTGATCCCGGCATGCCGTGGCGGATGTAGCGGTCGGTCACGATCCGCGGCGTCTCCAGATCCCGACCCGCGCTCAGGTCCAGCGCCAGGCGGGCGTACTGGGCCTGCGCCCAGGTGAGCGGACTGGCCGAGCCGGCCGGCTTGCCGTCGGTGAAGCCGATCGAGGCGGTGGCCGGATCGGTGCCGTACGGGGAGGCGGCCTGGTCCGGGTCCTCCCACACCTGCTCGGGCTCGAGGCCCTGGCCCGAGGTCATGTTGCGCATCGCGGTCAACAGCTGGCCGGCGAAGCCGAAATCGCCCGCGGCGATCTCGTACTCGCCGCGCTCGCCGGACAGCACCGGCCACAGGTGGCCCGTGCCGGTGTCCGTGGGCGGCCACGGAGCGCCGGTGGGCGAGCAGTCCGTCGGGTCCGGTCCGGGGCCCGGGTCGTAGCAGTCGCCGTAGCCATCCTCCGAGAAGTTGCCGCTGTTGGCAAAGCCGTAGCGGTAGAAGCCCGGTCCGCTCGGCGTCTGGCGTTCGATCGTGTCGTCGACGACCGTCAGCGAGTCCTTTACGGCTGGGTCGTTGGCCGGGAGCACGCCGAGGCGAACGAGATCGAGGAAGCCGGCGTCGATCACCGCGCGCTGATCGACCTCGGTGCTGTTCCCGTTGTTGAGGGTGTAGTCGTAGGGGAGGTCTGGATCGGCCTGGCCCGTCGTCGGATTTGTCGCCTTGGTGACCCGGATGAAGTATTCGGGCACCGATGCGCTGACGTAGGGCCCGTTGTCAGTCACCGTCCAGTTCTCGATGTTCCGCGCGAAGTAGTCCGCGGTGGCCTGGTAGATGGCCGCGTGCGCGGGGTCGTGGTTGACCCGCGCGATCGCGGCTGCCGCGGTCAGGCCGGCGATCTCGGCGGCGATCGTCGAGGGCGAGTATCCGGACTGCTCCTCCCAGCGCTCGACTCCGTCCGACGGACCGTTGGCCACGAGGAAGTCCGCGGCCGGGATCACATGGTTCTCGTACAGCGACCTGTCGTGCTCGAGCCCCGACTGCCAGTCCATCAAGATCGGATAGGAGGTCTCGTCGAGCTGGAGCCCGCCGGTGTCGGGAGCCGACTCGCCGTTGGGCAGCGAGTTGCGCGGCATCGATCCGTTCGCCAGCTGCTGTTTGTCGAATAGGAACAGAGTGGCGGCCTGCGCGGTCTGGATGTCGCCGGCCACCAGCAGCCCGGTGAATGCCTCATACGTGTCGCGCGAGAACTCCTCGCGGTAGGAGCCGAAGTACGTGGGCTCGCCGTCTGAGGCGAACTCGCCGGCGGGCACCGACTGACCCCAGGGCGAGGCCAGGCCGGCGGCGATCGCGCCGGGGAACGTCTTGTCCTCGCTGGCCTTGACCACGTTGACCGATTCGTAGTACTCGCGGATCGCGGCCTGACCGAGCCAACGAGCGGGCTTGCGCAGGCCGGCGTCGTAGCGCTGCCAGCCCGCCTCGTACTGCCCCCATACGCGATCGAAGTTCTGGTTCAGCGAGGCTCCCGCCACCGACAGCGCGTCGCTCTGGGTCGTGCCGAACCCGAGTGCGAGCGTGAACGGGCGGTCAGATCCG
>DATJUA010000167.1:0-55436 GCA_035502815.1 Solirubrobacteraceae bacterium
CCGTCCGGACCCGGTGAAACACTCCCGACCGCTCCTTCGACAAGAGCAAACCCATCACTTCCTCGAGCGGCCGCACCCCGACAGGGTGCGGCCGTTCTTGGTTCAACCACCCCGCGAGTTTTTCCGCGGGAAGTAACTTAAGGGACGCACGTAAGACACGGGGCCAAGGCGACACTAACGCGACATTGCGTAACCAACTGCGGGTTCGGCACGCCGGCACTCGCCAACGACGCTGGGAGGCTCTGATGGACGAGCGAATGGACCATGACGAGATGCGGCCGCAAATGGGCGAGGAGCCGGTGATGGGCGAGACGCCGCAGATGGGTGAGACGCCGCAGATGGGCGAGACACCCGCGAAGGGCGAGCACGAGTCGCTAGGCGAGCGGCTCGAGCATCTCATCCACCGCCACGAGAAGTGACGGACGGTCCTCCGGGCTGACCGCGTTTGGTTAGGTCATCGGCTTCATTTGTGCCGTCGGATGATCCGCGGACGTCGGCCACGTCGCCCCTGGCCTAGCTCAGATCCATGCGTGGATAGACGACCTCCTCCAGGATGAGCAGGACGATGGCCGCGACGGGGATCGCGACGAGCGCGCCGATGATCCCGAACAGCGAGCCACCGATCAGCACGGCGATCACGGTCACGAGCCCTGGGACGCGGACGGTGCGCTTCATGACCCTCGGCGTGATGAGGTAGTCCTCGGCGTTCCGGTAGACGATGTAGAAGGCGGCCGTGGCGAGCGCGACGGGCAACGACACCGTGAGCGCTACGAGGGCGACGATGAACCCCGCGATCGTGCTGCCGACGATTGGGATCAGGTCGAACAAGCCGACGAACAGCGACAGCAGCGCTGGGTAGGGCACCGAGAAGATCTCGAGCCACACGAGTGTGCCGAGTCCGGCGATCACGGAGGTCAGCACGTTGCCGAGCACGTAGCCGCCGACCCGAGCAAACGCCTCGTCGATGAGTGCCGCGGCGCGGACGCGACGGCTGTTCGGCGTCAGCCGCAGTAGCGTGCCCTTGAGCCGCGGCACGTCGGCCAGGAAGTAGATCGTCAAGACGACGACGATGAGGATCCCCGAGACGACGCTCAGTGCCGTCTTGCCGGCGCCCACCAGTCCCGACCCGACTGCACTCACGCCACCGCTGGAAAGCGCCTTCTTGAGTTCGTTGACGAGGTGAAACTGGCGGTTGAGGCGGCCGAGCAGAGAGTTCTTTCTCTGCAGGGACTGCAGGTAATTTGGGGCGGCCTTGACGAGTGCGTCGACCTCGTTGGCGATCGGTGGAATCGCCAGCGCCAGAAACGCACCAAGGACGGCCAGCGCCGCGAGCGAGACGATCACCACGCCCGCCCATCTGGGCAGTCCCAGCCGCTGAAGCTGCGCGACGACGGGATCGAGCCCGATAGCGATTACCAGGGCCAGGAGCATCAGCAGCAAGACTCCTGCCGCCGCGGTGATGCCCAGCCAGACGAGGTAGGCCACGGCGACTCCGAGTCCTCCCAAGACGCCGATCCGGAAGGGCGAGCGACGATCAAACGGCTTGCCCAACTGCCCGAACCGGCTAGGCGCGGCGGCCCCGTCTTCGCGCGCACCGCGCTCAACTACCGGATCGCCCGCAGAGGGCTCGGAGTGCTTCGTCATCGCAATGTTCCGCCCGGCGGACGACTCATCGCCGGGTTTTGCACTCTATTCGTCGCAGTCAACAGGATCATGCCGGGGCGGTGGCTGCGGCGGTTCGGAGCCAGCGAGCCGGGGCGACGCTTGACGCTCGTCCGCGACACGATGGCTCGACCGCTAGCGAGAACGAGCGCTGAGCCCGCGCGGATGGAGGAGAATGTGCAGATGGATGACGAACGTCTACGTTCCGAGATCCGCGACGAACAGGAGCGGATCATCCTGGCCGTCAGATCCGCTGAGGATCACTGGGAGATGGCGAAGGCGCAGGACTCCTTTGCCGATCTCCTCGAGCGGATGGCTGACGAGCTAGAGATGAGTTCGAGCCGCGACCGTGGGCGATTTCTAGCCGCGGCGCATGCACTTCGGCAGTCAGCGGCGGCCAACGAGCAGCGATACATCACCGGACTTGGCCACGAAGCCCGCGAGAGCTAGCGCTACAAGGTCCGCGCGAGTGCGATTGGATCGTCGGCGGGCGTGTAGATTCGGGTGGGGTTAGCTCTCGCCCCAGCGGCCGTCGCCGTGGTCGCGCGGGGAGCGCTCGTCGTAGAAGCGTCTGGAGAGGGCGAGTATGTTCGCTTCGGTCAGGTCTTCGTCGTCGGTTTCGATCGAGCCGACGATTCGTTTGATCAGGTCGTGGTCGTGTTGGGCTAGGTACTGCATGAATTGCCCTGTGGCGTTGCTGTGGCCTTTGCCGTTGCCGATGATCAGTATCTGAGCCGCAGGCCTGAGCGCCCCAGCCACCTCGGCGTACCACGATTCTTCGATTCTGCCGTACGAGCCGTCGGGGTTGCCGGCCTTGTGGTGCATGGTGCGCAATCTGCCACGCGGGTCCTCCGGCACGATTCTGGTCGGCGGGCCGTCGGTGGCGTCGGTGGGGTAGATGTCGGCGCCGTGGTAGCCGATGACCAGGATCGCGTGGCCGGTGGGCTGCGTGGCGGCCGGCTCTGGGCTCACGTCTACCCGCTCGCGCAGCCCCTCGGCGGTGATCCCGGCGGCGGTGAGCATGCGTCTGAGGTCGACGACCGTCTGCTCGCCGATGTCCTTCCCACTCGGCCGATGGAAAGTCTCGGTTTCGCCACCGACACGGACCTTGACCTTGCCGTTGTCCTCCTGGCTCACCTCGCCGATTGCCTCCAGCAGTGAGATGACCTCGCGCCACTCGATGTTGTGGCTGACGGGGTGCGAGAGGATGGCCCGCGCGGTGCCGCGATGGTGATGATCCAGGTGAGCGCTATCAACCATGAGGACTCGAGGAGCTGCTTGTAGCTCCATACATCCGATCCGTCGTGTCGGTTTAGGGAGCCTATCGCCGACGGTGGGCGGGAGTCGGCCGCCACCTATCGTCTTGGGCCCCGTCGGGGCGAGTGACGTCCGAACGGGCAGCCGCTTGATTGCGCTCAGGAACCGATGCGAATCTCGACTAAACCGTCGAAGGCGTGGCCGACGAGAAGCACGTCGACCTCCTGATGGAAGCGTCACAGGCCGCGAGCCTCGTCGCGACAAGCGCGCAGATACGCACCGAGGTGCGGAGCGACCAGCATCTCCTCGAGCGACACGGAATCGTCGAAGGCGCAGACCGCGGCAGGCGCGAGGGCGTAGAGCGCGTGGGTGGCCCAGGCGACATCGAGCAACGTGATGCCCCGGCGCCCGTCGGCAACGCGACGCAGCCATGCCGAGTGGCTGACGAAGCCTCGAGCCAGACGCTCATAATCCCGGCCTGCCAGCGTGTAGAAGGCGTCCATTTCGGCTCGAGACTCTTCGCTCCAGTGAGCCAGGCTGCGCGCCGCGGTATCCACGGCTCGGAGTCTAGGCTCGGCATCGGTAGGCTCGAGGCGTCGGCACAGTCCAGACCGAGGAACTGAGATATGGAGAAATTTGCGGTTGCCCGGCTTGATGACATCGAGGAAATCGATGATGGGCGATGCCCGTTTCGACCGGTGCGTCACCACTTCGGGATCATGACGTTCGGGGTAAACGCGATGACTGCGCGCTCCGACGGCGACCGGCTCATCAACGAGCATGAGGAAGCCGAGCCCGAGTCCAGCGAAGAGCTATACGTCGTCGTGTCGGGGCATGCGCGGTTCGAGCTGGATGGCGAGGTTCAGGACGCTCCGGCCGGAACTCTCGTTCACGTACCCGCCGGCATCAAGCGCACGGCGTTTGCCCAAGAGGCTGGGACGACGGTGCTCGCCATCGGCGCCGGGCCGGCGGGCAAGCCGTACCAGCCCGGCGGGTGGGAGTTATTCGCGCCGCTGTTTCCGCTATTTGCGTCCGGCGACTACGAGGAGGGCGCTGACCGTGCCCAGGCGCTCATCGCCAACGACCCGCCGTTTGGTTCCGTGTACTACAACACCGCCTGCTTCGAGGCTCGAGCGGGGCGGATCGACGCTGCGCTCGCGCATCTGCGCCGCGCGGTCGAGCTCGGTCCGTCGCTGGCGGAGCTGGCACGGGATGATGAAGATCTGACGGCGCTTCGTGAGCACGCCGAATTCGAGGAAATCGTCGGCGACTGACCCTGCCAGCTGGACGGTCAGGGGCGGCGCGTGAGCTTGCCCATCAGTAGCTCGACGGAGCGTTCGAGGTCTTGCAGCGACGCGTGCTCGACGGATGTGATTCCGAGCTTGCGGTTGATCCAGCTGTTGATCTCGCGGTGCGTGCTTCCGTCCCGGCGCGTGAGCTCGGCGACGAGACGGTGGCGCTCATTGCGCAGCCTCGCCCGCTGTTCGAACGCGGGTATGCGCCGTGGATGGGGCTCAGGATCGTGGTTCTCCATGAGCGCAGGCGCTGCGGGAAGCGGTTGGGGCGCTGCGGGCCCTCCGAAGAGCGTCAGCTGAGGAGTCACGTCGGCACTGAGCGGCTGGAAGGTGAGCGTCTCGCCCCGTTCAGCCGGCGGCTGGGCGGTGCGGTCAAACTCACCCGCGCCCTCATCCTCGGCCGGTCGCAGGGCGTGCCGGATCTCATCTCTGACGGTGGCGGCGTGTGCGGCGAGAACGGGATCTGCCGGGATGTAGAGCCAGCTCGGCTCCGCGTGCCGGGCGGCGATCGTGCGCACGAAGCGCCCGATGATCTGTCGGAACACCAACGGTGTCTTGGCCGCCGTCGCGTATACGCCGACCCGCAGGCGGGGGATGTCGACACCCTCCGAGACCATGTTCACCGCCACGATCCACGGGTCCCGGGCGTTGGTGAACGCGGCCAGCTTCTCGGCTGCCCGCGGCTCGGTGTGCAGGACAACCAAGGGCCGCTGCCCGGTCGCCTCGCGCAGAAGCGCGGCGATCCTACGGGCGTGCGCCGAGTCCGCGGCGATCACCAGGCCGCCCGCATCCGGGTGTCCGTCGTTGCGCAGCGTTCGAAGCCTGCCGTCGGCCTCCCGCAAGATCCGCGGCAGCCCGTCGGGAAGGTCGGTCGAGATCGCGGTCCGGTAACGGCGGCTCGCCTCGCGTGGGGTGAGGACCGTCTCGAAGCTCGACTCGATCACCTCATCACCGCTTCGCCACGACAGCGTGCCGTCGAAAGTGACAAAACACACGGGCCGACAGATGCCGTCCACCACGGCCTCGGCGTAGCTGTAGGAGACGTCCGGTTGGGCCAGCCCCTCCGGGTCGTAGCGAACGCCCGGGATCGGGGTGGCGTCGGAACGAAATGGCGTCCCGGACAACAGGAGCCAGCGTGCACAGCCGCCCAGCGCCCTGGCGAACGCCTGCCCCCAGGCAAGCTCCTCGCCCAGGTGGTGCGCTTCATCGGCGACCACGAGCGTCCGAGCGCCGGCCGCGCGCTCCCACCGCCCCGGTGCCTTTGCGACGCGGGCGTAGGTCACGGCCACACCGTCAAAGCCCCGCGGCGGGCGGGGCGAGGGGGCGTCCACCGCCAGCTCGATACCCAGGCGGCTTGCGGCCCGCGCCCACTGCCTCGTGAGCGGCCCGGTCGGGCAAGCCACCAGCACCGAGGTTGCCTCTCCCGACTTCAGGTGGGCTCGAGCCAGCTCCAAGGCGGGGCGGGTCTTGCCGGCCCCGGGCGCCGCGGACAGCAAGAAAGAACCTCGTTCCCAGCGTTCCATTGCGGCAAGCGCATCGGCCTGCCAGACCCGCAGAGGCGGCCTGGTTTGTGGATCGGGCTGGGGCACGGGCGGGACATGGTGACCGGGCGCGCGGACAAAACCGGCGATCCCGCCCCCTGGACCGGCGCGCCGGTTGGGGTAGGCTCGCGCGATGTCGACGACGATCGAGACGGCGGCCGAACCGGCGCGGCTCGGCCGCCGGATCCTCGCCCTGTTCCGCTCCCAGAAGCGGCCGTTGGCGCTGATCGTCGTGATGATCCTGATCACCTCGGTCTTGAGCGTGGTGAGCGCGTTGCTCGTCCGCCAGGTGTTCGATCGGGCGCTGTTCGTTCGGGGTGGCCCCGACCTCGGCGCGCTGTACCCGCTGGTCGCGGCTCTGATCGCCATCCCGATCGTGAACGGCATTCTCAACGTGGCTCAGGCCTACTTGACAGAGGTGGTCGGCAACCGGGTGTTGCAGGAGCTCCGCGACCGGTTGTTTGCTCACCTGGAACGGCTCTCACTGGCCTTCTACACGGCCACTCGCAGCGGTGAGGTTCAGTCGCGGCTGGCCAACGACGTGGGCGGTGTCCAGGACACGATCACTTCGACGGCATCCTCGGTGCTGTCAAATGTCGTAACGCTCGTTCTTCGATCGTCGCGATGCTGGTGCTGTCACCGCTGCTGACCGCGATCTCCCTCGCTGCGACGCCGGTGTTCGTGATCTTCAGCCGCCGCGTCGGCAACGCGCGGCGAGCAGCCCGCCGGCAGACGCAGGCGTCGCTGGCGACGATGGGGTCGATCACGCAGGAGACCCTGTCGGTATCCGGGATTCTGCTGGCAAAGGTGTTCGGGCGGCAGAGGCACGAGGTCGAGCGCTACCGGGCAGAGAACGAGCGACAGGCCGAGCTACAGATCCGGCAGGCGATCGTCGGCCGGTCGTTCTTCGCGGTGACCCAGGCGTTCTTCGGCATCAGCCCTGCTCTCGTTTACCTGGCCGCGGGGCTAGAGGGGCACGGCGCGGCGCTGTCCGCCGGCACGCTCGTCGCCTTCACGACTCTCCAAAGCCGGTTGCTACAGCCGATCAACCAGCTCCTTCAGGTATCTGTCGACGTTCAGTCCTCGCTGGCACTGTTCGGACGTATCTTCGAGCTGCTCGACCTGAAGCCCGCGATCACCGATCTGCCGGAAGCGCTGAGCTTGACGGCGGGGGAAATTCGCGGCGAAGTGGCGCTCGACCACGTCTCGTTCCACTATGGCAGCGGCGAGCAGGGAGGACCGCCGGCACCCTCCAACGCGCTGAACGACGTCTCGATGCGCGTGTCACCGGGCCAGCTCGCGGCCCTGGTCGGTCCCTCGGGTGCCGGCAAGACGACGATCTCCTATCTGATCCCACGCTTGTACGACGTCACCGACGGGGCGGTGCTGATGGATGGACACGACGTTCGGGCGCTCGCGGCGCAGACCGTCAGCGCTGCGATCGGAGTCGTGACCCAGGAGAGTTACCTGTTCGGCGGCACCATCCGGGAGAACCTGAGTTACGGGCGACCGGACGCCACCGACGAGGAGATCGAGGCCGCGGCTCGAGCGGCGTTCATCCATGAGCGGGTCATGGCGCTCGAGCAGGGATACGACACGGTCGTCGGCGAGCGCGGCTACAGGTTCTCCGGGGGCGAGCGTCAGAGGCTGGCGATCGCGCGCGTGATTCTGAAGGACCCGCCGATACTGATCCTCGACGAAGCGACCTCGGCGCTCGATACCGAGAGCGAGCGGCTGGTCCAGCGGGCGCTCGAGGCGCTGATCACACGGCGCACGACGATCGCGATCGCGCACCGCCTCTCAACCATCCGCAGCGCCGACGTTATCTTCGTGCTCGATGGCGGAAGGATCGTGGAGCGAGGAACCCACGCCGAGCTCCTCGCGCACCGCGGGCTCTACGAGCGCCTATACACCGAGCAGTTCGGTGACGGGGCAATCGAAGCGCACTGCAGCGACGGCGTGATCCTGGCCGATGGAAGAGCCTGCCGGCCGTCTCGCCACATGCCCCCGACTAACGGAAGCGTTGATCGGGAGCCTTCCGTCCTGTTCGCGGGCGGCTCTGATTAGTCGGCCGAGTCAAGGGGTGCTCGACCCGTCCGCGATCGATCATCAGGTGCGCTTGTCCAGCTCATCGCCCCAGTGCGGGCGGAATTGGATGCTGATCCGCGCGCCCAGGCAGCTGGCCACCTTGGGGATCCCGTGCAACCAGGTGCGCTGGCAACTTCCGCCCATCACCAGCAGGTCCCCGTGGCCGAGCTGGAGTCGCAGCCCCGGTCCGCCTGACTTGGGCCTCAGCCCGAACGGCCGACTGGCGCCGAGAGAGACGATCGCCACCATCGTGTCGCGCGGGCACTCGCGGGCGATGCGATCGCCGTGCCACGCGACGCTGTCGTTACCGTCGCGGTACAGGCACATCCCCACGCTGACGAACGGCTCGCCGAGCTCCTCGACGTAGTGGGCGTTCAGCGCCGAGAGGGCCTCGTCGAGCACGGGATGCGGCAGCGCTCCGCCCTGTGCATAGCCAGCCAGAAGCCGCGGCACCCGCACTGTGTGATCGTAGATGTGGATCCGTTCCTCGCGCCACGGCACGTCCCTGGCCAGCTCATCGAAGAGCTCGTCGGCTGCGGTCACGAAGCTCGGCCGCACGTCGACCCAGGCGCCATCGGAAAGGGGCCGGCGTTCGACGGCCGCGCCCAGTTCGGCGACGCCGAGTTCGCCAGACGACGCGAACAGAGAAGGTTGGACGACGAGCGACACGCCACGAAGTGTAGCCGCGCGCGAACACACGTTCGAGGCGCGCGCGCTCTCGGGCGTGGTGGGTTCGCTATACGCCAGCCGAACCGGAGGAGCCGATCTCGGCCGCGATGCTCTGCGCGAACGCGTGCGGCTGGGAAAGGAACGGGTGATGCCCAGAGTGGAACTCGACAAGGCGGGCGCCGGCTCTGACCCGCCGGCGCTGCGTCTCGGCCGGGGTGGCGAGGTCTTCGGTGCAGACGAAGTAGCTCGCGGGCTTCTGCCGCCAGCTGATCTGGCGTGGTGGCTGCGTGAACGGGGTGAGGGACTGGCGCGCGAGGCGCACCAGCGCCTGCTGGGTGGTCTCCTGGTCGCAGTCCTGGAGGAAGAACTCCCGGACCATGTCGGGATCGACGCTGACGGTGCCGTCGTCGCTCGGTTGCAGCCACGGTGCCGGCTCTGACCCGATGAGGTCAGCCTGGGACTGGCCGGTGTCCGGCATCACCGAGGTCACGTAGAGCAGCTGAGCGACGCGGTCATCTACGCCGGCTTCGGTGATGATCATCCCGCCGTAGGAGTGACCACAGAGGATCACCGGTCCGTCGGCCTCGGCGATTGCGCGGCGGCATGCGTCGACGTCGGCGTAGAGATCGCCCAACTCGCCGCCGGCTTCGCCGCAGCTGGGCAGAGGCACCGCGACGCTCCCGATTCCGTGATCGGCCAGCGGTTGGGTCATTTTCGCCCACCACCACCCGGCGTCGTGCACGCAAGCGCCATGAACAAAGATCAAGGTGGGCACGGCCGATACGATAGCGCAACTCAAAGGTTGCGTGACCGGGCTGGGCGAGGGGGTTGACAGCCATCAGCCGATCGGTGATCGTGGCCATCGCCGCTTTTGACTCCCCGCGTCACACGCGCGCGCACCGTTCATCCGATTAGAAAGAGGCAGTTCGAGATGGCTGATCCCACCGTTGTCCTGGTCCACGGCGCGTTCGCTGACGCGTCCGGGTTTCGCGGTCTGTACGACGAGCTGCTCGGCGAGGACGTCACGATGATCGCTCCTCCGAATCCGCTGCGAGGCTTGACCGGCGGCGACGGCGAGTACCTGAAGGCTGTGATCGGCGAGATCGACGGACCCGTGGTGCTCGTCGGGCATTCCTACGGTGGCGCTGTGATCACCGCGGCCGGCACGGCCGACAATGTGGTCGGCCTGGTGTACATCTCTGGGTTCGCTCCCGACCAGGGCGAAAACCTCACCGATCTGCAGTCCAAGTTCCCCCCGCCCGGGATCATTCCCTACATCGTGCAGCACGAGTTGCCTGGTGGCGGCAACGAATTTACGCTCGCGCTCGATGGCTTCCACGAGTCATTTTGCGCCGACATCCCGGCCGATGATGCGGCGTTCTACGCGATCACCCAGCGCCCCCTCGCGGGCGTCGCGCTCACCGAAGCGGCACCGACCCCGGCATGGCGCAGCCGTCCGGTCTGGGCTGTGCTTCCCACCGCGGACAGGTGCATCGACCCCGGTGTCCACCGCTTCAGCTACGACCGCATGGGGGCCAAGGTAACCGAGATCGGAGGCGCTTCGCACGTCGTCATGATCTCCCACCCCAAGGAGGTCGCCGAGGTCGTCATGACCGCCGTCCGGAGCGGTGCCGTGCAGCCGGCCTGATCGCGACCCACGTGCAGTACCTCGACAGCGCAGCGACGGCCGCGATCGAAACACTTCGCACGTCGACGAACAAATGAGCAGGCTGAGACTCAGCATCACGATGTCGCTGGACGGTTACGTCGCGGGTCCGGACCAAAGCGAGGAGAGCCCCCTCGGGGTCGGCGGGATGGAACTGCACGAGTGGTTCTTCCCCCTCAGAGCGTTTCGGGAGATGCACGGCGAGCAGGGAGGCGAGACGAACGCGAGCTCTAGCGTCGTGCAAGCGCGCCGGGCGAACATTGCTGCCACGATCATGGGCCGGAACATGTTCGGACCGGTGCGGGGCCCGTGGCCGGATGAGTCCTGGCGAGGTTGGTGGGGCGAGAATCCGCCCTACCACCATCCCGTATTCGTGCTGACCCACCATCCGCGTGAGCCGCTCGAGATGGAGGGCGGCACCACCTTCCACTTCGTAAGCGACGGGATCGAGTCGGCGCTAACGCAAGCCAAGGATGCCGCACAGACAGGCGACGTCTGGCTGGCCGGCGGCGCCTCGGTGGTCAACCAGTACCTGGCGGCAGGGCTGGTCGACGAGATCGACGTCTCGATCGCTCCGGTCGTGCTCGGCGCCGGCGCGCGCCTATTCGAAGGGGTCGGCCGCGGGGCGCTCGGGCTCAAGCAGATCCGGGCCGTCGACGCACCCGGCGTCACGCATATCAAGTACGAAGTCGGCTGAGCTGGACTCGCCTCAACCCGCTGGGGCGGGCGCGGCACTCGCCTGTAGCGCGCCGCGGGTGGATAACCACGCGGCGAGTCCGCCAACACAGGGAACCCAGATCGAGATCGCGTGGTAGACGAGCACGGAGCCGACTGACGCGGCGGGGGCGAACCCGTACAGAACAAGAGCGCCGGCAAGTCCGGAGTCGAGCACGCCGATTCCTGCCGGCATCGGGATCATCGTGGCCAGGTAGCCGACGAAGTACGCCAGTGACAGTGCGAGCACGCCGAGTGGATGACCGGTCGCCCGGCACGCGGCCCACAGCGCGCCCATGTCGAGGCACAGGAACCCGGCCGCGCCAAGCAGGCGCCAATGCGGCGCGAACAACGAGTCTCGGGCGCCTTCCAGCGACTCCACAAGCGCGCGCACCGCCCTCGGCGCCCGAGTCCCGAGGCGACGGCCCAGGAGCATCGCCAGCGTCGCCGAGCCGATGACAAACAACGAGACCAGGACGGGAATCCCGGCGTGCTCGAGGTCGTGGGGACCGCGACCAACGCCGAGCAGGAGCAACACCCCGGCCACACCATTGACGGCGAAACCGAACAGGGTCAGAAAGCACAGCAGCGCGCCGCAGCGCTCCACCAGACCGCGCGCGCCAGTGCGATGGTGACGCAACAGCAGGCCGGTGGCCGCCGCAGATGAGAAGTTTCCGCCCGGGAGGAGCGCGCCGGCGCCCATTGCAATCCATGCCACCCGACGGCCCACACGTCGCGGAGGCTCCGGAAAGAAGCGCCGGAAGAGGACGACATAGCTCAGGCACGAAGCAAGCTCCAGGCCCACGGCCGCGGCCAGCCATACGGGACTCAGATGAGCAACGGTCTTGATCACCTGGCTCGGAGGGGCGACCCACACAAGTGCGCCGATCGACACCGCGCCGATGGCGACCGTCGCCAGCGTGCGGGCGAGTCGCTTCCGCCCTCTCCGCGGCCGGACCGGAGTGCTCAGGTCATCGCTCACGCCGGCCAGTCTGATCGATCGCGTATCGAGTCTCCGTCAGCCACTCCACCTCCAACACCGTCCTCGGGCAAGAGGATCGCTACACTTGCGTTACGACCGGGCGAGGCGCCCGGACAAGCAGTGCCAGCGTTCGTAGTAGTTGCCCTCAGCACCTCCCGCGTTTCGCAGCACATAATCTCCCCGGAGGAACAGATGGCAACCGGAACAGTGAAGTGGTTCAGCGACGAAAAGGGCTTTGGGTTCATCACGCCTGACGACCAGAGCAAGGACCTATTCGTCCACCACTCAGCGATCACTGGTAGCGGCTTCAAGTCGCTCGCCGAGGGCGCGAAGGTGTCCTACGACGCAGAGCAGGGGCCTAAGGGTCCAGCCGCCAAGAACGTCCAGACGATCTAAGCGGACGAGTCCAATCTCGTAGACGGCCCGCCTTCGCGCGGGCCGTTTTGCGTTCCCGATGATGATGAGCCGCATGCTGCTTGGTTTCGCAGCGGCCGGCGCCGGACCGCGCTCTAATCGAGCGCGGCGGCGTGCAGTCCGCTGGCTGGACGCTCTCGCTGGTCCCACCACTGGTTCACGACGGCCAGCGCTCCGCCGACGATGCCCTCTTTGAACGCGGCGGTATCGTTGACGTTGGGCAGCGGCTGATCGGGCACGGGCACCTCCAAGAACTCGCACAGCGGCTGCCACCCATCGCTCGGCTCCCACACCAGCAGACGATCGGCGGGAACCTCTCGTTTGACCCGCTCGTTCCAGCGGTGCATCGCCGCCGCGAACGCGGCGTCATCGAACGTGGCCTGCGCCGGGCCCAAGACGTCGTCGCCCCATGTCATCGTGATCATCAGGTCCATGAACCTTCGCCATAGGGGGTCGAGGGCGGCGCGCGCCTCGCACAGGTGATGCATGGCCGATGGGCCAAAGTAGATCGCCCAAATGGTGTCGCGCATGCTCCTGATCCAGCCGCCGGGCTCCCGGACGCTCAGCACCACCTTCGATCCCGGGTAATGCTCCATCAACTCCTTGTAATACCGAGCAGTCGGCCAGTCGCAGCAGGACCCCGCGTCTCCGATGATCGCCTCCCAATCAGGCTTTCCCGCGGCAACCGCCTCCCACAGGGTCAGACCCGTCTCGAAGTCCATCATCAGATCACGCATGTGGTAGCAGTGGCCGAACCCGAGCATCTCGAACGCGATCGCCTGGGTTGTCGTGGCCGTGCGGGGCAGTCCCGCTCCGATAACTTTCATCTTGCTCCTTGCCGCTGGTTTGGCACGGAGGCTCTCACAGCACGGCCGCCTCTGCAGTACAGAGAGCGCTAAAGGGTGGCGGCGACTACGAGTTCGTAGTGAATCGGGGTCCCAGTCGTGGACAGGCGATGCTGAAAGCGGGACCTGCGAAGCATCCGCAGCGAGCCTGAGGTGAGCAGTCGGGATAACACAGTTTGGAACCCACCCGGACCGTCGGTTCGGCTCCACCGCTCGTCGATCGTGAACACGACCGGAGCGCCGGTTGGGAGCAGTGCGACCGCGTTGAGGAGCGCTGCCGGTGGCGCATGCGTCCCGCCAAAGGCGCCGGCGGAGATAAGCGCGTTTGGCCGGTGGCGGCGCAAACGCGCGAGCAACTCCGGCGCCGGCGCGGCGAGATCGCCGATCAGATAGTCGGCGTAGATCTGGGGCCGGTCGCGTCGGCAGGCGGTCCGCGCCGCTTCAAGAGCATCCACGCCGACGAGCGTGGCGACCCCGAGCCCCTTCGCGAGCTCCCCGACTATTCCGGTGCCGGCGCCGAGATCGAGCAACACGACGTGCGCGGGGTCGAGTCTCAGCCGATCCAGCGCATGTGCGAGTCCGCCGGTGGCGATCTGGGGCGAGCGACATCGAAGCAGGCGCTGGACTATGTGCTCGTAGAGACCTGGCACGGCATAGATCCGCTCGTAGTCGTGCAGGTGCACGATTTCCTCCCGGCCGCCGGCGTCGAGGAGCCCGACGTATTCACCATCGGCCTCCGACGGTCCGATCAAACGCACGACTGGGCTGGAGGTCGCCATCCCGGCAGACGATAGGGCGCTCCGGGAAAGAGGTGGCGTGGCGCCGGCGAGTTCGGGGTACCTTGCCATCGCGGGCCGCCTGGCAGGGATCGGTGGACTCAGGCCCGCGAGCCACCGGGAAGGGGTTCACATGCCCACTAGCAGGATTTCCGGCGTCGCCGGAAAGTGTCTTTCCGTGACGGTCAGTGCGTGCATCGCGCTGGGCGTCGCATTCGCATCCACCGCGTCCGCTTCGCCGGTCACCGGGCAGTTGATCAAGGTCGGTCCGAAGCTGAATGTGAACACGAACTCGAGCGATAACTGGTTCGGCTACAACCTGGGGACGCTAGGAGACGGGGACGACCTGTTCTCGTCGATTACAGGCAACTGGACGGTGCCGACGGCCACCCAGCACACGTCTGGCCAGGCGGAAGACTCCGCCGACTGGATCGGAATCGGCGGCGGCTGCGTCGATTCGGGCTGCGACGCCACCGACGAGACGCTGATCCAAACGGGGACCGAACAGGACGTCTCCTCAACCGGATCCGCTTCCTACGACGCCTGGTACGAGCTTGTGCCGGCGCCAGAGTTCGAGATCTCGAGCATGACGATCGATCCAGGCGACCAGATGCACGCTTCGCTCAGTCAACTCGCGGGCGAGTCCAACGTCTGGGAGATCACCATCGAGGACGTCACGCGCGGTGAGACTTATTCGACGACGGTGCCGTACTCCTCAACGCAGGACACGGCCGAATGGATCGAGGAGACTCCTCTGGAGATCGGTACGGACCCGGGTCTCGCATCGCTGCCAAATCTGACCAATCCCGCGTGGAACAGCCTCACGGTCAACGGTGGCAACCCGGACCTGAACACGTCCGAGGAGATCGACCTGACCGACTCCAACGGCGACGTGATCGGAGCACCGTCGGCCCCCAACTCGACGACCAACGGGTTCGACGAGTGCACGTGGGCCTCGACCTGCAGTTGAGCGCCCTCGTTCGCCAATCAAGGTAAGCACCAGCCAGCGCCCGCCCGGCCGGCGGGCGCTGGCCGATCTTTTAGCCTGTGGGGCGCCTGATCGCTCGCCACGCCGGCGTCTCACTGAAGTCGATCAGGAGCGTCGACTCGTGGGCCGGCGGCGTTTCACTGACGGCGCCGTCCGGGAAGCGAAGCCGATGGAGGCGAACCGAGCGATAGTGATCGCCCGCGCGCGTGAGCGCGTCCAGATGCGCCGCGTCTGAGCGCACGCGCGCCGGGTCGTCTTCTCCCGCGAAGAGGACCAGATTTCCCCACTGGCCGGTCGCGAAGCGCACGTTGTAATACGCGAGCAGTCCGGGAAGGGAAGAAGCCCGGGCGACCAGGTTCTGCTCGAGGTCGAGGATTGGTCGGTGGTCCACGCGCTCGCGCGCTTGACCGAAGAAGCCCACACCGAACGCAGGTTGCGACCATATGAGCGTGCGCGGCCGAGGCACCACGAGCCAATGTGACTCCCCCGAGGCCGTCCACCGGCCGCCTGCCAGGCCCGCGCCCACGCGAGCGATGAGCGAGGACCGCAGGCTGGCGAGCGCGGCAAGATCATCGACCGAGCGAGCCAGACGCGTGAACTCGCGCCCGATAACCGGCTCGCCGGCCGAAAGACTGACGACTGAGGTCACGGCGAGAGACTAGAACCTTCTGGCCGCTTGTTGCACTCACCTTCCGCTTTCAGCCAGGGCTCGCATTTGGTGCCCGATTGCATTACGTCGCAGTACTCTTCGCTCATGGAAGTGGTGGTCGTCCTGTCGCTGGCGGCGATCCCCCTCGGCGTTCTCATCAGTGCGCTGCGGGATCCGACCATGCGGCGGCGCTCGCGATTCTGGCTGCGCTTCGCCCTGCTCGTCACCTGCATAGTGATGCCGTGGCTGGTCAGCCTGGTCGGCACGTTTGGCGACGAGGTCGGCTTCCTACTGGTGTGCCTAGGGCTCGGCTGGGCGCTGTTGCTCGTCGCCCTTGCTCCGCTGCTGCTCTTCCGCGGTCCCGGTTTCGAGCCCGGATCGTCTGACGATAACGGTGGCGGCCCTGGTCCCGAGGACGACGATCGCCCGCCGCATCGCCCGATCGGCGGGATCCCGCTACCGGATGCCGACCAGCCCGCATCGCGCGTGCGCGGACCGCACAGGCCTCGGCCTCCTTCGCATCGCCGCCGTCCCGCTCGTGAGCGCGAACGCCGGCCATCCCGCGTGTCACCGCTCCAGGCTTCCGCTTCGCGATTGACCAGTCGGTGAGGGGGCCGCGATGTCGGTGGGGAAGTGACGCTCCCGCCACGGGCCGAACCTTCACGGGTGCCACACTTCGGTCGTGTGCATTCCCCGCTCGGCGTACAGTCTCGCGTTAGCGGGCACTGACGCCGGCAGCCACAACGACCACAGGAGACGCGATGCCCGGACTTAGCGGTCGAATCTCGACGCTCACGAAGGCGAAGATCTCGCACATGCTCGATCACGCCGAAGACCCTGCCGAGACGCTTGATTACGCCTACGAGCGCCAGCTCGAGGACCTCCAGAACGTCAAGAAGGGAATCGCGGATGTGGTCACAGCCAAGAAGCGGCTGCAGCTACAAGAAGAGGATCTGCGCCAGCAGGTGGACAAGCTCGACGGCCAGGCCCGGCAGGCGATGTCCGCCGGACGTGAGGACCTGGCTCGCGCCGCGCTCGAGCGCAAGCAGCTGATCGCTCAGGAGACGGACTCTCTCGAGCATCAGGTTTCGGACCTCGAGTCAGAGCAGGACAAGCTGACGGCGGCCGAGAAGCAGCTCCAAGCGAAGATTGAGCAGTTCCGGACCAAGAAGGAAGTCATCAAGGCGCAGTACTCCGCGGCCGAGGCGCAGGTGCAGATCTCAGAGGCTGCCACCGGCGTGGGAGATCAGATGGCCGACGTCGGCGCCGCGATGCAGCGCGCCATGGATAAGACCGACCAGATGGAGGCGCGGGCCTCTGCGGTCCAGGAGCTGCAAGACGCCGGCACCTTCGACGACCTGACGCAACTCGGCCCCCCACAGGACGACGTCGACCGTCAACTGGAGCAGCTGGGCGCCAAAAGCGCCGTCGACGACGAGCTCTCAAAGCTCAAGGCCGAGCTCGGATCCGGCGCTCAGCCGGCGGAGCTTTCAGCCGGCGAACAGACCGACGAGGGTCAGCCCTCGAGGTGAAACGGGACGCTAGTCACGACGATCCCCGGGTGCTGGATCAGGGTCCGGCGCAGCCGCGGGGCGATATGGCCATGCAGGATTGACTCCCACCGGTGGGAGGGAACGACCTCGGGCACGATCACGGTCAGGGTGAGGTCTGGCTTCTGCCGGTGCAGCGCCTCGATGTAGTTGGCCAGCGGCGCGACGGTGGCCCGGTAGGGCGAGAGGACGACCTCGAGCGGCAGGTAGTCCCCCCAGACCTTCCAGTAGCGGTGGAAGCGTTTGCCCTCCTCCTCGGTGGGGCTGACGTGTACCGCGAGCACCGGTACCCCGAGCGAGGCGGCGTACGCGAGCGCCCTGAGCGCGGCCAGGTCGAGCGCTGCGACCGGCACGATCAACAGGTGCTCGATCTCGCTCGGCGCGTCCTGCGCCTCGGGTCCGGGCCCGCCCTCGTCTCGGGGAGGCTGGGGCGCGGAGACACGCACCCGCGGCGCCGCGAGCGTCTCATCTGCGCGCGGAAGGAGCTGCTGGTAGGCGCGCTGGTAGTGGTGGTGGACCCGCAGGCAGGCGAGCACGATCAGGGGGATCAGAACCACGACGAGCCACGCGCCCTCCACGAATTTCGTGATCGCGGCGATGATCGCGACTGCGCCCGAGAGGACGGCGCCGAGGAGGTTGATGGCCAGAGCGCGTTTCCACCCGCGCTCCTGGTGATGCCACCAGTGGGCGACCATCCCGCTCTGCGCCAAGCAGAAGGCCACGAACACGCCGATCGCAAAGAGCGGAATCAACGGCTCGGTCTGACCGTTGAAAGCGGCGTACACGATCGCGGCCGGGATCGCGAGCACAGCGATGCCGGCGGTGAACGCCAGCCGGTCGCCCAGGTGCAGGAACGCCATCGGGGCGTACTTATCGCGAGCCATGAAGTAGAGCAGCCGGGGAAACCCGTTGACCGCGGAGTTGGCGGCGATCAGCAGGATGGCGGTAGTCGCGATCTGGACGTAGGCGTAGAGCACCCCGTCGCCCACGGTGCGGTGGGCAATCTGGGAAAGGACCGTCTGCGTGCCGGGGGCGATGCCTTCGAGGTAGGCCACGACAACCACCCCGATGAACATCGAGACGAGCAGCACGATCATGATCGTCAGGGTCCGCCGGGCATTTTCGGCCTCGGGCGGTTCGAACACCGGCACGGAGTTCGAGATGACTTCGATGCCGGTCATCGCGGTCGCGCCGGATGAGAATGAGCGCAGGATCAGGAGTACCCCGAGCGCTTCGGTGGCGTGGCGTGGGGGCGGGGCGATGGCGTGGAAGCCGTGCGAGGCCGAGTCGACCAGCCCCACGATCACGATCAGCCCGATCGCCGCGACGAACATATACGTCGGCGCCGCGAACAACGCGCCCGCCGCCTTCACCCCGCGCAGATTCCCGAACACGAGGACCGCGATGACGACCAGGCCGAGCGGCACCGTGGCGGAGGCCGCTGACGGTATGGCCGAGGTGATGGCCGCGACTCCGGCCGCCACCGAAACGGCCACGGTCAGGATGTAGTCCAGGATCAGCCCGGCCCCGGCCAGCAACCCCCACTTGGGCCCCAGGTTGTCCTTGGCCACGATGTAGGACCCACCGCCATGGGGGTAGGCACGGATCACCTGCCGGTAGCCGAGGCCGACGGCGAGCATCAGCACGACGAGGACAGCGCCGATGGGCAGCGAGCGCTTGAGCTCGACGCTCCCGGCTAGGACGAGGACGGCCATCATCGCCTCGGGTCCGTAGGCCACGGAGGACAGCGCGTCGGGCGAGAGCACCGGGAGGGCCAGGAACCTCGACATCCGCTCCTCGGCGATTGCCGTGCTCCGCAGCGGCGGTCCGATCAGCACGCGCCGCACCAGATAAAGCGCCCGTCCCAGCCTCGAATCCGGCTCGTCGGCGCGCGGAGTGGACTCGATCGCGTCCGCGTCGTCCGCGCTGCCGCTGCGAATTCCCACGAAGGCGCTGCCCCGGCCCGCGCGGTCCACCATGTAGGTGAGGTGGGGGTCAACCGGCAACGCGTGCTTCCACGCCTCGCGATCCGGCATCCGGCCCGTCCACTTGCCGGCCACCTCCCGCAGCCCGTTCACCTGCTGATCATCCAGCGGCGGCAGCTGCGCGTCGGGCGTGATCGACGCATCGGAGGCGCCGCTGGAGGGGGCCGGCTGCTGATCCTCCATTCGGACCTAGGCGACCAGGTAGGCCTCGTAGATCACGCCCGCCGCCTGACGGCCGCCGACGCAGATGAATACGCCCTTGTTCAGCCACTCGAGATCGGGTGCTCCAGTCTCGATCTGAGTCGCCGTGCGGAAGGTGTATTCGCTCGGATCGACATCCTCGCCGCGCCCCAGGCGCGCGAGAACCTCGGGGCTGCCATGGCGGACGCTCCGCGACTGGACGTAGAGGAGGTCGCCGGCCTTCGTGCGAAGCGTGTAGCGGATATCGCCCAACGCGGTCCCGTCGGGCAGGATCGTCTGCCAGTCGCCGCTGCCTCCCGGAACGAGCGTCCCGCTGATGTCCGGTCCGGTGAAGGTTCCGCCGGTCAGCGGCACGATCCGGCGATGTCCCATCGCGGTGTCCCCGAGCTCGAGGGGCTCCCCGACGGACGCCTCGAGCCGGTAGACGAGGCTCAGGCGCGGGCTCGGCAGCGGCATGAATTCCATGGAATCCTCCTGTAAGGCTCGAATGGTCGGCGGGCGCGCGCAGACGTCAGTTGCCGGCCGACTGTCCGCCGTCGATGTGCAGGATCTCACCGGTCACGAACGAGGCTTGCTCGAGGTAGAGGATCCCGTCGACGACGTCGCTGATATCGCCCAGGCGGCCGAGCGGGTGAACCTCGGCCAGGCCCTGGTAGGAGTCGGGCGGGTTGAGCGGGGTCTTGATCACGCCGAGTGAGACCGCGTTCACTCGAACCCCTCGCGATGCGTACTCGATCGCCAGCGAGCGCGTCACCGCGACGAGTCCACCCTTGGTCAGAGAAGGCAGGGCGGCTGGCCGCTTGCTGTCGGCGTGCTCGGCCAGGCTCGTGCTCAGGTTGACGATGTGGCCGCTGCCCTGGCTGACCATCGGCGCGATCGCCTGCTGGCTCATGTGGAAGAAACCGGCGAGGTTGACGGCGGTGATCGCGTTGTACTCGTCGAGCGTGTATTCACTGAACGGCTTGCCGATGTAGATGCCCGCGTCGTTGACCAGGGTGTCGACACGACCGAACCGATCGAGCGACGTGCCAACCGCGCGGCGCGCGGTGTCGGGGTCGGCGACGTCGCCCGCGATCCCAACGTAGTCCTCTTCGTCCGGATGCCGGACCGAGCGCGAGACGCCCACGACGGCGTAGCCGGCCCGGCGGTAGCCGGCGACCAGGCCGGCCCCGATGCCCTGAGAGGCTCCGGTGATGATCGCGACCTTCTTTGGGGGGTCCTCGCTCTGTTGCGGATGGCTTGTCATGAAAAACCTCGTGGGATCGGCTCGGCGGCGACCGCGACTAATGTTGACGTGTGTCGGATGTCCGCAGCGGCTCGCGGCAGCTCGCCGCGGCACGGGCGGACCGGCATAAGTGCTTGGCGCCGGTCGGCCACCCAGCTCTCGCCCTCGTAGACAATCCGAAGCCGGGCGTCGAACACGGCGAGCACCCGCGGGCTCTCTTTCGGCCGTAATACGCTGGATGACTCACATGGCGGTCGACTACAAGGACTATTACGAGGTCCTGGGCGTGCCCCGCGAGGCGAGCCAGGACGAGATTCGCCGGGCGTACCGGAAGCTGGCCCGCGAGTACCACCCCGATCTCAATCCGGACAGCGACGACGCGGAGGAGCACTTCAAGGAACTCGGGGAGGCGTACGAGGTGCTCTCAGACGCGGACAAGCGCGAGCGCTATGACCGTCTCGGCGCCCAGTGGCGCGCGCGAGAGAACGCTCCGGGCGGTGGCGACTTCGAGGACTTCTTCGCCGGTCAGGGCTTCGATGGCGATCCGCGAGTGGAGTTCGGCGACGGTGTCTTCTCGGAGTTCTTCGAGCGGCTGTTCGGTGACGGCGCCGCTTATCGGCCGTCGGGCCCGTTGCGCGGCCGGGACCACGAAGCGCTGATCGAGCTTTCCCTCGAGGACGCGCTCGCCGGTGGACGGCGGCGGCTGTCGCTCGATGGCGGCCGCAGCGTCGAGGTCAACATCCCCGCCGGCGTGCGGGAAGGACAGCGCATCCGTCTTGCCGGCCAGGGCGGCGCCGGGCGTGACGGCGGGCCAGCCGGCGACCTCTACCTGCTCGTGCAGTTCAAGCCTCACTCGCGCTTTCGCCGGCAGGGCGATGACCTGCTGGTAGATGTCCAGGTCGCCCCCTGGGAAGCCGCGCTCGGCGCCACCGTTCCGGTCCCGACACTCACGGGAGACGCGCAGGTGAAGATCCCGGCCGGATCCTCGAGCGGCCGGAGGCTGCGGCTACGTGGTCGCGGGCTGCCCAGGCGCGACGGGGAGCGTGGCAACCTCTATGCCGTCGTCCAGATCACCGTCCCCAAGCATCTCTCCGACGAGGAACGGGAACTGTTTGAGAAGCTGGCCGCCGCTTCGCAGTTCGACCCGCGCCGGCCCGGCTCGTGACCGCGCGGCGCATCCGACCACGGTCCGCGCGCCCGTCGCGCCGGGACGACCCAGTCGAGCAGCCCATCGACCTCGGCGTCGTGGCTCGCCAGGCCGGGCTGCGCGTGTCGCTCGTCCGGCGCTATGTCGCTTTCGGTCTGTTCGAGCCGTGCGCGGGGACCAACCAGGCGCCGCTGTTTCCGGTCAGCTCCGCGGCACGCGTGGCAAAGGCGGAGCGACTGCGTCGTGACCTCGGTCTCAACTACGCCGGCGCGGTCCTGGTCTGCGAACTGCTCGACCGCATCCACGAGCTCGAGAGGCGGGGATAGAGCTCGCGCCGCGCTTTAGTTGTCGGTGGAGTTGATCGTCACCGGGGGTCGATCGTGCCCGTCCAGGTCGTAGTGGACGCCCGGGAACGTCTGGAACTCGCCGCTCGTGTCGTCGTGCAGGTGCGACTCGTTGAAGGTCAGTGCGCCCCAGCCGCTGTCGACGACGTCGAAGACAGCGCCACCGCCCTCACGTGCGGTGTTGCTGCCCATCACGGTGCCGGCGATCAGCACGTTGTCGTCCCGGCCGTCGAGGTAGATCGCGCCACCGCTGCCGCCACCGGGCGTCCCGGGCGACGCCGGATTGGCCCCCCAGCCGATCGCCCTGTTGTTCGTGAACTCGCTGTTGAGGACGTCCCACTGGACGCTGATGCTGCTAAGTGCTCCGCCGTTGGAGCAGCGGCCGCCATACCAGCAGGCCGGGATGTTGGCAGTGCAGGTGGCCTGATGCGTGCCGTCGAAGCCATCCTCGAACGTGATGTTCTCGACCACGACCCGCGGATACGGCTGGTTGACGCAGTCATCGGTGGACCAGTGACCGGCGCAGGTGTCCGAGTACAGGATTCGGCGCTTGCCGCCCCCGCTGAGGGTGACGAGGCCACCGCCGTCCAGCACGACCAGGTGTCGGGTCTTGACCACGCTGGCCGTGCTCTGCATCACGATGGTGACCGGCTTGGGCCCGCAATCGAACGTGATGATGCCTCCGGCGGCGACGTCGCGTACGACGGCCGCGGACGTGCAACTCGCCGCCCTGCCGTTCCCGATCACGTGGTTGGGACGTCTCGTGTCGACCGCGCGTCCGGCGGGCGGAACACGGAAGTGCCCGGCCGGATTGCCGAAGTTGGGATCCGCGGCGGCGGACGCGGTCCCCGCTGCCGCGGCGAGTACGGCGGCGCTGACCAGCGCCCCGAGGAGAATTCTGGCGCCTGGCATTTGCCGCACGCCGCCCGATGCTAGTGCCGGGAGCGGTGCTAGGTCGTTCCGCGCCGGATGATCTGTGCCCGTGCCGCGGTCGCGGCCAGCACCGCCGGCGCGGCCACCACGAGCAGCGTGAACGGCGACCGCAACGACTCGCCGCTGGCGATCAGCTCCGCGCCGATGGTCGTCCACACGATCGCCACCGCGATTGCCAGCCGGGGCTGGACGACGAAAACCAGTAGCCCCAGCATCGTGGCGCCGGACAACACGAGGAGGGCGCGGGCCCCTCCGGCGGTCCCGGGGACCACGAGCGCGCTGAGGACCACGAGCGCCGCCAGTCCAACAGCCGCGACCGGGCTCGGGCGCTTACGTGCTGGAGCGATCAACATCATCACGAAGCCAGACATCGGCGTGAGCATGAGCAGGATTGGCGCCGGGATAGAAAACGGCCCCCGGTTTCCCAGCAGCGCGATCGTGACGGCGACGCCCAACGCCCCGGCCGCGCGCTCGCGCCCGAGCAGCCAGGACAGGGTGGTCAGGATCAGCCCGATCGCGACCAGAACGGGCTGCGGGTGCGAGCGCCAGCGCAGCGGGCCGGCGTGCTGGGCGAGCGCCGTCAGCCACAGAACCGCGAACAGGATCGACGCGAGCTTGCACGCGTCCGCCACCGTTTGCGCAGCGCCCAGCCCGAGGCTCGACCGCGCACGTTCGGCGACCCCACCGGTGATCAGCGAAACCATCTCGCGGACGAACAGGCCTCGACGGTCGTCCGTCACTTCGAGCAGCGTGTCGAGCATTTCCGCGCCTCGCGCAGCGCGCGTGGCTGGCGGATAGGAAAGCAGCGCGAGATGGGCGAGGCGCCGGCGGGTCATGCCGGGGCCGATCGCGCCGTCGCCCGCAACCTTCCCGACACCACGCGTGCCGCGCTCGCGAGCCGATCGGTCTCGAGCTCGAGCGCGAGACGTCCTGCCGGGGTCAACTCATAGTCGCGACGCTGACGACCACCCTCCGAGTACGGCTCCCCGGCCACGATGAGCTGCTCGCCGATCGCGCGGTCAAGAAGCGCGTACAAGGTGCCTGTCGAGAGCCGCACGCGTCCGTCAGAGAGTTCGCGGGCGCGGCGCACGATCGCGTATCCGTGCAGAGGCCCGTCGATCAGGGCGGCCAGCGCGAAATAGCTTGGCGGACGAAGCTCCACGCTAGGCAATATATGTCGCGCATCGACATGTTGTCAAGCGATTTATACCTCGCCCGAGCGAGGGCGACTCGGGCTGTCCCCTGCCGGGTCGCTCGTCCGTCTTAGCGGAAGAAACCTACTCTTCCCTTGGAGGTCGAGATGAAGTACGCCCTGCTGATCTACGAGCCGGCGCCCGGATCTCACGTGCGGTGCGAACTTAGGATCGGCGGCGCCGTCGAGAGCCGCCCGATGGTGGAGCGGTAGCCCCTTGCTCGAGCAGGTCTTCCGGGAGGAATGGGGGCGCGTGCTGGCCTCGCTGATCGGCTTCCTCGGCGACTTCGACCTGGCCGAAGAGGCCGTTCAGGACGCGTTCGCGATTGCGGCCGAGCATTGGCCGCGCGACGGCATGCCGGCGAACCCGCGGGGCTGGCTCCTCACCACCGCCCGCAACCGGGCGATCGACCGGATCCGCCGGGAGCGCACGCTCGCTGCGAAGACGCGGCTGCTCGAGACGTCCGAGGCAATGGAGGAGGAAATGGAGGAAGCGACGATCGAGGACGAGCGACTCGAGCTGATCTTCACGTGCTGTCACCCAGCGCTCGCGGTCGAGGCGCAGGTGGCGCTCACGCTCCGCGCGCTCGGGGGTCTGTCGACGGACGACATCGCGCGTGCCTTCCTCGTCTCCGAGGAAACGATGAAGCGTCGCCTGTCACGGGCCAAGGCGAAGATCAAGGCGACCGGTATCCCGTTTTCGGTGCCGGCCGATCATCTGTTGCCCGGCCGTCTGAACGCGGTGCTGGCCGTCATCTACCTCATCTACAACGAGGGCTACAGCGGGCGCGTCGACATGGCTGCCGAGGCGATCCGGCTCGGGCGCCTGCTATCGACGCTGATGCCCGATGAGCCGGAAGTTCACGGACTGCTCGCGCTGGTTCTGATCCAGCACGCGCGGCGCGACGCGAGGTTCGCCGACGGCGAGCTCGTGCTGCTCGAGGACCAGGACCGGTCGTTGTGGGACGCGCGGCAGATCGCGGTTGGGCGGGAGACGCTCGACCGCGCTATCGCGCTCCGCGGCCACGGCCCCTACGTGCTCCAAGCCGCGATCGCATCGCTTCAGAGCGCCGACGAGATCGACTGGCCGGAGATCGCCATGCTGTACGAGCAGCTCGTGCAGATCACCGGCTCGCCGGTGGTCGAGCTCAACCGGGCGGCCGCGGTCGCCCAGGCCGGGCGCACCGAGGAGGCGCTTGAGATCGTCGATGGCCTCGACCTCGAGGACTACCAGTATCTGCACTCGACTCGCGGCGAGCTGCTGCGCCGGCTCGGCCGTCCCGCGGAAGCCCGCGCCGCATATGAGCATGCGCTAAACCTGGCCCGCTCGGAGCCCGAGCGTCGCTTCCTAGCTGGTCGGATCGCCGGGCTGTAGACGGCCACCTCACTCGCCGTGTCCCGAACGCGGCCTCCCGTTCGTCCTAGCAGGACAGACCAACGAGGAGGCAGCGATGTATCACCACACCCACCCCCAACGTTCGATCAATCGCTGGCACGCGTTCGCGCTGCTGGCGGTGTCGTTCTTCATGACGGTTATCGATCTGACGATCGTCAACGTCTCACTGCCCACGATCGGCCGCGATCTGCACTTCTCAGACACGAGCCTGCAGTGGGTGGTAACCGCGTACGCCCTGACGTTCGGCGGCTTCATGCTGCTCGGCGGCCGCGCCGCGGACCTGCTCGGGCGCCGCCGGATCCTGATGGCGGGTCTCGCTGTGTTCACGACGGCGTCGCTGGGGGCGGCGCTGTCCAGTAGCGAGGTGTCTCTGATCGCGGCCAGGGCCGTTCAGGGGCTTGGCGCGGCCATCATGCTGCCCGCCGCCCTATCGATCGTGATGAACATGTTCGAGGAAGGTGGCGAGCGCAATAAGGCCCTTGGTATCTGGGGCGGCCTTGGTGCCGGCGGAGCGACCGTCGGTGTGATCGCCGGCGGACTTCTCACTCGCTACGCCGGTTGGCAGTACATCTTCTACCTGAACGTCCCGATCGGCGCGGCCGCGCTGGCACTCACACCGCGGCTCGTCCCGGAGAGCCGGTTGGCCACGACGCGCCGGCGGTTTGACGTACTCGGTGCGATCGCGGGGACGGGCGGGCTGGTGCTGCTGGTCGACGCGATCTCGCAGGCGCCGAACTACGGCTGGGGAGCGACGAGAACGGTTGTGTTGCTCGCCACATCGGCGGGGCTGCTCACCGGGTTCCTCGTGGTCGAGGATCGGGTGCAGGAGCCCTTGCTGCCGTTGTCGATCTTCCGGCTTCGCACGCTCGCCGGCGCGAACGCGGCGGGACTGCTTTTGGGCGGCAGCTTCTTCGCGTTCATCTTCGTCGGCACCCTGTACATGCAGCAGGTGCTCCATTACAGCGCGCTCGAGACGGGCCTCGCGTGGCTGGCCGCGTCCCTGACCTCGGTCGCCCTCGCCGGCGTCTCGCAGGCGCTGGTCACCCGTGGCGGCGCCAAGGTCGTGATGGCGGTCGGGATGACGCTGATCGGCGGGGGCGTGGTGTGGGCGACCCGGGTGCCCGTCCACGGACACTTCCTGGCCGACCTCGCCGGCCCGTTCGTCGTCGCCGGCGCCGGGACGGCCTTCGCGTTCATCCCGATCTCGATCGCCGCGCTCGCCGGCGTCTCGGAGCACCAGGCCGGGCTCGCGTCGGGACTTCTGAACACCTCGCAGCAACTCGGCGGAGCGATCGGGATCGCGATCGCCTCGAGCGTTGCGGCGAGCCACACGCAGGCGCTCCTGCACGCCGGCCACGCGGCACCGGCGGCCCTCACCGGCGGCTTCCAGCAGGCGTTCTGGGTGCTCGGCGCGATCGCGCTACTCGCGCTGCCGGCGATCTCCACGCTCGTCCGTCGCGACGAGCTCACCGACGCCGTGACCAAGACAACGATGCGAGACCACTCGCCGGCGCTCGCGACCACGAACTGACCACCTCCCGTGAAGCCGCAACGTGAACAGGAGAACGCGGTGAACATCGCCCGACGCCACTACCGAGCCGGCGCGCCTCCCTCGTCGCATAGGCCGAGCTGCGCACGGACCACAGCGGGGACGGAGCCGATCGAGCAGCCCTCGGCGGATGTCTGGAGCGTCATCCGCCACATGCCGTCGACGCGATGGAAGATCGCGGTCTCGTACGCTCCGAAACGCCAGCACGGGCTCGCGCGGTCCAGGCGGGCGGCCGCGTACGCGGGATCGGCAGCGGCGATCGTGACGCTCAAACAGGCGAGCGGATAGCGATACGCCGCCGCCACGCCGACGGGCCCGGCGCTGCGCGCGAGCGCGGCCTGAGCTCGTGGTGGAGGCTTGCCACGCATCGACGTGTGACTGGTAGCGACGCTGAGGGCCGCGCCCACGAGAAGCGCGGCTGCTCCGGCCGCGAGGAGGGCCTTGAGAAGCTTTAGCGATCCGGTCCTCGCGCCACCGCGGGGACCGGGCTCGATCGTGACTCTCACCGAGATCGGCGACTCGGCATCGCCAGAGGGCTCGTCAGGGGCGGCTTGATCCGCCATCAGCGGCAGTATCGCCCTTCCACCCACCGACCCGCCGAGAGCGGCCGCTGTCAGTCGAACAGCTCGCGCAGCTGCGCGTTGAGGAACATCCCGGTGGGATCGAGCTCCCGCCGTGCGCTGATGAAGGCATCAGCTTCTGGATACAGGGCATGGAGTCGCTCGGGGGTGAGGAAATGGAGCTTGCCCCAGTGGACGCGCGCGGAGAAGTCTGACAGCAGCGCGTCGACCGACCGGAGGTAGTCCCAATAGTCGGTACCCGGCGTGCCTGAGACCGAGATGACGGTGGTTGCAGTCTGATAGTTCGGAGAGAGATACGCGTCGTCCGGCCCGACCGTGCGGACCTCGAGCGGGTATACCGAGTCCGGCAGGCTTCGAAGCATCAGGTCGCGCATCGCCGACAGAGCGTCCGGGCCCTGCTCGAGGGGGACGAAATACTCGAGCTCGTGGAAATTGGGGTCGTAGACCATCGGATAGATCCGGTAACAGCGATCGGTCCGGCGTCCGGCGGCGTCGCTGTCGGGTTGGTCCGGCGCGGCGTCGTCGTAGATCTTCACGTAGCACTTGTCCGCCATGGTCCCGCCGTGGCCCGAGAGGTTGTAGAGAGCGGCCGACTCCTCGGTGGGCAGC
This sequence comes from Solirubrobacteraceae bacterium, assembly GCA_035502815.1. Lineage (GTDB taxonomy): Bacteria > Actinomycetota > Thermoleophilia > Solirubrobacterales > Solirubrobacteraceae > Palsa-465. The sequence continues at coordinate 28,259 of DATJUA010000167.1, forward strand.
CAGAAGAAGCCGAAGTGGCGGTGCTCGTGAACCAGCTCGTTCCAGCGCTCGAGCACTTCCTCCCACCGCCAGAGGTCGATCTGCTCCGTGAGCCGGTAGGCGTCGGTCACCTCGAGCTCAATCCGCGTCATCACTCCCAGCATCCCGATCGAGACCTGGGCGGCGTGCAACAGCTCGGGCTCGCTCTCGTCGATGTCGCGAATCTCGCCGGTCGCGGTGACGAGACGAACGCCCCGAACCACGCCCGAGAAGCATTTGTTGCGGATCCCGGATCCATGGGTGGCAGTCGACACGGCACCGGCGATCTGCTGAGTGTCGATGTCACCCTGATTCTTGAGCGCCAAGCCCTCACTCCAGAGTGGCTCGTAGAAATCCCGGATCAAAGTCCCGGACATCGCGATGGCCCGCTTGCGCACCGGGTCGGTCTCCACGACCCCCCTCAGTGCGGACAGATCCAGCAGTAGACCGTCGGTCTCGACGATCGGCGTGAAGGAGTGCCGTGCGCCTGCGACCCGCACTCCCGACCCTTGCTCGGCCGCATCACGCACGAGCGCCGCCACTTCGTCTTCGTCGCGTGGTGCCGCGGCATACGCCGGAGTGAACGATTGGTTTCCCACCCAGTTGGTCCAAGCCGTTGCGGGTGGCTGATCAGCGAGCACGATCGCTGGATCCTAATCGCTACTTACGGTCGCCGGAGCGACAGTTCCGTAGTCCGCTTCAGCTGCTCGGCTACAAGCTGATCTACAAGTAGTTTCAGGCGGTGCAGCGAGGGCTCAGCGGGACGTTCTGGGACGGGACGGGCGGCGGGTCGCGCTTGCAATAGACGATCGTGTGGGTCCGCGCGTCGACGACGGCGACGAACGGGTAGCTGACGCCGGCGGCCGACACGGTGCAGCTCACTCGCTGTCCGGCCTTGGCGGGTCGCCCGGTGAGCGCGCACGCGGAACGCTGCAAGGGTCCATCGATCGACCCCTGGTTGATCTGCGTGGTCATGTCGGCGCGGATGGCGCGGTCCACCGCCGCGGTCGGCGGGATGTGCCCGGAAAGGCGCACGGTGTGCGGCGCCTGATCCTCAGCCACCAGCGCCTCGGCCTCTTCGTTCTGCTGCACCTCGCCGGCCGGGCTCTCGGTCGTGATCTGGTTGCTGTCCGCTCTCTGAACGAAGTGAACCAGGGCAAAGATCGCGACCGCGGCGACCGTGAGCGACAGGACCCATTGCAGCCAGAGTGGGGGGCGCATGCCTTTGAGGCTACGCCAGACGCCTATCGGCCTGGCGCACGATCACGGATTCCCAACCTTGCGGCGGGGGACCTGCTACGCGCGAGCTTTGGAGCTGTTCGTGGTCACCCCGGCGATTGGCTCGGACGGCCCGTCGGCTCGTGCGTAAGGCGCGGCTGGTGCCCGCCACTCGCGCTGCGCCAGGACCAGTTGCCGCAGCGCGCTTCGCAAGTCGCGCTCGGCCGCCTCGACGTGGTTGTTGCTCTCGACGCCCTTTCTGATCTGCTCCACAGCGATGCGTGCAATCTGCTCGAGCGTCTCCTCAGCGAGTCCGAGTGCTCGCTCCATGAGGTCGGCGATGTGCGCGTCGCCTGAGTCCCCCATGCTCATGATGCCTCCACCGACAGAAGATTGATACGGCTCACGGCTCATCACGAGTTTCCCACTCGACACCCCCGGTTGACCCATTCATAACGCGTCCCCAACGCGCTGACAACACAAGGACCGCGGAACCCGCGTCACAGCGAGTGAAGGCAGGCCCGATCTGTCACGTCGATCAGGATCCCGGCGAAGAAGTCGACGAGCGTCTCGTATGCATCGAGGGGGAGAACGTGCGAGATGTACTGGTCCGGCCGAACGACGACCATGCACCCTGTCTCGCGGTTGACGGCTCGCAGCTCGAAGATGTCATCGCCACTCGGATCGGGGCAGAACACCTTTTCGTAGTCGACCAGGCCGAACCTGCCCTTGCGTGGCAGCAGGATCGGAGGGATCGCGTCGAAGTCCAGCTCGCGATGGTCCTGCTGGAAGATCGCGCGGACGTCGATCGTGGAGTCGGGGTCGGCGTCCGCCGGCGTGAAGCGCTTGATCGGAGACGTGCTGCCCCCAAGGAACTCGCACAGCTTCCGAGCCACCGAGCTCGTCTCGGCCGGGTCGGTGCGATCCGCGAAGATGTAGATGCGCCAGGCGCCGTCCGCCCGGGCGACGTGGCCGAGGTGGACCGGCTTGGCATCGGCCAGGCGAACGACCGGTGCGGAGTGGAATCGCATGCCGACGGGAAAGCCGTCCGCGAGATGCTGGAAGGTGGCCTCGCCGGTGAGCATCGACGGCGTGTACCTGGTCTCAACTCCGGCGGTGAAGCGGCCCTGCGCGATGAAGTACTCCTGAAACTTCTCAGGGTCGGCCCGCTCACCGGCGCCGTCGGCCGACTCCGTCGATGCGGCCCGGAACATCTTGGACAGCTCGCGGTCGAAATCGATCAGCTGCTTGGCGATTGTCTGCCGTTCCTGCGAGTAGGTATGAAGGAGCTCGGGCCGGGCCGCGCCGTGCAGCACGCTGCCCAGCTTCCAGCCCAGATTCCACGCGTCGGCCATCGACACGTTCATGCCCTGACCGGCCTTGGCGCTGTGCGTATGGCACGCATCGCCCGCGATGAACACCCGGGGAAGCCGAGTGGCGATCTCTTCCGGCGGCACGTCGTCGAACTTGTCGCACAGACGCTGACCGATCTGGTACATCGAACACCAGCCGACGTCACGGATCTCGAGCGTGTACGGGTGCAGGATCCGGTTTGCCACCTTGGCGAGCTTCTCGGGCGTGACACTCCGGCTTTCGAGCATTTCCTTGTCGGTCTCGTCGTTCAGCTCGACGTAGAACCGGACGAGAAATCCACCTTCGCGCGGGATGATCAGGATGTTGCCCTCGGTGGCCGAGGAAATCGCGGACTTGACCCGGATGTCAGGGAAATCCGTCACGGCCAGAACATCCATCACGCCCCAGGACTCGTTCGTCGCGTCGCCGGTCAGCTCGCGGCCGATCGCCGCCCGGGTGGCGCTCCGCGCGCCGTCGCAGCCGACCACGTACTTCGCGTGGACGACCGAGGTGTCTCCGGCCCCCTGTGCCGCGTTCATGTGCCGGAGGGTCACCGTGACTGGATAGTCCGAGTGGCCGTGGGCGTCGACGGTGATGTCACGCGCCTGGAGTCCGTAGAAGGGCACCAGCCGGCTGGGCGACTGCTCCATGTGAGCGCGAAGGTAGGTCAGCATCCTCGCCTGGTTGACGATCACGTGCGGGAACTCCGACAGGTCCTCCTCGGTGTCCCGGATGCGACCGGCGCGCTTGATCCTGGTCCGGTCCTCCGGGTCGGGCCGCCAGAACGAGACCTCGTTGACCCAGTACCCCTCCTTCACCAGGCGATCAGCCAGCCCGAACGCCTCGAACATCTCGACCGTGCGGCAGGCGACACCGTCGGCCTGGCCGACCTCGAGCGGACCGTCCCGTCGGTCGATCACCGCGGTCCTGATGTCGGGAAAGTTGGCCATCTGCGCGGCGAGGACGAGACCCGCCGGACCGCAGCCGACGATCAGGACGTCGACCTGTTCGGGAAGGCCCTGCGGCCGCTGCGACACGGAGGGATGCGGGCTCATGATGAACGGGTCCCCGGGCGCGTAACCGTCCAGATAGAACTGCATCGTTCATGCCTCCGTCGACGTGGTCCGGCTCCCCCAGAGTAGTCGCGCGCCGCGGGTCCGGAGTGGGCGGGGCCTGGGCCGGTAGGGATACGCGGGGCCCAAGAGCCCTCTCCGCGCTACTCAAGCAATGTTTTCGCCAAAGTGGTGCTCAAGATCGTCGACAATCTTGACCAACATCGAGCTCGCGGGTAGGCTGCCGGGCGGAATCATTCGGAGGAGAGGAGCGTGGGGATGTACTTTTCTCGATCGCGCGAGCGGTCACGTCATGCTGGGAGAGTCCGCGCGGCGGCTCTCGTCGCAGTGTTCGCGGGGTTAATGGCCGGCGCGGTGCTGGCGGTTCCCGCCCTGGGCCATCAGAAGGTGACGGCCCGCAGCACCCGCACGGCAAGCGTGGCGCGCAGCGCCGGCGCCTCGAGCGCAAGCTCAGGAATGGCCAACCTGCCGGTGAAGAAGGCCAAGATGTCGTGTGCCGCGCTGGCGAAACACACCCACTCGGTCGCCGGCATGTCGGTCTCGATTGCCGAGTACCAGGTTGGAAGCGCGGCCGCCGGCGATCCTGATTACTGCGCGCTGACCGGGCACATCGCCAAGTACATCGGCTTCGAGATCCTGTTGCCCACCAAGACCTGGCATCAGCGCTACCTGCAGGTGGGCTGCGGTGGCCTGTGCGGGAGCATCGGCCTGAGCCCGCCCCAGACGACCGGGTTCAAGGCGCTGGCCAAGGGCTACTTCGTCGTGGCGTCGGATGACGAAGGCCATAACGGTCAGGCGACCACGTGGTCAACGAACTCCACGCAACTCGTCGACTTCGCGTACCTGTCCGATCATGACCTGGCGGTCGTGGCCACAGGTCTGTCGGCCAAGTTCTACGGGGTCAAGCCGAAATACTCATACTTCGATGGCTGCTCCCAGGGCGGCCATGAGGCACTGACCGAGGCCGAGCGCTTCCCGAAGGACTTCAGCGGAATCCTCGCCGGGGCGCCGGCGGCGATCATGACCGAGCTGAACTCGGAGCTGCACGAGTACGAGGACGACAGCAACGTGAGCTCGTCGGACACGCCGATCGTCACCGAATCCGAGGCGATGATCATGGAGGATGCCGCGCTGAAGGCGTGCGACCCGAAGGTGGGCCTGATGCTCGACTACCGCTCGTGCGAACAGAAGTTCAACCTCGACTCGGTCGAGTGCTCGGCGACCTTGACGACCGACTGCCTCACGGCGGCCGAGATTGCCGAGATGAGCCGCATCTACGACGGACCGGTGGATCCACAGGGGCAGCACCTCTACCCGGGTGGGTATCCGCTCGGGAGCGAATGGGGCCTCAACCTGCCCACCACCGCGACCCAGACCGTGACGCGGGACAACGGCACCGGTATCACCTCGTGGCTGCGGTACTTCGCGTTCGAGAAGGACATCGGCGCGCAGGGCGTCATCGACGAGCCGTTCACCAAGGCGTACTTCGAGTCGCTCGAGAAGCTTGCGCCGTACTGGGACGACATCGACCCGTACCTGCAGCCCTTCGAGAAGGCCGGCGGAAAGCTGATCCTCTGGCAGGGCGAGGCGGACTGGTCAATCCCGACGATCTCCTCGATCGCCTATTACCAGGCCGTCGTCAAGGCGCTGGGTGGCGTCGGCGCCGCGCAGAAGTTCACGCGGTACTACCTGCTGCCAAGCGTCGGTCACTGCGGCAGCGGGGCGCCGGACACCTATCCCGGGCTCGCGGACCTCGTCCGCTGGACCGAGACGGGCAAGGCGCCTAGCGCGATCCAAGCCAACGAGTACGAGTCAAGCCTGCCGAGCAGCGGCGGCCCGCACGGCCCGCCTCCGGGCGGCGGCGCCTCGACCTCGGATCTGACCGACAGCATTCCGGCACTCGGCGCGCCGGCGGTGGGTCCGGTGCTGCGGTCGATCGAGCTGTTCCCGTATCCGGAGCTCCCGGCCTACAAGGGACACGGCAGCGTCGATCAGGCGTCGAGCTTCGTCGGCAAGGTGAGCAAGGCGCTCGAGGCACCAACGCCGTGGCTGGGCAAGGTGAACAACATCATGATCTTCTGCAACGCCAAGGGAGTGGACTGCAAGAAGCGGGTGATGCCAACCTCCTAAAGGACGCCTTCAGAGGTCGCGCTCGTAGACCACATACGAGGTCAGGTGCGCGACCGTGTCATATAGCGAGCGCGCGGGCCCGTTGAACTGCTGAGTCATCCAGTACACGCGGCCCGCGCCGCGCTCTCGGGCGCTGGCATACACGGCGTCGATGAGCCGGCTTGCCGTGCCAGAACCACGTGAGCCCCGGTCAACGAACAGATCCTCGAGGTAGCAGTACGGCGCCTGCGACCACGTGCTCGAGTGAAATATGAGGTGGGCCAGGCCCAACGCTGTTCCGTCCGGATCGACGGCGATCAGACCCAGGAGATCGCCTTCCGGTTCGCACAGCCGGGCGAACGTGCTGTCCGACGTCCCCGGCGCCAGTTCGGCTCGGTAGAAGCTCAGGTACTGATCCCACAGCGGTTGCCAAGCCTCGCGGTCATCCGTGCGCAGGTGCCGCACGGCGAGTTCTCCGGTCATTGCGCTTCCTCTGCTGACTGGTCGAGTTGTGGTTGGTCGGGCATTCTGACGTCCCGGTGACTGGCTAGCATGCGGCGTCATGCCGAGTCCCGGTTCGCGTCGGGGGCTCGTCGCCGTGGCGGGCCTGCTGCTTGCGATAGGGGTCGCGGTGGTGGTCCTCGTCGGTTGTGGAAGCACGCACCACCCGCATACGGTGGCGCGTGTTGCGCCTGCGCCCAAGCCGGCTGCGACGCCGCCCGCGCCCAAGCCGCGCCCGGCTCCCACCGACGACCCCTGGCCGTTCTACGGCTACAACCTGGTGCGCACCCGCTTCTTCCCGGGCGGAGCGAAGCTCGACCCGCCCCTGCGCGTGGGATGGACGTTCCACGACGGCGCGCTGCTCGAGTTCCCGCCCGTGATCTACGACAACACGCTGTACTTCGAGGACGCGAATGGATGGGCGAGTGCGCTCAGCACCACCAACGACCACTTGCTCTGGCACGTCAGGGTGGGGACCCTGGCCGCGGCCTCGCCGGCGCTGGACATCCAGCACAAGCTCGTGTTCTTCACGCTGCTGTCGAGAACTCCCGGCAGCCACACGCCGGGGAACGGCGCGGTCGTCGCGCTGTCGATGAGCACCGGGAAGGTGGCGTGGTCGCGCGCCCTGCCCCCGGGCAGTGAGTCCTCGCCGCTGGTGCACGGGCTGAGCGTGTTCCTCGGCGATCAGGATGGGACCGTCTACTCGCTGCGGACCTACGACGGCCACCTCAACTGGACCTTCCAGGCCAGCGGCGCGGTCAAGGGCGGAGTCGCCTTCGCCCATAACACGGTCTACTTCGGCGACTACGGCGCACACGTTTACGCCGTCAACGCCGCCACCGGGCGGGAAGTCTGGGCGACCGGTGGCAGCGGCACGTTCTACTCGACGCCCGCGGTTGCGTTCGGCCGCGTCTACATCGGCAGCACGAGCGGCACCGTCTACGCGTTCTGGGCCAACTCCGGATCGACCGCATGGACCGCATCGACGGGCGCCTACGTGTACGCATCACCTGCGGTGACCGACGTTCCCGGTCTCGGGCCGACCGTGTACATCGGCTCCTACGACGGTCACCTGTACGCCTACAACGCGACCGACGGCGCTGTCCGCTGGAGCCACCCCGCCGGCGGGCGAATCGACGGCTCGGCAACCATCGTCGGCAACGTCGTCTACTACGCGGACCTCGGCCTGAACAAGACCACCGGGCTCAACTGGCGCACCGGCCAGCCGGTGTTCTCGTTTCCCGACGGCGAGTTCACGCCGGTCATCACGGATGGCAAGGTCGTCTTCCTGATCGGCTACTCGACGATCTACCAGATGGTTCCCGGGAGCTGAGTCAGGCCGGAGGGTCGACGCCCAGCTCGGCCATGAGCATCGTCGCGCGGGGGCCGTGCTCGCCGATCCGCGCCGGTACCGGTGCGCCGGCGGTCAGGAGCAGCTGCACGATCTCGCGGTAGGGCTCGCGCGGGACCTCGTCGACGGTTCGCATCGACGGCCCTCCCTCCGGATCGTGGCAGTGCCGCGAGCCGTGCAGTGCGGCGCCGATCGCGCTGCCACCGTCGCGGAACTCGAGCGCCGCGCCACGCTCGAGCAGTTCGCGGGTCATCCGGACGCGGCCGCGCCAGCAGGCATGGCCCATCGGGATCTCCTCGGTGTCGGGGTCCCCGTCGATCCGGGCGCCGGCGTCGAGCAGCCGGCGCATCGCCTCGAGGTGTCCGCCTTGAACCGAGGCCATCACCATCTCGTCGAGTACCGAAGTGGGGACCCTCTCGGCCAAGGCGTCCCGGCCCCCGCTCAGGTAATCGCCGAGCGCCCGGTCCTCCCGTGTGACCTTGGTCTCGTCGGCGCCCCGGTCGATCAGCAGCCGGGCGACGTCGTCATCGCCCCAGCGGATGGCGATCTGCACGGGCGTGAGACCGTGCTCGTCGGGCGCGTCCACGGGAGCGCCTGCGTCGAGCAGCGCGGCGACCGTCCGGGGCGGACGGCGACGCCAAACCGCTTGATGCAGGTGCCCTTCGGTCGCGTGCGCGCCGTGAGCACAGAACATCTCGATCATCTCGGGGTTGGGGAAGTTGAGCGCCCGCCCCAGGTCATAGTCGACGAGGTCCTGGCGTGACCCGGCCTCGATCACGAGCCGCGCGCACGTCGGGTCGAGGAACTCGCAGGCGTGGTAGAGGACCTCGTTGCCGCGGTAGCCCTCGCGGTCGTCGGTCGGGTCCGCCCCCGCCTCGAGCAGCATGCGCGTCAGCTCCGGGTCTCCGGCGATTCCGGCGGCGCCGTACAGCGCCACCTGGATCCAGCTGCCGTCGTGGATGAACCAGGCGTTTGGATCGGCTCCCGCGGCGAGCAGGCGGCGGACTACTTCGCGGATCCCGGGCGCGCGCTCCGGATCACCGCGCAGGAGCCGGGAGAAGCAGGCGTAGAGGATCGGCTGCCAGCCGTTGGGGCCGGTGGGCTCGCTCGCCGCGCCGGGACGCGCGGCGAGGCGTCGCGTCACCTCGTCGGCCTCGCCGGTGGCGCAGGCGGTGGCGAGGTCGTGGCGGGCGAGAGCCGGGTCGGCGTCGAGCAGCGCACGCGCGCGCCGCAGGTCGGCCGAGGTGGCCGAGTCGATCAACCCCGCCGCGCGCTCGGCGGCGTCCTGGGTCAGCGCCTCGACGTGAAACTTGAGGCGCGGCCAGGAGCGAAACCCGTGGTCGCGCGCGACTGCCAGCTGAGCGAGCGCGAGCGTCGGGAACTCGCCCGCCTTGCGGCGGCGCTTGGCCTCGTCGTCCAGTTGGCGGAGGTCCGGACGGGGGGGAAGCGCGGAAATGGTTGACCGCGGCGGCTCGCGGCTACTGATAGAGGATCAGTCTGTGCGCGGCCCAGGCGAAGAACAGCGCCAGGATGGTCCAGGTGATCGGCCAGCTGACCGTGCGTAGGAACGCGGTCTGGAAGTGTCCGGCGAACAGGACGAACCCCAGGATGCCGACGAGTACGACGGCATAGAGGGCGATCGCGACGCCCGTGGGCGGGGCGAGGCCGATGATCGGGGCCACGATCAGCCCGAGCACGATCCAGGCGGCGATGGCCAGGAAGTCGACCGAGAGACGCGTGCGCTGGCGGCCCACGATCGTCATGAACCCGGCCGCGCCGACCAGCGCCGCGACCATGAACACGCCGATCCGCCAGTGAGAGCTGAAGCCGAAGATCGCCCCGGTGATCACCCCTCCGAGCCAGAGCAGGAGCGGATCGAAGACGCTGACGGCAAAGAAGCAGAGAAACATGCCCTCGGTCGAATCCCACGGGTTCGCGAACACCGGACGGCGCAGGACCATCGCGTCGCGCAGGGCGGCGGGGGCGAGGGCTTGGCGGAACGGGGACGGTTGGGTCGGATCGGTCGCCATGCGCGGTTCCTGGAATCCTAGTGGTCGTGGCCGATTCGTTCCCCCGCCAGAAAGCGCGCACGAGAAACTTCACGCTGGGCGCGCCGCGCAGCTTCCACGTGTCGGAGGACGGCAGCCGGGTGGCGTTTCTGCGCTCACCGGCGGGCGACGATCCACGCATCGCGTTGTGGGTGTTCGACGTGGCCGAGCGGGCCGAGCGCTTGGTGGTCGACCCGGTCGAGCTCACCGGGGGGGCCGGCGAGGCTCTGTCCGTGGAGGAGCGGGCTCGCCGGGAGCGAGCGCGGGAGACGGCTGAGGGAGTCGTCGCCTACGCGACGGACCGGCACGTGCGGATCGCCGCCTTCGTGCACTCGGGCAGGCTGTTCGTCGCCGACGTCGTCGCGGGCGGGGCGCGCACGCTCGACGTTCCGACGCCCGTGTTCGATCCCCGACCGGATCCAGCGGGCCGACGCGTTGCGTTCGTACACGATCGCGCTCTATACGTCGTCGGGCTGGCCGATGGCGTCGTACGGCGTCTGGCCGGCGAGGAGGAGGAGACGGTGAGCTGGGGCGTGGCGGAGTTCGTGGCGGCCGAGGAGATGGAGCGCCATCGCGGGTACTGGTGGTCGCCCGACGGCGAGAGCCTCCTCGCCGCACGCGTGGATGAGGAGGCGGTGCGCCGGCTCTGGATCTCCGATGTGGCGAGCCCGGAATCACCGCCGCGGGGCGTGCGCTACCCGCAGGCGGGAACGCCGAACGCCGCTGTGCAGCTGCATCTGCTCCGGCTCGACGGCGCCGCGGCCCTTCCCGTGGTCTGGGACGCCGACGCCTACCCGTACATGACCGGCGTGCGCTGGGATGAGCACGGGTTGTTGATCGCGGTACAAACCCGCGACCAGCGCCGGTTGCTCGTGCTGGCAGCCGATCCGCTCACCGGCGAGACCTCGTCACTCGACGCCCAGTCCGACGACGCGTGGGTAGATCTCATTCCAGGTGCGCCGCGACGGCTGTCGGGCGGGCGGCTGGTGACGGTCGGCGCCGCCGGCGGCTCGATGGCGCTCCTCGTCAACGGACGCGCGGTCACGCCGCCCGGCATGGAGGTCGCCGAGGTGCTGGGGGCCTCCGACGAGGAGATCCTGTTCTCGGCCAGCACCGAGCCGACCGAGGTGCAGGTCTACACCTGGGAGGCCGAGCCGGGAGTTCGTGCGGTCACGAGCGCTCCCGGCGTCCACACTGCGGTCGGCAGCGGGCCCGTGCGCGTGGTCGGATCGAAGACGACGAGTCAGGCCGGAGCGCGATGGGCGCTCGGTGACCACGTATTTGAAACCCGTGCGCAGCCACCAGTGGTGGAGCCGAAGGTCCGGCTGCTCACGGTGGGTGAACGGGAGCTTCGCGTAGGGCTGCTGTTCCCGCGCGATCACGAGCCTGGGCGCGCGCTGCCGGTGCTGATGAGCCCTTACGGTGGCCCCCACCGCCAGCAGGTGATGGCCGATCAGCACCGGTGGCTCGAGCCGCAGTGGTTCGCCGACCAGGGGTTCGCGGTGATCGTGGCCGACGGGCGAGGTACGCCCGGCCGGGGCGCCGCGTGGGCGCGGGCGGTCAGGGGCGACTTGGCGGGACCCGCGCTGGAGGATCAGATCGCTGCGCTCACCGAGGTCGCGGCGTTGGAGCGCGATCTCGATCTGGAGCGCGTGGCGATCCGCGGCTGGTCATTCGGCGGCTACCTCGCGGCGCTCGCGGTGCTGCGCCGACCCGACGTGTTCCATGCCGCGGTGGCCGGCGCACCCGTCACCGACTGGCGGCTATATGACACGCACTACACCGAGCGCTATCTCGGGGTCGAACCGGAGGGGGCGGACCGGCCGGCCTACGAGCGCTCCTCGCTGCTGCCCGATGCGGGCGCCCTGCGGCGTCCTCTGTTGCTGATCCACGGTCTGCTCGACGACAACGTCTTGGCCGCGCACACGCTGACGCTCTCGCAGCGGATGACCGAATCCGGGCGGCTTCACGCCGTGCTACCGCTAACCGGGGTGACCCACATGACGCCCCAGGAGGCGGTCGCCGAGAACCTGCTGATCGTGCAGGTCGAGTTCCTGCGGCAGGCGCTCGGCGCGCCGACCGGCGACTGACTCAAAGGCGGCCGTCGCGCAGAAGCAGGCAGGCCGTCGCCAGCACGACGAGCAGCTCCGCGCCGAGCATCGCCACCGCGGCACATGTGCCAAAAACGCTCGGTCCGCTCGGCAACTTCTCGTACGCTCGAGGCGTGGAATCCAAGCAGGACATTTCCGATCGTATCTCGCGTCGTTCCCGGCGCTCGCCGCGGTGAGCTGACGGCGGTGGTGTAACGGTCCGGGGCGTGCCGGCAATGGGCGTGTGATGGGCACGCAGAACGGAGTGGCGGGTGCGGACGGCGCGACGGATCGCTTCGAGCAGCTGTTTCGCCGACATCACCGCACCGTGGTGGCCTACGTGCGACGGCGCGCGCCTGCCGAAGCGGTCGACGACATCGTCGGTGAGACCTTCCTGGTCGCCTGGCGACGCCTGAACGCGGTCCCCGAACGGGAGCTGCCTTGGTTGCTCGGGGTGGCGCGCAATGTGGTCGCCACTCAGCGGCGAGGCGCGATCAGACGCGTCGCGCTGACGCGGCGGCTTGGCAGCACCGCCGGGTCCGCGACCCTGGGATCGGAGGCCTCGCCCACCGCCGAAGGAGTCGATGATCGGCTCCTTGCCGCGCTCGCGAAGCTTTCCGCCAAGGACCGAGAAGCGCTGACGCTGACCGCCTGGGACGGCTTGGAGCCGCACGAGGCGGCGGTCGTGCTGGGCGACACGCCCGGGTCGTTTCGGGTCCGTCTCCATCGAGCGCGCAAACGTCTTCGCGGCCTGCTCGACGAGCGTCCGCCGCTCGCGTCGCCGGCGCGGGAGCACCGACTACAAGTAGAGGAGAATCACTCATGACCGACGAGATCAGCGACGCCGCGCTCGATCAGCGGCTTCGGTCCGTCGACCCGTTGGATGCGGGAGCGCTGCCGTCAGACGCCGAGACCGAAGCCGTCCTTCGGCGACTGCTCGCCGCCGGTCCGCCGGCGGCGCGGATGCGAACCCGGCGGCCGGGTCGGATCCGGCTGCTCGCCGGGGCCACGGCCGCGCTCGCCGCGCTCGCGGCCGGCCTGGTGATCCTGCTCGGGTCGTCGGCCACCTCGCCGGCGTACGCGGTGACACGTAACCGGAACGGGACGATCACCGTCCGGTTGATCCGGGTCGCGGGTATCGCCGGCGCGAACCACGAGCTTGCCAGCATGGGAGTGAGGGCGAGACTCGTCAATCTCGCCGACATGGCCGCCTACGTGGCGTCCCTGCATCCTTGCCAGGGCAAGCCGACTCCGATGCTGCGAACGATCACCCTCAACCCGGCGGCGATCCCGCGCCGTCAGGTCATCTTGCTGCCGGTCGACCGGAGGGCTCGGCTGCACTACTTCTCGGTGGTGCGGGCGGTAGATGCCGGTGCCGCCCTGAAGGCACTCCAGGACGCCCGGGCATTCGCCGCTTCGCCAAGCCGCGCCTCGATCACTCCGCCCACCGGCGCCAGGATCCTCGTCCCGCGGGCATCGGCCACGGGCGGGACTCGCACGGTGCGGGTCTACTGTGCCAGCCCGGCCAGCTTGCCTGCCGGCCTAGTCAGACAGCGCGTCCACTGACGCGACGATCCGCCGGCGTGGACGCGCGGGACGGGCGTGAGTCCCGCCCCCGACGTCGTCCGTGTCCTGGTGGCGGCCGTCAGCCGGCCTGCGGCGGGAGCCGCTTCACCGTACGCAGCCGCTGGTAGGCGTCGTACACGAGGATCTGACCGCCGCCGAGATCGCGCAGGGTCTCCTCCGCGAGCCGCTCGGCCTCGGCGAACGTCGCGCACAGTCCTCGCGTGCCGACCTCGTCCTCGACCCGCCACGCTCCCCGGTTGCCGGGGCGCACGCGCAGCGACGCCGTCCTGGACCTCGTCCCGAAGTGACCGAGGCTCTGCGTGGTGCTCATATTGACGCCCGCGCGCTGCGGTGCGCATTCATGGTCACGACTACTCCCTTTGCCCGATCCGCGCGACTTCTTGCTCGAAGAGTCCGTCCTCCCCGAACCGTGTCTCGCCGGCAACCGGTTTTATCACGCGAGCTCTGGGTCGGCAAGACAGCTGGACGCGTATCTCACATCACGGTCACAGAATCGCGCCCGGAGCGTTTATACCGGCGTGGAGTCTGTCGACCGTGAGTCCGATGCCGAGCTGCTGGCCGCAGCCCGGTCCGACCCTCAGGCGTTCGGCCGGTTCTACGACCGCTACGAGGGCGCCGTGGTCGGGTACTTCACGCGGCGCACACGGGTACCCGAGGTTGCGGCCGATCTGATCGCCGAGGTATTCGCCCGGGCGCTCGCGGGCGCGGGGCGCTACCGTCCCGACGCGCCCACCGCGGCAGTTTGGCTTTTCGCGATCGCGCCGAACACACTGGCTGGCAGCGTGCGACGCGGACAGGTCGAGGCGCGGGCCCGGCGGCGGATTGGGGTGGCGACGATCGAGCTCCAGGAGGACAGCCTCGCGCGCCTGACCACGGCCGATGGCGAGCGGTGGGTGCGCGAGCTCCTCGACTCCCTGCCGGCAGACCAGCGGGAAGCGATTCGGGCGCGAGTTCTCGACGAGCGCGGCTACGCGGACATCGCGCGCGAGCTGCGTACGTCGGAGCTCGTGGTGCGCAAGCGAGTCAGCCGCGGGCTGGCCAGGTTACGTCAGCGAATGGAGGGACCGAGATGAGCCTGCTTCCGGAAATCCGCGAAGAACTGATGGCCACCGCGGTGCGGCGGACGGGTACTCGTCGGCGGCGCGCCGGGGGTGGCGGCCTCGCGGTGGCGCTCGGCGCGACTTGTGCAGTGGCGGTGGTCGTGGTGGCGGTGGTGGCGCTCGGTCATCGGGGGGCGCCGGCGCTCTCAAATCAGGCCAGCGGGTCCAGCCTGGCCGCGCTCGAGGCGAAGCTGGCGATTCTCCGCCGGCCGCAGACGCCCGGCGATCGCACGTACTCCAGGTACATCCGCGCGCCTGGCTCCCTGATCGCAAAGCTGGCCCGGCTGGCGACAACGGTCGACACCGCGGGAGGGCGCACCCGCGTCTACCTGTTGGTCCGGCAGCGATCGCGGTTCGCGAGCCTCGTCGCGGTCGACCCGGATGGCCAGGTCGAAGGCGAGACGGGGCCCGTCACGGCGGCGGCGCTCAAGCCGAATGCGGTAGGGGCGTCGGGATTGATCGTGCGCGGGATCGGAATCGAACGCAACCGAGGCCTCAGCATCGGCCTGGTCCCGGACGGGGTGACGCGCGTGAAATGGATATTCACGGGGTCGGACTTCGGAGTGCTGGATCCCCACCCGGTCACCGTGTATCCCGAGTTACACGGGAACGTGGCGGTGGCCTCGATCCGCCCGGACGAAGGGCCGCTCGCGAGCGCGGTTTGGTACGGGGTGGGCGGACGGGTGATCGCGTCGGCCGGCGCCAGCACGTTCAGCACTAGCCAGCTGAGCCGGATCGCGGAGGTCAACGCGAGCCGCAACCGCCCTATCGACCCCGAGCTGATCGACCACTATCGCCTGTTCCGTTCGGTCCCGCCGGTTGATCTCGCGGCTGACCCATTGGCGGGGACGCTGGGCAGCTCCAGCGACCTCAATTACTGGCAGACCCGCTACCTCCCGTCGTTCACGGGGTTGGACGGGCGGGGTCTCTGGGTTACGCCCGGCGCTCACGGCGTGTGCATCGGTGACTGGAACGCGGGCGGATGCGGGACGCTGACGAAGGCCGGATTGATCGGCGGAAGCACCTCCAACGGGAACGAGACGACGTTCGAGGGGCTCGTGCCAGATGGCAATCCGACCGTGACCCTCGTGCTCGCGAACGGCACGCGCCAGACGTTCCCGGTCACCGACAACGTCTACGAGGCGACGGTCCACCGGCGGGTGGTGGCGGTCATCGATCGAGACATCGACGGTCGCCGCGTGCGGACGGCGCTCAGGTAGCTCGAAGCCACTTTACGATCCCCGGTCCTGCGACAAGAGACTTTACAAACGGACAAGTAATGTAATCTCCGCGGAAACGCGATCCGAGGAGATGCGACATGTCTGCTTCAGCCATCTCGGAAGTGGAAGCCCCGCGGCCCGCCTGGCGCGACGCCAAGCGATACGCCTGGCTGCTCGGCGTGCTCGTGCCGGCGCTGCCGTTCATCGTCTACGGGCTGGTGGAGCTGACCGGCTGGGGGGCGTTCTGGTTCTTCGGCCCGGTCCTGATCTTCGGCGTGTTCCCGCCGCTTGACCTGCTGATCGGCCTGGATGCGGAGAACCCGCCCGACAGCGTGCTCAGGTGGCTCGAGCGCGACCGCTACTACCGCTGGTGCACGTACCTGTTCCTGCCGCTCCAGTACGCCGGCCTGGTGTTCGCGTGCGCGATGTGGGCCAGCGGGAACCTGAGCGTGGTCGAGAAGGTCGGGCTGGCCCTGACCGAGGCGATGGTGAGCGGGATCGCGATCAACACCGCCCACGAGCTCGGGCACAAGCGAGACGAGCTTGAGCGCTGGTTGAGCAAGATCGCGCTCGCCCAGAGCGGCTACGGCCACTTCTTCGTGGAGCACAACCGCGGCCATCACGTGCGGGTGGCGACGCCCGAGGACCCGGCCAGCGCGCGGATGGGGGAGAGCTTCTGGGCGTTCCTGCCCCGGACCGTGAAGGGCAGCCTCGCGTCGGCCTGGGAGCTCGAGAAGGAGTGGCTCGAACGGCACGGTCGCTCAACCTGGAGCATCCACAACAACGTCCTGAACGCTTGGGCCATGACCATCGTCCTGTTCGGCGGCCTGACCGCCGTCTTCGGGCTGCGGGTCTTGCCGTTCCTGCTGATCCAGATGCTGGTCGGCTTCCCGTTGCTCGAGGTCGTCAACTACCTCGAGCACTACGGGCTGTTGCGACAGAGGCGCCCGGACGGACGGTACGAGCGCACGCGGCCGGAGCACAGCTGGAACAGCAACAACGTCGCTTCCAACGTTCTCCTCTACCACCTTCAGCGCCACAGCGACCATCACGCCAACCCGACCCGGCGCTTCCAGGCGCTGCGCCACTTCGATGAGGCGCCGCAGCTGCCCACGGGGTACGCCGGCATGATCGTGCTGGCGCTGATTCCGCCCCTCTGGCGGCGCGTGATGGACGGGCGGCTGCTCGCCCATTACGGTGGGGACGTGAGCAAGGCCAACATCCACCCTCGAGCCGAGCGGCGCGTGCTGGCCAGGTACGGGCCGGCGGGATGAGCACGTCGTACCGCGCCGAGGTCCGGCGGCTGCTGCGCGATCGGCTCCTCGACGCCGGACGCGAGCAGCTGGCCGAGCGCACCTGGTCGGAGGTGACGATGGCCGAGATCGCCGCGGCCGCCGGGGTCAGCCGCCAGACGCTCTACAACGAGTTCGGGACACGGGACGAGTTCGGTCAGGCGCTCGTGATCCGCGAGGGCGCGCGCTTCCTCGACGCCGTCGAGCAGGCGATCGAGGCGCACGCTGACGACCCGCTGGTCGCCCTCACCGCCGCCCTCGAACGCTTCCTTACGATCGCCAACGAGGACTCGCTCGTGCGCCTGCTGCTGGCCGACGACGGTACCGCGGGACTGCTACCGCTCCTCACCACGCAGAGCGGCCCGGTGCTCGACTGGGCTCGGCAGAGGCTGGCCGACGCGATTGCGGCCCACTGGCCCGGGGTGGCGCGGTCCGACCTCGACATGCTCGCCGACGCGCTCGTGCGGCTGGGCATCAGCCACGTGACGGCACCGCGCGATCCACCGGCGCGGACGGCCGCCTCGGTCACACGGCTCCTCGCACCGTCGGTGGAGCGGATGCTGGCCGGCTCAGGCTGAAGCCGCGAGCGGTTCGTCCTGGAGCCGGCCGCGATACTCCCACAGCGCACGGAGCTCATCGAGACTCAGCATCCGCCACCGCTCGCGCTCAGGCTGCCACACCCACACGTTGACGTCGACGATGCTGCGCACGGGCTCGAGCACGCCGATCGTGGTGCGGGCATCCGCGTCCTGCACCAGGACCTCGCGCGTTTGAACGTCGACCACCTTGAACCGCCTCGGCTCGCGCGGCTCGGGTTCGGCCGGTTCGAGCCGCTTGAGCTTGGGGAACGAGAATCCCGGCACCGCGTCCGATCCGGGCTTCCGAAGCACACGGTCGAGCGGCACCATGTTCGCCCCGGTGCCCTTGGTTTCGGTGTCGAGTATCCAGACCTTTCCCATTTTTAAGAGTGTACTTCGGCGGGTTCGACCGACAGCGGGTTGCATACGAGCTCTCGCTGGTGCTCGTGCGCGAGCTTGCGCCGCAGCAGGACAAAGGCCGGCGCGCCGAGGAGGGCTGGGACCGTGAGCTGGAACAAGCGGTACACGAACACGGCGGCGACCGCCTCGGGAACGTTCACGCCGTAGATGGCAAACATGCCGACGAGCGCGCCCTCGGTACCTCCGATCCCGCCCGGGACCGGAATGAGATTGCCGAGCTGGCCGATCAGGTAGCCGAGCGCGAGTGTGCCGAACGGGGGCACGCGCCCGACGGCCGCGAAGCCGAAGCCGAGCGCCGCCATGTCGAACGCCATGTAGGAGAACGACCCGACGACCACGCCGAAGCCGTGCCCGCGGAGCAGCGCCTTGGCTAACTCGACTCCGTCGGCCGCCGCCCTCAGCCCGTCGCGGATCGCGTGGCGGACGCGGCCGAACCAATGCTCGCGGCCCGTCGCGGCCAAGGGCGTCCCAAAGGCGCGCAGCAGCTTCGGGCTCAGCCAGGCGCCCTCGATGACGAGCGCCGCGAGCACCGCCGGAAGGAGGGCGAAGACGACCGAGCGGTCACCCGGAAACAGTCCGAAGAACGTGGCCAGCCCGGCCACCACGACAGCCGCGAAGTTCGCGGCGCTGGTCACCAGGAAGAAGGCGACCGTCCGACGGGCGATGTGGCCCGTCGCCATGCCCGCGCGGTGCAGCGCCCACACGCCGAGCGCGAGTCCGCCGGCGCCGCCGGTAGGCAGAAGCGAGTTGGCGGCCTGCTCGGCCATCGAGATGTCATACGTCAGGCCCCAGCTCATCTGGGGGCAGAAGGTCGCGCGGAACACGAGCATGTAACCCAGGCACGAGCCGACCTCAGCGAGCCCGGCGAGGACCAGCCACAGCGGATCGGCATCCTCAAAGCGGTCGCGTACCTGGCCCAGCCCGGGCAGCGCGGTGATTGCCACCGCCACCACCGCGATCACGGCCGCAATCTCGACCACCCTGATCAGGAGGTGCCGGGGATGCAGCTCGTCCGGCATCTCGTCGCCGCCGTTGGTCGCCGGCGGACCGTGCGGGTCTGGTAGGCCTGGTCGCGTCGCCACTGCCTCAGGTTACGGCAGCGGCGATGCCCTCCAGGAGATACGCGGCGGTAGCGGCGTTGGCCGGGTAGAAAGCCTCGATCACCAGCTCATCGAGCGTGATGTCGACAGGGGTTCCGAAGGTCGAGATCGTGCCGAAGAAGGCCAGCTCGCGGTCAGCGGCCCGAAGGCGAAGCGGAACCACGATGTCGTCAACCGCGCCCTCCTCGCGCGGTGGCTCCGGGCAAACGCCGGGGTAGGCGGCAAGCTCGTCGTGCAGGCTCTTCAGCTCGGGGTCGGCGGTGAGTGCGGCCTCTCGGCGCAGGCGGTGAAGCAGGTGGGCGCTCCACTCGGGGAGGTTGACGGTACGCGGTGCCATTCCGCGGGGATGTAGCGCCACGCGCAGCGCATTGGCTGGCGGCTCGAGCAGTTCGGGGGCAACCCCCTCGACGAGCGCGCCCAGGGCATCGTTGGCCGAGACCAGGTTGTGGTGGCGGTCGATGACGATCGCCGGGTAAGGCTCATGGGCGCGCAGGAAGCGGTCGAGCGCCTGATGAATAGGAGCCATCTCGGGTTCCTCGAGTGAGCGCTCGACGTACAGCGGCGCATATCCTGCGGCGAGCAGCAAGCGATTGCGCTCGCGCAGCGGAATATCCAGGTGCTCGGCCAGGCGCAACACCATCTCGCGACTGGGCCGGGCGCGTCCCGTCTCCAGAAAGCTGACGTGGCGGGATGAGACGTCGGCTTCGAGCGCCAGCTCGAGCTGGCTCAAGCTGCGGCGCCGGCGCCAGGCGCGGAGCAGATCACCGATCGAGGCGCGCTGGGCTTGCGGGTGCGCGACTGCCGTGTCGACGGACATGAGTCGAAGCTAGCGCCCGGCGCGCGGCGCCGCAATTACCCCTCGGGTAAACAAAACTCAGCCGGCGTCCTGGAGATAGGCCAGAACGGCCAGGACGCGGCGGTGGTCGCCCGTGGACTGGGCGAGGTCGAGTTTGGACAGGATGCTCTGCACGTGCTTTTCGACCGCTCCGACGGTGAGCACGAGCGACTCGGCGATTCCGGCGTTCGACCTGCCCTCGGCCATCAGCGACAGGACCTCCCGCTCGCGCGGGGTCAGCCGCTCGAGCGGTCCGTCCTCGCGCCGGCGCGAGAACAGCTGGGAAACGACGTCCGGATCGAGCGCTGTGCCGCCCGCGGCGACCCGCCGGACGGCCTCGAGAAAGTCCGCCACGTGCATGACACGGTCCTTGAGCAAGTAGCCGATGCCTCCGCGGCCGTCGGCGAGCAGCTCCTGGGCGTAGGTGTGCTCGACGTATTGGGAGATCACCAGCACGGCGATGCCCGGCACCCGCCGGCGCGCCTCGAGCGCGGCGCGCAGCCCCTCGTCCTGAAAGCTTGGCGGCAGGCGGATGTCGACGATCGCCAGGTCGGGCCGGCGAGCGATCACCTCGCGCACGAGCGCATCACCGTCGCTGACGGCCGCCGCCACCTCGATCTCGTTGTCTCGCAGAAGCCGCGTCAGACCGTCGCGCAGCAGCACGAGGTCCTCGGCGATCACTACTCGCATGGAAACTCGGCGCGAATCGTTGTCGGCCCTCCCCTCGGGCTGATGACCGACAGCGTTCCGTCGAGCGCCTCGACCCGACGCCGCAGGCCGCGCAGGCCGGTCCCGTCGGGGTCCGCGCCTCCGCGGCCGTCGTCGTGCACCTCGAGCTCGAGCGAATCGCCGTAACCAGCGATCCGGATGTCCACCCGTCGCGCCCCGGCGTGCTTGGCCGCGTTGGCGAGCGCCTCGGCCGCGACGAAGTACGCGGCGGTCTCGACCGCGGGCGCCGGCCGCCGTGCCACCTGCACCGACAGTTCGACCCGTAGCGGCGTCGAGCTGGCCAGCGAAGCGAGCGCCGCCTCGAGTCCGCGGTCGGCGAGAACCGGAGGGTGGATTCCGCGGGCCAGGTCGCGCAACTCGCGCAACGCATGCTCGGCCCCAACCCGTGCCTCGGCCAGGAGCTCGCCGGCCTGCTTCGGATCTTCGGCCAGCTTCTGCTCCGCCATCCCGAGGCTCATCCCGAGCGCGACCAGCCGCGCCTGAGCGCCGTCGTGCAGGTCACGCTCGATCCGGCGCAGCTCGGTCTCCTGTGCGTCCACGGCGCCGGCGCGTGTTGTCTCGAGCGTCTCGATCCGCTCGGTCAGCTCGGCTCGACGCGGGGAGAGCAGGAGCACGGCCAGGAGCTGCGTGCCGAGGACGACCGCGATTGCCAGCATCGGCCACACCGGCCAGAAGTAGCCGTGCGCGGTCACCCCCCAGATCGTGGTCAGCAGCGCCGCGACGATGACGCCGATCCCGGTGGTGGTGGCCAGCGACCGGCTGCCCCGGAAGTGCGACACGATCGACGGCTCGTCGGCGATCACGACAAGCCAGGCGTGGATCGCGAGCACGGTGGCCAGCGGCAGCACGACCCAGATCGGCCAGAAGTAGCCGGGGGACGTGACCACCCAGACGGCGACGGGAACGAATGCCAACACGGCATCCACCGCGGCATGGATCTCGAGCCCACGGCTCGAGCCCGGGGCCCATCCCCGGCCGGCGGACGCTTCCGAGCGGGCGGCCACGGTCGTCGGGTCAGCCTTCAGCAGCGCCGAGGCGATCGGTGCCAGCGGAGCGGCCAGCGATCTGGAGATCAGGACGCTGAGCGGGAGAAGGACCAGCCCGACGGGGATGCCGGCGAGCGACTGCACGAACGTGTGCGGCCTCCAGAACCCGAGCTTCACTCCGTGCTGGAGGAACGGCACCCATACCGGAGCGGCGAGCGTCCCGAGCGCGACCGCGAGCGCCGTGAGCACCGCGACCGCGACGGGGAACCCGACGATCCATCGCATCAGAAGATACGCCTGCGCCCGCCAGAAGCCTGGCCGGAACTGCGCCCGCAGCCAGCCCCAAAAACCCGGTCGCGATGGGACGGCCGCCGGCGCGGCGCCGTCCACGTCGAGCAGCGACCGGGCGAGCCACGCCTCAACCGCCGCGAAGGCCCGAGTCATCGATGCCAGCACGATCAGGACCGGGATGACGAGCGGCGTGATCGCCAGTCCCAGGCACAGGCTCCACACCGTGATGAGCGCCGTAAACCAGATGGGCCCGAGGACCAGTGCCGTGAGCAGCCACACCAGCCGCCGGTAGGTCGCGGGGTCCAGCAGGGTCCGTGCAATCAGATTCATCTCCTCGCCCTCCCGCGCCTATCGTTCAGCGCGTCATCCTGCCGTTCTTGGAGCCGCACAAGCAGAAGCATCGCCGTCTCGACGCGGTTGTCCCATCTGGCGCCCCGGCATCGCCGGTTGCAGGTAGCTGGCGTGTGGACATGCGCAGGCTGCTGCTACTCGTGCCCGCGGTGGTGGCGGCCTGGGTGCTGGTCGGGACGCAGGCCCAGGCGGACAGCGGCGGTGCTCCGCCGACCGGGGACGGCTCGGCATCGGTGCTTGCCGCCGTTCCCTATATGGGGTGGAACACCTACTACGGCGTGGGGGGCGTGTTCAACCAGGCCACGATCCTGTCGGTGGCCCGCACGCTGCTCGACCGCGGTCTGGCTCGCGCCGGCTACCGGATCGTGTGGCTCGACTTCGGCTGGGCGACCGGCCGGCGCGACGCCCACGGGCAGCTGGTCGTCGATCCTCATCAGTGGCCGCACGGCCTGCGGTGGCTGACGGACTGGCTGCATCGCCACGGGCTGCTGGCCGGGATCTACACCGACGCGGGGCGCAGCGGCTGTCACGGCCAGGGCGTCGGCTCTTTCGGCCACTACCAGCAGGACGCCGACAGCTTCGCGGCTTGGGGGTTCGACGCGGTCAAGGTCGACTTCTGTGGCGCGGGGCAGGAGGGCCTCGACCCGGTACCGCTGTACAGGCAATTCGCGCGAGCGCTGGACCACAACTCGAGCCACCGCCGGCTGCTGCTCAACGTCTGCAACTTCTGGGTGCCCGGGCAGATCGATGGGACCCGCCCGAGTTTCGCGAACTCGGCCTATGCCAGCTACCGCTGGGCGCCCCAGATCGCCCAGAGCTGGCGGACCGACACCGACATCGGCTTCACCGGTGACATCCAGTGGGTCAACGTCCTGCGCAACCTCGACCACGATGCCGCCCATCCGGCCGCGGCCGGACCTGGGCACTGGAACGACCCGGACTACCTCGGGCCGCAACTCGGCATGACGAGTGCGGAGGCGCAGGCCCAGTTCTCGATGTGGGCGATCCTCGCCGCACCCCTGATCATCGGCAGCGATCCCCGGGCGCTGTCGCCGGCCACGATCGCGATGCTCGAGAACCGACAGGTGATCGCGATCGATCAGGATCCACTCGGGATCCAGGGGACCGTCGTCCAAAATGGCGACCCCGCCCACCCCGGGCAGGTCTGGAGCAAGCCGCTGGCCGGCGGGGCAAGCGCGGTCGCGCTGCTCAATCGTGGGTCGCAGCCGCTGCGCATCACGACGACGGCGAGCACGGTCGGGCTGGCCGCGGCCTCGACGTATACGGTCGATGATCTGTGGACGCACCGGACCACACGCTCGCACGGGGAGATCGCCGCGGTGGTGGCGCCCGACAGCGTGGTGCTGTACCGGGTGAGCCCAGCCTAGACCTAGGCTGCGGCTTTGACCGGGTTAGTGGTGGTGTCTGACCACTCGCCCCAGACGACGTTCGACGGGCGCACCTGATAGCGGTAGACGGTGCCCTCGTCGTTGACCAGGTAGGTGTCCACGTCGGTCGCCCGGCTGTGCAGGATCAGCCGCTGGCCGCTCTCCGCCAGCTTGACCAGCGCCTTGATGTTGGGCACGTCGACCGGCGGCCAGCCCAGATCCTCGCCGCCCACGATCGGGACGATCATGTGGCCATAGTGAGACTGAATGTGTGTCGTCTCCTGGAACGGTTCGGCGCGCCGGCGTACGTAGGAGAGGGCGGCGGCGAGTCCTGAGAGGATCAGCCCGAGCAGCGCGAGCCACCGGAGGGTTGGAATGCCGATCGAGGCGCCAAGCACGCTGAGGGTGTTGGTGGCCGTCCCGGCTCTCCCGACAGCGCCGCTCTGGCTCGCGGTGTAGCTGGGCTGGGCGGCGCTGGCCTCCGCATTGGGACCGGGAGCGCTGGCCGCGCTCGCCGATGCTCCGGAAAAGGCCAGTTCACCGCTCTGAATCTCGAAAGTCAGGAGTGGACGGAAGGTCGTCTCGACCGGCTGGTCGGCGACGGTTCCAGCAACGTGCACGACGGGTTCGACAGCGACGTCGTATCCGCCAAGGCCGACTGGTCCGATCAGACTCGAGATCCGGACTAGGAACGACGCCACCTTCGTCAGGCTGAGCGGCACGGCCGTATCGGTACTGTTACCTGAGAAGTGCGTGGATGGCACGAGCACGAGATTGCGGTGCCAGCCGCTCGGTCCGTTGACGTGGAGGAGGATCTCCTCGGTGCCAGTGACGCTCGTCTGGGCATGGCTTGTCAACTGGTAGTGGACCTGGATGTTCAGGTCGCGGATCAAGCGGAGGAAGACCGGGTCGCCCGTGCTGACCTTTCCGGTCGGGTAAACGGGTCCAGGCGTTACGTGGGCCGTGTAGCCGAAGGTCACCTGCTGTATATACGGCGTACCGTCCCGGCTCGCCCGGTGCGAGGGACGAGTGAACGCAACCACGGCCACAGCGAGACAGATCGCGGCCGCGCTGGCAGCCGCGATGAACACCGTGCCGAAGTTCATGCGTTGAGCGATGGCGTGGGCTCGTGCGTTCACGGGCAGGATCCTTGCGTCACCGGCTCCTGCCGCGCCCTTCCGGGACCGTCTGCCGCGCCGCCGGCGCTCGCCTAACCCGAACAGCAGCACGAAGCCGAGTGCTGCGCAGAGCGTTGCCGCGACGGCCGGGCCGTGAAGCAGGTCGAGAAATGCGCCCGCGCGCGGGAGGTGGAGCCACAGAGTCCCGAGAAGCTGTGCGCGCGCGGGCTGGATCGGATCGATGAAGTTGTTGTTGTCTCCCTTGAAGACATAGTGGTCGCCGTGCACAGCGATGATTCGGTGGAGCACCACCGTGTGCAGCATCGTGCTCCAGTAGGCGGCGATCTCGCCGACCTTGTAATGATCCGCCGGCCGCACAATCGCCAGGTCGCCGGTGTGGAACCGCGGCTCCATGCTCGTGCCGTGGGTGATGACGTATCGGGTCGATCCACCCAGCTGGGTAGGCGCGAAATACCACCACGCGACCGCGAGGACGATCACGAAGGCCGCGGCGAGAAGCAATGAGCGCAGTGGGGTCCGTCTTATCACGAGGGAAAGTCATTTCGTTGCCCAACAAGAACGCGGTCGGGAGAGCCGGCGATCACCGGCTCTCCCAACGCGCTAAACAGATAACGGCTTAGGGAGCAGCGTTGTAGGACGAAGCGCCGTTGCCGCTCGAGTTGGTGACTGAGACGTCGAAGTACTGCGCGCCACCGTTGTCGTCATTCACGGGCACGCCGTCGTTAGCACCGCTGTCGGTGAAGTCGCACACCGACACGTCGTCGTTCGCGTAAGTGCCGGTGCTCAGGCCGTCCGTAGCCGGCGCGGAACACGTGATGAGCGTGACATTGTTGGTGTACGAGGTGGTGCTCGGCTCGTCACCGAAGCCCGCGTCGATGGTCTCGCCACTGATCGCAGCCGCGTTCGTGGGGCTGAAATAGATGTTCGCCTGCTGGATGTACTGGCCGTCCGCGCTGAGGTTGTAACTCACACCGTCAGCCGTCGCGCCGGTAATGCTCGTCTGAGCGAAGCCGATGGCCGCAGTCGTCGGCGTACCGTCGACGTTCGCCGTATAGGCGGCGCCGCCGGCGGCGAGAGCGCCGATCACCGCAACCGCTGCGATGATGCGCTTCTTGTTGCGCTTCATAGTGTTGACCTCCGTGTTGGTCTTTGGTTTGCCCCGCTGACCGGTCGGTCATCACCAGAACGCCTCGCCTTCCCTGACCAGCGGTTTTCTGGTCAATGTCATCGTCCAGACACACCAGGCCCTGATCCGTAGTTAATCCGGATCAACCCCGCGGTTTCCCCGGCTGGCGCAGGGCGCTGCGGCGTGCTAGACGCGATTTGGTGAGGTTTGAGTACCTCTGGCCCGCCGGCCCCCGGTCCGGGCCAGGGCCACGCCGGCCAGGCACAGTGCGCCACCCGGGAGGACGAGCAGCGGTGGCACCTCGGCCAGGAACGCCCAGCCGAACAGGAGTGCGAGCGGGGGCACGAGGTAGGTGGTCGAGCCCATCTTCCCGGCGGTGGTACGCGCCAGCGCATAAGCCCAGGTCACGAATCCGATTGCCGTGGGCGCGACGCCTAGGTAGATCATCCACGCGATCGTGGGCGAACCGGCTCGGCCGAGGCCGTGCACGAGCGACCCGGCGTACGGCAAGCAGCTGATCGCTCCGATCGTGCATGCCAGCCAGGTCACGGTGAGCGGCGAGGCATGGCGCAGGACCGGCTTCTGCGCCACCACCCCGCCGGCGTAGGCGAAGGCCGCCACCACGCACAGGACCGCGCCGAGGCTCTCGTGCAGCCCGTGGCGCGAGCTGGCGATCCCGATGACGACCGCCCCGGCGAACGACACGATGCACCCGGCAAACAGCCGCGAGGGAAACCCCTCGCGCAGGATCCACCCGGCGAAGATCGCGATCAGGATCGGCCCGACGTTGACGAGCATGGCGGCCGTGCCCGCGTCGATCCGCGTCTCGGCGGCGTTGAGCGAGACGTTGTACACGCCGAACCAGAGGACGCCGCACACCGCGATCCCCACGAGCTCGTGCCGGCTGGGCAGACGCTCGCGGCGGGCCAGCACAAGCAGGCCGAGCGCGACACTCCCGACCAGCAGCCGTCCCAGTGCGAGCGCGCCCGGCGACAGCTCACGATCCGCGTAGCGAATCGCCACGAATGCCGAGGCCCACAGCGCGACGGTCACGCCGACCATCCCGACGATCACGGCCTGGCCGCGGGAGGCTCTCGACTTGGCCGGTGCGAGGGCGGTCATGTGGATAGAACGTAACGGGCGGCGAAGTCGTGAGATGGGACTCGGACCGCGTTCCTACATACTGCGGCCATGACGTTTCGCTCCATGCCCAAGCGTGAAACCACGCTGGCGCGGGGCCAAGTCCCGCCGGTGGACCGCGCGACCATCCACCCC
>DATJUA010000168.1:0-8881 GCA_035502815.1 Solirubrobacteraceae bacterium
CGTCCCGGTCACCATCGGACTGGCGTTCCTGGTCGCGGTTCTCCAGACCACCTGGTACCGCACGGGTGACCCGGAGTACAAGCGCATGACGCGCTTCTTCGGGACGTTGCTATTGATCAACGTCGCGATCGGCGTGGTGACCGGACTCGTCCAGGAGTTCGAGTTCGGGATGAACTGGTCGACCTATTCGCGCTACGTCGGCGGTGTGTTCGGGGCGCCGCTGGCGATGGAGGGCCTGGCGGCGTTCTTCCTCGAGTCGACCTTCCTCGGCCTATGGCTGTTCGGCTGGGACCGGCTCCCCAAGCGCGTGCACCTGGCGTGCATCTGGGCGGTCTCGATCGGCTCGATGCTCTCGGCCATGTTCATCCTGATGGCCAACTCCTGGATGCAGCACCCGGTCGGCTACAAGATCGACAAGGCCGGCAACGCGGTCCTGACCAACATCTGGGCGCTGTTCGTCAACCCGACGTTCGTATGGGGATACGCGCACGTGATCCTCGCCTCGCTGGTCACCGGCTGCCTGGTCATGCTCGCGGTATCGGCCTGGTATCTGCGCACGCGAACGCACGTCGAGCCGTTCGCGCGGACCGCCAAGGTGGCGCTGATCGTGCTCATCCCGACGATCGTGATCCAGCTGTCGGTGGGCAACCAGCTGGGCGAGATCGAGAACCGCTACCAGCCGATGAAGATCGCGGCCGCCGAGGCCCAGTGGACGAGCTGCAAGCCGTGCTCCTTCTCCGCGGGCCAGATTGGGGGCGGCGCCAACGACAAGACGCCGACCCAGATCATCGCCATCCCACACCTCCTGTCCGTCTTGGCGACCGGTACCTGGGGTGGCGGCGTGACCGGCCTCAACCAGCTGCAGGCCGAGTACCAGTCCAAGTACGGGCCGGGCAACTACGTCCCCGACGTGTTCATCCAGTACTGGTCGATGCGCGTGATGGCCTACCTGGCCGCCGCGGTCCTGCTGCTCGCGCTGTGGGGAGGCTGGCTGATCTACCGCGGCAGGTTGCACAGCGCGCGCATATTCCTGTGGCTGTCGATATGGGCGGTCGTCACGCCGTTCCTGATGAACACGGCCGGGTGGTTGCTCACCGAGAGTGGGCGGCAGCCCTGGATCGTCCAGGGCCTGCAGAAAACCGTCAACGCCAATTCGCCCTCGGTCAGCCCGACCGACATCTGGATCAGCTTGTCCGCGTTCGTCCTGGCCTACATCGTGCTCGCCGCCGCCGACCTCGGCCTGATGCTGCACTACTCGCGCCGGGGCCTGGCCGACGCCTACGCCGAGGCCGCCGAGGCCGACGAAAAACCTGCCGGCGCCGTTCCCGCTCTCACTTACTGACCCATGCACCTGCACACGATCTGGTTCGTCATCGTCGTCGTTTTCTGGATCGGCTTCTTCGTGCTCGAGGGGTTCGACTTCGGCGTCGGCGCGCTGCACAGGGTGATCGGGCGCTCGGAGACCGAGCGGCGCGTCGCGATCAACACGATCGGACCGTGGTGGGACGGCAACGAGGTGTGGCTGATCGTCGCCGGCGCCGCCATGTTCGCGGCGTTTCCCGGCTGGTACGCGACGCTGTTCTCGGCGCTGTACCTCGCGCTGGTGCTCGTGCTCCTCGCGCTGTTCGCGCGGGGCGTGTCGTTCGAGTACCGCGGCAAGCGCGAAAGCGCGCGGTGGCGGAGCGGCTGGTCGTGGGCCCTCACGATCGGAAGCATCCTCATACCGCTGTTGATCGGCGTCGGACTCGGCGATCTCCTGCAAGGTCTTCCGATCAATCGGAACCACAATTTCACGGGGAGTTTTTTCGACCTGCTGACGGGTTATGGGCTGATGACCGGCGTGAACCTGCTGACGCTGTGCCTGCTTCATGGCGCCACATTCATGGCGCTGCGAACCACCGACGGGATCCGCGACCGAGCCCGCGCCGCGGCCGGCCGAATCGGAGCGGTGGCGATCGTCGTCAACCTCGCCTGGGCGGTCTGGACGCTGGTCGTGATCGGCGGCGGCACGGTCCCGCAGCCGACCCAGATCTTTGGGCTGATCGCGGTGATCTTCGCGCAGCGCCTGTCCAGCTCTGGCACCGACGGCTGGGCCTTCATCGCCTCCGCCTTTGCCATCGCCGCGAGCATCGGGCAGCTCTTCATCGCCTTGTATCCGAACGTGATGGTCTCGAGCACCAACCATGCCTACAACCTGACCGTCAACAACGCGGCCTCCGGCCATTACGCGCTGGTCGTGATGACGGTCGTGGCGGTGCTGCTCCTCCCGGTCGTCCTGCTCTATCAGGGCTGGTCCTTCCACGTGTTCCGCCAGCGCCTCACCACGCCGCCCACGTCGTCTCAGTAGAAGGCACGTTGCGCGCGCTCGACCCAAGACTGGTTCGCCGGTGCAAGGCGGCCCGGCCGCTGCTCATGCTCGACTCCGCGCTCGGGATCGGCACGGCCATCGCGGTGCTGGCCCAAGCGAGCCTCCTGGCGCGGATCGTCGCCCGGGGATTCGACGGCGCCCGGCTGAGCACACTCAAGCTGGATTTCACGCTGCTCCTCATCGCGTTCGTGATCCGCGGCGGGCTGACCTGGGGGATGGAGATCGCCGGCCGCCGGGCGGCGTGGAGCGTGCTGTCAGAACTTCGCGTCGCGCTTATCGACAAACGGCTGCGCACGCAACCAATCGCGGCCGACAACACCGGCGGCGCCGAGCTCGCCGCCGTCGCCGTGCAAGGAGTCGAGGGACTTGAGGGTTACTTTGCCCGCTACCTCCCCCAGGCCGTGCTTGCCACCGTCGTCCCGGTCCTCGTCGTCGTATGGGTGGCGGTAGTTGACCTGACGTCCGGCCTGATCATGCTGCTCACCCTGCCGCTCGTGCCGGTCTTCATGTGGCTGATCGGAACGTACACCGAGGAGCGCACGCGCGAACGCTGGCAGGCGCTGCGAGACCTATCGATTCACTTTCTCGACGTCGTGCGCGGACTGCCCACCCTCCGCGCCCTCGGCCGTGGGCGATCCGAAGCCGAGCGCATCGGCGCGGTAAGTGAGCGATACCGGCGCACCACGATGGAAACGCTGCGGGTCAGCTTTCTGTCCGGGTCCGTGCTCGAGCTCGCCGCGACGCTGGGCGTCGCCCTGATCGCGGTCGACGCGGGACTGCGCATGGTCGGCGGCAGCCTCGGGTTGCAGGCGGGCCTGACCGTGCTCATCCTCGCCCCTGAGCTGTACCTGCCGTTCCGGCGCCTCGGGGCCGAGTACCACGCGAGCGCGGACGGGCTCGCGGTGGCCGAGCGGATGTTCGCGTTGCTCGATTCCCCACCCGCGATCGCCGGCGGCGGCCTGCACGTGGCGCCAAGCCCGGCTCGCGCCGCGATCCGCCTCGAACGCGTGTCGTTCGCGTATCCAGCCCGCGCGACGCCGGTGCTCGACCAGCTCGAGCTCGAGCTGTGCCCGGGGGAGACGGTGGCACTGATCGGCGAGAGCGGCGCCGGCAAGAGCACCGTCGCCGCACTGCTCCTGTGCCTGCTCGAGCCAACGGCCGGCCGCATCTGCGCCGGCCACAGCGACCTGTCGCTATGCGACAGGCCCGCCTGGAGGCGACAGCTGGCGTGGGTGCCTCAGCATCCGACGCTGTTTCGGGGCACGGTCGACGACAACATCCGGGTCGGTGGTCAGGACGCGACCGAGCGGCAGGTGCGCGGCGCGGCCGCGCTCGCGGGCGCCGATGAGTTCATCCGCTCCCTGCCGGATGGTTACGACACGCTGGTCGGCGACGGCGGGAGGCCGCTCTCGCCGGGTGAACGGCGGCGGATCGGCCTGGCGCGGGCGTTCCTCCGCGACGCGCCATTCGTCATCCTCGATGAACCAACCGCCGATCTGGATCCGTTCAGTGTCTCGATCGTCTCGAGCGCGGTGCGCCGGCTGCGGGAAGGGCGCACGATGCTCCTGATCGCCCACCGGCCCGAACTGGTTCAGCACGCCGACCGTATCGTTCGCCTGGCGCATGGAGTTGCCGTGCCCGAGGCGGTGCGGCGGGCGGCATGAGCGGCCCCGCCGACAGCCTGCTCGCGCTGGCGAAGGCGCCCCGGACCCGGCTCGCCCTGGCCTCGAGCCTCGGCGCGCTGACGGTGGTGTTCGGCGTGGGGCTGATGGCCAGCGCCGGCTACCTGATCTCGCGTGCGGCGCAGCGCCCCGCCGTCCTGTCGCTGATGGTCACGATCGTCGCGGTTCAGTTTTTCGGCCTGGGCCGTCCCGTGGCTCGGTATCTGGAGCGGATCACCTCACACGATCTCGCCCTGCGGGTACTTGGTGGCGTCCGGAGGCGCGCCTACGAGAGGATCGAACCGCTCGCGCCCGTTCAGCTCGACGGCTATCGGAAAGGAGACCTGCTCTCGCGAATGGTGGCCGACGTGGACGCTCTCCAGAACCTCTACCTGCGCGGGGTACAGCCACCGCTCGTCGCGCTACTCGCGGGTGGCGTATCGGTCGGGGCCGCGCTCGCCGTGCTGCCGCCGGCCGGCATAGTGCTCGCCGCCGGCCTCCTCGTCGACGCAATGGCCGTGCCCGCCCTGTCCGGCTGGCTCGG
Organism: Solirubrobacteraceae bacterium; assembly: GCA_035502815.1. Taxonomy (GTDB): domain Bacteria; phylum Actinomycetota; class Thermoleophilia; order Solirubrobacterales; family Solirubrobacteraceae; genus Palsa-465. The sequence goes on from DATJUA010000168.1 coordinate 4,574, forward strand.
TGCTCGGGCCGGCCGCCGTCAGGCCTCCGGACGCGGTGCGCTGGCCGCCGAGCTGGTCGAGGTGAGCCGCGGCACGCCCGAGCTCGTCGCGTTCGGCCACGAGGACGTGGCGCTCCGCCGGGTACGGATGGCCGACGCCCGCCTCGTCGCGGTGGCCAGGCGCAACGCGCTCGCTGCCGGGCTGGGTGACGGCCTCGGTCTGGTCGTGACCGGCGTCACGGTGGCCGCCGTGCTCGCACTCGCCCTCAGCGCATCCGCGGACGGCGGGCTTGACAAGCTGCTGATCGCGGCACTGGCCCTGCTGTCGCTGGCCTCGTTCGAGGCGGTGACGCCGCTCGCCACGAGCGCCCGCGAGCTGCCGGCGACGCTGGCCGCCGGCCGGCGCATCCTGGAGCTCACCGACCAGCGCTCACCCGTGCGCGATCCGGCCCACCCCGCGGTGCCGCCCGCCTGGCCATTCGCGCTGGCGCTGGAGGGCGTCACCGCTCGATACCCCGGCCAGCGAGGTCGTGTCCTAGATCGGATGAGCGTCCGGCTCGAGCCGGGAGAACGGGTCGCTCTCACCGGCCCCAGCGGCGCGGGGAAGACGACCGTGGTCAACCTGCTGCTCCGCTTCCTCGATCCCGAGGAGGGCGTGGTCACGCTCGGCGGGCACGACCTCCGCGACCTGCGCCAGGAGGATGTCCGCGGCGCGATCGCGCTGGCCGGCCAGGATTCGCACTTGTTCTCGGCCAGCATCGGGGACAACGTGCGCCTCGCGCGGCCGGACGCCGGCGACGCCGCGCTCCGCCAGGCGCTTGCGCTCGCTCGGATCTGGGACTGGATCGATTCGCTGCCCGAGGGGCTCGATACGCGCGTCGGCGAGGAGGGCCGGGAGCTGTCGGGGGGGCAGCGACAACGCATCGTGCTGGCCCGCGCGCTGCTGGCCGACGCCTCGGTGCTGGTGCTCGATGAGCCGACCGCGCACCTGGACGCGGGCACGGCGACCGAGCTCATCCGCGACATCATGTCCGCCGCCGGCGAGAAGACCGTGCTCTTGATCACTCATCGACCGGAGGGCCTCGACCTCGTCGACCGGGTGATCAGCCTGTAAGGAGAGCCAAACGAAACGGGAGGAGATCGTGAATCTACCCTGGCCGATCAGAAGCGTGATTGCCGGCACCGCCGGCACTGCGGCGCTGTCGCTCTCCTACGCGGTGGAGCGGCGACTTCGCTCGCGCCACCACGGACCGCTCGACTATGACGACTCGCTCGTCCCGGGACAGATCGTCGCGTCGATCATGCACCTCCCCCACGTCACCGCGCGCGAGGACCAGGACCTCGGCCTGGTATTGCGCTGGACGTACGGGTCGGCGTTCGGCCTCTGGCACGGGCTGCTGCATCGCAGGTTTCGCGAGCCCTGGGCGAGCGCGATCTTCGGTGGCACGCTGATGAGCGCGACGTTCTCGCTGTTCCCGCTGCTTGGCCGGACGCCTCCGCCGTGGCGCTGGCCGGCCGACGTGATGGCGACCTGCCTCGGGACGCACGCCGCGTACGTGTCCGCGGTGGCGGCCGCCGACGACGGGGTCCGCCGGCTCGGTCGCTGAGGATGTTGTAGCTGCCGGGGGTCGACGTGCTCCGCGCCGTGGGACGGCGGAACGTCACCCGTAACGGATGATGGTCAGAGCGGGCTGCGCTGGGAGCATCGGCAGCGGTGACCACGACCACCGCCAATCGGCCTGCCGCACCCCCGGCCGAGCTCACGCCGGAACAGGTCGCCGGCACGATGACCAGCAAGCGGTTCGTCGTGCTGCTCGTCGGCGTGGCGCTTGTGGGGATTCTCGTCTCGCTCGCCACGTGGTGTTTCCTGGAAGGGATCTACCAGCTCGACCGGGAGCTCTACACGCATCTCCCCCACGCCCTGGGCTACACGCGCGGCCCGCCGCTGTGGTGGCCGCTCCCGGTGCTCGGGCTCGCGGGCCTGGTGGTCGCGCTGGCGATCACGCGGCTTCCCGGGGACGGAGGGCACCTGCCGGCCAAGGGGCTTGCCATCGGCGGAGGGACGGCCAATCCGATCGACCTGCCCGGCGTGATCCTGGCCGGACTGGTGGCGGTCGGGTCGGGAGTCGTGCTTGGCCCCGAGGCGCCGCTGATCGCACTGGGCTCGGGCGGCGCGGTGCTGCTCATTCGCCTGACTCGTCGCGATACTCCGCCCCAGGCGCTCCTGGTGATGGCGGCGGCGGGAAGCTTCGCCGCGCTGTCCTTCATCTTCGACTCGCCGCTGATCGCCGCGGTGATCCTGATCGAGGCCACGGGGATCGGTGGGGGCCGGCTGCCGCTGATTCTCGTCCCCGGGTTGCTCGCGGCCGGGATCGGGAGCCTCGTGTCGATCGGGATGGGGTCGTTCACCGGGCTCAGCTCGAGCGCCTATGCGCTCAGTGCACTCCAGCTGCCCCATTTCGGCCATCCGGACATCGCCGAGTTCGGCTGGACGATCGCGCTGGCGGCCGCGATCGCCGTGGCGACACGCGTCGTAATGTCGAGCGGCCTCGCCGTCTCCCGCCCCGTGTCACGCCGGGTGCTGCTTCTCGTGCCCGCGGTCGGCCTGGTCGTCGCAGGATTAGCCATCGCTTTCCATGGTGCCTCCGGTAAGAGCATCGACGAGGTCCTGTTCTCGGGCGAAAGCGCGCTGCCCGGCCTCGTCGCCCAGGCCGGCACCTGGTCGCTTTCGGCGCTCCTGCTGCTCGTCGTGTTCAAGGGGATCGCATACGGGCTCTCGCTGGGCAGCTTCCGAGGTGGGCCGACGTTCCCGGCACTGTTCCTCGGAGCGGCGGGCGGGATCATGGCGTCCCACTTGCCGGGGTTCCCTCTCGTCCCGGCGGTCGGGGTTGGGCTCGGGGCGACGACCGCGGCGGTGCTACGCCTGCCACTGTCCGGGGCGATCATCGCCACCTTCCTGACGATCAAGGCCGGGACCGGCGACGAGCCGCTGATCATCGTCGGCGTGGTCGCGGCGTATCTGATCACCCTCGCGCTCACCTCCAGCCGGGGTACGTCGCCGGAGCAACACTAATGGGCCGGGTGTTTGGGCTTGCGGTGACCGCCGCGTTCAACCCGACCCTGCTCGCGGCGGTGACCGTCATGTTGACCCTTTCCAGCCCCAAGCGGCTGCTGTCCGGATACCTGGCCGGCGCGGCGCTGACGAGTCTCACCTGCGGCCTCCTGCTCGTGTTCGCGCTTCCGGGGTCGAGCACTTCCAACACGGCCAAACACACCGTCAGCCCGGCGATCGACATCACGCTGGGTGCGCTGATCCTGCTCCTCGTGTTCGTGGTCGGAACGGGACGCGACCGCCGCCGGCGAGCCTGGAGCGAGCGACGACGGGAAAGGGCGAGCGAGAAGGGCCCGCCGCGCTGGAAGCGGACCCTGAGCCGTGGCTCGGCCCGCGACACGTTCGTCATCGGGATCCTGCTGAGCTTCCCGGGCGCGTCCTACATCGCGGGGATGGACGCGCTAAGCAAGCAGAACCTCTCGAGCGTGGCCACCGTGGGCGTCGTCCTCGCGGTCAACGTGATCATGCTGGTGCTGATCGAGGTCCCGCTGGTTGGGTATGCGATCAGGCCGGTTTCGACCGCCGTCGCGGTCGAGCGTTTCAGTGATTGGCTCGCTCGGCGCGGCGGGCGCGCGGCTCTGATCGCGGGTGGTGTGATCGGAGCCGCGCTGCTGCTTCGTGGCTTTCTGAACCTGTGATCCCGCAGTCGTCGACCGTGCACGGCGCTCGACGCTGCTGAAGCCTCAGGCGACCGGAGCGCCCGGCTCGAGCGCTTCCTGGAGCCGCTTGGTGTCCTCTTCGGAAAGCGAGGTCTTGATCACCGTTCCGCCGTACTGCTGGAGAGCGGCGACCGCCTTGTCCTCCGTCACATGCTCGATCACCATGAACAGCGCAGAGGTTCCCGGCTTCAGGTAGTCGCGAACCTGCTCTTGGAACGCCTTGTCGATGCCCTGCTTGCCCAAGTGGCCGAACAGCGCTCCCATCCCAGCCCCCAGCGCCAGCCCGGCAAACGGAATGAAAAACAGCAGGCCGAACAGCAGACCCCAGAAACCGCCCCACCAGGCACCCCCGACGCCGGACGACCCACCGTGCGAGGTATGCACGTGGTACTTGCCTTCCAGATCGCGCGAGATCGACGCAACCTGATCGGCCTGGATTATCAGCTCGGCCTCCAGCCCCTCGACCGTCTGCCTGGCCTGCTCAGCGGTGACCTGGTCCGGATAGCCGATCGCAACCAGCATCGCCATACCACCATCTCCTTTCGGACGATTGACATG
>DATJUA010000169.1:0-7541 GCA_035502815.1 Solirubrobacteraceae bacterium
CGGCGGAGGGTCGATCATCATGACGGCGTCGGCCGCCGGCGTCAGGGCGCTGTACGCGGTGACCGCCTACACGGCGGTCAAGCACGGGGTCATCGGTCTGATGCGCGCACTCTCGGCCGAGTTGGGCCAACACTGGATCCGCGTGAACGCGGTATGTCCCGGCACGGTCCTCACCCCCATGAACGATAACGACGCCATGTGGGGCTTCTTCTCGGGTGGCAAGCCCGGAGCGGGGATCGCCGAGGCCGAGTTCCCGGCCCGGACGCTGAACCTCCTGCCGATCCCTTGGGTCCAGCCCGAGGAGATTTCGAGAGCTGTGCTCTACCTGGCCTCGGATGATGCGAGGATGGTCACTGGGGTCGTGCTGCCCGTCGACGCCGGCATGCTCAATCAACCTTCGGGCGTACCGCTCATCGCGACAACAAGGATCGCCGAACTCGAGCAGCACACTCAGGGCAGCGGCTCAGAACGCCATCCCGCTCAAGCCGCAGTCTGAACCCGAGGCGCCGGTAAACTGTCGTCGACGGCCTCTATTCCACATGGCGGTCGAGAACGCGCTTGAACTTCCTTTGCTGTTGTGGTTCTTCTTTGATGTGCCATGGCCGCGGTCGCGAATGCGCTGCATTTCGCAACTTCCGTGGCCTCCACTGGCCCGCGTTGACCAGGCGGTTCCGTCTCGACGAGGCGGAGGTCGCTGGTTCGAGCCAGCTTCGCTTGCGCAGTCGCAGGACAAATGCGCTTCCTCGCCCGCCGAGTGTCCGCTTTGAGCTTTGCGTTCGCTGTGCGCCCCGGCCACCACTTCACGCGAATGACGAGCCGCCTGCGCGGACGGTACGCGTGGCTTGCAGCGGCGAGCCCATTTCGCCCAGTCCTCTCGAGTCCAGTCGGCCACCGGCGGGCCGCCAGACGATCAGAGCCTTCGCCCCCGGTTGGGTATGAGGATCCGAGCCGCCACTCGCTGAACGCCTCGAGCAGGATGCAAGCACACGACCGAGCGTGCCGCCCACAACATCCCTCGAGCCCGTCGTTCGCATCGAAGTCCAACACCCCCTCCACGTGCCTAGCCGCCGCGTTGCACCACTGGTCAGCACGCGGGCCTGGATGACGGCCACCGTATCGCGCCGGCCCCGTGCGCATGCGCAGCGATCGCCACCGCGCGAGGCCGGAGCCTCGACGTGCATTGAGCGTGCATCAGGATCACTACGACCGGGAGTCGAGCGGCACTTCCGTTCATCTGATTCCACCCCGATGCAGGCCTTTCGTGCCCGGACATGCCCGCTCGGTCCCTTGGCTCTTTCACTTGTAATGAACGGTTGGGAGTCGATTCCCCCCCGCCGGCCTTTATTCATTCGTCTTCCGATCCTGGTCATCCCTCGCGGGAGCATCAGCCGCTGGCGGCTTAGGTCAGGTTAGGTCAGGTGGCGCGCCAATCGATCGCATTTGATCTCGAACTCGCGCCTGCGGAGGGATTGACTAACCCGCACGGAACCGCCGGTCGTTGCGGTCGGCCACGATATCTCGGGATTCACGACGCCGAGCGTCACGACCTGCCCTCCACGCGCCTGGCGGCAGCGTTGAGCACGTTGGCCAGCACCCGGGCCTCATTGGCCGTCAGCCGCATCCCGGCGGCTCCGTTACCGTGCGCCGCGCTCACAACCACGGCATCATTCGCCGAGGTCACGCGCAGGCGCGCGTCCTCTCGCGACACCGGGCGAATGACGAACGGCACGGCAACCCGCGGTCGCCCCCGCGGTTCTCCTCGTAGCCAGACCCCGTGGTCATGACCCCGGCACACCTCCGCGGTTGTCTCGTCAATTTCAACCCCGCATAACGCGAGCCCCTCGGCGGCTCTGTACAGCGCGTAGCCGAGCTTCTCCGAGGCGTACGTGACCTCGGGCCCGTTGAGCTGCACGCGCTCCGCCATGTCGGCGATCGCGTCGGCCGCGTCCATCAGCGCCTCCTCCATGTACGGCTTGCGTCCCGCGTCGGCGGCATGCGCGCCCATCACCTACTTCCTCCCTTCACGTTGCGGCGTCATCTCCGCACCTTCAGGCGGCCCAAGGCCTCGGCCGTAACCGGATCCGGCGTTGGGTCCGCACCTCAAGCCTGCCAACGCGCGGTCGGCTCGATCGCGCGGCCCAGCGCGTCTTGTTCATCGCAACGGTGGATGCTCACGCCCCCATGATCTCGGCGCGCCGCTGCAATCCCGGATGATTGCGTAATCGCGGCGCAAAGCCGTAGCGATCCGGCGTTGCTCCAAAACGAATACGCACAACGCCGGCACCCCCGACACCGCGCACCGCCGGAGCGCCGAGCGACGTCGGCGATTTCGCAGCGGAATAGTCCTGGCGACCCGCGTGGCGGGGCTGGTTTGCGAGATAGTCGGGAAGTCTTCGAGCGCGGCGGCCACGGCGCCGGCTGGGCGGTGAGCCGATCGGGGCTCCCGCCTTCAGTCCGAACCTCCCGAGTCATCGGGCGAGCTGTATTGCACCGCGTTCGTAGACCTACTGGCGCAAAAAGGCGCCCCGGCGGGCCTTCACACCCCCGGGGCAGGCGCCGGGACTAGACAGCGGCGCGGACCTGACGTTAGCCCCTCTGCTACGCATCCAGCGCCCGTCTGCGGACGCTGAGACACTAGCCGCGACCAGTGTCTCAAAAGTGGCACGTAGGCCCCAGAAACGCATCTTGCAGGCCATCGGCGATCTAGCGCCGTCGTCCGGTCATAGCGTCCCGAATCGCCTGGAAACGGGCGGGGCTTCCGTCCCTGCCCGACCCCTTTCGTACCCCCACGTCCCCCCAGGGGATTGAATGCGGCGGGTGGGACTCGAACCCACACGTCCCGAAGGACAGTGCCTTTTGAGGGCACCGCGTCAACCGATTGCGCCACCGCCGCGCTGGGGCGGCAGTTTAGTCACGGACGGATTAGCTCCGGCTGGCCGAGGGGCGTGCGGATCCGTCCGCCGCCGTCCGTCATTCGGCGATCAGCGCCATCAGGTCGTCGATCAGCGCCGGCGGCGCCACCACCGTCCCCGCCGGATCACTCCCGGCCGCCGCCAGCGTCCGAACCTCCAGTCCGGCGCGGGACGCGATCAGGCCGCCGGCGGCCATGTCCCAGGCTTTGAGCCCACGCTCGTAGTAGGCGTCGAAGCGGCCGCACGCGCACCAGCTGAGATCGACGGCGGCCACGCCGACGCGGCGGATGTCGCGTACCCGGGGCAGCACGCTCAGCAGCACCTCTGCCTGCCGGGCGCGGACGGCTGGGTCGTAGCCGAATCCGGTGGCGATGAGGGCCACGTCGAGCGACTCGGCGCCGCGGGGCCCGTCGACGGGTTCTCCGTTCAAGGTCGGCCAGCCCGAGCGGGTCGCTTCGAAGCGCTCCTGCCGGCTTGGGTCCAGGACGACGCCGGCCACCGCGCCGGAAGCGTCCTCGCAGGCGATGCTGACGGCGTAGGCGGGGATCCCGAACAGGTAGTTGACCGTTCCATCGAGCGGGTCGACGACCCAGCGAAACTCGCCACCCGGGGTCTCCCCTCCCTCCTCGGCCAGGATCGCGTCGCCGGGTCGGCGCTCGGCGAGCACCGCGCGAATCGCTTGCTCGGCGGCGAGGTCGGCATCGGAGACGGGGTCGGTCGGCGTGCTCTTCGTCCGCACGCCACTCGCTCGTTGGCCAAAGCGCCCAAGCAACTCGGCCGCGGCGGCCTCCGCAGCATCCCGTGCGACCGCGAGCAGTTCGAGCTCTTCGTCTGGCGTCACCCCGGGCTTTCTATCGGATCGGCTGCCGTCACCTCGCGTCCGCGGCGCAACCGCCTCGGCTGACACCCCGGGCTTGCGATCATCCGCCCCGATGCGACCGCTCGAGACCATCCGGGCGCTGGCGGCGTTCGAGCGACGGGGTCCGGGCACCGACGCCGAGCGGCGCGCGGCGCGCCGGCTGGCCGGCGACTTGATGGCCCAGCGCTACCGGGTCAGGATCGAGACGTTCTGGTGCCGACCGAACTGGGCGCTGGCACACGCGTGGCACGTCGCACTCGCCGTGGTGGGCAGCCTGCTGTCCCCGAGTCACCCCACCGCCGGCGCGATCCTGCTGGCGATCGCTCTCGCGTCAATCCTGATGGACGAGATGGGAGGAATTTCACCGGGGCGCCGCCTGACGCCCGAGCGCGCCAGCCAGAACGTCGTGGTGAGAGCAACCGCAGCCACGGACACTGCGCAAGCCACCCGTACCAGGACGCCCCTGATCCTCACCGCCAACTACGACGCCGGCCGAACCGGGCTCGTCTACCGCGACTGGCTGCGCCGCCCGGCCGCATTCCTCAGAAACGTGGCCGGCCGCTTGGCGGTCGGCTGGCTCGGCTGCGTCTGCATCGCGATCGCCTGGTTGCTCGCGGTCGCGGTCCTCCGCGCCACGGACCACCATGGCTCGACCGCTCTCGGCGTGATCCAGCTGCCACCAACGGTGGTGCTCGTGCTCGGCCTCGCCCTCCTGCTCGAGGCCGCCGCGGCCCCGTACGGTCCCGCGGCCAACGACAACGCCAGCGGCGCCGCCGTGGCGGCGGCACTCGTCGATGCGCTGGCGACCAACCCGCCGGACAACCTCGACCTCGAGCTCGTGCTCGCCGGGGCCGGCGAGGGCGGCGAGATCGGCATCCGGCGCTACCTGCGAAAGCGCCGGCGCGAGCTCCGGCGGGCCAGGGCGATCGTCCTGGGCGTCGCCCCGTGCGGCAGCGGAGACGTTCACTACTGGGTGAGCGACGGGCCCCTCATCCCCCTCGGCTATGCCCGTCGACTTCGGAAACTCGCCGCGACGCAACAGAAAGCGGCTCCGATGCGCAGCCGCGGCGCCACCCCCGCCTTCCCGGCCCGCGCCCGCGGCCTGGCCGCCATCGCGATCGGATGCCTCGACGCACACGGGCTCGCGCCGCGCTCGCACCAGCCCACGGACAGCGAAGCGACGATCGACGAGGCCACTCTCGAGCGGACCGTCGAGTTCGCCACCTTCTTGACCACCGCGATCAACGCGTCGCTGGCGAGCGCCGAGCCCTTGGCTACACCGGCGTGACCGGATTGTGCTTCTCCGGCCACTCGCGGTGCTTGCCCGCCGCCAGCGCGAACCGGCGGATCAGCTCGGGGCGGAGGTCCTCAGGCTGGATCACCGCGTCGATCACGAGCTCCGCCGCGAGGTGCAGGATGTCGATGTCCTCGGCGTACTCGCGCCGCAGCTCCTCGACCCGCGCGGCTCGCTCGGTCTCATCCGAGATCGCCTGGAGCTGGTTGTAGTAGACGGCGTTGATCGCCGCGGAAGGCCCCATCACCGCGATTGACGCGGTCGGCAGAGCCAGGCAGCAGTCGGGATCGAACGCGGGGCCCGCCATCGCGTACAGGCCGGCGCCGTAGGCCTTGCGCACGATCACGGAGATCTTCGGCACGGTCGCCTCGGACACCGCACTGATCATCTTCGCGCCATGCCGGATGATGCCCTCGCGCTCGACCTGCGTGCCGATCATGAAGCCGGGCACGTCGGCCAGGAACAGAAGCGAGATGTTGAACGCGTTGCAGGTCCAGATGAACCGGGCGGCCTTGTCGGCCGAGTCGCCGAACAGCACGCCGCCCTTGACCTTCGGCTGGTTGGCCACGATCCCGATCACGCGGCCGTCGAGCCGCGCGTAGCCCACGATCACCTCGCGGGCCCACCGCGCGTGCACCTCCAGGAACGACTCGCCGTCGATCAGGGCATCGATCAGCAACCGCATGTCGAACGGCTTGTTCTCGTCCGCCGGGATCAGCTCCCGGATCGACCTCTCCGACGAAGAGGCCGAAGGCGGAGCGGGCGGTGCAGCGGGCGGCTCGCTCGCGAACGACGACGGGAAATAACTCAGGTAGCGGCGCGCGAAGTCGATCCCATCCTCGTCGCTGGTCACCAGCACGTGACCGACGCCGGAACGGGAGGTGTGCATCCGCGCCCCACCCATCTCCTCGAGGCTCACCTTCTCGCCGATGACCATCTCGGCCATCCGCGGTGAGCCGAGGTACATCGACGCGTTGCCGTCGCGCATGATCACGACATCGCAGAACGCGGGGATATACGCCCCGCCGGCCGCTGAGGGACCAAACAGCACGCAAATCTGCGGTACGACGCCCGATAGGCGCACCTGGTTGAAGAAGATCCGCCCTGCCCCGCGACGCCCGGGGAACATCTGCACCTGCTGGTCGATCCGGGCCCCGGCCGAGTCCACGAGATAGATCAGAGGCACGCGAAGCGCCAGCGCGCGCTCCTGAATCCGGACGATCTTCTCAACCGTTCTCGGAGCCCATGACCCGGCCTTCACGGTCGGGTCGTTGGCCATCATCGCCACGGGAGCCCCAGACACAGTCCCGAGGCCGGTGACCACGCCCTCGGCCCCCAAGCCGTCCTCCTCGAGGCCGGCCAGCAACCCTTCCTCGGCGAAGGACCCAGGATCAAGTAGCTGATCGACTCGGTCCCGCACGAGGAGCTTCCCCTGCGACAGCGCCTTTTCGCGGTGGCGCTCGGGCCCACCGGCCAGCGATCGCTCAACGGCCGCCTCGAACGGATCGTCGTGCGACACCTCGGTCACGACGGACTCCCCCACTGCACCGGACCGGCGAGCAGCACGTGGCTCCCCAGGGGTCGCCCCAGGACGTCTTGTACAGCGCGCGAAGCGCTCAGCAGAGCGCCCAAGTCGATCCCCGTCGAGATCCCCATCTCGTGCAGCATCGAGACAAGGTCCTCGGTGGCGATATTTCCCGTCGCGCCAGGCGGTACGGGGCAGCCGCCGAGCTCGCCGAAGCTCGACTCGAAGCTCCCGACCCCGGCTTCGAGCGCCGCCAGCACGTTCGCCAGGCCCTGCCCGCGCGTGTTGTGGAAGTGGGCGGTCAGCTCGACCCCCGGCAGACGCTCGAAAGCCTCGGCGAAGAACGAGCGCACCTGGACCGGGTTGGCCATGCCGGTGGTGTCGCCGAATCCAATCTCGACCGCTCCCGCGTCGGCCAGCGCACACGCGACGTCGAGCACCCGAGCGACCGGCACGTGTCCCTCGTAAGGGCAACCAAACGAGGTCGAGATCACGCCCTCGCACCGCAACCCCTCGGACAGCGCACGCGCGAACGTCCGCCGCAAGCCCGCGAGCGACTCCGCGACCGAGCGGCCCACGTTCCGCGAGTTGTGCGTCTCGGAGGCCGACAGGAACCCGTTGATCTCGTGAAACCGCTCCCGGAGCACGAGCGCCCGCTCGAGCCCCCGTTCATTGGGAATCAGGACGCTCACCGACACCGAATCTGGCAGCGAAATGGACGACAACACCTCCGAGGCGTCGGCCAGCTGCGGGATCACGTCGGGCCGGACGAAGCTCGTCACCTCGATCCGCGGCAGCCCAGTGGCGCCGAGCAGATCGATCAGCCGCACCTTCTCCGCGGTCGGGATCACCTCGGGCTCGTTCTGAAAGCCGTCGCGGGGGCCGACCTCACGGACGCGGACGCTTGCGGGCAGGTCGCTCATCGATCCCGATTCTATGAACGCGCTAGGG
>DATJUA010000170.1:0-6469 GCA_035502815.1 Solirubrobacteraceae bacterium
CTTGGCCTTCGGCGCGCGCGTGGGCGCAATTCTGTTCGGGTTCCCGGCGATCGTGGCGGCGAGCCTGACCCTGATCGAAGCCGAGGAAGATGCCAAGCAGGCCCGCGAGGACGGGCGCGGAGCCATTGTCGGGGCCGGCGCGCTGACGGTGTTCGCGGTGGTCGCGGTGCTCCTCTTCGGCCACCTCGCCGGCGGGATCGTCCTGGTGCTCGGCGCGACCGTCTGGTCGCTCACGGCTCTGTCCGTTTACGTCCGGCTGTGGTGGCGATGAATCGCCCTGCCCCGGGGCTTAAATACCTGACGACAGCCCGTGAATGGACTGCCGTCAGGTGAGGGAGGAGAGGAGAGGCAAGTGCGGCCCGGCTCCATTTCAGGAGTAAATCGGCCACACCGGCTGACGGCGGCAATACCCTACGAGAACCTCACCAAACCGCGGTGCACTGTAGTTGCACAAGCCCTGGCGCTAATAGCACCGCTTTTCTGTGCAAGTGCGGGTCGCAGCGAGCGATGGCGTCAGGAGAGGCCGAGTAGCTTGGCCGCGTTCTCCTTCAGCACGAGGGGACGAACTTCGTCCCTGACCTCGAGCTTTTCGAAGTCGGACAGCCAGCGGTCGGGCGCGATCAGCGGGAAGTCCGAGCCGAACAGCATCTTGTTCTTCAGGCGGGTGTTCGTGTACTGGACGAGGATCGGCGGAAAGTACTTGGGCGACCATCCGGACAGGTCGATGTACACGTTGGGCTTGTGGACGGCGATCGCGAGTGCCTCCTCCTGCCACGGGAAAGACGGGTGCGCCAGGATGATGTCGAGCTCCGGGAAGTCCGCGGCGACGTCATCGATGCACATCGGGTTCGAGTACTTCAGCCGCACGCCGCCACCACCGGGCATGCCGGCGCCGATCCCGGTCGTGCCGCTGTGGAACAGCGCGATCAGACCCGCCTGCGCGATCACCTCGTACAGCGGGTAGAAGTCGCGGTCGTTGGGCCAGAAAGCCTGCGTGTTGGGGTGGAACTTGAACCCGCGCGCGCCGGCGTCGATCAGCTCGCGCGCCTCGCGCACGCCGAGCTTGCCCTTGTGCGGGTCGACCGAGACAAACGGGATCAGCACGTCGGGGTTGGCGCGGGCGGCCTCGAGCACCTCGGTGCTGCCCAGGCGCTTGCGGCCCATGCCGGCCTCGTCGTCGACGTTGAACACGACCGCCAGCATGTTGCGCTCGCGGTAGTAATCAGCCACGTCCTGGGCGGTGGGCTGCATCGGCGCCGAGCCGAAGTAGCTCTGAGCCGCCTGTAGAAGCTCATTGGTGACCGGGTCCTGGGGCTCGTGCGCGTTGCGCTCGGCGTGCACGTGCACGTCGATCGCGACGAGCTTCTCGGGGTCGATTGCGCTCACTGTCCGCCGTACACCCGAACGAGCGACTCCGCCACGCACGCGGGCTTCGGCGAGTCCTTGACCTCGATCGTCACCTTGGCCTTGATCTGAAGGCCGCCCGGGATCTCGGTCACCTCGACGATCTCGAGTCCGCCGCGCCACTGCGCGCCGACCGGCAGCGGGGCCGGAAAGCGCACGCGATCGAGCCCGTAGTTGACCCCCATCATGGCGTCGGTGACCTTCATCAGCTGCTGCGAGGTCGGCGCCACCAGCGACAGGGTGAGGAATCCGTGGGCGATCGTCCCGCCGAACGGGGTCTGCTTGGCCCGCTCGGGATCCACGTGGATGAACTGGTGGTCGTCGGTGGCGTCGGCGAACTTGTCGACGCGCTCCTGGGTCATCTCCTGCCAGTCGGTGTAACCGACGTGGGTGCCGGCGTGCTCGGGCAGCCCCGCGATATCGGTCACCAGGCCCTTGGTGTTCGCGCTGGTCATCTGTCGCTCCAGGGGGTCGAGGGTCGGGCACGGCACGGTATCAGCCCCCCACCCCCCGTTTGTCCAATCCACACCGGCTCCGATATCAGCGGAGACGGCCGCACCGATACGTACCTGATGGCCAGCCCCCAGACAGCCCGAACCGATCGAGGCGACCACTTTTCGTGCTCGATGAGCGCGGTGCTGCTCGCGCGCGTCGGCGCATTCGGTGGGTCCGCGGCGGTGGACGAGGTGCTCCGTTTGGCCGCGAGCAGGCGGACGCTCGAGTACCTGTCGGACACGACGAACTGGATCGCCTATGACGAGGCGGTGGCCCTGTGGCGGGCCGGGGAGCGAGTCACGCACCATCCACAGTTCGCCCGTGCCGTCGGCGTCGACGCGGCCGAGCGGCTGGGTAGCTCGCAGGTGGCCGCGATGCTCCGCTCGCTCGGCTCGCCCGAGCGCGTTTACCAGGCGATCGCCGCCGGCGCGGCCGAGTTCAGCACGGTGACCGAGCTCGAGGTGATCGAGACGGGGCCGGGGTTCGCCGAGGTGGTGGCGGTAGCCGGGGCGGGCTTTCCGCGCAGCATCGAGCACTGCGCCTGGACGTCGGGCCTATTGACCTGCGCGCCGGTTCTGTTCGGGCTCCGGGCGGCCGACGTCGAGCACGAGGAGTGCCAGGCGGTGGGCGCCGAGCGCTGCGTCTATCGCGTGTGCTGGGAGGTCGCCGGGGACGAGGAGCTCGCGGACCGCAGCGGAGAGATCACCGCGCTGCGCCACCGGCTCGACGCGATGCACGACCGGCTGCGCAGCGTGTTCGCCGCCGCATCGGACCTGATCGCGGTCGACGACCTCGACGAGATTCTGGCTCGGATCACGACCCGAGCGGCGCTCGAGGTGAGAGCGGTCCGCTATCTGCTGGCGGTTCGCGTACAGGCCGACGGCGAGCTGCACTGCCACCACAAGGGGTTCGAGGAGGAGGGCGCTGCGGAGTACGTGGATGAGCTGCTGCAGCCACGCTCGGCGGCCTATCCCGACCACTGGCTGGTCGCGCCCGTGCGTTCCAGCCGGCGCGAGTACGGCAGCTTGCTCGCGCTGCGCCAGCCCGGCCAGAGCTTCTTCGGTCAGGAGCGCGAGCTGTTCGAGGTCTACGCGGGCTATGCCGCGAGCGCGCTCGACCATGCCGCGGCCCTGATGGAGGCCAAGGAGCGGGGCGACCAGGCGAGCGCGCTGCTATCGCTGGCCCGCGAGCTGGCGGTGGCGGGCACGAGCGGCGAGGTGGCCTGGCGCTTGGCCAGCGCGGTGCCGCTCGTGGTGGACTGCGACCGGGTCGGGGTGTGCCTGTGGGACGCCGCGCGCGGCGAGCTGGTGCGGCGGGCGGTGACGACGCACGGTGGTGTGGTCGACGCCGAGCCCGCGACGTGGGTGCCGGACCCCGGGAGCCCGCTCGACGGCCTGGTCAGCGGCGCGAGCCACGCCCCGCTGTTCGTCGACCGGATGACCGACGATCGGCGGTTGCAGCAGATGCTGAGAGACCTCGAGCTCGCGGCGGCAATCCTCGTCCCGCTGGTCGGCAGCGACTCGTTCCTGGGCGTGCTGATCGTGTCGGTGCTCGACCGGCCCCAGCGCCTGCGGCTCACCCCAGACCTGCTTGACCGCCTGTCCGGCGTGGCGGCGCAGGCCGCCACGGCGCTCCAGAACGGCCGGCTACTCGACGAAGTCACCCATCAGGCGATGCACGACCAGCTGACGGGACTGGCGAATCGCCTCAAGTTCACCGGACTGCTGCGGACCGCTATCGAACGGGGCCGCGATCGGGTCGAGCCGGTCACGCTGCTCTACATCGACCTGGACGGCTTCAAGCCCGTCAACGACGAATTCGGCCACGACGTGGGCGACCAGCTGCTGGTCGCGTTGGCCAAGCGACTGGTGGCGTGCACGCGCTCAGGCGACACGGTGGCCCGGCTCGGCGGAGACGAGTTCGCGGTACTGATCGATTCCGGGACCGCGCCGGCCGAGACCGAAAGCTTGTCCGAACGGCTCGTCGCGGCGATCACCGATCCTTTCCGCATCGAGGGGCACGAGATGCGCCTCGGGGCGAGCATCGGACAGGCGGTGTTCCCGATCGATGCCGACGACGCGGACGGGCTGCTGCGCTGCGCCGACGCGGCCATGTTCGGGGTGAAACGGGGTGCCCACCCACCCAGCCGCCGTCCTAACCACCCGCGCACCCGGCCGCCCGCGCAGGCCCGCCTGTCCGGTCGCTGACTGCGGGGTTCCCTGTCGCCAGTGCAGGGCTTTTAGCCCTGCGCCAAGTGGGAAAAACAAGTGGGATGACGGTGGTTGCCCTGTCAGCCTCCTACGGCTCCGGCGGTAGCGTCGTTGGCCCGGCCCTCGCCGAGCGGCTCGGCGTCCCCTTCATCGACCGGGCCATTCCGCTTGCCGTGGCCGATCTGCTTCACGTCTCCTACGACGATGCCGCGGCCCACGACAACCAGGCGAGCACGGGCTGGCTCGAGCGGGTGCTGAGCGGGTTCGTGGGCGGCGACACCGGCGGCCCGGCGCCGTTGCCGGCGGACCTCGTCTCGCCGGAGGACTTCCGCCGCGCCACCGAGGAGGTCCTGCTCCAGCAGGCGAGCACGGGTGAAGGGGTGATTCTGGGGCGCGGCGCGGTCGCCTTGCTGCGCGATCGGGCCGACGTCCTGCGCGTCCGGCTCGACGGCCCGGCTAGGGCGCGGGCACGGCAGGCGACTCAGTTCGATCGGAGCCTCGATCTCGAGCGCGCCGAGCGCACGCTGCGCCAGTTCGATCGCACCCACGCGGCGTACCTGCATCGGTTCTACGCCGCCGACATCGGCGACTGCAACCTGTACCACGTCGTGCTCGACTCGACGGCGATCGAGCTCGAGACCTGCGTCGAGTTCCTCGCGCGGGCGGCACGATCCCTGGCCGCCAAGGGGCGTGCCGATCCGGCGTCGACCCAGGACCGCTGATACCCCTTGCCCCGAGCGAACCGAGGCGTACGATGTTCACATGACCGCATTAGGCGTGTCATTGCTGTTGGTTGGGGCGATCATGATCCTGGTCGAGGCGCATGTGCCCACTTTGGGCGTGCTCGGAGGGCCCGGCGTGGTGGCGCTGACCGCGGGCGCGGTGCTGGCCGTGCTCGGACTGGGAGGGGGGATCGTGCTGGGCGTGGTCGCGGCGCTGCTCGTGGCCGGCTCGGCCGGCGGGGCGCTCGCGTTGACCGTCGGCAAGGGAGTCGCCGTGCGCCGCCGACGCGTTCGGGCCGGTCCCGAGAGCCTGATCGGGCGCGTGGGCGTGGTTCGCAGCTGGGATGACTCCGTCGGGTGCGTGCAGGTTGATGGAGCGCTGTGGAGCGCGCGCCGCTCGGTGCTGGAGGATTCGGAGGAGCCGGCTGATCTCCACGCCGGCGATGCAGTCGTAGTGGACCATCTGGATGGACTGACCGTGGGCGTCCGCCGGGCCGAGGAATGGGAGCTGATCGGATGATCACCGCAATCGTGATCGTGCTAGTCGTGTTGATCGTGCTCGGACTCACCGCGCTGGGCGCGTCGGTCCGGGTGCTGCGCGAATACGAGCGGGGCGTCGTGTTCCGACTCGGACGGGTGATGGATCTGCGCGGCCCGGGGCTGACCTTGCTGCTGCCCACGATCGACCGGATGGTGCGGGTTTCGCTGCGCACGGTGACGCTGACCGTCCCGCCGCAGGAGGTCATCACTCGCGACAACATCCCGGTCCGCGTCACCGCGGTCGCCTACTACCGCGTCGTCGACCCCAACAAGGCGGTCAACGCCGTCGAGAACTTCCACCACGCCACGCTCCAGATCTCCCAGACCACGCTGCGGTCGGTGCTCGGCGGCGTCGATCTCGACCATCTGCTCGGCGAGCGCGAAAGTTTGAATGAGTCTTTGCAGCAGGTGATCGATGCTCAGACCGAGCCGTGGGGGATCAAGGTGACGACGGTCGAGATCAAGGACGTCGAGATCCCCGAGCGCATGCAGCACGCCATCGCCCGCCAGGCGGAGGCCGAGCGCGAGCGGCGCGCCAAGATCATCAATGCCGAGGGCGAAGCCCAGGCGGCGGCGAAGCTGGCCGAGGCCGCCGACGTGATCGGCCGCAACCCGGTGACGTTGCAGCTGCGCTACCTGCAGACGCTGCGCGAGATCGGCGGCAACCAGAACTCCACGATCGTGTTCCCCATCGATGTCGTGCGGCCGATGGTCGAAGCCCTGGGAGCCGCAGCGGCGGCGCCCGTCGAGACGGCGCCGGCGCCGCGCCAGGTGTCGGGGACCGCCCAACTGGACGCGCTGGTCGCGCAGCAGCTCGAGTCGGCGCGCCGAGGGGAATTGGGTCCCGCCCACCCGGGCGCCGACACCAACGGCGTGGCCGACGCCGAGACCCCGGCCGCGGTGCCCCGGAACCCCGGCGGCGAGGACCCCTCAGCCGGTCCGTGATGCGATCGCCAGCCCCTCCAGGGCCACCAGCCCGCGCACGGCGACGAGCCGGAGGCGGTGGGCGCCGGGCGTGACCGCCGCTCGGTAGACGACGCGCCGGCGCTGCAGGTGTCGCGCGTGCAGGTGCAGCGTCCGCGCATGGCCGTCGAGGAT
>DATJUA010000171.1:0-14092 GCA_035502815.1 Solirubrobacteraceae bacterium
CGCCGAAGTGGCTGCGCGGGACGTCGGGTGCTCTCGGACCGAGGCGACGAGCGCGCTCCATCGGACCGGTGCGCACCGATTGTACGAGCGACACGGCTACTGCCGAACGTCAACGCACTTCCTCAAGCGGCTCTAGGCGCGGGAGCTCCGGCCGCCAGGCCGGCCGGACGTCTCGCCGCTCCTGCCCTCCTCACGCCACGAGCATCTCGCCGATGACCATCGCGTCCGCGGGAAAGCGACGCACCGCAGGCGGACGTCGCGGCGTCCACTTACCGATCCACCAACGAACAAGCGGCGGGTCGCATCCACGGACGACGGCAGGGTCGAGCGCGCCGTCCCAAACGGGGTGTTTGATCCCTTTCGCAATGACGGTCGGCTATCCCAGCACGGGCGCGAGCGCCGTGCCACGTAGGCAGTGGCCAGCGCGGTCGGGGTACGGGCCGATCGCGCGTACGACGTTTTGCACAGCGGCCGATTCGCTCCTGGTTAGAAGGCTGGCCGGGTACTCAGCTCGCGCGGAGCGCGCAGGTGATCGCGGACGCTCCGCGTCGCCAGAAGCATTCGACCTCATCGAAGCCCGCTTCGCGGAGCGCGCCCAGCTCTGCCTCGAGCGGGAAGTAGCGATCCTCGTCTGACCACGCGGCAAAGTGACCGCGCGCCTGCGAGTCGGTGATTCCGTGATCGCTCATCCGCTGCGCCCAGCGATCGAAAACAAGCGCGTTGAGGCGCGTGTCCTGGCTCACCGCGGCATCGAGATTAAGCAAAACGCCGGCAGGCGAGAGCGCGTCGTGAATCGCGCGGTACAGCTCAGTCTTGGCCTGCAGATCGTGGACGTGGTGCAACGCCAACGACGCGACTACCGCGTCCGCGCGAGGCAGCGGGTCGAGAAAACTGCCCTCCTTGAACGCGACTCGCTCGCCGTAACCGGACAGCCGCCGGCGGGCCTCGCCGAGCATGTCGCGATCCACATCCAGCACTGTCACGCGGACTCCCGGAAGCTTCTCGAGCACGGCGGCCGATAGCGCGCCGGTACCGCCACCGAGATCGAGCACATCCCCACCGGCCGGGGCGAGCGCCGCAAGCACCTCGACGCCGGTCGCGAGCATGTCGTCGTAGTACGGGATGAACCGACGGATCTGGGCGTCGTAGCCCCGCGCATCGATATCGAGGTGCCGCTTGACCGAGTGCGTCTCACCACAGGACACGGCACAATCCTAGTTCCCCGGAATTGAAACGAGCGTTGCGCTCGCGACCGTTTTCTTTGCCACGTACCTGACGCAGGGGTGTTGGCGCGACATTTCGCGTCCGTTCTTCTGGCGGACTCAGCGCCCCCGCCCGCCGCGGAGAGCAGCCATGCCGGCGTCACGCGATCGCGTGGCTGAGGCTGTCCGGGAAGCAGCAGCGGATGCCGGGCAGGGGGTCGCCTTGATTGTGACTGCTGGGCCTGGAAAGCGGCAGGGTGGTGTTATGGCCGGCCGCGTCTCCGCCAGCCGCATTAGGCGTTTGCGGCAATAGCGGAAGCGCTCTATAAGTCGCCCAACCCGAGGGCTCGAAGAACGGCCAGCTGCTGCGGGAGTCGGGCTGACTGCCCGCTCAGCGGGGCGGACGGCTCGTAGATCGGCGTGCGATCCGCCGGGTCGAGCGAGGAGTTCCGACTACCGGGCACCCTGCACCGGCGTGTCGCGACGGCTAATCCGCGGGCAGGCAGCCGCGCGCGATGCGGCGAAATGCGAGTGGGTGAGCTTGACTGGACGCCTCGAACTTGACTTTGACGTCGAGCTTGTGTGTCCCTGGCGAAAGCCGGACGCTAGCGACGTACCGTCTCCCACGATCGACGATGCGACCTTGAATCCTTTTCCCGTCCAGCGACCAACCGACAGAGGAGATTCCGACACCGTTGAGGTGCAAGGTGAACGGTCTGCCGGCGCACGGGACGGGGATGCCGCTGAGTTTCGCGCTCGCTGGCGCGGACTGGACGGCCACCACCTCGCCCGGGATGGTGCCCAGGGCCGTGCACACTACGTTCGAGGCGCAGGAGACGGCTTGCAGCGCAGCGCCGTCTGCCCTGGGCACGCGTTCAATTGACCAGCTGGCGCCACCCCAGCGTTCGACCAACGGTTGCGGTGAGTCGTTCGCATCGGTGCCGCCGACAGCAATGCAGGCGCGGTTGGATGTACACGAGACTCCATTGAGCTCCGATGGCTCGGCACCAGGGTCGGGGGTCGTCTGAACCGACCAACGGATTCCGTTCCATCGCTCGATCAGCGGCGTCTCATCCGTCAGCGCCGGGTTGAAGCTGGAACCCACCGCGATGCAAGCGCTGGGTGATGTGCACGACACGCCTGACAGACCAGTCGCGCCGGCGCCCTCGACCGGGGCTGTCTGTTGGATAGACCAGGTGCTCCCGTTCCAAATTTCGGCAAACATCTGGTCCCCACCGTAGCCCGAGTCGCCAACCGCGATGCAGAAGCCGCTCGACGAACACGACAAGCCGTTGATGATGGTGAGAATCGGGGCCCTGGGCATGTTCTCGATCAACCAGCTACTGCCATTCCATAACTCGGAAAGCGGCCCTCGATCGGATGCCCCGACAGACATGCAGGCCCCTCCGTTCGTGCAGGAGACATCACTCATCTGGGCCCACGTCGCGCCGGTCGGCAGATTAGGAAACGAGAGCAGCGACCAGCGCATCCCATTCCAACGATCCGCGATCGGTAGAGGCGAGGGCACGACCTTGCCTGCAGACGACACATAGGTCGTTGCGTACCAGCCAACCGCAACACAGAACCTGCTCGACGTGCACGATATGCCCTCGAGCGAGGGCCCGAAGTCCGCGGGAGCGTCGGGAGGAAGAGGGTCAGGCGTGGCCTGCCGCCGCCACCGCGTCCCGTCCCATCTCATCGCTCCGTTTCCGCCACTCAGAGCATTGCAGAACCGCGCCGACACGCAAGACACCACCGCCGCGCCGGAGGACGGGGTGTCCTGGACCGACCAAACGACACCACGTGCACCGCTTTGCCCCACGAGCACGAGACCGACAGCCAAGACTAGGCCAACGCCACCAGCCAGTCTTCGGAGCCATCCAGCCACCACGCCCCTCAAACGTTCGCGCCATTACAGAGTTGCGCGAACGCTGCCGTCAGCCTCACGCGTTCGCGATCGTCAACTGCCCCCTGGCCGTGGTTAACATCAGCGCCACCTGCGGCTTGATTGTTCGCCGAAGGCAGCACACACCCTCTCTCGCTATGGGCCGGGTGGCAGCGCAGAGTGCTGGATCCTGGCAAAGCCGCAGCGGCAGTACTTCCCGGCGCGAGCTCACCGCTTCCGATCGCCGAGCTAAGCGGCCGCACCGGACACAAACAGATATCAAGAGGCGCCGACGATCCCTTTGAGCGCTTGCCCGGCGCGGCCGTGGCTTGAGTTAACGGCGCGCCGTCATCTGAGGCTCAGGAGTCGCTCGGCGATTTCCTGCACCTCTTGGCCGGGAGCCAGACCAAGCTCCTCCCGGAGAACGCGTCGCAGCCGATCGTAGACGAGCAGCGCCTCCGCAACCTCGCCCTGAATTTCCAACGCTTGCATCAAAAGCCGGTACCCGGATTCGCGGTAGGGCGCGAGCTCGATCAGCGAGCGAGCGGCTCGTTCGGCGTCGGGCAGCTCGCCATGACCAAGGTGAAGTCCAGCGGCCGCGATGCACTGCAGGGCGCGCAGATGGTCAACCTCCAGCCTGCGCCGGCGCTCCTGCACCCAGTCGCCATCGCAACCCGCAAGGAACTCGCGTGACGTGATGCTCCAGCCAATCTGTGCGGGCATCCATGCGTCCTCCCATCGATGGAGCGAAACGGCGGACTCCGCATCGTGCAAGTACAACGCCGCTCGGTCGATGTCGACTCGAGCGCCAGAGGGGAGGACAAGCCGTAACTCCGAACGTCCAGTCAGCGCGTCACCGAGGATCTGACGCAGGCGAGAGATGAGGGGTCTGAGGCTGGCAGCGCAGGAATCCGGCGCCTTACCCGGCCACAACAACTCGATCAACGTTTCGCGGCGAGACGCTCGGAGTCGTTCGGCCGCCAGATAACCGAACAGGAGTCGTCCTTGCCTGCCGGGCAGGGCGTCCTCGACCCGCCGACCATCGAGCTCGATCACCAGCCGACCGCACAGCTGAATGCGAGTCCGCGCCGACCCCAACACCAGCACAACGTATCTCCAACGGCTGCCCTAGACAATCCATCCGAACACACGAACACCAACGCACCGGAGGGAGACATGGCCAAGCTCATCAACTGCCAGTGTGGGCGCACGATCCGCGGAGACACCGAGGACGAGGTGATTCAGCAGGCCGAGCAGCACATCAAGGAAAGCCATCCCGATCTGATGGGAAGCGTTACCCGCGAGCAACTGATCGATTGGATCGAAGACGATTAGGCACACCGCGACCAGCCGGTCGACGACGCCGCCAATTACATCCGGGATGGCGGGCGCGGTGGCGTAGCTCACCGACACGGACCGGCGGGCTCCTTACTCGGATCCAGCCAAGTGCTGTCGCAAGGGACGAATCTGAGCCCCCTCCCAGCTAGCCACCGCGCTCCCGCTCGGCCTCAAACGCAGCCAGCTGCGAGCCGGTCAACTGACTGCTGGCAAAGGCATCGAGGAGTAGCCCTAGCGCGGCGGCTCGGTCGAGCTGACGATCGAGGCCGTCGCTCATCTTGCGATCTACGAAGGACACGATCTGGGAGGACCTCCAACCGTTCGCTGTCCGGACGACGGTGCGGTGGTAACAGCCGGTAGACCAGATCTGGTTTGGATTGTGCGCGCCCTCGCGCTAGAACAGCACGTGGTGTCGGAGCGTCGCTCGGTCGTCTGCGACGAAGTCGATGATGAAATCGAGGCAGACGTGCTGCAGTCCGGTGCCTCGTGGTACTCCGCCGCGATCGCATCAGCAGCCTCGACTCCTCCGAACCCGACCCAGCCGTGATTCCGGCTCGACCGAGCCGGCCCGCTCTAATTACAGGGCTGGACCCTGTTGCGCTGGTGTCTGGCCGGTGCGAGGCTGCGGCCGGGCGATATGCACGGTCATGGAAAGGCACTTGGGGGCTCGTCGGGCGGTGGTCGCGGCGCTGACTGTTCGGCGAGCGTCACGGTCGCGGGCGTCGGAGGGGGTCCGGCTGCGGCAGCCTCAAGCCGGTCTGCGCTCGTCCGCCCGACGACAGGCAACTGTCCGGGGGCCGAGCGGCAACGTGTATTCGCGTGGCGCTTGGCGGACGCCGCGAACGTCGATCACCGGCTGGACGACGTCCGGGGGATCCGGTATGCGAATTGTCGAGCTTGGCCGACTAGGGATCAAGCGGATTGCAAGCGATCGTTAAGCGCCTTCCGCGACCGTTGCGCTCGGTGGGTCACGGGATCCTCGGGCTCGGTCAACGACAGCCGGGACCGGACCACCGCCTGAAAGGGCACGCCGATGAACCCCCACCGACTCCGTCGCCATCCGCAGGCACCTCGGCGCGGGCGGGGACAGGACGGGGACGTGCTCGCAGGAGGCCGGGCGAGGCGACGGGGCAGGGTCGGACCAGGGCTTACCTTTCCCGGGATCACTGACGTAGCGCGGCGGTCATGCGCCCGTGGAGCGACGGCGCTCGCCGCGACCGCAGTGGTCCTGCTGATCGTGGTCGCACAAGCGCCCGGCGTGGCCGGCGCCACCCAGGCCCCCCGCAGGACCTTGCCGTCAGCCGCGCTCACCGGCGCCGGCCTGTTCAGCGGTCCGGGTCTGGACGCGTTCGGCGCCGCCGGCGCGCTCGCTGCGGCGGGCGGCAGCCCGTCTGACCAGAACGAGGTCGAGCTCCTGGCGGGCAGCAGCGCGAACTTCCTCACGTGCGTTCAGAACGAACCATCGCCGACGACCCCGAGCCTTGTGGACGGCGACGGCGGCCCGGCGTCCGCCGCGATCGTCTGCGACCCTTCGGGGGTCGCGACGATCCCGGTCGGCAGCGCCGGGGGAACAGTCGTCGCGGACTCGGGGAACGACCGGATCCGATTCATCCCCGCGACGAGCTGCTCGTCGGCCGTCACCTGCCCGTTCGGTCTGTCTGACCTCGCTGCCGGCGACATCTACACGATCGCCGGCAACGGCTATGAGACCAACGCCAACGATCCAACCGGGATCGACGCGGCGACGGGCGTCGGCGGGACCACCGTCGCGCTCGACCATCCCACCGGTGTCGCCGTCGATGCCGAGGGGGATGTCGTGTTCGCCGACGACTACGACGGAATGGTCCGGTTCGTCGCCAACCAGAGCTGCACGACGTCGTGCGCGTTCGGGCTCTCGAGCATCGTCCCGGGTGACATCTACACGATCGGTGGCGGGTACGAGACGTTCCAGGAGCCGCCCGGCGTCGCCGTCGATGCCGAGGGGGACGTGCTCGTGGCCAACCCCGACGAGGACGACATCGTTCTCATCGCGGCGAGCAACTGTGCGTCTTCTTGCCCTTACGGGCTGGCGTCAATGACCGCGGGCGACAGCTATGTCGTCGCGGGCAGCGCGGGCGAGCCGGGCGCGCCAGAGGCCGGCGATCCGGCCACCGCGCCCGACCTCTCGGGGCCCACGGCAGTCGCCACCGACGCCGAGGGAGACCTGCTCGTCGCGGACAGCAGCGACGTGGACACGAATCCCTCGGGCGACCCGGGGGCGGTGCTCGACGTCGTCGCCGCGATCAACTGCCCCTCGGCCGCGACGCCCGTCTGCCCGTACCAGCTCGCCTCGATGACCGCCGGTGACATCTATCCGGTCGCCGGTGGCGAGTACCCGACGACGTCGTCGTCCCTCTCGCTGAAGGCGGTCACCGCGGCGCCCGGGCTCGACGCCCAGCTCCCGCCGATCACCGGGATGGCCGTCGACGCGGCGGGGGACGTCATCGTCGCCGCCGCTGAGGACCTGTTCGTCCTCGGAGAGGTGTCGTGCAGCACCTCAGGCGGTGCCGACTGTCCCTTCGGGCTGCCCAGTGTCGTCCCGGGTGACTTCTACCAGGCGAGCGGCTATGAGCCCAACGGCGTGGGCGACGGCACGCCCGCCAGCCTGCTCGGCGCCGGCCCGCTCGGCCAGCTCGCGGTCGACGCGAGCGGCGACGTGCTGTTCACCACGCCGAGCACGGCCGGTGAGCTCCTCGGTGAGATCGTCGACTTCGCGCCGAGCACCGGCACCCAGCCGTCGGCGAGCTACCCGCGGTCGCCATCCGTTCCGACCGGTGTCGTCGCCGTGCAGGGCGGCGCCGGCGGCTCGGTCGGCGTGAGCTGGCAGGCGCCTGCGGCGGACGGCTCGCCGCTCACCCGCTATACGGTGACGCCATACGACGTGACGGCGTCGAGCCCGGACGCCCCGGTGCAGGTCAGCGCAGTCGGCGACTCGCCGCCTCCGACCTCGACGGTGCTCACCGGGCTGCACTCCGGCGACACCTACAGCTTCACGGTGACCGCGACGAACGCCGAAGGTACGGGCGGGACGTCCTCCCCGTCGGTCGCCGTAGCCGTTGCCGCCAGCCCGACGGAGCAGTGGAACGACGTCGACGCCGCCGCCGCGGGGATGCCCGCGAACCTCGACCAGCCCGCGATGGCCTACGACCCGGCCCTGGGCACCTTCGTGCTGTTCGGCGGCCTGGACGCCTACGACGGGAGCGCGGAGGCGACGACCTATGAGTGGACCGGCAGCGGCTGGCAGCTCGTCGCGACCCCGTCGTCCCCGCCCTGCCGCTACGACGCCGCGATGGCCTACGACCCGTCCCTGGGCGGCGTCGTCCTGTACGGGGGACTGTCGAGCACCGGAGGCGCCCAGCACGACACGTGGCTGTTCGACGGCGGCACGTGGACAGAGCTCGCCTCCTCGGGCGGGCCGAGCGCCACCGCCTCGCCGGCCCTAGCCGACGACGTCTCCTCAGGCCAGCTCGTGCTGGTCGGTGGATCGGGTGTGACGTACGTCTGGGACGACGGCAGCTCGAGCTGGGACGAGGCCGGCGCCGCGACGGGCCCGGGCGGGGGGTCAAGCGCCGCGATGGCGTACGACCCGTCCGACGGCGAGCTCGTGCTCGTCGACGGGCCGACCTGGCTGTGGGCGCCGGGCAGCTCGACCGTCACGGCCACCTGGCAGCAGGAGACGACGTCGACCCCGGCCCCCAGCGGCCGGGAGTACGCGAACCTCGTCTACGACCCGACGGCCGGAGACCTCCTCTACTTCGGCGGGAACTCCGGCGGCAACGACGACCACGACACCTGGGGGCTGAACGACTCGAGCTGGAGCTGGACCGAGCTCAGCTCGAGCCCCGCGCAGGGGACCTACCCGTTTGCCTCCACAGAGGGGGCCGCCGCGTCGGGCGGCGCTTACGTGCTCCGCTTCGGCGGCCTGTCACTGGACCTCGGCGAGTCCTCCGACGCCACATGGTCCTTCGGCGACCCGCCGCCCGCACCGGCGATCACTGCGCTCGGCGCCGAGGAGAACCTCCCGGACAGCGCCGGGCTCTCCTGGGAGATGCCGGCCGACCCGGGCGAGACCGTCGTCGGGGCCACCGTGCAGGACAACGGAACGGCCGTCGGGAGCACCAACGTCGGCGCCCCGAGTATCGACGTCAGCGCCGCGGCCGGCACGTCGCACAGCTTCACCGTGGCGCCGAGTTACATGCCGACCGGGATGTTCGCCCCGTCCGGCGGCAGTTCCGCGTCGCCGACGACCGGGGCCTATTCGACCGCGGCGCCGTTCGATTCGAACTTCGACCCGCCGTTCCCCGAGGCCCCGACCAACGTGGCCGCGACTCCGGGACCGTCCGCGGCGACGGTGAGCTGGACGGTACCGCCGGACGACGGCTGGGCGATCACCGAGTTCAAGCTCGTCCCGTACGACAACGGCACCGCCGGTTCCACCGTTGTCCTCCCCGCGGGCGCTGCCGGCAGCGGGGCGGATCCGACGCCCGGCGCCAACGACAGCTACACCTTCTCGGGGCTCTCCTCGGGCAGCTACACGTTCGAGGTCCAGGCGGTCGACGACTACGCGCTGTTCAACGACGCGGTCGGACCGTTCAGCGCCGCGTCGACCCCTGTGCAGGTCGGCGCGGGAACTGCACCGGACCCGTCGCTGAGCGCCTCCTCGCTCGGCTTCGGAACGGTGACGGACGGCACCGCGTCGCCTCAAAAGCCCGTCGTCGTCACCAACCTCGCCGCGGCCACCGGCGAGCTCGACGTGAGCAGCGTCTCGCTCACCGGCACCGATCCGAACGACTTCTCGATCGCCTCCAACGGCTGCGCGGGAGCGGCCGGCGAGCTCGCGCCGGGCAGCTCCTGCACCGTCGAGCTCACGTTCGACCCGCCGGCTGGGACGTCGTCGAGCTCGTACTCGGCGATGCTCTCGGTCGCCGACAACGCGACCGGCAGCCCGCAGACGGTGACGCTCTCGGGGACCGGACAGCCGGCGCCCGGGATCGCCTCGCTATCGACGACATCGGTGTCGTTCGGAGATATCGCCACCGGCATCACTGCGGCGGCGCAGGACGTCGTCGTGTCCGACGCGGCCGACGCGAGCGCGGATCTCGACGTCTCCGGGGTCTCATTCCAGGAGGGGAACACCGGCGACTTCAACATCGCCTCCAACGGCTGCGCCGGCGCCGCCGGTGAGCTCGCGCCCGGGAGCTCCTGCACGATCGCGGTCAACTTCACGCCGCCGACGGTGGGGACGTACTCGACCGATCTCGTCATCACCGACAACGCCACCGACAGCCCGCAGTCTGTTGCCCTCACCGGCTCGTCCCTAGTGACCGCGTCGCTGTCGACGTCGTCGCTGAGCTTCGTCGACGGCAGCTTCACGGCGCCATCCCCCGTGCAGTCCGTCGTGGTCACCAACACGTCGCCGAACCAGCTGACCATCACCGCCGCGCGGGTGACGGACTCGTCGGAGTTCGACGTGAGCTCCGATGGCTGCTCGGGTGTGACGCTCGCTCCCGGAGCCAGCTGCACCGTGGGGGTCGACTTCGCCCCGTCAACGGGCGGCCCGGCCGGCGCGACGCTCGAGTTTGACGACGACGCCTCAGGAACGCCGCAATCGGTTGCTCTTTCCGGAACCGCAGCCGAGCCGGGGGTGAGTGCCTCAACGATCGACTTCGGGACCATCGGTGAGGGGGCGAGCGCGACGAAGACGATCACGGTGAGCAACGGCGGCGGTCCAGTCCCGCTCGTCCTCGGCGCGGCTGGGATCACTGGCCAGGGTGCCGCGGGGTACTCGATCACCGGCGACGGCTGCTCACATCAAACGCTTGCCTCCGGGGCATCGTGCACCTTCGGCGTGACGTTCTCACCGTCGGTCGCCGGGATCTACCCAGTCACCGTGGCGATCGACGGGCTTCCCCCGGCCGACGACATCACGCTGACCGGCACGGGCAGCCCGGACCTCGAGCTCAGCGCAACGGAGCTCTCGTTCGGTGACGTGACACCCGGTACGACGAGTGCGGCCGAGCTGGCCAACGTGCAGAGCTACGGGACCGCGAGCGGTCCGCTCACGATCTCGGCCGTCGACGTGAGCGGACCCGAGGCGAGCGAGTTCAGCGTCGCGAGTGACACTTGCACCGGGGCGAGCCTCGCGACGGGCGCGAGTTGCACGGTCGGCGTCACCTTTAACCCGACCTCGTCGGCGCCCGCCTCCGCGACGCTTCAGATCACCGATGATGCGCCAGGCAGCCCGCAGCAGGTCGCGCTCATCGGCAACGCCGGCCCAACCGCGATCTCGGGCACCGTCGTGGACGCCAGCTCTGGCGCCCCCCTCGGCGGCGCCGACGTCTTGGCGTGCACCCAGACCAACACCGTCTGTGAGGACGTCACGACCAACGGCGCCGGCGGCTACCAGACCCCCACACTCCCGACCGGGACCTACCGGGTCCAGGTGCAGGCGGGCTCCGAGGCCGGCTCCGCGGTCGTCGTCGTCGCGGGCCCGACGGTCCAGGACTTCGAGCTGTCGCCGCCGCAGCCGCTCAGCGATGGCGTCACCTTCGACACACCGGACGGCACCGCGACGAGCGGCGTGCCGTCAGTCAACTTCGACGAGCCCTTCGGCATGAATGTACCCATTAAGATCCCCGGGACCGGGACAGTAGGCGCGACCAACTACGAGGCCGCGATCGTCTCGCTCGGCTCGGCATCGGGAACCCCCGGGGGCGGTGGGTTCAACCTCGCTGGGATGATCGTGTTCAGCGTCCACTACGGCGCAAACGGCCGGCTTGACGGCATCTCGAACGTCGTAGTCGGCCAGTTCGACTGCGGCCCGACGGGCCAGGCATCGCTCTGCGCCGGGCTCGGGCACGCCCTGGAGGGCGGCGAGCTGCGCCGCTTCAGCGGGCCCGCGTCCTCGCTGTTCGCGCGTTCCAAGCCCCACGACAGCGCCCCCTGCGGCCCCAGTTCGAGCACAACGCCTGAGAACTTCTCAATCACACCGAACAATATGGGCGGCATCAACGTCAATATTCCCGGCCTCGGCACGCTGCCTATCTACCAGCTGGCAATCCCTCCACCCCAGCCGACGGGCAACCCGCTCGAGGATGTCGCGCTGCTCCTCGCGTCAACGACGGCGAACGCGTTGCTCAACACGGTGCCCGAGATCAACGCCTATAACACCGTCCTCGGGTCGCTCAACGCGGCGACGAACGCCTACTACCTCGCTGGGGCGGGGGGCAATAACCCCGGCGCTTATGGCCAGGCGGTCAACGCCGCCTCGGCTGTCTGGATCAGCGGGCTGAACGCGGAGGCCCACGGCATGTTCTACTGGGACGCGAACATCCTCTACGGGAGTGTCCAAACGCTCCTCCCGTCGGGCTCGCCTGCCCCGGGTAACGGCTCCGGCCCCGGACCGGGCTCGGGAACAAACTGCGGCATGGGTCCTGGTGGTGGCGGCGGCGGTGGCGGTGGTGGCGGCGGCGGCGGTAACACCAGCGGCAGCACGCCTGCCGGCCCTGGCAGCGTATCCGGCAGCTTCTACGTCGACCCGAGCGGCGTTGTGACGACGCGCGACCACGTGCCGATCGAGCGGGCAGTTGTCACCCTCACGCGCTCCAGAACCCGCGGGGGGCGCGAACGGCCGGTGCCGAACGGCAGTACGACCATGTCGCCGGCCAACCGCCGTAACCCGGGCCGCACCGGGATCATGGGGACATTCGGCTGGGACGTCCTCCCCGGCTACTACCAGGTGACCGCCCGCCATCCCGGCTGCACCGCCGCCAGGAGCCGCGGCACGGTGGCCCGCACGAAGGTGGTGAAGGTGCCGCCGCCCAGCATCGACCTCTCGATCGAGCTGAACTGCCCGGCACTCCGACGCCGGACGACCGCGCTGCATCTCACCGCCGAGCGGGGGGGCGACGGCACGATCGTGATCACCACGACGTTGACCGCTGCGACCAAGGGAGCGAAGGCGAAGACGCTGCCCGAAGCCGACCGAGTCGGCACCATCACCTTCCGCGATGGCCGGCACGTGATTCTCTCCGTGGCGATCGACGCCAGGACGGGGAGCGCGACGATCGACCTCGCGAACTTCAAGACCGCACCGAAACAGCTCAGCGCAACCTTTGGCGGGAACGCCGTGCTTGCGCCCAGCGGCACGATCGCCAGGGTGAAGAAAATGCCGTCCGGACGGAAACGCTGAGCGCCAAGCATCGCCCCGAGGATTTCGAGCGGCTCAACCGAGCGTTCGCAGCTGGGCCGGCAGCAACCGGCGCCAGATGCCACCGACGAATTCGTCTGAGCCCGCGGGCTGCGGGCCTCGGGGGGGCGTCTCGTGTGCTCGGTTTTGCATGGGTAACCCGTGGGCAGGGAGACAACGTGCAGTCGTCACGCCCTGAGGAGCTGACACCCGACTATGCGAAATACGCACGCCAAGCCCGCCGTCTTGGAGTCGTGGCAACGCTGACTACCGTTCCGATAGGTGGACTCGCAGCTTGGGGCGCTGCCACCGCAACTCTCTTGCCTTGGCTGCTGGTCATTGCCGCGCTGGTTATCGATATAGCGGTCGTAACTCTCCTCGCGCGCCGGCTGGGCAAGAAGCGATACGGGCGGTAGGTCCGCGGGCTTCGACGGAGGGCCAAGCTACGGGAGCCGCACGCCCGAGCCGGAGTTGCCGCGATGTCGAGCTCGTCCTTCCTACCTTCGCCATCGAGCTTTGGGGTGCGACCCCCAAGGACGGAGCTGGCCTGCCGGGTCACGTGGACGTTCACGGGCGCTGCTTGATAGCGACGCACGTCCGCGCTACCAACGCCTGGCTGGCATCCTCGTAGGCGTATGAGTCCGACTGTCTTCCGTGATGGTCCGTTCCGGTTCTTCTTCTTTTCGCGTAAGGAGAGCGACTCCACATCAACGTCCAGTCAGCTGATGGCGAGGCCAAGTTCTGGATCGAGCAGCAGATCGAGCTCGCGCGGAACCCATGAGCTGAGCGATCAGGACTTGAGCCGCGCCCTACAGCTGGTCGTGGATCACGAGCAGGAGATTCGAGATGCCTGGCACAAGCACTTCGACCCCTGAAGTCACGAACATTTCCAAGCACGGCTTCTGGCTCTTGCTCGACGGACGTGAGCTGTTTCTTCCGTTCGACGATTTCCCTTGGTTCAAGCGTGCCCCGGTCGAGGCGATCCTGCGCCTGGAGCGGCCCGCGCCTGGACACCTCCGTTAGCCCGATCTCGATGTCGATCTGGCCATCCAATCCCTCGAGCACTCTGAGCGCTACCCGTTCAAGTCCAACGCCTGACGGGCGCGATACAGCGGCTCCGGCGTCGCGTTCGCCCTGGCTTGGCGGGTTGGCTGCGGACGATCGCCTTCGTGGGCGTTGCAGGAGCGCGGTCCGAGCGGGATAAGAGAACATAGCAACCGCGCGCCCGGGCACCTCTCCCGCCAAGGACCACCGGCGCTGCGCTGGGCGCTGTATGAGGCGGCTCAGCGCGCGCGTTTCCCAGCCAGCCCCGACCGGCCCTACTACGAACAGCTGGCCGCCCGGATCGGCGGCAACCGCGCCTGCCTCGCACTCGCGCGCAAACTGCTCAAACGGACCTACCACATCCTCAAAGAGCTCGGCGACCAGGCGCTCGCGCCC
>DATJUA010000172.1:0-9047 GCA_035502815.1 Solirubrobacteraceae bacterium
TCGAGCCAGCCCTCTTCGATGTCGATGTTGGGCGTGCCGTACTCGCCCATCGTCCCGAGCTTGACCAGGTGGATGTCGCGGTCGATGTCGGCGATCGCGTACATCACGTTGAGGTTGCCGACCACGTTGTTGGTCTGCGTGTAGACGCAGTGCGCCTGCGAGATCATCGAGTACGGCGCGGCGCGCTGCTCGCCGAAGTGGACGATCGTGTCGGGCCCGAAGTCGCCGACCATCTCGTGCACGAACGCCGCATCGCACAGATCGCCCACGTAGCTCTTGATCGTCTTTCCGGATACCTCGGTCCAGGCGGACAGACGCTCGTCGAGCGGAAGAATCGGGACGAGGCTCTCGACGCCCATCTCCTCGTCGTAGCCGCGGCGTGCGAAGTTGTCGTTTACCGCCACCTCATGCCCGAGGGCGTTGAGGTGGAGGGCGGTGGGCCATCCGAGGTATCCGTCACCGCCGAGAACCAAAATTCGCATGTAGCCGCTCCAATATGCCTGGGTTCGACTGGGGGATCTTCAGCGCGCGCTCAGGGGGCGAGATCGCGCGTGGTTGGGCCAAGTTCCAGGCGATTCATGGCCCGCGAGCGCACGAGGATAGCCGACGTGCCGTACGCAAGATGTAAGAGGCACCTTGGGACCCCGACCGCTCTGGGGCCGAAGATTAGAGAACCCTCACCGCAGATGCGGCGTTATATGGGGCCGCTGCGCGGCGTCCGTGGGGCCATCTCCCCCGTCCCGACAGGACCGGTGGCCCCTCGAAGGCGCCGTGAGCGAGGCGGCGGCATCCGTCCTGCGGCACTCGCGATACGACCCCTCCCGGACACCCGCACGCTCCCGGCCAGCGGTGCCACGAGACGGATGTGCCGCCGAAGCGAACTGCTACCGTCCGGGCCGCCTGTCGTGTCTGAGCAGACCCTAGACGCCCCACCCCTCGACGTCTCGCCCGGCAGCCCTCGCCTCCAGCGACGGTCTCCCTCGCGCGTTGACCTCCGCGAACTGGCCCACCGCTACCGGTGGGTCCTGACCGCGGCCGGGTTGCTGATCCTGTCGCTGGCCATCGTCCTGTACGCGCGCACGCGCCCGGGGTATGACCCGTACGGCTGGCTGGTGTGGGGCAAGCTGACGATCCACCTCGCCCTCGACACCAACGGCGCCCCGTCGTGGAAGCCGCTGCCATACCTGTTCACGGTCCCCTACGCGGTCTTCGGCCACTACGCGCTGTGGCTGTGGATGGTGACCGCGGTGGCGATCTCGCTGAGCGGCCCGATCTTCGCCTGGCGGATCGCCTTCCGCCTGACCGACTCGCGCCCCGAGCGGCGCTACGCCTCCTACGTGGCGGGACTGTTCGCCGCGTGCTGCGTGTTCGCGATGCAGGACCCGGTCGGAAACTACAACTACACGCACTACATCCTCAGCGCGGAGTCCGACACGATGATCGTGTCGCTCTGCCTGATCGCGATCGACCTGCACCTCATGGGCCACCACAAGGCGGCCTTCTGGATCTGGTGGCTGGGCGCCCTGGGACGTCCCGAGGTGTGGCCGTTCTACGGATTGGCCGGCCTGTGGTTGTGGCGCTATGTCCCGAGCTACCGCAAATGGCTGTACGCCTCGCTCGTCCTGCTCGCGTTCCTGTGGTTCGGGATCCCGGGGATCACCTCCAAGAGCCTCCTGACTGCCGGCAACGTCGCCGAGAACTCGCCGCGCGAGATTCACGGCAACAAGGTCACGGGCGTGATCACTCGCTTCCATGAGCTGCTCCCGAACACGATCTGGGTTCTCGCGGTGCTGGGCGTGGCCTGGGCGGCCTGGCGGCGGCGGCGGACCCTTTTGGTGCTCACGGCCGGCGTGATCCTGTGGGTGCTGGTCGAGGTCGCCTTTGCCCTTCACGGCTTCCCGGCCGTCCCGCGCTACATGTTCGAGGCCGGCGCGGTGGTCGGGATTCTCGCCGCCGTGTTCGTCGGCAGGATCGTTCACGAGGTGCCCGCGTTCCTGTCGGAGCGAACTCGGCGACTCGGCGCAGGCCGGTTCGGCCCGCGCGTCGCCTGGCACGTCGGCACCTGGGGAACCGTCGTGGTCCTCGTGCTGATCGCCGGCTCGCTGGCCGGAGCCGCGCACCGGCAGGAGCGACTCGAGCGCACCGACCTGCGATTCGAGCGCGAGCGGACGGTTCTGATCGGCCGGCTGTCGGCGGTGGTCAGGATCCTCGGCGCCTCGAACATGTTCAAGTGCGGCCAGCCGAATATCCCGATCGAGTACCAGAGCATGCTCGCCTGGTACGCCGGCGTGAAGACCGGGATCCTGTACGTGAGCCCGTCCTACGTCGCCAAGCATCCGCACCCGCTGGTGAACATGTACCCGATCGCGGGCAACGGCTGGAAGGTCTTCCCGAGCCTCGTCGACCCGGCTCACGCCGCCGCGTGCAAGCGCATGGTCCTCGTCTACCACGGCTAATGCGAGGTGCGGTCCCGGCGTAAGGTGGCCGGCCGCAGGCGCCTGGCGGTGGCGGGCGCCCTCCTCGCCGTTCTGATCGTCGTCCTCGTCGTGCTCGTCAGCTCCGGCGGCTCCTCGCCGCCCCCGCCGCTGCCTCTTCCCGGGATCGGGAAACCGGCCAAGTCGGGCGACCCATTCGCGTATATCCCGGCCCGGGAATCGGACTTCGTGACCCGGGCCACAGCCGGCAACGCCAACGTCCTGTACCAGAAGAGCCCGGACGGGGTGCTCGCCACCGCCGCCCGCGTGGCCGCGTGGCGGCCGCTCATCAACCAGGCCGTCGCCGGCACCGGAATCGACCCGAATCTGCTCGAGGGGCTGGTCTTCGTCGAGAGCGCCGGCGACCCGGACGCGATCGTGGACGGCGATCCGGTCAACGCCTCGGGACTAACTCAGATCCTGGCCGAGACCGGGCAGTCGCTGCTCGGAATGCACATCAACCTGGCCCGCAGCCGCCAGCTCACCGGCCAGATCGACATCGCGTCCTCACAGGGCGAGAACGCCCGCGTGGCCAAGCTGGAGACCCAACGGGAAAGCGTCGACGCCCGCTTCAACCCGGGCAAGGCGCTGGCCGCCACCGTCCGCTACCTCCAGATCGCCGAGCAGCACTTCGGACGCTGGGACCTCGCGTTCGAGTCCTACCACATGGGGATCGGCAACCTGCAAACGGTGCTCGACGACTACGACGGCGGCAAGGCGGTGCCGTACGTGCAGCTGTACTTCGACACCGCACCCGATCACCACGCGGCCGCGTTTAACCTGCTGGCGAGCTTCGGCGATGACTCCTCGCTCTACTACTGGCGCCTGCTCGGCGCCGAGCAGGTCATGCACCTGTATCGCACCAATCGTGCGGGACTCGATCGTCAGATCGTGCTCCAGACCGAGGTCGCGTCGAACGCGTACGCCCTCCAGCCTCCAGACACCGCGCACCCCTTCGCCACGCCTGACGCGCTCGACCGCGCCTACGCGGCGCGCCAGATCCTGCCCCTACCCTCCAACGCCGCGCAACTCGGCCTGCGCTACGACCCCAGCATTGGCTCACTCGCGCGCAGCCTTGGCTTCGCGCCGGCGCTCTACCGAGGCCTGCGCCCCGCGGCGCTCGATTTGCTGATCGAGCTCGCCGCGCGCGTGCGCACGCTCTCGGGCGACCCCACGAGCACCTTGACCGTGACCAGCGCGGTGAGCGACGAGCGCTACCAGCAGCGGCTCGGGGTCAGCGACCTCCCGGCCGCCGCCGGCTGGTCGTTCACGATCGCCCGCCACTACGTCAACGAGTCGCAGGCGGCCGCCTTCCAGGCGATGCTCGATCGTCTCCAGTCGCTTGACCTGATCGCGTGGGAGCGGTTCCCCTCGGTGATCGAGGTCACCGTCGCCTCCGACGCCTCGCAAGCCATCGTGCACGGACCGTGAGGCGCCACGAAAGGGCTGGTCCGGGCGGTAACTTCACTGCATGGAGGCGATCGTCCGCGCGCCCGACAACTTCCTCTCCAACGTCCCGGACTTCCCGTTCAAGCCGAAGTACCGGAAGTTCGAGGGACTGAGGCTCGCGCACGTCGACGAGGGCAAGGGACCCCCGGTGGTGTTCATCCACGGCGAGCCGACCTGGTCGTTCTTGTGGCGCAAGGTGATCCCGCCGATCCGCGACGCCGGCTACCGGTGCATCGCCCCCGACCTGCCCGGGTTCGGGCGCTCCGACAAGCCGATCGACATCGAGTGGTACACGTACGACCGCCATACCGATAGCGTGGCCAGGCTGTTCGCCGAGCTCAAGCTCCAGGACGCGACGATCGTGGTGCACGACTGGGGCGGCCCGATCGGGCTACGCGTCGCGGTCGAACATCCCGATCGGGTGGGGCGAATCGTCGTGCTCGACTCTGGCCTGTACACCGGCTATCAGAAGATGACCGACGCCTGGCTCGCCTTTCGCGAGCTCGCCCAGCGCAGCGAGGACCTACCGGTGTCGTTCCTGATCCGCGCCGGATGCAAGAGCGTGCTGTCGACCGGCGTGATCGCTGCCTATGAGGCGCCGTTCCCCAACCCGGCGGCCAAGGCCGGCGCGCGCGCCTTCCCGCTGATCGTGCCGACCACGCCGCAGATGGACGGAGCCGCCACCGGCCAGCGCGTGCTCGACGCGCTCGCCTCGGACATGCGGCCTAAGCTGATCATCTGGGGCGAGGGCGACCCGATCCTCCCGATCGAGTCGGGGTGGCGGTTCGCCCGCGCGATCGGCGCCGACATCGACCACGTGATCAAGGGGGTCGGCCACTACCTCCAGGAAGACGCCGGGAACCAGGTCGGTCGTATGATCGCGAGCTGGCTGAAGCGCCAGGTCCCGGCCAAAAGATGACAGACGCGATCCGCACGCCCGACGAGCTGCTCGTCGGCCTCCCCGACTACCCCTTCGACGCGGCGTACCGTGAGTACGACGGTCTGCGCTTGGCCCACCTAGACATCGGCGAGGGGGCGCCCGTGCTGTTCATCCACGGCGAGCCGACGTGGTCGTTTCTGTGGCGCAAGGTGATTCCGCCCGTGCGGGATGCGGGGTACCGCTGCATCGCGCCCGACCTGCCCGGGTTCGGGCGCTCGGACAAGCCGACCGACATCGGCTGGTACACCTACGACCGCCACACGGCCACGGTCGCGGCACTGCTCGAGCACCTCGACCTCCATGGCGCCACCGTCGTCGTGCACGACTGGGGCGGCCCGATCGGACTACGCCTCGCCGTGGAGCACCCCGACCGGATCGCGCGCATCGTCGTGCTCGACACCGGGCTGTTCACCGGCCACCAGCCGATGAACGACGCCTGGATGGCGTTTCGCAACTTCGTGGAGCGCACCGAGGACCTCCCGGTGGGACTCCTCGTCCGTCGTGCCTGCGCCCGTGACCCCGGCGACGAGGTGATCGCGGCCTACGACGCCCCGTTTCCCAACGCCGCGGCCAAGGCGGGCGCGCGCGCCTTCCCTTTGATCCTGCCGCTGACGCCCGACGCGCCGGGTGCAGCGGCGGGTGCGCGCGTACTCGAGGCGCTCAGAGACGACACCCGGCCCAAGCTGTTCCTGTGGGCCGAGTCTGATCCGGTGATCCCGCTCGAGACCGGCCGGCGGTTCGCCGCCGCCCTGGCTGGCGAGATCGGCCACGTGATCGCCGGCGCCTCCCACTTCCTCCAGGAAGACGCCGGCCCCGAGATCGGCCGCCTGATCGCCGACTGGCTCGCCTAGGCGGCCTCGGGCTGCTTGGCCGGGGCGGAACCGTTGATCGTCTGCTCCATGCGCGCCTCGTACGCCGCCCGGGCACCATGGTTGGGGGACAGCATCACCTGATCGCCCTTCGTCGCCCGGATGATCGTGTCGACCACCCGCCGGGGCATGACGCCCTGAAGGCGCGTGAGGATCCCCACCTCCCGCGGGACATAGGCCTCGAACTTCCCGGTCTGGAGCAGATCGACGATCGCGTTCGCGACGTCCTCGGGCTCGGGTGTCTTGAACCCGCGTGCCTGCTGGACCCCCGAATAGAGCTCGGTGTTGACGCCGATCGGCAACACTTGGTGGAACTCGATCCCCGTCCCCCGGAGCTCGGCCCGCAGGGACTCGGTCAGCCCGACGACCGCATGCTTGGTCGCGCAGTAGGTGGCGACACCGGGGAAACCACCCTTGCCGCTGATCGAGGCGAGCTGGACGACGTGCCCGCGGCCGCGTGGCAGGAAGCGCTCGATGGCGAGCTTGGAGCCGAGGATCACGCCGTTGATGTTGATGTCGACCAGGCGCTGCGCGCAGGCGTCGGTCTCCTCGATGAACGGGCCGATCGGCATGATCCCGGCGTTGTTGACGAGCACGTCGAGCGGGCCGAGCTGGCGCTCGACCTCGTCGAGAAAGGCGGTGAAGCTGTCGCGATCGGTCACGTCGAGCGCCAGCCCGATCATTCCCGCGGGGTGGGCGGGATCCAATTCATCCGCGGTCTTCTCTGCCAGCGGCGCGTCGATGTCGCCGATCCCCACGCGTGCCCCCTGCGCGATCAGCGCCGCCGCCGTGGCCCGGCCGATCCCGCGAGCCCCCCCGGTGATCGCGACCACCTGCCCATTCAGCGATCGCAGCGTCTTTGCCATGAAAACGTGTCCTCCTCGTCGTTAAACCCGCTCAAGCTGCCAGCCTCGAGAGCAGCATCCCATCACCCGGCACGGTACCGGTCGAGACCCTGCCCAGCGTTGTTTGGCTGGCCAGCCAGTTTAACGCCGACGGTATCCTGGAACTGATGGCGTATTTCCGGTTCGACGGGCACCGGCTGGCGTACACGATCCATGGGCGCGGTGAGCGCACCACCGTGCTGCTCCCCGGTCTGCTGCTCTCGCAGAGGATGCAGGCGCCGCTGGCCGGCGACCTGGCCACCCACGGAAACCGCGTCCTCACGCTCGACTTGCTCGGGCACGGAGCGTCCGACCGGCCTCAGGACACGAGCCTCTACTCGATGCCCGAGTTCGCTCGCCAGACCGTGGCGCTGCTCGACCATCTCGAGCTCGACCAGGCGATCGTCGGGGGCACCTCGCTCGGGGCCAACGTGACGCTCGAGGTGGCCGCGCTCGCGCCCGAGCGGCTGCGGGGCATGATCATCGAGATGCCCGTGCTCGATAAGGCGATCCCGGCCTGCGCGCTCGCGTTTACCCCGCTGCTGTTCGCCCTCACCCACGGCGAGCCCGCGATGAAGGGGCTCGCCTTCGCCGCCCGGCGCGTGCCGCGCCCGTTCGTTCCATTCCTGGCCGAGCTCGTGCTCGATTGGGTGGCCCAGGACCCCGGCCCGAGCGGCGCCGTCCTCCAGGGGATCCTGTTCGGCCGCACCGCTCCCGACCACAAGGTGCGCCGGCAATTCGAGGCGCCGGCGCTCGTGATCGGACATCCGCGCGATCCCGTGCACCCGTTTTCAGACGCTGACATGCTCGCCGCCGAGCTCCCCAACGGCCGGCTGATCGACGCCAACTCGATCATCGAGCTGCGCGTCAGCCCCGAACGCCTGACGCGGAAGATCGCCGCGTTCGTGGACGAGTGCTGGGAGGGAGTGATGGGGAAAGCACGCATATCGTGCTAAATCCATCACACCCTCGGGGGTGGAGGGCCGGGCGGCTCGACGATGTCGCGACCGGTGGGCTGAAGCTCCGGATCGAGCTCTAACTGCCAGTAGTAGCGGGTGAACGTCACCCCGGCCCGGAACTCGCCGACGTGCGGCTCGACGGCCTCGCCGCGCCCCATTCGCACGATCAGCTCCGGATAGGTCCGTCCGGGCAGTGCCGCGTACATCGGCGCCGGGAACGCGCCACCGAAGCGCGTATTGACGTCGGTGATCCCAAGCCCGATCTCGCGGTCCCGGAAAGCCTGGATGGTCGCCGGGCCGCGGACGCCGAGCGCCTCGGCGACGCGCCGCCCGAGACCGATCAGCTCGTCGTCGGCGATCACCGTGCCCTTGATCGACTCCCCGCCGCGGGACTCGATCATCGTCCGGGGGATGGCGTTGAGGCAGCGGCCATCCAGATCGGAGAGGGTGTCGATCGAGAACTCGGGGCCCTGCATGGCGCGCTGGACCATCGCCGGCTCGCGGATGTAGGCGGCCAGGAACTCCGCCTCGCGCTCGTCCTCGGCCCGGAAGATCGACCGCGCCCCGGAGCCCCAGCGCGGCTTGACCATGACCGGATAGCCGGGCACCGGATCGCCCGGCAGGACGGTCGGCGGCGACGGCAGCCCCAGGCGCTCCAGCAGCAGGTGCGTCTCGTATTTGTCGAACGTGGCCTGGGCGATGTGGCCGTCGGGGACGAACGCCGGCAGTCGTCCCTCCTCCCGGGCCCGGCCGAGGATCTCCAGGTCAAGGTCGGTGAGCGGCACGACGGCACCGACGTTGAACTCCGCGCACAGGTCCTGGAGCGCCGGCACGTATGCCGGGTCGTCGAAGCGGGGCACGGCCCGCCGGTGGTGGGCTGCGTACTGCGCCGGTGCCAACGGGTTGGGGTCGGCGGCGACGGTGGTGGCCAGTTGCGAGAAGGCGGACACCAGCGTGTAGCGCTTGCCGACGCCGGTGAGCAGGACGGCTATGTCTCGGTCGGGGGTTGCCACCCGCCGGTCGCTCCCTTGTAGAGGCCGCTGCCCCGGGCCACCAGGTCCAGCGTCCGGGCGAGGATCCGGAGGTCCAGGGCCAGCGACTGGTGCTCCACGTACCACAGGTCAAGCTCGATCCGCTCCGGCCAGGGCAGCGACGCCCGGCCGTTGACCTGGGCCCACCCGGTGATGCCCGGCTTGACCGCCAGCCGACCGCGCTGGCGCGGCGTGTAGTGGTCGACCTGGTGCTGGAGGGTGGGGCGGGGCCCCACCATCGACATCTCGCCCCGGACGACGTTCCACAGGTTGGGAAGCTCGTCCAGCGAGTACCGGCGCAGCAGCCCGCCCAGCCGGGTGATCCGCGTGTCGCCCTCGTCGATCGCCAGTCCGGCGCCGGTGAACTCGGCTCCCGACACCATCGTGCGCAGCTTGAAGATCTCAAACGCCCGTCCGTCCTTGCCGACCCGGACCTGGCGG
>DATJUA010000173.1:0-33529 GCA_035502815.1 Solirubrobacteraceae bacterium
CACCGTCAGCGTCGCCGGCGGGAGCGTGATCGCTTCGGGCGAGACGGTGACGGTCGCCGCGTCGCCGGGCAACGCGGGGGCGAGTGTCGACAGCGGCGGTTTGACGAACGACGGCACGCTGGTGCTCGAGACCTCGGCGAGTGGTGTGTCTGCCTACCTGGACGGGACCGGGTCGGTGACAAACGACGGGACGATCGAGTCCGAGGTGTCGGGGTCGGGCGCGATGAACTTCCTACAGGTCGCGGTCACGAACGCGGCGAGCGCAAGCTTGAAAGTCTCGAGCGGAACCCTGGACGACAACCCCGGCGCCAGCGTTGCGATCAGCAATAGCGGGACGGTGAGCGTCGGTGCGGCGGGCACGCTGGAGTTGGTCAATGGCAACGGTACGTTTGACAATGCGGCCGGGGGCACGGTCAGCAACGCGGGCGCGATCAGCCTGACCGGCGATGCGGTCTGGTCGCAGGCCGGCGGGACCGAGACGGGAACGGCGGTCACGCTTGCGAGTGGCTGCACGTTCGCGGATGGCGGGGGAGCTCCGAGTCCCGGGGGGAGCTTCACGTTGCAAGCCGGCACCGTCA
The DNA here is from genome assembly GCA_035502815.1 of Solirubrobacteraceae bacterium. Taxonomy (GTDB): domain Bacteria; phylum Actinomycetota; class Thermoleophilia; order Solirubrobacterales; family Solirubrobacteraceae; genus Palsa-465. Next base: position 579 of record DATJUA010000173.1, read on the forward strand.
ACCTGACCGGGTTGAGTGGGAGCGCGTCGGCTGCGACGTTCGCCCCGGACGAGACGGTGACGGTCGACGGATCGCCCAGCAACGCGGAGGCGAGCGTCGGCACCGGCGGCCTGACCAACGACGGCACCCTTGTGCTCGAGACGGCGGCGAACGGCGTCTCGGCGTATCTGAGCGGAAGTGGCGAGGTGACCAACGACGGGACGGTGGAGTCCGGGGTCTCCTCCACGGGCACCATGAACTTCCTGGATGTCGGGTTCACGAATGGATCGGGCGGAAACTTGGAGGTCTCGAGTGGGACGCTCGAGGAATCGCCCGGCAGCGCGGAGACGACCACCAACGAGGGCACGGTGACGGTCGCGGGCACGCTGGCGTTGGATAACGGCAACGATACGTTTGACAACGCGACAGGCGGGACGGTGAGCAATACCGGTGCGATCACGCTGAGTGGGGATGCGAGCTGGTCGCAGGCGGGTGGAAGCGTCGCGGTTGGCGACGGGCAGGACCCGGTGGCACTCGAGGCCGGCACCACGTTTGCCGACGATGGGACCCATGGGAGCACGGGCGGTTTCGTGTTCGAGGACGGAACGGTCAATGTCACCGGTGGGAGTGTGATCGCTGCGGGCGAGACGGTGACGGTCGATGGGTCGGGGAGCAACGCGGAGGCGAGCGTCGGCAGCGCCGGTCTGACCAACGACGGCATGCTGGTGCTGGACACCTCGACGAGTGGTACGTCCGCCTATCTGACGGGGAGTGGCGCGCTAACGAACGATGGGACGGTCCAGTCCGAGGTCTCCGGGTCGGGCTTCCTGAACTTCCTGGATGTCGCTCTCACCAACGACGGAACGGTTACGCTCGGTGCGCCGGGGGAGCTCGAGTTGGACAGCAGCAGCGCCGCCTTCGGTCAAGGCTCGAGTGGCACCCTCGCCTTCGATGTCACCGGCGCGTCGACGTATGGCTACCTTCAGGTACAGAGCGGGATGTTCTCGCTCAGCGGTGGAACGGCGGACCCGGTGCTCCAGGACGGATATGTCCCGGCCGGTGGCACCGCGTTCGAGGTAGTTCGAAATTCGAACGGTGGCGGCACCTTTACTACGGTCGAGAACGGTTGGACCGCCAGCTATTCGCCAGCCGGCGCATTCGTCGATCTTGTCGCCGCGTATCCGACCACCACGGATCTGGCGTCCTCGCCGAATCCGTCGAGCGCAGGGCAGCCGGTGACCTATACCGCGACCGTTACGCCAACTCCGGGTGGGGGCACGATCGACTTCACCGACGGTGGTACGACCATCGGTGGGTGCGGCGCGGCTGCGGTCAGCTCTTCCACCGGTGAGGCGACGTGCCAGGTGACCTACAGCTCGTCCGGGTCGCACTCGATCCAGGCCGACTACTCGGGCGCCACCAACTACTCGAGCTCGGCCTCCTCGACGCTGACCCAGACCGTCGAAACGACGATCATGGGCCAAGGGGCGATCACCTCCCCGCCGCCGGCGGTCACCGGCGGGACGCCGAGCAGCGAGCCCAGCGGCGGTGCGGCTCTGTCGGGCTCGGTCAACCCCGAGGGCGAGACGACCACGGCCTACTTCGAGTACGGGCTCGATCTGAGCGATCGGGGACCCGGCGCCTCGAACGTCCTGTATGACCAGTCCACGCCGGTCCAGCAGGTGGGCTCCGATGAGGTCAGTCACCTCGTGGTCGCGTCGATTTCCGGTCTCGTGCCGGGGGCGCTGTACCACGTGCGCCTGGTGGCGACGAGCGCAGCCGGCACCAGCCTCGGGCCCGATCAGACGTTCACCACCCCCGTGCCGCCACCCCCGCCCCCGGTACCCGGCCAGAGCGCCAACGCTCAGACGGTCAGTGGGACGATCTTCATCCGCGAGCCCTCGGGCCAGTTCGAGCGCTTCACGGGCAGCCAGCAGGTCCGCACGGGAACCGAGTTCGACGCGCTCGCCGGCAGTGTGCAGATCACCATCGCGACCGGGAAGAAGGGCGAGACGCAGCACGGCACCTTCGGCGGCGCGGTGTTCAAGCTGACCGAGACCAAAGCAGGCCCCAGCAAGGGCCTGACCACCCTGTCGATCGTGGAAGGCGCGTTCCGCGGAGCCCCGTCCTACGCCGTGTGCACCGCGCGCAAGGCGGGCGACGCGTCGGCCGCGGCGCTGTCGAGTAAGACGCTCCAGCTTCTCCGGGCGAGCGCACACGGCAAGTTCCGCACCCAGGGCCGCTACAGCGCCGCCACCGTCCGGGGCACGATCTGGACGGTCGCCGATCGCTGCGACGGGACGTTTACCCACGATCTAACGGACTCCGTGGCTGTCACCGACTTCGTCACCCACAAGACGATCATCCTGCACGCCGGACAGAGCTATCTGGCACGTCCCTAGCCCGGCCTCCCGGGGACGTGGCGCGTAGGCTTCGGCCGGATGTCCTACGCCACCCTTCGCTACGAGACCTCGGATGCCGGCGTCGCGACGATCGCGCTCGATCAGCCCGATACGCGCAACGCCCTGTCCGACGAGCTGCTCGACGAGCTGATCGCAGCGTTCTCGCAAGCCCGGGAGGATCCGGCCGTCCGGTGTGTGGTGCTGACCTCCACCCACGACCGGATCTTCTCGGCCGGCGCGAACCTGGCCGGCTTCGCGGCCGAGGTGCCGCTCGCGCACAAGCACTTCGGGACCGAGCGCTTCCCGCGCCTGTTCCGGCTGATCGGCGAGCTCGGCAAGCCGACCATCTGCGCGGCCAACGGCCACGTGCTGGCCGGCGCGCTCGGGATCGCGCTCGCCTGCGACCTGATCCTGGCCCGCGAGGGGGCCCGGTTCGGCACGCCGGAGATCAACGTCGGCGTGTTCCCGTTCATGATCATGGCGCTGATCTATCGCAACGTGCCACGCAAGAAGACCAACGAACTGCTGCTGCTGGGCGAGCAGATCTCCGCCGCCGAGGCCGAGCGGATCGGGATCGTCAACAGGGTGTTCGCGCCCGACGAGTTCGAGGCCGGCGTCCGGAAGTGGGCCGAGAAGCTCGCACGCAAGTCCCCGGTGCTGATGAAGCTCGGCAAGGATGCGATGTTCAGGCAGCAGGACATGGCGTTCCTCGACGCGCTCGACTTCCTGCGCTCCCAGCTGACGATCGCCTTCTCGACCGAGGACATCCAGGAGGGCGTGCGCGCCTTCTTCGAGAAGCGTGAGCCGGAGTGGACGGGCCGATGAGCGAGGCCCGGATGGAGCGCAGCGAATACGGCCTGACTGCGGCGACCGAGGGCTGGTTCGTCGTCCACGTATCCGACGCGGCGTGGATGACCAACGACTACTTCGGCGAGGCGTGCGTGTTCGAGGGCGACGCCGTCGGGTTCCCGGATGTCGGTTACACGATCCACGTGCTCCGCCCGGGGCAGCCCAACGGCCTCTACCACCACGAACGCGACCAGGAGGACTTTCTCGTGCTCGCCGGCGAATGCATCGCGATCGTCGAAGGCGTCGAGCGCAGGATGCGGTCCTGGGACTTCCTGCACTGTCCGCCGGGCACCGAGCACATCTTCGTCGGCGCCGGCGAAGGACCCTGCGTGATCTTCATGGCGGGCGGGCGCGCGCATCGGGGCAGCGCGGTCTACACGCCCTCAGAGGTTGCCCTGCGCTACGGCGCGAGCGCGGAGTCGGACAGCACGCCGGCGGACCGGCCGTACATGCCGTTCCCCCAATGGGAACCGGGGCCGCCGGCCAGCTTCGACGAGCTCCCTTTCGGTTTGGGAGCGTCCTGAAGCACCCGCTATTTGTGAGCAATGCTCACGGAATGTGTGAGCGTACACAAATTCTGTGTACAATGCTCACATGAGTCGTGTACAACGGCGGATCAGCGGCGACCTGTTCCCGACTGACGAGCCGATCCCTGCCAGCCAGATGATCGGCCGCCGGGCCGACGTGACCGAGCTGGCCGTCGCGCTCGAGAACGGGACCAGCGTGATCCTCGCCGGTCCGCGCCGGACCGGGAAGACGAGTGTCTGTGATGCCGCGCTGACCCGGGTGGCCGGGCATGGGCTCTACGTCGCCGCGGTCGATTTGTTCGACCTGGCCGACGCGGCGGAGTTCGCCGAGGAGCTCGCCGCGGCGGTTCTGCGCAACCGCCCCGCGATCCGCAAGGTACTGCCAAAGGTGCGTGCGCTCGGGCGCAGCGCGCTGTCCGCGGCCCAGGTCGCGCTGGTGATGAAGGCCCGCGCAGAGCTCGGCGATGGCGTCGAGCTCGCGCTCGAGCCGGGCATCGCCTCGCGCGACCCCGACACCGCGCTTCGTGATGCGCTCGAGCTGGCGCAGCGGGTGGCGATCGCCGACGACAAGCGCTGCGTGGTGTTCTTCGACGAGTTCCAGGAACTGGCGGGTGAACGCAAGCCATATGGCGACCCGGATGCCGTCACCAAGCGGATGCGCGCGATCTTCCAGCGCTCCAGTCAGGTCAGCTACCTGTTCGCCGGCAGTCTCGAGCACGTGATGCGCGACCTGTTCGGTCCGCAGGATCGCGCGTTCAGCGGCTTCGGCAGCTTTCTGTCGTTGCGGCCGATTGCGGCCGACGACTGGCGCGAAGGGCTTCGTAGTCGCTTCCAATCCGACGAGTGCGTGATCGATCGCGGCGCGCTGGACCGCGTCGTCGCGCTGGGTGAGCTCCATCCGCGGGTGACGATGCTGATCGCCCAGCGCACCCACATTCTCAGCGTGATACTGGCCCGGCGGGAGATCGATCTGGCGCTGGTCGAGCAGGGCTACGACGCCGCCTACCACGGGGACAGCGCCCTGCTTGACCAGCTCGTCGATGGCATCCGCTCCTCGCACCGCTTAGGGCTGAGGCTGGCGCGGCGGGTTGCCGCGGGGCAAACCCTGACCACCGGTCTGCATCGGGGCGACGCCGACCGGGCCCTGAAGAAGCTGCTCGATATCGGCGTCATGGAGCGCTCCGGGCGCGGGGAGTACCACGTCCTGAACCCGCTGCTGAGGCGTCGCCTGCTCGAGCCCGCGCGGCTGTGAGCCACTCGCGGCGGGCGCCCCTGCCGGCGGGTCGAGCCGGTCGCCGTCATCTCGACCCTCACGGTGGCAATCGCGCTCGCGCTGACCGTCCCGAACGCCAGCTTCGTGGCCGACTCGACCGCCATCCGGATCGTCGTCTTCGGAACCGGCGCGATCGTCACTTTCCGATACCTCCGGGACCTGAGAAAAACGGGTGACGGCGGTTACTTAGGGCCGGATCGGGTTCACTTCCCGTATGGGCACCGACGCCACGTCCTCTGCCAGCCTGCTTCGCCCGCTCGCCCAGGACCTGGCCGCACGCCGCGAGCGGATCAAGCTCGGGGGCGGGCCGGAGAAGATCTCCGCCCAGCACGCGGCCGACAAGCTGACCGCGCGCGAGCGGATCGCGCTGCTGATCGACGACGGCACGTTCGTCGAGCTGGGCATCCAGGGCCGACCGCACTCCTCACAGCGGGCGATGGACGGCCGCGAGGCTCCCGCCGACGGCGTGGTCACCGGCTACGGCAAGGTCGACGGGCGCTTGGCCGCGGTGGCCGCCTACGACTTCACCGTGATGGCCGGGTCGATGGGGATGACCGGAGAGCTCAAGGTGGCGCGCCTGCGCGAGCTCGCCCTGACCAAGCGGATCCCGATGATCTGGCTGTTGGACTCGGCGGGCGCGCGCATCCAGGAGGCGGTCGGATCGCTGTTCGCCGGCACCGGCCAGCTGTTCCGCGAAGAGGTGGTCAGCTCGGGGGTGATCCCGCAGGTGGCGGCGCTGATGGGGCCGTGTGCGGCCGGCACCGCTTACATCCCCGGCCTGGCCGACTTCGTCCCGATGGTGCGCGGGCGCGGGTCGATGGCGCTCGCCGGTCCGCATCTCGTCCGGGCCGCGGTGGGCGAGGACGTCACCCAGGAGGAGCTCGGGGGCTCGCGAGTGCATTGCCGCAGGTCCGGCGTGGGGGACCTCGAGGTCGAATCAGACGAGGCGTGCATCGATGCCGTCAAGCGGTACCTGAGCTACTTCCCGCAGAACTGCGAGGAGCCTCCCCCGGTGCTTGAAACCGGCGACCCGGTCGACCGCGGTGACGATGAGCTGCTCGACGTCCTCCCCGAGTCGAACCGCAAGCCGTACGACATGTACGAGGTGATCCGCCGGATCGTCGATGACGGGGACTACTTCGATCTGAAGCCCCAGTGGGCCAAGACGATCATCACCTGCCTGGCCCGGTTCGGCGGCCGGCCGGCCGGGATCGTGGCCAACCAGCCGCGCCAGCTGGGCGGGATCCTCGACAACGACTCCGCCGATAAGGCGGCGCGGTTCATCAACCTGTGCAACGCGTACGGTCTGCCGCTCGTGTACCTCATGGACGTGCCCGGCTTCATGGTCGGGACCAAGGTCGAGGAGGCCGGGATCATCCGCCACGGCGCCAAGATGCTGTACGCGACGGCGAATGCGACCGTGCCGAAGATCACGGTCGTGCTGCGCAAGGCGTATGGCGCCGGCTACTACGTGATGTGCGGTCGGGCGTATGAGCCGGACCTGATCGTCGCCTGGCCGTCGGCCGAGATCAGCGTGATGGGCGCCGAGGGCGCGGTCGAGATCATCTTCCGCAAGCAGGTCCAGGAGGCGGAGGACCCGGCGGCCAAGAAACGGGAGCTGATCGATAGCTTCCGCCAGATCATCGACGTGTACATCGCCGCGGGCAACGACATGATCGACGACGTGATCGATCCGCGGGAGACGCGGGCCACGATCTGCCGGGGGCTCGAGATGGCGGCCGGGAAAAAGGTCGACCGCCCTTGGAAGCGAAGCGGCGTGGTCCCGGTATGAGCCTCGACGATCCCGTCGTCATCACCTGCGCGATATCGGGCGCGATCGCGAACCGCGACCAGTGCCCGGCCATCCCCTATACGCCCGAGGAGTACGGGGCCGAGGCGCGGCGGATCGTCGAGGAGGGCGGCGTGCACATCCACATCCACGCTCGGCGCCCGGACGGCACGCCGTCGTATGAGGTCGAGGACTTCGTGGCCATCCGCGACGCGATCCGGCGCGAGGTGGGCGACGCGGCGATCGTCAACTTCTCCACCGGCACCGTGGGCGTGCCCGTGTCGAAGCGGATCGCCTATCTCGAGGCGGGCCGGCCCGAGGTGGCGGCGCTGAACATGGGCTCGATGAACTACGCCAAGTACTCGCGCACTCGCAAGGATTTCGTGTTCCAGTTCGTGTTCGCCAACCCGTTCGACGAGATCATCGAGCTGCTCGAGGCGATGCGACGGCTTGAGATCAAGCCCGAGCACGAATGCTTCGATCTCGGCCACGTCGGCTCGCTTGCCCCGCTCGTCGATATGGGGCTATTGGAAGCTCCCCTTCACGCGGATTTCGTGATGGGCGTCGTCGGGGGCGTGCCGGCGACCGCCCGCAACCTCGCGGCGATGGCCGACAACCTGCCGACCGGTGCTCATCACTGGGGCGTGATCGGGATCGGGCGCGACCAGTGGATGCTGGTGGCCGCGGCGCTCACGCTGGGCGGCTCGATTCGCGTCGGGCTCGAGGACAACTTCTACCTGCCCGACGGCGAGATGGCGCGCTCCAACGGCGATCTGATCGCGGTGGCGCGCCGGCTGACCGAGGAGCTGGGTCGTCGCCCGGCGACGGTCGAGGAGGCGCGCGCTCTCCTCGGGCTTGGGGTCAATGAGCCTGCCGCTTGACGGGCTCCGCGTACTCGACCTGACTCGGTTGCTGCCGGGCGGGTTCAGCTCGCTGCTCCTGGCCGACTTCGGCGCCGACGTGATCAAGGTCGAGGACACCGGGCTCGGCGACTACGTCCGCTGGGCCCCTCCTTACTACGAGGGCGTCGAGCCGAGCGCGCGAGGTTCGCTGTTCCTGTCGCTCAACCGAGGCAAGCGCTCGATCCGAGTCGACCTGAAGACGCAGGCCGGCAAGGAGGTGCTGCTACGGCTGGTGCGCGACGCGGATGTCCTGCTCGAGTCGTTCCGGCCCGGCGTGCTCGATCGCCTTGGGGTCGGGTACGAGCGGCTGCGCCAGCAGAACCCCGGGCTCGTCTACTGCGCGATCACCGGCTACGGCCAGACCGGACCGAATCGCGACCGGCCGGGGCACGACATCAACTACTTGGGTCTCAATGGGATCCTCGGGCTGAGCGGGGAGGCGGACGGTCCTCCGGTGTCGGCGGGGGCCCAGATCGCCGACCTCGGCGGAGGCGCGCTGATGGCGGTGGCGGGGATCATGTTCGCGCTTGCCGAGCGGGAGCGCTCAGGTGAAGGGCAGCTGGTCGATTGCTCGATGTTCGACGGGTCGCTCTCGTGGCTGGCCATGCTCGCCGGCGAGTTCCTGGCCGGCGGACCGGCGCCGCGCCGGGGACGGACGTCGCTGGCGGGCGGAATCGTCTGCTACCGGCCCTACCGGTGCGCCGACGGGTACGTGACGCTAGGGGCGCTCGAGCCCAAGTTCTGGAGCACGTTCTGCCGGGGCGTGGGACGCGAGGATCTCGCCGAGCACGCGTTCGACCCACCCGGCTCGGACGCCCACCGTGCGGTCGAGTCGATCTTCGCCGAGCGCACGCGTGAGCAATGGGGCGCCTTCGCCGCCGAGCACGACTGCTGTCTCGAGCCGGTCCTCGACCTCGACGAGGCGCTCGACTCCGAGCTCGTGGCGGCGCGGGAGATGGTGGTCGAGCTCGATCAGCCGGGGGCCGTGCGGCCCGTTCGCCTCCTTGGTGTTCCGTTCAAGCTGAGCCGCACGCCGGGTGACCCTAAGCGAGCGCCCGGGCCCGGCCTGGGAGAGCACACGACCGAGGTGCTCGCCGAGGCCGGCTTCAGCGACGCCGAGATCGAGGCGCTGCACGCATCGGGGGCGGTGGCCGGGCCGGCCGGCGCCACCGAGAGCTCGTTCATGGCATGAGGCGTAGACGAGCTGGGTAAACTCGCCTGACTGACTGGTCAATCGACCAGAATCCCGCCCGCCCACTCTCCACCCGAACACCGTGCGCGTCGGCGCAGTTCAACTCAATTCGACCGAGGACACCGCTCGAAATCTCGACACCGCAAACGCGCTCGTGCGGGAGGCGGCTGCGATGGGCGCCGAGCTCGTCGTTTTACCCGAGAAGTGGAGCGTGCTCGGCACCGGCGAGCAGATGACCGCGGCGGCCGAGCCCTTGGACGGCCGCTTCATCGCGTGGGCGCGATCGACCGCACGCGAGCTGGGAATCGACCTGGTGGCGGGCTCGATCGTCGAGCGGGTGCAAGGCCGGGAAAAGACCGCCAACACGAGCGTCCACGTCGGCCCCGACGGCGAGCTGCGCGCCGTCTACCGCAAGATGCACATGTTTGACGTCGAGGTCGACGGCGATGTGTACGCAGAGTCGGCCACGGAGGAGCCTGGGGACGACGTCGTCCTGTCGGAGCTAGCCGGCGGCGCACGGCTCGGGATGACCATTTGCTACGACGTGCGCTTCCCCGAGCTCTACCGGATCCTCGCCGTCCGCGGGGCGCAGGTGGTCACGGTGCCCGCCGCCTTCACGCTCGCCACCACCCGCGACCACTGGGAGGTGCTGTTGCGGGCCCGGGCGATCGAGAACCAGTGCTTCGTGATCGCGCCCAACCAGATCGGCGCGCACCCGCCCGGCCCCCGCTGCGGCGGACGCTCGATGATCGTCGACCCGTGGGGGCTCGTCCTCGCCCGGGCCCCCGACATCGAGACGGCGATCGTGGCCGAGCTCGACTTCGACACGCTCGAGCGCGTGCGGCGCCGGATCCCGGCCTTGACCCACCGCCGGCCAGAAGCCTACGGCTGGAGCGTGTGATGGCCGCCCAGGGCGTCGCGGCCGCCGACAAGCGACGGGTGATCCTCGACGCGGCCATGCGAGTGTTCGCTCGCCAGGGGTTCCACACCTGCCGCGTGTCCGACATCGCCGATGAGGCTGGGGTCGCGTACGGGCTCGTCTACCACTACTTCTCCTCCAAGGACGAGATCCTCGACACGCTGTTCCTCGAACGCTGGAACGTCATGCTTCAGGCGATCGCCGAGGCCGACCGCGCGGAGCGTTCTCCCCGCGAGAAGCTGGGGGCGATCGCCGGGTTCATCGTCGACTCATACCGCCACGAGCCCGAGCTGATGAAGGTGATCGTGGTCGAGGTGACGCGGGCGGCGAACACCTTCGGCCGCACCCACCTGGTCAAGATCCGCGAGGCCTACGAGCAGATCGCCGGGATCGTCGCCCGGGCCCAGGCCGACGGGCTGTTCCGCTCTGAGATCACGCCCGAGTTCGGGGCGCTCGCCTTCTACGGCTCGATCGAGCAGGTCCTGACGCGGTGGATCTTCGAGGCCGAGGCGGTCGATGACGATGAGCTCGAGGGCGCCAAGACGATGATCGTCGAGACGATCTGCCGCGGGCTCGAGCGGGAGTAGGCAGATAGTCGGGGCGCGTCAGCAGATGCTCGGCGGGGCGCCTCCCCTTCTGATTGAATCCGACGCGATGACTGAAAGTCCCCTCGTTAAACGACTGCTCTGGTCGGGCTTGCTCGCCGGAACCGGCGCGCTCGCGACGCTCGTGTCCACGCGCGTGGCCACCATGATCTGGATGCGCTTGTTCGGCGAAGAGCCGCCCGAGTGACCGCAGACTCCGATTCCACTTTGACCGCCGGGGTGGACGGCTCTCCCGGGGCGGTCGAGCCAGCCTCGCCGCAGCAGCGCATCGCCGAAATCGCCAATGAACGCCCTGAGGCGGCGGTCGGGGCTGCGTTCGCCGGCGGCCTCCTGTTCGCCCTAATCCTCAAGCGCCTTGCCCGCTGACAACGGCAGACCCGACAACCTGGTCCAGACCGTGACCGAGATCTCGGACCGGATGACCAATCTGGTCCGGGACGAGATCGAGCTCGCCAAGGCGGAGGTGACCCGGAAGGCGAAGAGCCTGCTCCGCGGCACCGCCGCGGTTGCCGCGGGTGCGGTGTTCGGCGTGTTCGCGATCGTGATGGGGCTCGAGGCCGCAGCCTGGGCCCTGAACGCGGTTCTCGTGCCCGGCGCCGGAAGCATCTGGGAGGGGTTTCTGATCGTGTTCGGCGTGCTCGCACTGCTCGCACTCGGAGCGTTCATGGTCGCCTGGCGGGCCTTGAAGTCGGGCGCTCCTCCGACGCCGACGATGGCGATCGACGAGGCCAAGCGGATTCGCGAGACGGTGACGGCCAGGGCGGAGATCGAGGCCAAGACCGAGGTCAAGGGCTGATGGCGACGCGTACGCCGGATGAGATCCGCGCCTCGATCGAGCGGAACCGCCAGCAGCTCGGCACCTCGCTCGAGCGGCTGCGCGGCGAGGTCGCCGAGCTGACGGACTGGCGGTCCCAGATCCGCCGTCATCAACGCGAGGTTCTGATCGGCGCCGGTGTCGCCGGGTTCGTGCTCGCCGGTGGGATCGCGGCGCTGGGGTCACTCGCCTTCGGAGGACGCAGGCGCCGTCGAGAAGGCCGCTGAGCCTTCCACCACGAGCATCACGAGGATCCAGACTTGCCCCAAACGCTCGTGACCGGCGCGACCGGCTTTCTCGGATCCCACATCGTCGGGCAGCTCGTGCAGCGCGGAGACGAGGTGCGTGCCCTGGCCCGGCCGACGTCTGACCTGGAGACGCTCGCAGGGCTCGACGTCGCCACCACCCGGGGCGACGTCCTCGACCGCCGTGCGGTCAGGCGGGCGCTGCGCGGCGTGGACCGCGTGTTCCACGCCGCGGGCACGACGAACCTCAGGCTCTCGCGCGAGGAGACGTTTGCGCTGAACGTCGAGGGCACCCGGATCGTCCTCGAGGAGGCGCTCCGCGCCGGGGTGCAGCGTGTCGTCTACACCTCCTCGGTGGCCGCGATCGGACCGGCGCGCAAGGGGGCGGTGGCGACCGAGGGGAACGCGTGGAACGCGGCGCGCCACCGAATCCCGTACGTCGATTCCAAACACGAGGCGGAGGCCGTGTCGCTCGCCCTGGCCGAGCGCGGGCTGCCCGTGGTGATCGTCAACCCGGCGACCCTGCTGGGCCCGGGCGACTGCGGGCGCTCATCGACCGTACTCGTGCGCCGGTTCATGCGGCGGCAGATCCCGGCCTACGTGGGCGGCACGCTGAACATCGTCGGGGTACAGGACGTGGCCCGCGGGCACCTACTCGCCGACGAGCGCGGCGAGCCCGGCCAGCGCTACATCCTCGGTAACCGCAACTTCACGATGGACCGCCTGTTCGCCGACCTGGCCCGCCTGTCCGGCATCGATCCGCCGGCGCTCAAGCTGCCGCTGCGCGTGGCACTGGCGCTGGCCGAAGGTGGCCAATGGGTGGCCGGCGGCGCCATGCCCACGCCCGAGGAGGTGCGGATCGTCTCGCTGAACTGGGCCTGCTCGAGCGCCAAGGCCAAGCGAGAGCTGGGCTGGCGACCCTCTCCGCACGAGGACTGCCTCGAGGAGACGATCGCCTGGTATCGCGAGCGCGAGGGGTCCCGCATGTCCCCGCCCGGCTCGCGTCAGCCCGTAGCGCTGCGAGTGGCCGGCGCGGTCGTGCGCCATGGCCCGCTGGGCTGGGGTTAGGAACAGGACCGGGACCGCCCGCGCGCCAGGCTCGTGGCCACGCTGTACCGCTGCTCAACGCCGACCAACTGGCTCTGCCCGTGCGGGAGGGTGGCGCGGGCGCTGAAGCGTGAGGGAATCGGGTTCGACGAGGTCGTGGTGCCTCAGCGCCGCTCGCGCCGGCCCGAGGTCGAGGCGCTGACCGGTCAGCGGCGGGTGCCGGTCCTGGTGATCGACGGCGAGGCGATCTGCGACTCGCGGCGGATCATCGAGCACCTGGAGTACCGGCGGAGCTAGCGAGCATGTCCGCGACCGTGGCGCGGACGAGCTCGATCACATCCGCGGATTCCACGTCGCCAAACCGCTCGCCGGCGTCGATCAGCCCGGCAATCACCGCACCCAGCGAGCACGCCATCCGGACGCGGTCGGCCAGCGGGATATCGGGGTTCGCGAACGCCCGCGCGAAGCGGTCCATGAGGTCTTCGTTCTCCGCCTGGTGTCGCTCGTCAGCGCCGATCTGCTCGAGCGCGCGGACGTTGCGCAGATGGAGCAGCACGAGGTCGCGGTTCTGGGCCATGCGGTCGATGAACCCGTCCATAAGGGCCGGCCATGCCTCGACGATCGCTTGCCCGCTGTCGAGCTCGTCGAGCTGAACGAGCGCGTCGTGGCCGAGCTCGTGGAGGCGCATGTGGAGCTCCAGGAGGATGTCCTCCTTGCGCGCGAAGTGGTAGTAGAGCGCCGCCTTGGTCGTCCCCAGCCGCTCCGCGATGTCGCGTAGCGACGTCTGGTCGTACCCCTGCTCGCTGAAGAGCTCGAGCGCGATGTCGAGGATCCGGTCCCGGGTGGAAGGCTGCTCGGGCACCCGTTGAAGCATATCAGAGTAACTTACTTGACGACCGGTAAGTTAGTCGGTATCGTCCTTCCGGCCGATTACTTGTCGACAGGTAAGGAATGTTAGATGACATCAGATCAAATGATCGAGACGAACGGGCTGACCAAGCGGTTCGGGGAGACGATGGCGCTCGCCGGGCTCGACCTGGCCGCGCCGCGCGGGACCGTCCTCGGCGTGCTCGGGCCCAACGGCGCCGGCAAGACCACCGCCGTGCGGATCTTGACCACGCTCGCCCGGCCCGACGGCGGGACGGCCCATGTCGCCGGTTTCGACGTCGTCGGCCAGCCGGACGAGGTGCGTCGCCGGATCGGCGTCACCGGGCAGGATGCGACGCTCGACGAGCTGCTGACCGGGCGCCAGAACCTGATCATGATCGCCCGCCTCGGCGGTGTGGGGCGGCACGAGGCTCGCGCCCGCGCGGCGCAGCTGCTGGATCAGTTCGAGCTGAGCGATGCCGCCGACCGCATGATGAAGACCTACTCGGGCGGGATGCGCCGGCGCCTGGATCTGGCCGCCGGCGTCCTCACCCGTCCACCAGTCCTGTTTCTCGACGAGCCGACCACCGGCCTCGATCCAACGAGCCGGGCCCGCATGTGGGACGTGATCCGACGCCTGGTCGCCGACGGCACGACGCTGCTCCTCACCACCCAGTACCTCGACGAAGCCGACGAGCTGGCTGACCGGATCGTCGTCGTCGACCACGGCCGCGCGATCGCCGAGGGGACGCCGCGGGAGCTCAAGGCGCAGGTTGGCGGCGCGCGCCTCGAAGTCACGCTGTCCGAGGCGCACCCCGAGGCCGGCGTCGCCTTGGATCCGTTGGTGAGCGGGTCGATCGACATCGACCACGACGGCCGCCATCTCCGCGCCCCGGTGCAGAGCACGCCGGGGCTGGCCACGACGGTGATCCGCGCGCTGGATCAGGCCCGGATCGCCGTCGACGACGTCCAGGTGCGACCGCCGTCGCTCGATGACGTGTTCTTCTCCCTGACCGGTCAGGGGGTCCGGCCGTGACCACGCAAGCGCTCACCCTGACCCGCTCACGGGCCCCGCTCGCCGGTCGGCTCCGGCAGGCGGTTCGCGACGTCGCCGTGCTCACCACCCGCAACTTCGTGCACCTGGCGCGCGAGCCGCTACGGCTGTCCGACGTGACGATCCAGCCCGTCCTGTTCACGCTGCTGTTCGTGTACGTGTTCGGAGCCGGAATCGCCATCTCCCACGGCAGCTACGCCGACTTCGCGATCGCTGGTCTGCTCGCCATGAACCTGACCACCTCGGCGATCGGGACGGCGGTCGGCATCAGCACGGATCTCGGTACCGGCGTGATCGATCGCTTCCGCACGCTGCCGATGTGGAAGCCGTCGGTGCTGGTCGGCCGGTCGCTGGCGGACCTGCTCAGCGCCGTCCTGTGCACCGCGATCGTGATCGCGACCGGTCTGATCGTCGGTTGGCGGCCCGACGCCAGTCTCGCCTCGACTCTGGCCGGCTTGGGGATCTTCCTCCTGTTCAGCTACGCCGTGTCCTGGGGCTGCGCGTGCCTGGGCATCCTCAGCCAGGACGCGGAATCCGCCCAGGGACTCGGGCTGATCATCCTGTTCCCGCTGGCTTTCGTCTCCAACGCGCTGGTCCCGACCGAACACATGCCCGCGGTCCTGCGGACGATCGCCGACTGGAACCCCGTCAGCGCGGTCACCACCGCCGCGCGCCAGCTGTTCGGCAATCCCAATCCGTCGGCGAGCATTCACGCGTGGCCGATGCAGCATCCCGTGATCGCGTCGTTGCTGTGGTCGCTGGCGCTGCTCGCCGTATTCGCCCCGCTCGCCAGCGCGCTGTACCGCCGGCGGACGATCGACTAGTGGTCGGCTGGTCTTGCCGGGGCCGCGGTGGATCTTGCCGGGGCGCTTAGATAGGGCAGGTCCCGGTCGACCTTAATAAGCGCGCACGGCTCGGTCGGCCGGGGCGGGACGAGCCGTCTTGCATGGCGCGGGCGGACGGATTTCGCCGCCGACCATGCGTGACTCGTCACGACCCCGCATTCTTCACGGGCGTGACGACTTCCGCATGCCCCGGCTGCGTAGCTCGTCACGCCCGGCAAAAGCCGCCCGCCATGTCGACTAATGCATGCCCCACCGCGGACCCCGCCGTGTCGAGTTATGCATGCGCCACCGCGCAATCCGCCATCGAGGGCGCTAAGGCGCCGCCGGGTCGACGACCCATTTCTTCGCGGGGCCTTGGGGCGCCTTGGCCAGGGCGGACTGGAGCCCGTGCAGCGAAATGGTCTCGCCCAGCAACGTCCGCCACAACGCGTCGTCCGCGGCGAGGGCCTCGAGCGCGCGATCGACATCCGCCGGCGAGTGGTGGAAGGCGCCGCGCAGCTCGAGCTCCTCGTAGTGCAGCGGACCGGGATCGAGGACGACCTCGCTTCCGGAAGGGCATCCGCCGACCAGCACGACCACGCCGCCGGGCGCGGCGGCGCCGGCGGCCAGGCGCCAGGTCTCCGGACGGCCGACCGCCTCGAGCACGAGCTCGTGGCGGCGCAGCTCGGTCGTGGCCTGCGCACCCAGCTCGACCGCCTGGGCCCGGCGCTCGCCGTGGGGATCGGCGACCGTGACCGCTCGTCCCTGGGCGAGCAGGAGCGAGGCGAGCATCAGCCCCATCGGCCCGCCGCCGACGATCCCGACGTCGGCGGCGTCGCTCGCGCGGTCGAGCGTGCGGTCGACGGCGTGGACGGCCGCGGCGAGCGGCTCGGCCATCGCCGCGGCGGCCGCGGGCAGCCCGTCCGGGATCGGGTGCAGCGCGGCTCGGGGGGCCGCGATCCGCTCGGCGAAGCCCCCCAGCACCCATTCCGGACTGCGGCAGATCTGGGCCCTGCCGCGCCGGCACTGCTCGCATGCGCCGCAGGCCACCGAGTCGGACACGAGCACCCGCTCGCCGGTGTCGACGCGCACGCCGGCGGTCTCGTGGCCGAACCGGCACGGATACGGGGCCAGCACGCGGTGGCCGTGGCGCCACATCTTCACGTCGGTGCCGCACGTGGTGGCGGCCTGCACCTCGACGATCACCTCTCCCTCCGGCTCGGCCACCTCCTGCACGCGGAGATCCTCGCGGCCGTACAGGAGCGCGGCTCTCACGGTTCCACGACGACCTTCAACGCCGTGGCGCCGCGCTGGAGCTCGAGCGCGCGGGCGGTCTCCTCGAGCGGCAGGCGGTGGGAGACGAGCGGCGCCGGATCGATCCTCCCTGACGCGATCAGCTCGAGCGCGGTGCGCATGTCGTTCGGTCCAGCGGAATAGCTGGCGGTGACGGTCAGCTCACGCAGAAACAGCTCGCTGCCGTCGAGCGGCACGGGTGACCCCGGCACGGGCGGCGCGTACAGGCAGATCGTGCCGCCGGGCGCGAGCGCGGCAGGCGCGGCGGCGATCGCCTCGGGCTTGGGTGTGCAGACGATCGCGACGTCGACGAGCTCGTTGCCGTGAAGCTCGGCCCCAAGCGCGAGGGCCCGGTCCAGGCGTTCGGGGCGAGGCTCCCGCACCCACACCGCCTCGATCCCGCGCGCGTGGGCGGCGCCGATCTGGAGCAGGCCGTTGATGCCGGCGCCCACGACGAGCAGCGTGTCGCCGGGATGCAGTCCGGCCCGGTTCTGGGCGCGCAGCACGCAGGCGAGCGGCTCGATGAACGTGCCGGCGACGGGGTCGAGTGCGGCGGGCAGCTTGAGCAGCTCCGAGGTCAGCTCCGCCGGGATCCTTACCCGCTCCGCGAACCCGCCCGGGTGCAGGCGGGTGGCGCGGAAGCGCTCGCAGAGCGTCTCGTGACCGCGCCGGCAGCGCCGGCACTCCCCGCACGGCGCGTGGTGATGGATCGCCACACGCGTCCCGGCGGGCGGAGCGTCCGCGCCCTCGCCCACGGCGCGGATCACGCCGGTGAGCTCGTGGCCGAGGACCGCCGGCAGCCGCGGGGCGATGTACCAGTCGGTCACGTCGGACGCGCAGACGCCGCAGGCGAGGACGTCGCACACGACCTCGCCGGGTCCCGGCTCGGGATCGGGATCCTCCTCGAGCCGCACGTCCCCCGGAGCGAACGACCGCGCGACCCTCATGAGGTGAACGGCGGGCGCAGGACGCCTCGCTCGGTGACCAGCGCCGTGACCAGCGCCGCCGGGGTGACGTCGAAGGCCGGGTTTCGACACGGCGTCTGGTCGGGCGTGAGCTGAGCGCCACCAGCATGCCGGACCTCATCGGGATCGCGCTCCTCGATCGCGATCTCGGCGCCGGTCGGCGTTTTCGGATCGATCGTCGAGGTCGGTCCGGCGACGACGAACGGGAGGCTCGCCGCGTCGGCGGCGAGGGCGAGGCCATAGGTTCCGACCTTGTTGGCCACGTCGCCGTTGGCCGCCACGCGGTCACACCCGACGATGACGGCGTCAACGGCACCGCCGGCGATCAGCCCGGCGGCTGCGCTGTCGACGATCAGCTCGTGCGGGATCGCCAGCTTGGCGAGCTCGTAGGCGGTGAGGCGCGCGCCCTGGAGGAGCGGTCGCGACTCGGTGGCGATGGCCTTTTCCAGCGTCCCACGGTCGGCCAGCTCGGCGATAACGGCGAGTGCGGTCCCGCGCCCGGGCGCGGCCAGCGCGCCGGTGTTGCAGTGGGTGAGGATCCGCGGCGCGCCGGCCAGCAGCTCGGCGCCGTGGGCGGCGATCGCGTCGCTGGCCGCCTGCTCCTCGGCCTCGATCGCGCGGGCCTCGTTGAGGGCGGCGGTGAGGGCGGCGGCGTGCGGGTCGCTCCTCGACGCCTGAACGGCGCGGGCGACGCGATCGACCGCATAGGACAGGTTGACCGCGGTCGGCCGGGCTTCGCGCAGGAGCGCCGCGGCCCGGTTGAGGCTTTGCTGGCTCGAGTCGTGGGCCAGCTCGAGCGCGACACCATAGGCGGCGGCCACGCCGATCAGCGGCGCGCCGCGGATGGCCAACCGGCGGATCGCGCCGGCGACATCTTCGGCACTGCGCAGCTCGAGCTCGACCTCACGCCAGGGCAGCTCGGTCTGGTCGATCGCCCAGAGCGCGTCGTTCTCGTACCGGAGAGCGACGACAGCCCGGGTCGCGGCCATGGCGACGATCCTATCCCTCCATCACGAGGTTCTCACACGTGCGCCGCCCACGCGGATATGCTTCCGCGCGCCTCGGCCAGGGACCGGCCGGAGGCGGGGCTCAATTGCGTCGACTTCTATTACTTCTTCTCGTCTTGGCTGGGGTGTTCGTCCCTGCTGGCACCGCCCTGGCCGATGGCGGCCCGATCATGCCGCTCTCGCAGGTTCAGCCGGGCATGAACTGCACCAGCGAGACGGTCATCCAGGGGACGACGATCTCCTCCTTCGACGTCCAGGTGATCGACATCGTCGAACAGGCCGGCCAGGGACCGCGAATTCTGGTCAGCGTGTCGGGCCCTGCCGTCGACTCCACCGGTGTCGCCGAGGGATTCTCGGGCTCGCCCGTCTACTGCCAGAACGCGTTCGGTATGCCGGAGAACATCGGCGCGATCTCCGAGGGGATCGGGGAGTACGGCAACAACGTGGCACTCGTCACGCCGATCGAGCAGATGCTGGGGGAGCCCGTCCTGCCGCCGCCCTCGGCACCCCAGCTGGCCGCCCGGACCCGGCCGCTGCTGGGACCGCTGATGGTGGGCGGCCTCGTTCCGTCGGTGTTCGGCCTGCTCCAGCGCGCCGCCGCTCGCGCCGGGCGTCTCGTGCTGGCCGAGCCCACGTCCGGGGCGACCACGACCTCGTTCCCCGTACAGCAGCTCGTGCCGGGCGCCTCGGTGGCGGCCAGCTACTCGTCCGGAGCGGTCCCGATGGGTGCGATCGGCACCGTCACGTATGTCGACGGTCAGACGGTGTACGCCTTCGGCCACGAGCTCGACGGGGCCGGCCGACGCTCGCTGCTGCTCCAGGACGCCTACGTCTACTACGTGGTCAACAACCCCGATCCCACCAGCACCCAGCCGAGCTACAAGCTCGCCTCGCCCGGGCACACGGAGGGCACGTTGACGAGCGACACGCCGAATGCGGTGATCGGCGTGGTCGGCGCGCCGCCCCCCGTCGTTCCGGTCGACGTGACGGCCCGGGACCTGGACACCGGCAACACACTCAGCCTCGACACCCAGGTGGCCGATGAAACCGACGTCGGGCTCCCTCTCGGGAGCTCGCTGGTCGACACGATCGCGCCGCTCGAGGTCGCCCAGGCCGCCACGCAGATCTACGACGGGCCGCCGGCCAACGAATCGGGCACGATGTGCCTGCGCATCTACCTGCGCGAGAGCCGCACCCCGCTCGGGTTCTGTAACCGCTACGTGGGTACCGGCGTGGCCGGTGACTCCGGGTTGGTGCCGCCCGAGCTGGCCAACGCGGCCTCGACGGATGTCACCACCGCCTTCTCCGATCTGGAGGACGTCGACTTTGCCGCGCTGCATGTCGATCACGTGGTGGCCAACATCCGAGCCGCCCGCGGCCTGGAGGAGGCGACGATCCTCGCCGCCCGGGCGCCCGCACGGGTCAAGGCCGGCCATACCGTGCGGGTCCGATTGCTCGTCCAGGTGTATCGCGGTCCAGTCCGGACCGTGACCTTCCGATTGCGGGTACCCGCCAGCGCCCGAGGGTCGGTGTTGGTGAACATTCACGGGCCGGCGGCGCCGTCGGCGGCGTCGAGCAGTTCGAGCCTCGTGAGCGCGCTGACCAGCGCCCTCGGGTCGTCATCCTCGGCATCGTCCGGCCCGCCGATCTCCTCGCTGCCCGAACTACGTCAGGCGATCGCGGGGATCGGCAGCTACGACGGCCTGTACGCGAGCATTCCGGGCCACGGCAAGCGGCGCGTCTACCGCGACCCGTCGCTGCTGATCACCGGGCAGACGGTGCTCGGCTTGTCGGTGAGCGGCTAGAGGCGGTTTTCGATGCTGAGCGGCGCGGGCTCCTGCGCCGGCGCGTCTGGCGCCTGCGCCGGGGCGGCGTTGTCGAGGCCCAGCGCCTGCTGCAGCTCGCCCGACTCGTACATCTCGGTGACGATGTCGCAGCCTCCGACGAGCTCGCCTTCGATGAACAGCTGCGGGATCGTCGGCCAGTTCGAGAGGGCCGAGAGCTCCTGGCGGATGCGGGGATCGGGCAGCACGTTCACTGCCGCGAACGGCTGGCCGACCGACTGGAGGATTGCCACCGTCTTGGCCGAGAAGCCGCACATCGGCTGGTCGGGAGTCCCCTTCATGAACAGGAGCACGGGGTTCTCCTCGATCGCGGTCTGGATCTGCTCGCGCAGCGGGTTGGTCGTCTCGTCGCTCATGCGATGCTCTCCGTGGTCGAAGCCTTGGTCTGTATGGACAGCGCGTGGATACGATCCCCGACCTCCGCGCCGAACACGTCGTAGACGAGCCGGTGCTGGGCGATCCGGGACAGGCCGGCGAAGGCGGGCGCGGAGACCACGGCGTTGAAATGGTGGCCGTCGCCCGTCACCTCGGCGGTGGCGCCGGCGATGCCCGCTTCGATCCTCTGCTTGAGTTCGTCGGGTGTGGCCGGTGCTCCACTGTCTGCCATGCCCTTAGCGTAGCGAGACTGGGCTCGTCGCTATACTTCGTGAAGTGAAATGGTCGGCGGCGCCTCACGGCGGCGCCTTATGGAGCCGATAAATGGATGCGATGATCACACTGACTGACAGGGGCGCCGAGAAGGTTCGCGAGTTCCTCGCCGCGCAGAACGCGGTCGCCGAGACCGCCGGCCTGCGGGTTGGCGTGCGGGGCGGAGGGTGCTCGGGCTTCCAGTACGCGCTCGCCTTCGACGAGCAGCGATCGGGCGACGAGGTCTTCGAGGACAAGGGCATTCGCCTGCTCGTCGACGAGCCGAGCCTGCCCTACGTGAAGGGTTCCGTGATCGACTTCGTCGACGGTCTCCAGGGTGCCGGCTTCAAGGTCGACAACCCGAACGTGATTGCGGCGTGCGGCTGCGGCTCATCGTTCCGCGTCGCCGAAGAAGAAGAAGTCTCCGCCGTCTGACGCCGGTCGTGGCACTGCGCGCCGGGACGCATGGGCTGCGTCGCTCGCGGGTAGCCTGAGCTGCGGATGAGGTTGCGACTCCGGGCAGGGGGCACGTTCATCGCGGTGGCGTCCGCGGTGGCTCTTGTCGCGGGCTGCGGCAACGCGAGCTCGACGGGCTCGGGGAAGGTGGCGACGGTCAACAACCTCACGCGAGCAGCGGACGTCTCATCGGCCGCGCCCGGCTTCAAGGTCGTGATGAGCATGCGCGAAACGGTTCCAAGCGCCGGCCAGGTCGGTATGACCGCGCGCGGATCGTTCTCGCCCGCGTTGCACGCCGGCGCGATGACGATGAACATGGTTTTGCCTCCGTCTTCCGGGCCGCGGACGCTCCAGCTCCAGATGGTGCTCGACAAGACCACGGTGTACGTCAAGCTGCCCGCGCAGTACGCGACCAAGGTTCCGGGCGGCAAGCCGTGGCTGTACGTCGACCTCGCCCAGATGGGCAAGGCCGAGGGCATCCCCGGGCTGGGCTCGCTGCTCAGCAGTACCTCCTCGCTGAACGATCCGGGCCAGTATCTGAGCTTCCTGCGCGCGACGGCGGTCGGCTCGATCAAGAATCTCGGGCCGGCGACGGTGAACGGCGTGCGGACGACCCACTACTCGGCCGAGGTGAACCTGGCGAAGCTTCCCTCGACCGTCCCGGCCTCCCAGCGTCAGAGCGTCGAGCAGCTGGTCGCCACGCTCAAGCAGAAGGGCGTCTCGACGCAGATGCCGATCAACGCCTGGATCGATGCCTCGCACCTGATCCGGCGGGTCCAGATTGCCTACACCGCGCCGCTCGACGGCCAGTCGCTCACCGCCGACATCAGCGAAGACTTCCTGCAGTACGGTCCGCAGCCCGCGCCCGCTGTGCCGAGCCCGAGCCAGAGCACCAACCTGCTGTCGCTCGCGAACGGCGGCTAGGCGCTAGATCGGCCGGACGTGCAGCGACCGCCACAGGTATAGGCACGCGAGCGTGCGGTACGGTCGCCACCGCTCGCCAATCTCGTACACCTCGGCGGGTTTGGGCATCGCCGGCAGGCCGTAGCGGACCATGACGGCCCGGCGGATACCGAGATCGCCGGCCGCCAGGACGTCGGGACGGTGGAGGTGGAGGATCAGGAACATATCGGCGCTCCACTCGCCGATGCCGCTGATCGCCACGAGCTGGGCGGTCACCTCCTCATCGGAGAGGTCGCGCATGCGGTCGAGCTGGAGCGAGCCGTCGAGGATGTGCTCGGCCAGCGAGCGCAGGTACTTGACCTTGGCGTGGCTGAGGCCGGCTGCGGTGCGCAACTCGTCGGGATCGGTCGCGAGGACCTGCTCGGGTGTCGGCACGTGGCCCCCGAACTTGTCGATCAGCCGGTTGTAGATGGCGCTGGCGGACGCCGTCGAGAGCTGCTGCCCGACGATCGAGCGCACCAGCGTCCCGTAGTGGTCGCTGGGGCGGCCGGCGAAGAAGTCCCCTAATGGCCCGACCTCGTCGATTATCTGGCGCATGACCGGATCCGCCCGGCGCAGCGCTCGGACGGCCGTCGCGTCGGCTGATGGGTCGGCGGCCGCGGCGGCGCGAACTTTACGGCTGGCCGGCAACGAGCCCCGGGACGCCGGTGTTGGTCGAGTAACCGGGTTGGATCCGCACTTCGGGTCGGATCTCGTGGACAGCCTGCGCGACCGCGATCGCGGATTCGGCGAATCCGGTGGCGATCAACTTCAGCTTGCCCTCGAAGGTCGTGATGTCGCCGCACGCCCAGACGCGCTCCAGCGACGTCTTCATCAGCTGGTCGACCGCGATCGATCCCTTGACCAGCTCGAACCCCCAATCCTTGAGCGGCCCGAGCGCGGTCCGGAAGCCGAGCTGGAGCAGGATCGCGTCGACCTCGACCTCGATCTCGTGCGCTTCGTCGTCGGAGTCGACCAGGCGGACGCGCTCGACGCTCCCGTTGCCGGACACCTCGCGGATCTGGAACGGGACGTGTAGCGCGACGTCGCCGCGGTCGGCCGCCTCCATCACCTGGCCCACGGTCAGCTCGTGGGCGCGGAACCCAGAGCGCCGGTGAACCAGGCTGATCGATTCGGCCGTGTCCAGCAGGTTGATCACCCAGTCCATGGCCGAGTCGCCGCCGCCGACAATCATCACCCGCTTGCCCTCGAACACAGACTTATCGCCCACGATGTAGTGAACGCCGCGACCCTCCCACGGGGTCATGTCGTAGCCGAGCAGCTTCTTGGGCTCGAACGCGCCGTGCCCGCCGGCCACGATCACGGTGCGCGACCGCAGCTCGCCCTGATCGGTGTGGAGCACGACCACCCGATCCTCGCCGGATCCCTCCCACGAGATCGTCTCGGCCGTCGTATTCAGGTGCACCGGGACGTCGAACTGCTCGAGCGACTGGACGCGCAGCATCTCGACCAGGTCGCGCGCCAGCACCCGCGTGTGCCCCGGCACGTCGAAGATCCACTTCTCCGGGTAGAGCGTCGTCAGCTGTCCGCCCAGTTCCGGCAGCGAGTCGATCAGCCGCGCGCTCGCCTCGCGCATCCCGGCCCAGAACGCGGTGCACATGCCCACCGGGCCGGCGCCGATCACCGTCACGTCGCAGACTTCGTCGAAGTCGAGGGCCATCCGGGCCGAGGATTCCGGATGGTCGGCGGCGCCTGGCGGCGGCGCCTTGGTGATCATCGCCCGACGGTCTCGGTGACCGTCAGCGCGGCGCCGTCGAGCGCCGCCAGGGCGCGCTCCACCGAGCACGAGATGCAGGTGAAGGTGGGGGTGTCGCGCAACGTGTACGAGCTCGACTCGGTGGTGCGCAGGCGCTGGACGAGATCGAGGAAATCAGCCGGATTGTCGGTCTCGAAGGCGACCACGAACTCCTGGTCGTCGAGTCCGAACGAGTAGCTCGTATTGAGGTCGACGGACGGATACTCGCGCCCCACCTTGATGTGGTCCTGCATGATTCGCCAGCGCTCGTCGGCCGGCAGCGTGTACCAGGCCCGGGTCTTCACGAACGGGTACACGAACAGATACCGCCCGTGGGCGGGACGGACCTCGAGCCGCGACTCGTTCGAGTACTCCGACGGCTTGGTCATGGCCAGGAACGAGTAGGGGATCTCGCACCATTTCATCAGCCCGCTCTGGGCCAGGACGACGTGAAACTCGTGGATCCGCTCCAGGTTCTGTGCCTGGCTCAGCAGCATCAGATCGGCGTCGCCGCGCGTCCCGACGAGCGAGAAGGACCGGAGGAGGTGGCCGTCGGCGAAGTCCTCGCAGGCGGCGACGAATTCGCGCTTGTCGGTGGCGCGGCGCTCCTCGTCGAGCCGTCGCCAAGCAGGGTCGACCTTCAGGAAGGTGTACTTGACGAAATGGCGAACGGGCATGCTTCATTGATGATACGCATGGCCCGAGAAGCGAAATCGAGCGGTAAGGGGTTCCCTACCCCCAGCCTCTACCATATGTGGGCATGCGAGTAGCGATTCTGTCGCCGTACTCGTGGACGTATCCCGGGGGTGTCACCAGGCACATTGAGGCGCTCGCGGAGACGTTCATTGCGGACGGCCACCACGTCCGCGTGCTGGCGCCCTTCGACCCGCCGGATCGCGTCAGCGCGTTTCTGCACCGGGGCGCTCATCCCCAGCCGATCCCGGGTGGTCAGGCGCCGGATTACCTGGTCTCGCTGGGCCGCACGATCTCGCTGCACGCCAACCAGGCGGTGTCGAACGTCTCGATCACCGGCTACGGGCTGGCCCGGGCCCAGGAGGAGCTCCGCAACGGCGGCTACGACGTCGTTCACATCCACGAGCCGCTGGCTCCCGTAGCCCCGTGGGTCATCACCGATTCGACGCGAATCCCCAGCGTCGGCACGTTCCATACCTACAACGAGAACCGCCTGTCGAACGGGATCGCGAGCGCGATCGGGGCGCGACGGATGCTCAACCACCTGCACGTGCGGATCGCCGTGTCCGAGGCCGCGGCGTGGACGGGGCGGCGCTTCTTCGGCGGCCACTACCGGATCATCCCCAACGGCGTGCACGTCGACTCCCAGCGCGCGGCGCTGGCGGCGCTGCGGCCGCAGTCGGACAAGCTTCGGATCGTGTTCGTCGGTCAGGCCGTCGAACGCAAGGGGCTGCCGCTGCTGCTGCGCGCCTTCGAGGCTTTGCGCGAGCACGTTCCCACCGAGCTGACGGTGATCGGCCCCTCCTACGACGAGCTCGCACCACTCATGCTCGACATGCGCGACGTCCGCGTGCTCGGCAAGGTCGACGACGAGAGCAAGGTCGCTGAGCTCGAGCGAAGCGACGTCCTGTGCGCACCCTCGCTGGGAGGAGAGAGCTTCGGGATGGTGCTCACGGAGGCATTCGCGGCCGGCACGCCCGTGGTCGCCTCCGACATCGCGGGCTACCGAGCGGTGGTCAGGGACGGCGTCGACGGCATCCTGGTCCCCCGCGGCGACGCCCAGGCGCTCGCCGAGGCTCTGCGAGACCTCTACGACGACCCCGTCCGCCGCGCCGCGATGGCGCGCGCCGCCGCCCTGTCGGCCGAGCGCTTTGCTTGGCCCCGCGTGGCCGAGCAGGTGATGGAGGCCTACGAGGACGCGATCGCCGTCCCGGACCCGGCCACCGCCGTGCAGCGGGTCGCGGTGAGAATCGGCGCACGCTCGGCCGACTTGAAGCCGCACGTCCCGGCGCAGCGGATCAAGAGCCTCGAGCCACCGCTGACCGGGCGCCAGCGACACAGCAAAGCGCTTCGCGTGGCCCGGCGCGCTGGAGTCGCCACCGTGTCGCTGGGCGGCGCCACGCTCGCGGTGCTGGCCCTCCAGAAGATCGGGCTGGCCAACATCGCCTCGGCTCTGATCACCGCGAGCCCGACGCTTGTGCTGCTCGGCCTGGCCGTCATGTGCAGCGCGATGGCGGTTCGCGCCATCTCCTGGCACGCGATCCTGCAGGCCGCGCTGCCGCGGGGCCGCGTACGGTTCGCCGACGCCGCTCAGGGGACATTCATCGGCGTGCTCATGTCCGCGACTCTTCCGGCCCGCCTGGGTGAGCCATCGCGTGCGCTGGTGGTGGCGCGAAGAACCGGGCGCCCCCGGGAGAACCTGCCGATCGTGCTTGGCACGGTCGTGTCGCAGACGCTGCTGAACATCGTCGCGCTGATCATCCTCGGCGCGATCATGTTCTCCTCGGTCGACCTGTTCAACGGCCATCAGGACGCGCTTCTGGTGGCCGCGATCGCTCCGCTCGTCTTGCTGATCGTGGTCCTGCTGGCCCCGGTGGCACTCCGGGCCGCGCCTGACAGCTCGCGCTACTCCCGGCTGCACCTGATCGCGGGGCAGATCCGCCGGGCGCTGGCTCGCGTGCGCGCCGGCCTAGTCGTGTTCCGTCGCCCCCGCGAGGGCGCCGTCGCGACCGTCGCGCAGCTCGCCGCCTGGGCGCTCCAGTGCCTGTCCTGCTGGATCCTGCTCGTGGCCCTCGGGCTCGACAAGCACGCCGGGATCGGCGCGGCGGCGGCCGTGCTGTTCGCGGTGAACATCACCGCGGTCCTGCCCGCCACACCGGCCAACCTGGGCGTGTTCCAAGCCGCGTGCGCCGCGGTCCTTCACACCGGCTGGCACATCGGTTACGGCGATGGCGTCGCCTACGGCGTGATCCTCCAAGCGGTCGAGGTGACCACCGCGATCATCATGGGCATGCCGGCGCTGCTCAAGGAGGGCATGTCGTGGCGCGAGGTCCGGCTGCGCGCCATGCACACCACGCCGGTCAAGCTGCCGGCTCGCCCGAGTTCGCGTAAGAGCGCGCCCGACGCGGTCCAGGCCCGCGGCTGATTACGCTTCGACCATCGTCGGCTCGGCATCGTCCAGGTCGGACAGCCGGGTCGGGTCGCGGTCGGTTCCCGCGATCAGCTCGTCGGCCGCCTGCCGCGCGTTCTTGGGCAGGAAGCCCGACTTCATCCCGAAGTAGACGGCCTGGGGGTGGTGAGCGACGATCGCGAGCGTCGACTGCTCGGGCTCGACCGCGTAGCCCCCGGACAGGCGCAGGCCAATCGACGGCGCGTCGAGCAGGTCGAACACCTTCTCGTGCTCTGACTGCTCTGGGCAGGCCGGGTAGCCCCACGAGTAGCGGCGGCCCTGAGCGGGCTCCATCCCCAGATCCGCGCGGGCTTTCGCGTGGATCCATTCCGCCATTCCTTCGGCGGTCTGCACGCCGAGGCCGTGGACGAACAGCTGCTCGGCGAACTCTCCGTCGGCCTCGAGCTTGGCCATCAGCTCGGTGACCTCGTCCCCGGCCGTGACGGCCTGAATTGCCACCACATCCACCTGGGGCGGGCCGGCATCCAAATTAACCGGGCGGTAGAAGTCGGCCAGGCAGATCCGGTCGTGACGCGGCTGCCTCGGGAAGACCAGACGGTGGAGTTCTTTTTCGCCGGGGGCCTCGGGGTCCCACACGATCAGCTCGTTCCCGTCGGAGTTGCACGGGAAGTAGCCGAGCAGGGCCCGCGGGTGCAGGTAGGTCTGCTCACGCCACATGCGCTCGAGCCGCGGCTTGAAGTCCTCGGAGACCAGGCGCCGCCACTCTTCGCCCTTGACGCCCCGCCCGCCCCAGTGGAGCTTGAACAACACGTGCGTGTCGAGGTGGCGGTAGACCTCGTCCAGGTCGACCTCGATCTCGCGCACGCCCCAATACGGCGGCTCGGGGATCGGGTTGTCGGTCGCGACGGCGCTGCGCACGGAGGCATCGGTGACGGGCGGCGCGTCGTCGTCTTTGTCCTCGGGGCGTTCCCGCAGCTGCTTGGCGGCGTCGCGGGTCTTGGAGATGAGTGCCTTGCGCGCCTCGCCATCGACGAGCTGGTCCATCTTCGAGAGGCCCTCGAACGCGTCGCGGCAGTAGAACACCCCGGGCTCGTAGAGGTCGTCGGACTCGGTGCCGTTCGGATACAGGATCCGCAGACCGAAGTTCCGGTTGATCGCCGCGCCGCCGATCAGCAGCGGAAATTCGAGTCCCTGAGAGTGGAGCTCCTGGACGCAGGCCGGCATCTGCTTGGAGGTCGAGACGAGGAGCGCGCTGAGGCCGATGGCCGTGGCCTTGTGCTCGACCGCGGCGTCGATGATCGTCTGGATCGGGACCTGCTTGCCCAGATCGACGACCGTGTACCCGTTGTTGGTCAGGATCGTGTTGACCAGCGACTTGCCGATGTCGTGGACATCGCCGAACACGGTGGCCAGCACGACCGTGCCCTTGGTGTAGCCCTCGATCTTGTCGAGGTACTGCTCGAGCTGCTTGACCGCGCGCTTCATCACCTCGGCCGACTGGAGCACGAACGGCAGGATCAGCTCCCCGGCGCCGAACTTGTCCCCGACCTCCTTCATCGCCGGTAGGAGCACCTCGTTGAGCGTCGGCACCGCGCCGATCTTCTCGACGCTCCGATCGATCCAGTCCTCGACGCCCTCCTTCTTGCGGCGCAGGATCTGGTAGTGGAGCGCCTCCTCGGGCTCCATGCCGGCCGTCGGGTCGGCCTTCTCGGCCTCGGCCTCGGATTCGCCTTTGGACTCGAAGTGGGCGATGAACCGCTCGAGCGCATCCTCGCGGCGGTTGAACACGAGGTCGTCGGCGAGCTCGCGCTCGCCCGTCGAGATCTCCGCGTAAGGCGTGATATGGTTGGGGTTGACCATCGCGAGGTCGAGCCCGGCCTCGACGCAGTGATGCAGGAAAACGCTGTTGAGCACGCTGCGGGCGGGGAGCGAGACGCCGAAGCTGACGTTGCTGACCCCGAGGCTGGTCTTGACGCCGGGGATGTTCTGCTTGACCGCCCGGATTCCCTCGATCGTCGCGATCGCGCTCGGCCGCCACTCCTCGTCGCCGGTCGTGAGCGTGAACGTGAGGCAATCGAAGATCAGCAGCTCGGGGTCGAGGCCGTGTTCCTCGCAGCAGAGCTGGGTTATGCGCTGGGCGACCTCGAGCTTGCGCTCGGCGGTCTTGGCCATACCGACCTCGTCGATCGTCAACGCGATCACGCCGGCGCCGTGCTTTTTTGCCAGGGGGACGACCTTGTCGAGCTTGTCGCGCCCGGCCTCGAGGTTGATCGAGTTGACGATCGCGCGGCCCGGGATCTGCTGGAGCGCGGTCTCGATCACGTCGGGTTCGGTCGAGTCGATCTGGATCGGCGCCGGCTGGGTGAGCGAGATCCGCTTGACCACCTGGCGCATCTGCTCGGCCTCGTCCTGGCGCTCGGTCAAGGCCACGCACACGTCGAGCACGTGGGCGCCGCCGGTGACCTGATCCTCGGCCACGGTCAGCAGGCCGTCGTAGTCGTCGGCCAGCAGCATCTCCTTGGCCTTGCGTGACCCCTGCGAGTTGACGCGCTCGCCGACGAGCGTCGGTCGGGGGTCCTGGACGGCGGGGGTCGCCGCGATCATGCTCGAGAGATGGGGCGGCCGCCGGTCCGGTCGCTGGCCGGGCGTCCGGCCGCTGGCGCGCTCGGCGATCGCCGCGATGTGGGCCGGCGTGGTGCCGCAGCAGCCGCCGACGATCGAGACGCCGTAGCGCTCGATGAACTCGCCTAGCACGTTGGCGAGCGGCTCGGGCTCCTCGGGGAAGATCGTCTCGCCGTTGGGACCCTGAAGCGGAAGGCCGGCGTTGGGGATGCAGTGGACGGGGGTTGATGCGGTCTCGCCGAGGAAGCGGATCGCGTCGCGCATGTCCTCGGGGCCGGTCGAGCAGTTCAGCCCGATCACATCGACGTCGAGCGCCTCGAGCGTGGTCAGGACCGCGCTGATGTCGGTGCCGAGCAGCATCTTGCCGCCCTGGGGGAGAAGCGAGACGCTGCACTGGATCGGGACGCTTCGACCGGCCTGTTTGAACGCTTCCCTTGCGCCCAGGATCGCGGCCTTGACCTCGAGGATGTCCTGCGCGGTCTCGATGATGATCAGGTCGGCGCCGCCCTTGATCAGCGCGTGGGCCTGCTCCTGGAATACGTCGTGGAGCTCTCGGAAGGTGATCTGGCCCAGGGTGGGGTCATCACTCGCGGGCAGGAAGCCGGTGGGGCCGATCGAGCCGGCCACGAACCGGTGCTCGCCGGCCGCCTTGCGCGCGATCTCCGCCGCCTTCTGGTTGATCTCGAAGGTCTGGTCCTCGAGGCCCCACTCAGACAGCTTCAGCCGCGAGGCCTGGAAGGTGTCGGTCTCGAGCACCTCGGCGCCGGCCTCGAGCATCGCGGCGTGGACGCCCTCGATCACGTCGGGGCGGTTGAGCACCAGCACCTCATGGCAGCGGCCCGGGAGCCCATAGTCCTTCTCGAGGCTCAGGTCGAACTGCTCAAGCGTGGCGCCCATGCCGCCGTCGTAGACGATCACTCGTTCCCGCGTGGCGGCGAGGAAGTCGCGCATCAGGGCGATGCTAGCAAACCTTGACATGACTCTGTCAAGGTTAACGGTGGCGAGAGTCCGGAGCTTGCGGCCGTGGCTAGCTTCCCGCGCGCGACACCAGGCGCGACATGACCACCTGTGAGCGGGTGCGCTGGACGTGGCCGTCGCGCTGTAGTTCCATGATCAGTCGTTCGAGGCCGGCGTTGTCCTCCGTGCGCACGCGGGCGATGGCGTCGGCCTCTCCGGTGACGCTCCATGCCTCGACCACCTCGGGGTGGCTGCGGAGCGTCACGGCGACTTCGTCGAGCAGGATCCCCGGGGCGTAGAACAGCTCGATCAACGCCTCGGTGTGGTCGCCCAGCGCGTTGTGGTTGACGACGGCGGTGAACCCTTGAAGTGCTCCTCGCGCGCGCAGCCGGTCGACGCGGCGTTTCACCGCCGGCGCGCTCAACGACACGTGGCGGGCGATGTCGTCGTAGGTCCGCCGGCCATCCTCAACGAGGAGCGCAAGAATCTGACGATCTTGGTCGTCCATATGGCGATCTATTGCAGAGATTACAAGGATTTCGGCATCGACAATCGCCGGACGCCCCGATAGCCTGCCTTCATGCCCGACTCAGGAACGCTCGCCAACGTCGTGTTCGACGAGGCGCACAGCGAGGCGTGGACGATTCGCCCCGAGCTGGCGCGCCAGATGCAGCCCGCCCACCCCGGCGACTCCTCCTACGCTCGCGCCGCCGCCGTCCTGGCCGGGCGGGACTTCGTGGTCACCCCCAACATGGATCAGCCGCTCACCGCGGACACCCTGGGCGAGGTGGACGTGCTGGTCATCGCGCACCCGTCCGACCCAGCCTGGGAGCGCACGACCGGCAGCGGATCGCCGCGGCTCACCGCGCAGGAGCTCGATGCGATCGAGGCGTTCGTCGCGCAGGGCGGCGGGTTGATCGTGCTGGGCGAGACCGAGCAGGAGAAGTACGGCAACAACCTGAACGAGCTGCTCGGGCGCTTCGGCCTGCACCTGGAGAACGAGACCGTCCAGGACTACGAGCACTGCCGGGACGCGCCGACGTGGATACTCGCCGACCTGTCCCGAGGGGAGCGAGGGCGCGGCGGCGACGTGCTCTCGCGGGTAAGCCAGGCCTGCCTGTACCGCGCCACGACGATCTCGACGAGCAACGGTGCGGTCGTGCTGGCGCGGACGCACGCGACCGCGAACTCCCCCGGCCGGCCGCTGATCGCGGCGAGTACCCATGGCGAAGGTCGCGTGGTCGTGCTGGCGGACTCCGATCTGTTCGGCGATGACTGCATCGGAGAGCTCGACCACCGCGCGCTGTGGCTGAACCTCGTGTATTGGGTGTCCCTCCCACCCACCCATCCCGACCGCGGGGCGTGGCCGGTCCAGGCGGCGCGCGACCACGACGGCCCGGAGCACGACCCGGCCTGGCTCACACTGCGCGAGGAGACCAATGCGCTGGCCCTGCTCCAGGCCCCAGACGGTTCGCTCGATGGCGATCCCGCCACGGCGGGCGACCACCGAGAAAAAATCATCAAATCAATAGAGGCCCTCACGCCCCGCTTCCCGCACGACGCCGAGTACCTGAGCGCGGTCATCGAGGACCTCAGGGCCTGGGACTTCGGCAAGCCGGACTTCACGCGCGCGCTCGAGGCCTTCCGTCCCGAGCTCCAGCGCGAGGACGGGATCGAGCACCTGGTGCTGTTCCCGATGTACAAGCAGAACGGCTCGCGCGAGACCTGCTTTGAGGCGCTCGTCGTGCGCGTGCCGTGGCCGGCGTGGATCGCCGATCTGGAGCGCACGCGCTACGACAACCCGGCGTTCGTGCCGGTGGAGCTGGTCGACGCGACCCGCGGCTACGACACCGAATGCGCGGTGCTGTTCCCGGAGATGGTGTCGGTCGCCGAGCGTCCCGCGAACACCTTCGGGGCGATCTTCTGCGACCGCGAGTCGGCCCGCTTGCGCCGGATCGCCGGCGAGGCCGCCGATCTGCTCGCGCTCAACCTGCCGCCGGATGCCGCCCGGATGCTCGCCTCGCCGGAGATCAGCGAGCAGACCTACATCCTCTGGGATCTGGTCCACGATCGCGCCCACAGCCGCGGTGA
>DATJUA010000174.1:0-50768 GCA_035502815.1 Solirubrobacteraceae bacterium
GTGGCGCTCGGGTCGACCACCTCGACGGCTCGCCTGGCCACCTCGAACAGCGTTATCGGCTGCGGGTTCATTGGCATCGCTGGGATGATGTCACGCGACGAGCGCCCGCGACTCCTGTCCGGAGGGGGTGGACGGCCCCACGGACGCCGGCGAAGCCGGCCCATGATCGGGCTGGGCGGGCAGCCACGCCAGCGCCATCACGGCGCCCGCGGCCGCGACCCCCGCGGCAACCAGGTTGGCCGTGCTGAACCCGTGGAAGAAGGCCGTGCTGGCCGCGTGGTGGACCGCGGCAGCCAGCTCGGCGTGTCCGGACCGGGCCAGCTTGCCGGCCAGGGTCAGCGCGGAGCCGACCGACGCGTGCGCGGTCCCGGCCAGCGTGCCGGGCAGGCGAGCGGGCAGCGCTTGGGTCAGACCGCTGGCGTACAGCGAGGCGTAGACGCTGCCGATCACCGCCACCCCGAGCGTCCCGCCCAGCAGGCGGGTGGCATCGTTCACGGCGGAGCCGACGCCCGCCTTCGCCTGGGGGACGACGCCCATGATCGCCTCGGTGGCGGGCGCGCTGGTGAGCCCCATTCCGATGCCGAGCACGACCATCTGCGCCGCGATCGTCGCATAACCGGTGCCCGCCGACGCGCTCGTGACCCACAGGTAGAAGGCGGCCATCGCCAGCAGCCCGGCGGTGACCACGAGCTTGGTTCCGAGACGGACCGCGAGCCTGGTGCCGAGGATCGAGGAAGCCGCCACGAACGAGGCGACCGGAAGCAGGCGAACGCCGGTGGACAGCGGCCCGTAGCCCTTCAGGAACTGGAAGTACTGGGTGACGAGGAAGATGAACCCCGACAGGGCGAAGAACGAGATCGCCACCGACAGGCTGGCGGCCGTGAAGCGGGGGTTTCCGAACAGGCCGACGTCGAGCATCGGCTGATCCGTGCGGCGCTCCCAGGCCACGAACGCGGCTCCCAGCGCGGCGGCTAGGGCAAACCCACCCAGCGTGCGCGCGCTTCCCCACCCGTAACTGGGCGCCTCGATGATCGTGTAGACGAGCAGCGCCACGGTTGCGGTGGAGAGCGCGAATCCCGCGCGATCGATCCGCCGAGCGCGCGGATCGCGCGAGGTGGGCACGCTCCGGGCCACGAGCATGCCCGCGAGCGCGGCGATCGGCGCCATCGCGAAGAAGATGCTCCGCCAGTCGAACGCCTCGAGCAGCCAGCCTCCGACGATCGGCCCGAGCGCGATCGCCGCTCCCGTGATCGCGCCCCACAGCCCGATCGCCCGGGCCCGCTCGGTCCGCTCGGTGAACACGTTGGTGAGCAGCGACAACGTCGACGGGAACACCATCGCGGCGCCCGCGCCCATCACGCACCGAGCGACGATCAGCTCAGTCGGGTCGCCGGTCAAGCCACCCGCGAGGCTGGCCAGGCCGAACACCGACAGTCCGGCCAGCAACATGCCCTTGCGGCCGAGACGATCCGACAGGCTGCCGGCGGCGAGCACCGAGGCGGCAAACACCAGGTTGAAGGCGTCGACCACCCACTGCAGCTGCGAGTCGGACGCGTGCAGCTCGCGCACGAGCGAGGGCAGCGCGACGTTGACGATCGTCGTGTCGAGGGTGATCGCGAAGGTCGCGAGCAGCAGCGAGGCGAGGATCAGGGGCTTGCGGTGCATCAGCTCCTCCTTCCGGGTTGGTCGTTGACGGAGTTCTAAAGCATAGAGACAAGAAAATCAAGTAGATGAACTTGATTCTTGTCCACACGCTGCTACCGTTCGTCCCGTGAGGTCCTACGGTGAGTACTGCGCGGTGGCCAAGGCGCTTGACGTCATCGGCGATCGCTGGACGCTGTTGATCGTGCGCGAGCTGGCGCTGCGCGGCGGCTGCCGCTACACCGACCTGCGCAAAGGGCTGCCTGGAATCGCGACCAACCTGCTCGCCGAGCGGCTGCGCGAGCTCGAGCAGGCCGGGATCGTCAGCCGCGAGGAAGCGCCGCCGCCGATCGCCACGACGCTGTTTCACCTCACGCCGCGGGGCCAGGAGCTCCGCCCCGTGATCGACGACCTGTTCCGGTGGGGGCTTCCGCTGATGACCGAGCAGAAGCCGGATGACGCCGTGCGGAGTCACTGGCTCGCCGGAGCTCTCGAAGCGATGCTGAGCGATCGTTTCCCCGAGCAGCCGCCGGTCGAGATCGAGCTTCGGACCGGCGATCAGCCGATCGTCGTGAAGGTCGCCGGCGGGACCGTGCGAACCTCGTCGGGGGCCGCCGCGAGTCCCGGCCTCGTTGTGACCGGCGAGGCGAGACCCATCATGGGGTTGCTCCTCGGGTTACTGGAGCCAGAGGATGCCCAGGCCGCCGGCGTCGAGTGCCGGGGCGAGCTGCGCGTGCTCGACCGGATCCTTACGCCCCACTCAGTCCGAGCGATCGACCTCCGTCGATGATCAGGACCTGGCCCGTGATCAGTCGGGTGGCGGGGTCGGCGAAAAACGCGATCGCTTGGGCCACGTCCTCGGCCTCGAGCATCTTCCCACCCGGGTAGCTCGCGGCGAGTTGCTCGAGCCGCTCCTCTCCCAGGTCGGCGAGCATCGGCGTTGCCACCGGGCCGGGGGCGATCGCGTTGACCATGATCTGGCGCCGCGCGAGGTCGATCGCCAGCGTGCGCGTGAGCCCGACCACGGCTGCCTTGGACGCGACGTAGTGGGCGTGATCGCGTGACCCGAGGTAGGCGCGAGAGGCGATGTTGATGATCCGCCCGCCATCGGGCATCCGCTCGAGCGCTGCCCGCGTGACGTTGAACAGCCCGACAGCGTTGACCTCGTACATCCTGCGCAGGTCATCGCCGGTGATCGCCTCGAGCTGCTTCTCGCCGAAGATGCCGGCACTGTTGACGAGCACATCGACGCGATCGAGCCGTGCGATCGCGGTCTGCACCGCCTGCTCATCGGTGACGTCGCAGGTTGCGGCCAGGCCCTGGCCGCCGATTGATTCGAGCGTCCGCACGGTTCCGTGCGCGGCCTGTTCGTCGCGGTCGAGCGCGACGACATGCGCTCCCTCGGATGCGAGCCGGATGGCCGCGGCGCGGCCGATGCCGCTGCCGGCGCCGGTTACGAGGACGCTACGCGTAGTTGGGGCGTCTGACATCACCCGTGATGATGCTGATCCCGGCGGCGCGCAGTCCATTCTGCACGTGCTCGAGCGTGCAGACCTCTTCAGGATCGAAGCAGCCCCCACCGGGCGGCGATGCGGCTATTGAGTCGGCGAACACCACAGCGCTCCGCGCCGTGTGCACGAACTCACCCCGGCACTGGACGGTCCAGACGCCGAGCCGGCGCTCGCCGCGGATCGCCGCGATCCAATGTGCGACCGGCTCGTCGTTCGCCACGTGGTCGCCGCCTGACATGCGCGCGCGGATCAGCGACTTCGCCAGCCGGCCCAGGGCGCCGATTTCGTTCAGTGTCACCAGCCACTCGTGCGTGGCCGGCTCGACCACGCAGACGTACGGACGCACGCGCCTTCCCTCGGCGATGCCGCCGAGCCAACCGGCGTCATCCTCGCCGAACCCGACGCAGAGCCGGTCGCCGAATGGCTCGGGGAGCGGGACGCGGACGGTGCGGTGATGCGCGA
This sequence comes from Solirubrobacteraceae bacterium, assembly GCA_035502815.1. Classification (GTDB taxonomy): domain Bacteria; phylum Actinomycetota; class Thermoleophilia; order Solirubrobacterales; family Solirubrobacteraceae; genus Palsa-465. The sequence goes on from DATJUA010000174.1 coordinate 3,615, forward strand.
CCGTCGTCAGACCGCGGTGCACGTGCTCGACGCTCGCCGGCCCGCGGGCAGCCGCGGCCGAGAAGGTGAAGACCATCTCCAGCTCCTCCGCGTCCGGATGTCGGCGCAGCAGGTCAGCAGCGGCGATGGTGGTCACGCCGGGCGCCAGACCCGCGTTCATGAGCACGGTGCCGCGGGCGCCGCCGGCCTGCGCCCTCAGCTCGCGTGTCGCGGCCGCGGGCAGCGTCGCGATGTTGATCAGGGTTCCGCCGTGTTCGAGCACCAGGCGTTCCGCGGTCAGCTCGCGATGCGGAACTGTGTTGACCACGAGGTTGTGGTGCTTAAGCGCATTTAGAAACGACTCGGGCCGGTCGAGATCGATCTCGATTTCCCGAGCGCCGGCGTCGGCTCCACGAACCCCGGCGCGCACCTCCCAACCAGCCTCATCGAAGGCCCGCAGCGCGAGCTCGCCGAGCACCCCTCGACCCCCGATGATCAGTGCTCGCTTGACCGATCGCCTGTCCATGACAACAGCCGCCCTCTCCGTGTCCCCTCGGCCTGAGCCTACGGCGGGCCGGCGCGGTTGGCGAGGACCAATCCCGCGCCCAATGCGTGGACCAATCCGGTCGTGACCGCTACGGCGTCGCCGCGGTTGCCAGCTCCTGGACGGCGCGGGGGATCGCGGTCTCGACGATCAGCCCGTAACCGAGCAGCAGGGCGGGCGGAAGGGACCCAGTCACGGCGCAGTCCTGGTGCAGCGTGTGGATCGCCACGCCGCGCCCGGCCGCCGCGTCGGCGATGGCGTTCTCGTCGGTCCCCTCCGGCAGCCACGCGATCAGGTGAAGGCCGGCGGCAGTGCCACCGACCGACGCCTGCGGCAGCCGGTCCTCGAGCGCTCCGATCAGGGCGTTACGCCGGGCCTGATAGCGCCGGCGCGTGCGGCGCAGGTGGCGGTCGATGTCGCCCCGTTCAAGCAGGATCGCGTACGACGCCTGCACGAGAACGCTCGGTAGCGCGCGGGCGACTCCGTGCTGGGCTGCCATCTCGCCCACGAGGTGACTCGGCACGAGCACCCAGCCGATTCGCAAAGCCGGTGCGAGCGTCTTGCTCGCGGTTCCGACGTACGCGACGCAATCCGGGGCGAGGCCCTGGAGCGATGCGATCGGCTCGCGGTCGTAGCGGTACTCCGAGTCGTAGTCGTCCTCGACGACGAGCGCGCCACGCCGCCGGGCCCAGGCGATCAAGCGAGTCCGGCGCTCGGGCGCGAGCACCGTGCCCGTCGGGTACTGATGCGCCGGCGAGAGAACCACCGCATCCACATCGGCGCGTTCGAGCTCGTCGACATCGAGGCCGTCGCGGTCGACCCTTATCGGGATCGCCTCGAGGCCGGCCTGGACGACCGCCTGGGGAATGGGAGCCCAGGCCGGGTCTTCGACGGCGACGCGTCGCGCGCCGCGCTGGCCAATGGTCTGCCACACGATCTCCATTGCGTGGGTCGCGCCCGCGGTGATGAACACCCGGTCGGGGTCCGCGACCGCCGCGCGAACGCGGCCGAGGTACGTGCTCAGGGCGGTCCGGAGCTGGCGCAGCCCTCGCCGCGAGCCGTAGGTGAGCGCGACGTCGGGCAGCTCTCGAAGCGCGGTCGACATGGCCGATTGCCAGTCGCGCCGCGGGAAGAACGAAAGGTCCGGGATGCCGCTGCGCAGGTCGTAGCGGATCCGTCGGGCCGTGGCCGACGAGGCCGGCGCCGCGGGCGGCTGCTGGGCGAGGCCGCCGGCGATCCTCGTCCCGTCTCCGGCGCGCGCCACCAGATAGCCCTCCGCGACGAGCTGCGAGTAGGCCTCGACGACGACGCCCCGCGAGATCTCGAGCTCTTCGGCGAGGAGCCGGCTCGGCGGCAGCTTCGCGCCCGCGCGCAGCCGACCGGCGCGAATCGCGTCGCGCAGCTCGCGCTCGAGCTGGGCGCGCAGCGGCTCGGTCCTGTCCAGCGTCAGAAGGATGTCCATTGGCCTGGTAGCGCGCGATGCTAGACGGGGTTCTGACCAGGTCCAAGTGGGCGCCGGTCCGTGTTGGTCCTGGAATCGCGGCGCCGATTGGACCTTGCCGTAGGTCCAGGGTCCGCCTACGGTGACGCGCATGAGAGCGCTGGACAGCCACATCCGTCCCGATCTGATCGACACGATGATGGACCTCTACTGCGATTGGCGAACCGAGTGCAAGGAGGTGGAGGCGGCCTACAAGCGACTTTCTTGCGCCGGCGCCTCCGACCGCACCGCGGCGTTCGCCGCCTACACGGCCGCGCTCGACCGCGAGGAATCGGCCTGCCGCGAGTACGAGGCGCACATCCGCCTGATCACCTCGCGCCGGACCGTGGAGTCCGGTCCCTTCCCTCGGCGCGGCGACAGCCGCTGCCGGTGACGGACGGGCTATTTGAGCAGCTCGAGGGTGAGCGACGAGGGCGCGGAGGCCGTGCGAGCGATCGTGTAGACGCCGCCGGCGAGATCCGGGAGCTGTTCGGGAAGCGGCGTCAGGTGCGGCGTGTCGGTCGTCGAAAGCGTCAGCCGCAGGCTGTTTCCCGCGGGGATCGTGACGAGCGTCGGGAAGATCTGGATCTGGTACTCGGTCACGGTGCCCGGTGTGACGGGCTTGGCCGACGTCTCGGTATACGGGTGGTAGGGGAGGATGGTCATGCCGCCCGCGGTCCAGTTACGGTTGGCGTTCACCGCGCGCAGAGAGCCGAGCAGGGCCCCTTCGGTGAGCGGATAGGACGTGCCGTTCGGAGTGACGTCCTCGAGCTCGGCGACGAGCTCGGTCTCCGACGTCGTCGAGCTCGCATAGACCGTGGCATCGATCGGGCCGGCGACCGTCTCGGCGTGAGCCAGCGGAGCCGTGGTGTAGGTGGTGGCCCACGGGCCGATCTGCGTGGCTCGGTCGTCATCGGCGCACGGCGCCAGCAACCCGGCTTCGCCGGCTGGGACGGACAGACCGCCCATCGACCACTGATCGATCGACCGGCCGCATGCGGCGCCGCTCGGGCTCCAGACCAGGGTGTCGCTGGTGGAGACGGGGGCGGACACTCCGGTCGAGCCGAGGACGGTGCCGAGCACACCGCTGACGGGTGACGGTAGGGAGACGGGAAGCGTCCCTTGGCTTGAGCCGCTGGTACCCGCTGTCGGTGCCGAGCCGGTGAGAGTCCCGCTCGGGCCGAAGTACAGACGGGTCGGGGTGGCGCCGGTGAACGGGTACGTCGCGGTCTCGTCGAACTGGCCGCTGCCGAGGTCGTAGTAGTGCAGCGGCGTTTTCGTCCGCGCCATCCCGGTTTTCTCGTGCTTGAGCCAGGTGTCGAACCACTCGAGCTCGAGCGGGTCGACGTCGACCGAGGAGCCGTTGAGGTGCTCCCAGGGGCCGACGATCAGCTGATAGCGCCCGGTCGTGCGCTGTCCAGACGCCATCGGCGCGGTGACGCTGCGACTGTCCCACGCGTTCTGGAGCTCGGCGTAGTTGAGCGGCTCGCCGTTCTGGAAGATGTCGAACTCCCCGCCGACCAGGTAGGCGGGGATGTGGTTGGCGACGACCTTCGCCAGCACGTTCTGTGGATTGCGGTCCTGCCAGTAGGAACCGTCGTAGGCCTCGTCGCCGCCGGTCAGCACGTTCTCGGTGGTGGCGGCGTGGTAGCTCGCCAGGCCATTGACGTGATCGGTCTCGATGCCCGCGAGGTCGGAGAGAAGGCTTGTGTCGCTCGCCGTGTCGGTGATCGGGTTGGTGGTGTTGAGCGCGCCGGTGAGCCCGAGGTAGGTCTCGCTGAACTCGAAGTCGAGCAGGCCGCCCATGAACGAGGTATCGCGATAGATGTCGTTGGCGCTGACCATCGGGAAGATCGCCTTCAGCGGCGAGTGCGGGCCGACCGCGCCGGCGAGCAGCAGCTGATCGATGCCCAGGTAGGACGGGCCGTAGGTGCCGACTCGGCCGTCGGAATGCGGCAGGTGCGCCGCCCACTTCAGGACCTTGATCGCGTCCTGCTGCTGGACCGGATCGAACAGCCCCCAGCTTCCGTTTGAGTCGCCGGTGCCGCGCACGTCCTCGACCACCTCGATGTACCCGCGCTCGGCCAGGTAGTCATCCGCGCCGCCGGTGGCGCTCTCGCCGCCGGGCGAGGACGCCGAGCCGGGATCGCTCGAGCCGCCCTGACCCTTGCCGTACGGCGTCATCGTCATGAGCACGGGAAACGGGCCCTTGGCCGCCGCGCCGGAGGCCGTGGTCGGATAGATCTCGTTGACCCGGATCGTCGTGCCGCCGGCGCCCTTGATCGCGATGTCGTTGATCGATGCCGTACCGTAGACGGCCTTCTCCGGCGTCCAGTGGCTACCGGGCGCGGAGCTCGCGGAAACGACGCCCGCCGGGAGCTCGGGATCGAGGCCGACGAGGCTCGAGGAAGCTGACTCGACCGCCGGCGCCCCGGCCGGTGGCGGCGGCTCGACCGCGAGCGCCGGCGCGGAACCTGCACCGGCGCAGACAGCGGCGACCGCCATAGCCAGAGCCATCGGTCGGCTCCGCTTGCCCCTGCCAAGGAGGCCACGAATTAGACGCATCACCCGCATGACGCAGCACACCGGATACCCGGTCGTTGGATGTTCTAGTCATCGAAGCGTGCCGGCAGTACGTTGAGCCACCCTTCCACGGGGTCGTGCCGGGCGACGATGTCCGCGACGACCGCCGAGACGTTGTCTCTGCTCCCGGCATCCAGTGCCATCGCCACGAGCTGCTGCGCGGCGTCCTGCGGCGATCTTGTCCGCAGCGCGACCGCGATCTGGTCGTCTGTCAGGTAGTCCGAAATGCCGTCCGAACAGAGCAGCAGCCGATCGCCGAGGCGGGCCCGGTGCAGTGCGGGCGCGCCGATCGCGTGCTCATTTCCATCGAGCGACTCGAGCACGACCGACCGCTGCGGATGCCCGCGCGCCTGCTCACGGGTGATCGAGCCCCGGTCGATGAGCTCCTGCACCAGGCTCTGATCTCGCGTGAGCTGACGCAGCTCCCCGTCTCGAGATAGATAGGTCCGCGAGTCGCCGACGTTCGCGATCACATAGTCGCCGTCGTTGGACAGCGCGACCGCGGTGAGCGTCGTGGCCATGCCGGCCCACTCCGGGCGGCACTCGACGAGGAAGCTCAGGGCCGAGTTTGCTTTCTGTAGCGCCCCGTGTACGGCGACGTCGAGCGCGCTCGTCAGCCGGCTTGCCTCGAGACTGATCATCTCGTTGATGGCGCACCGGCTGGCCACCTCGCCGGCGGCCGCCCCACCCACTCCGTCCGCGACCGCGACCAAACGCGGAGAGCAAAAGACCGAGTCCTCGTTGTTGGCGCGACGCCCGACTTCGGTCCACGCCGCAGCTTGCATCGTCAGCGCCGACATGGTCCACAAACTATCGCCGTTCGGACCGCGACGGATTCGAAGCGGTCACATATGGGTACCAGCGCAAGGTCCAGAAGTAGCCGTGGGTAGGGGACGGCCGGGTCACTCGCGGCATCGAGATCGCTGGAGGTCTTACATGTCTAAATCGTTTCGCCTGCGCCGTCCGTCGGCGCCCTTGATCATCTCGGTCGTCGCGCTGTTCTTCGCGCTCGGAGGAGTCGGCTATGCCGCCGTCGCGCTCCCGAAGAACTCCGTCGGGACCAAGCAAATCCGTAACAACGCCGTGACGTATCAGAAGATCGCGCCGGGTACGGTCGGCTCGGCCCGGATCAACCAGTCCCTGGTTCAGACCCGGGTGACCGGTACGTGCACTGGTACGACCGGCGCAATCGGCGCGGTCACTCAGTCCGGCCACGTGACGTGTAATCCGAGCGCACCGCAGGAGTTCGGCAGCTCGTCGACGGGAACGGCGGTGACGGGAACGGCGGCCACGGTGGCGAGCCGGTCACTCGCCGCAGGAAGCTATCTCGTGTTCGGTGAAGCGTATGCCGACAACACCGGGGGTACCGACTCAGTGCTCACCTGCACCCTGTCGGTGCCGAGCGGCTCGACCCAGGCCCGGACGGTGACCGTACCGGCAGGGCACCAGGTCGCCCTGCCGATCAACCTCGCCTCGACGGCGCCCACCGGCGGCGCGACGTCGACGCTCGCCTGCACGCAGACAGGCGGCACCGCCGTCAGTGTTGACGGTCAGATCAACGCGATTCAGACCGCGAGCAACAGCTAGCCGCGGCCCGCTGCTAGCCGCGGTCCGCCGCTCAGCGGCGGTCCGCGGCGTGACCCGGCCCCGGGCGTTGCCGGGGGCCGGGTCACACTGATTCTTTGATCGCGTATAGCCGGATTCGCGGCCGCGCGTTGTTGACGTAGCCCTTGGGGTTCCACAGGTCAGCCTCGTCCTCGGGCTGGGTGGCCGCAGAGGAGTCCCAGGCGCGCACGAGAAGCTGATGCTCACCCGGCGCCAGGTTGAAAGTGATCCGCCAGTGCCGCCACGCCCACCGGCCGAGGTCCTCCAACAGCTCAGCCTGGCTCCAGCTCGCGCCCCCGTCGAGCGAAACGTCGACGCGGGCAACGTATCGGTCCCCACCCGCGAACGCGTAGCCGCACACCTCGACCGGCCCGGCGGCGACTGTGCCCCCGTCGCGCGGGGAGAGGACCTCTGAGTTGAGTGCGACCAGCCCGAGCGGCATCCCAACGCCGGGGCCGGGAGCTCCGTCCGCCGGCACGAGCCGGTAGACGACGTGCTGAAAGTAGCCGGGCCAAGGGTCTGAGCGCAGCTCGATTCGCTCGACCCACTTGACGCTGCGCGCGCCGATGTAGCCGGGTACGACAACGCGTAGTGGGGCGCCGTGCACCGGCGCCAGCGGCTCGCCGTTCATCGCCCAGGCGAGGAGGACCTCCGAGCGCCGCGCCTTGTCGAGCGGGATCGAGCCGCCGAATCGCTGGACGGGCTTTGCCTCGGGACACAGGTCCGCGCCTTCGAACGCGACATCGGTCGCGTCCGGGACCGGTCCGGCCAGCGCGAGCACGTCGGCCAACGGAACGCCGGTCCACGTCGCGGTCCCCGTAGCACCCGGTCCCCACGGAGCCTCCCCCCGGATATCGCGAACGGCGATGAGCCCAGCTCGCCGGTTGCCGGCACACTGAAGCGTCGCGGTGATCGTCCGCTCGCGAAACGTCTCACGTAACGAACGGAGCGACAGGCTCAGCTCTCGCTCGACCAGACCGTCGACCCGAAGCCGCCACTCGTCGGGGTCGATTTCCGGCACCGCACCGTGGCCGCGAACGTAGAACGCGTGCGTGTCGGTGATCGGATCAACCAGCGACTCCACGCCGGTCTCGGCGTTGAACGGCTCGGCCTGATGAACCACGAGATCGTCGCGCTTGCCGAACCTGCCCATCACCCCAGCTTATGCGAGTCCCAATCCACCCCCGCGGATCGCATCGCGAGCGGTGAACGCCGCGTTCCGGGAGTCCGCCACACTGTCACGATGTCCACGCCAACCGACAGTGGCGAGCTCCTGGCCGGCGCACTGCGCGGGGAGGGCCGGCGCATCCACTTCCGTCGGGGCCAGGCGCTGTTCACCGAGGGCGACCTAGCCGAGCGCGTGTTCGTCATCGAGCATGGCTGGGTCATGATCTCGAGCATCGCCCCGGGTGGACGCGAGATAGTGCTCGGGGTGCGTGGGCCGGGCGACGTGATCGGTGACCTCTCGGCCCTCGACGGTGCCCCTCGGTCGGCGACCGCGCTCGCCATCGGCGACGTGGAGGCGACAGTCGCGCCGGGATCGGCGCTCACGCGCGCGCTCGCGGATGCCGCCGCGGCGATGGAGCTGCTCCGGATCCTCGCCGCGCGCCTGCGTGACGCCGACCGTAAGCGGTTGGAGTTCGCGGCGCTCGACACGCTTGGGCGCGTGGCGTGGCGGCTGCAGGAACTCGGCGAGCGCTTCGGCGAGCCGACGGCCGAGGGGCTCGAGGTGGAGCTTCCCCTCTCCCAGGAGCAACTCGCGAGCTGGTGCGGGGCATCTCGCGAGGCCACGGTCAAGGCACTGGCTTCACTGCGCTCCCTCGGGTGCATCGCCACGGGTCGGCGCAGCGTGCTGATACGCGACGCCGAAGCGTTGCGACGGCACGCGCTCGGCGGCGTGTAGGCGGCGGCTCCTCGCTCTCTGGCGACTGCGTCAAAGGACGCAGAAGCAGCGGGTCAACGGACGTGGGCGGGGCGGTCCCGCGGCGCGACAGTACTCGACACAAGCCCGGACGCCACAGCGACAGACCAGCCGGGACAACTCGCCGCCAGGCCCGCCCCACCCGAGGAGACACGCCATGTACACCCAGCTTTCCGCCCAGACGATCTGCACCCGCCAGCACGAGACCCGCGAGTGCACGATCCGCCCCGACGCCGCCGCAACCCCGAGCAGCCGCCGCATCCGCCGGCGCGCCGCGAAGGCCATCGCCGCGCTCGGCGTGTGCGTCGCCGTGACCACCGGCGTGGCGATCACCGACGCGAGCGCAACTCCCCGGAGCCCGCGCAGCAACCACGTCTCGGCAGCGCAGCTCGAGCGCGAGATCGCCGCGCTCCGCAGCGTCGGCTTCGTCCCGGCCCAATGCGAGGCGCGCGGGACGCTCATGACCAACTACCACACCGGCCAGTCGGTCCTGCTCAGCTGGTAGCCGCCGATCGCCTCCGCTCTTGTCCGTGCGCACGTCATGGGACGCGAGCTGTCAGGACCGAAATCCTGACGTGCTCGGTGAATCCGGCGGGGCCGAGCGCGCTGCGGATGCGCTGCTCGAACTCGCCGCGTCGCTCGGGCGCCGGCAGCTGGTTCTGCGGTATCGCGGAGTAGAGATGCCCGATCACCCACTCCGGATCCAGCTGATCATCGTATTCGCGTAGCACCGTGTCCTGCACGTCGGTATATCCAGCGGCTCTCAGGGCGTCCGCGTAGAGCTCGCGGGAGGCCGGATCGGTGCCGCACATCGACGTGAGCTTCGTGTCAAACCACTGTTCCAGCGCGGCGCGCACAGCCTTCGAGGAGGCGGTGTCCTGCTGCCAGAGCGGAGTGCCGTTCGCGAGCAGGGCAACACCACCGCCCGGTCGTACCAGCGACCTGGCGGAATTGAACAGTGACACGTGATCCATCAGGTGAATCGCGTTGCCGACGACGATCGTGGCGACCGACCGGTCGCCGAGGAGCGCACCGACCGCGGCCAGTTCCGCGTCGGAGCCGAGCACCCAGGCGATATTCGCCTGTCCGTTCCCCGCGGCCTGCATCGCCGCGCGTGCGAGCATCTCCGGCTCGGGGTCGATCCCCAGGACAGCTCGAACGTACGCCGCGATCGGGATCGCAAGCTGGCCGGTGCCGCAACCAAGGTCGATCACGGTCGCTTGTTGATCGAGCCCGAATCGGTCGCAGAGCCAGCCGATCGCCGATGCGTCGTATCCGCGGCGGTACCTCGAGTAGTAGCCGGCAACCTCGCCACCGAACGCGGCAGACATGAGGAATTCAGTCTGTCAGACGCCGTCTCGCGCGCCCCAGGCACAGCGGCACGAGGGCGACCGTGGCGAGGACGAGGCCGCTCAGCGCGAGCAGCTCCGGATAGTCGCCGTAGCCGTCGAAGCGGAACACAACGTGGTCTGGGCCCGCCGGCACGTCGACCGCGACGAGCGCCGGTGCCACCATCCGGGTCGGTCGCCGTCGGCCGTTCACGGTTGCCGTCCACCCTGGGTCGTAGGAGGCGCTGAGCACGGCGATCCCGGGACGGCCCATCTGCACGGTCGCCGTGGCCTCGCCGGCGTCGAGGTCGGCGTGTTGCGCGAGGATCACGCCGCCGGAGGTCCGGTTTGGCGCCGCAGGTAGCCGGCTAGCGCCGGGATCGGCGGACCCGTAGCTGACGCCGAGGTATGCGCCCTCATCGGCCAACCCGGAGCGAAGCAGCGGCATGCTGCGGGCACCCAGGTCCGTTCGGTTGGCTGGTACCTGGCCGATGATGCGGCCGGTCTGGATGTAGCCGGCCCCGGCGATCGTCCATAGCGCGTAGGGGCCGGCGCGCATCGTCAGCCGGGCCGGGACCGCTGGTTTGTCGCCGGCGGGAAGGATGAGGTAGCGGATCCCGAATAGCCGGTAGTCGGAGGGGTCGCGGTCGTCGAAGTAGTACTCCGGGTCGGTCATCAGCGACGCGGTGCGTAGCGTGTAGCCGACCTCGTCGACATCGCGGCTCTCGAGGTACTTGAACACGGGCACGGCGCCGACGGTGAAGCCCTGGCCCCAGTTCGACGGCATCCCGGCGTACGTCCGCCCGCCGCCGTCGCGGTTGATCACGGCGATGAGCCGATCGAGCTCGGCGCCTTCGGTGTCATCCGCGCGGCGTTGGGCCGCGATCGCCGCGCCGTCGTGACGGTCGTAGGTGCCGAGCTGAAGCCAGGCGGGCGCGAGCACGACGATCGCGCCCACGATCGCGACGATGGGCGACAGGCGTGGCGGCCAGCGCCGGATCCGGTTTTGGGCAAGCCGTAGGCAGCGGGAACCCAGCCACGCCGCGCCTCGGCCGGCGAGCAGCAGCGCGGCGAGTTGCACGCCCATCATGAAGCGGCGGAAGAAGAGGTCGCCGCTGCCCGGGATCACGTTGACAAGCGACCCGAATGTCGTGCGACCGAACGCGAGGAGCAGGCACACGCCGAGCGCGATCAGCAGCGCGCGGCCGTCGACGTCCGAGGACCACGCAAGCCAGGCCAGTCCGAGCCCGACCGCCGCGAACACGGTCACTACGGGCAGCCGTCCGTGGTCGAGCAGCCCGCCGGAGACCAGCCAGTCGAGCACCTGACGCGCGCCGTAGCCGTTGACCAGCGGCGTGCCCTGAAATGCCTCGTTGATGGCGGCCCAGTTCCGTTGCTCGAGCAGCGGGAGGATCACCCACGCCGACGCGAGCAGCGAACCGCCGAGCACGATCGCGGCCCGCCGCAACCGGGCGGCGAGCGGTCTGCCGGCGACCAGCGGCCAGACGAGCAGCACCGACAGCGCGAGGTAACCGGTCTCGAAGTGCAGCGCGACGGTGAGTGCGGTCAGCAGCACCGCCTTGAAGTAGCCCCGGCCGTCACGGATCGCCCGCCAGCTCAAGCCCCACGCCAGCGGCAGCGTCCACTGCGCCCACAGCTGCGTCCAGACGCCGTATCCGGTCCATACGTAGGCGTGCTGCTCGTACCCGACCCCGGTGACGCTGACCAGGAACGGCGATATCGCGGCCGACGCGGCCGCCCCGGGGCGGCCCGCCCCGAACATCCGAGCCGACAGGTAGACGCTGATCGGCCACAGTGACAACAGCAGGTACAGCGACCACCGAAACGCGACGTCGGGCCCGGTCAACACACCGACCGCGCCGGTCAGGATCGCGGGGAGGCTCTGATAGTGCAGGAACTGAGGCGACCCCTCCCCGAGGAACGGGAACCAGCTCGAGAGCGGCAGGTGTCCGGCGCGCAGCTGTGCCGTCGCGAACCGCACCATCTGCTCGTGCAGCGAGCTGTCGTTGAGATACGGCACCGCGAGCGTGAGCACCCGCAGGCTCGCGAGGTTCCAGGCGACCGCGGCGGCGACGAGCAGCCACGGCCAGCGCGAAGCGGTCCGGCCCCCGCCATGATTGGGAGGCCCGCCCGCCCCGCCCGCCCGCCGGACCGCCAACGACGGTGTCGCCGACGCCCGCGCCGCGCGGGCATCGGCGATCGTCACGGAATCAGCCGTTGCCGGTGTTTCCCGAATTGCCCGAGCCGGTGTCACCCGTGACGACGCATGAGACCAGGTGGAAGGTGCCCTCGGCGGTGTTGCCGGCGCTTTCGCCCGCGGAGATTACCTCCGTGCCGTTGGAGCCGTTGAGAACTCTCACGACCGGGCCTGACGCGCTCGGCGTCCGGGTGCAGGTCACCGGGCCACTGACCGATGCCGCCCCGGTTCCCATCCGGATCGAGATCTGCTCGTGGGTCCCCATCGCGGCGAGCTTGGCGTTCACCTGGGGTAGGTTCTGATCGCTGGCGTAGCTGAGCTTCACCAGCACTGAGCCGTCGCTGCTCCGCGTGACGGCAAACGCCGGTGGGGCCGCCGCTCCTCCGGCGCTCAGGGCGAGCACGAGCGCCGCGCCGATGCCGGCGAGGCCGAGCGTGCCGCCCGCGATCAGTCGAGGACGCGGAACGCGCGTGCGCGCCGATTTCGATTTGGTCGACAGTTCGCGGTGCGCCGCGCGATTGAGCTCGGCGCCGAAGCGTTCGAGGCTGGGGGGAATCGGGGTGGTCATGCTTCCTCCTGGGGAACGATATGGGCGAGGCGCCTGAGAGCGCGGGAGACCCGCAAACGCGCGGCTGCGGGTTGGATGTCGAGACGGTCGGCGAGTTCCTCATAGGGCAGCTCGTCGATCACTCGCAACTCGAGCGCTTCACGCTCGCCCGGCGGGAGAGCGTCAAGCTGACGCTCCAGGGCCAGACGCGGGGAGAGGCGCTCCTCGACCTCGGTGAAGCCGTCTTCGGTGGCGAGGTCGAGCGGCAGGCCGAGTCGCTCGCGAGCACGCGTCTCGATCTGATCCCGCCGGACGGTGTCCGCGAGAACGTTGCGGGCGATCCCGAGCAGCCACGGCAGAGCCAGGCCGTCGTGGTCGTCCCGGAACCGATCGATGCTCAAGAGAGCCCGCGCGAACGTCTCGGCGGTCAGGTCGCTGGCCGCCCAGGCGATTCGCCGGGACAGCCATGCATGCACGTCGCCGACGTGCCGGGTGTACAGCTCTGAAAAGGCCGACGGATCACGCCGCGCACGCTGAAGCAGCTCAGCGTCGCTCGGCGTTCCGCGCTGGCGTCGTATTGATCTCACATCCCGATATCGCACAACCCGTCGTATTTGTATCTCGCGATTGGCGCGCGTGGCTCGATGCCGGCATCTCCAGCCCGACGTGATGGCCGCTTCGCGATCGTGGCAGCGAGCGCCGTTAGGCTTGGTCCGTGTCCGCGCCCGATTTGCCCGTTCCCACTTCGGCGCATTTGCGCGGCGAGCAGCTCTACGGCGACGACTTCACGCCGGAGCAGGTGCAGCAGTGGTTCCGCGATGAGGCCGAGGCCTACTTTGAGATGTCCGGAGATTCACAAGAGCCTGGCCGCTACGGGTACCGCGAGCTCAATCGCCAGGCTCTGTTCCGGTACATTTCGCCGAGTTGGCGGTTCCATCACGCCCTCGGTTTCGGTAGTGGATACGGGACCGAACTTGCACCCCTGGCCGGCCAGATCGAGCGAGTCACGATCGTCGAGTCGAGCGACGGATACGGACGAGATCCGGCATTAGTCATGCCGACGGCGGTGGTCCGTGCGGACCCAACCGGGAACATAGCGGTCGCGAATGATTCCGTCGATCTAGTGACTTGCTTCAACGTCCTCCATCACATTCCGAACGTCTCACACGTGCTTGGCGAGTTCGCACGGGTGCTCTGCTCCAGTGGGCTCCTGTTGCTGCGTGAGCCCACGACGAGCATGGGAGGCAACTGGGGAACGCGTCGGCCCGGTCTGACGACTCACGAGCGCGGCATTCCGCCGTCCTATCTTCGCGACAAACTCACAGCCGGCGGATTTGAGGTCGAGCATGACACCTTCGCGATCTTCCCCCCGGTCCTCAAACTGTGGCGGCTGGGACCCGCGCCTTACAACTCTCGCGCTCTGACGTCGGTCGATCGCCTGCTGTGCCGGATGCTGGAAGCGCGCTGGCGCTACCACGCCGTCAGTCGCTGGCAGAAGATTCGACCCACCGAGATCGCAATCCTGGCCAGACGAACGTAAACCGATCGAGTCCTGCACCGGGTCAGCACTCAGGACGGCTAAGGGTTCGGCGGTGAGGATCAGGGTTGGGATCGGGGTTGCCCCTGATGCCGTCCTGGCGGCGGCGAGGGATGATCATCGCCATGACGCGCACCGCTTCCCGCAAAGAGTCTCGGAGCGCGGAGCCGGTCAGAGGAGATTTCGAATGTTGATGCCGATTGTTTCCCCACTTGGCGACTGCCCCACCGCGCACCCGTCGCGCACGCCGTGCGGGCACGCTCGCCATGTAGGAACTTGCCCTACCTGCCAGCGCGCCGCGAAACTGCGCTTGGAGGCGCAGTTGGGGGCGGCGATGGCCGCTCGGCAGGCGTGGGCAAGACGAGCGCTGTCCCCGCGCGCCGCGTAGCAGACCCGGGCGCTCATTGACCGCAGCAGCTCCGGCGGGGCCGACCCAGATTATGGGCCGGCCCCGCCGTCGTTACTCGCCGGCTGGCGTCGCTCTCACGCGCTCACACGTCCTCCGGCCAGCCTTTCTCGACGGGCACGTCGACGAGGTTTCCCCACTCCGTCCATGAACCGTCGTAGTTGCGCACGTCGGGCTCGCCGAGCAGTTCATGAAGGACGAACCACGTGTGCGCCGCGCGCTCGCCGATTCGGCAGTAGGAGATGATCGAGGACCCGCCGGTCACTTCCTTGATCCCGTAGAGCTCGCGAAGCTCATCGGCCGATTTGAACGTTCCGTCCTCGTTCACGGCGTGGACCCACGGGATCGATTTGGCACCCGGGATATGACCCGAGCGCTGCGCGGCCTCGTGTTCATAACCGGGCGCAGCGGCCACGTCGCCGGCGTATTCCTGGGGCGTGCGGACGTCGACCAGGACTGACGGCGTGTCCAGAGCGAGCAGCACCTCGTCGCGCTTGGCCCGGATCCCCGCGTCGCCCGCGGTCGCCGAGAAGGTCGAGGGCGCGTGGTCGGGCAACTCTGAAGTCATTGGCCGCCCCTCGGCGATCCACCGTTCGCGCGGACCGTTGAGCAGCTTGACGCCGTCGTGCCCGTAGTACTTGAGGTACCAGTACGCATACGCGGCGAACCAGTTGTTGCGGTCGCCGTACAACACGATCAGGTGTTCGTCCGAGATTCCGCGCCTGCCGAACAACTCTCCGAAGCTCTTGGCGTCGAGAAACGTCCGAGCCAGATCGTCCTGCAGGTCCTCGCGCCAGTCGAACCCGATGGCTCCCGGGATGTGGCCGGCGGCGTAGAGCGTGGAGTCCTCGTCGACCTCGACGATCCTGATCGAGGGATCGTCCAGGTGCTGCTCGAGCCAGTCAGGCTCCACGAGCACGTCGTTTGCGTATTCACCCATGCTGTCTTCGGCCCCGACCGCCTGCGCAGATCCCGCGCGCGGAACCCGACCCTACAATATGGTGATGGCCTTGCCGGGGGCCGAGAATCTCCTCGAGCGCGAGGTTGAGACAGCTGACCTGCAGCGCGCGGTCGATCATTCCGGCCACGGCGTGGGTCGCTTGGTCGTAATCGAGGGGCCAGCCGGGATCGGCAAGACCAGCCTCGTGCGCGCGGTGCACGAGCGTGCCCGCCACGCGGGTATGAAGGTTCGCGTCGCCCGGGGATCGGAGCTCGAGCAGAGCTTCGCCTTCGGCGTGGTACGCCAGCTGTTCGACTCGCTCGTCGCGGCCGCAGACGAGGGCGAGCGCACCGAGCTGTTTGCCGGGGCGGCCGAGCTGGCCGCTCCGCTGTTCGACGCTCACGCCCTCACGCACGAGCACGGCCACGGAGACACGATCTATCCGCGGCTGCACGGCCTCTACTGGATGTGCTCGAACCTCGCACGGAGGCGTCCCCTGGCTCTGTGCATCGACGATGCGCAGTGGGCGGACGAACCGTCGCTCGCGTTCCTCGGGTTCCTGGCCCGCCGGCTCGATGAGCAGGCGACCCTGCTTGTGGCCAGCGCACGCTCGCCCGAGACGGGTGCGACCGGTGTCCTGAGTGAGCTGCTCGGGAATCCGGTCGCTCGTGTGCTCAAGCCACGCGAGCTCAGCGCCAACGGGGTTGCGCGCATGCTGGCGGCGCCCGACGGCCGCAGCGTGGATCAGCAGTTCGCGCAGGCGTGCCACGATGCCACCGCGGGCAACCCGTTCCTGCTCCGTGAGCTGCTGCGCGAGCTCGACGAGGCCGGGATCGAGCCGATGGCGGCGAATATGTCGCGCATCGCGTCGATCGGGCCCCAAGGACTCGCGGGCGCTGTGCTCATGCGCCTGGGACGCCTGTCGCCGGCCGCGCCCGCCCTGGCCTGCGCGATTGCGATCCTTGGCGACGGGGCTGGGATCGGCGCCGCCGCCGCACTCTCGGCGGTGGACGAGC
Organism: Solirubrobacteraceae bacterium; assembly: GCA_035502815.1. GTDB lineage: Bacteria > Actinomycetota > Thermoleophilia > Solirubrobacterales > Solirubrobacteraceae > Palsa-465. Next base: position 19,719 of record DATJUA010000174.1, read on the forward strand.
GCGACGCGAATGAGGCCGCCACCGCGATGCTCACGAGCGACCTGCTCGCTCACGATTCCGGACTGACCTTCGCGCATCCGATCATCCGGACTGCGATCTACCACAGCCTCCTCCCCGCCGAGCGTGAGCGTCGCCACGCCCAGGCCGCCAGGCTCCTGTACCAGGCGGGCGCGCCGGCGGAGCAGGTCGCAGCGCAAATCCTGCTCGCCGATCAGATGAACGAGCCGTGGGCGCTCGAACAGCTGCGGCTCGCGGCGAGATCGGCGGTGGCCCTCGGCGCGCCCCGCAATGCGGTCGCCTACCTCGAGCGCGCGCTGAGCGCGGATCACGACCAATCCGAGCACTCCGCGCTGCTCGTGCAGCTCGGGCACGCCGCGGCACTGGCCGGCTTGAGCGACGCGCCGGCCCACTTGGAGGCCGCACTCGCCGCCACGTCTGACGCAGACGAACGGGCACGCGTCGCGATCATGTTGGCTCAGGTGCTCAAGTTCACCGGCCGCGCCCCGCGTGCCGTCGAGATCCTGTCCAACGTCGAGGCGGGCACGAATCGCGAGTTGGCCGACCGCGTCGAGATCGAGCTGCTCAGCACCGTGCTCGCCAGTCGCCGCGCTCATGAGCTCCTCGCCGGGCGGGTTCGTGAGCTCCGTGGTGACGGAGCTGCGCCCGCATCCGAACTCGAGCGATTCCGGCTCGTGGTACTCGCGTACGAAAGGGTGCTTCAGAACCGGCCCGCTGCCGAGATCCTCGAGCTCATCGACCGCGCCGACCCGCAGCTGGGACCGGTCGACGAGCGAATCGTGGCCAGGCCCGGACTCGTCGGCGGAGGCGCGGCCCTCATCTACTGCGACGAGCTCGACCGGGCCCGCGCCTGGTTCACGGGTCTGATCGAGCACGCCCGACGCCGCGGATCGCTGACCGCCCTCGCCATCGGACTCAGCCTGCGGGCCGAAATCGACTACCGGCGCGGTGACCTGCACGAGGCGCATGCCGGAGCAACCGAGGCGCTCGAGCTCAGCCTGGTCGTCTCGGATGCGACGCGGTTTCTGCTCCAGTACTCGATGGCCACGATCAACAACCTCGCGGTCGAGCAGGATCGCGAGCGGGGCGAGCTGACGGCTCTGCTGAGCCAGACGGACGAGAATCTCGATGTGGATGCGCGTCACGTGGGCGTCCTGCTGAACAGCCGTGCCCGCTTGCTGCTCGCGCTCGGAAGGCCCGAGGAGGCACTCGCGCAGCTGCTCGAGCTCGGCGAGCACGGCGGCGTTCCAGGCACCGCTGCTCCTTCGTTCATCCCGTGGCGGTCCAACGCCGCCCTCATCGCCCACCAACTCGGTGATCGAGCCACGGCGGAGCGCCTGGCCGAAGAGGAGCTCACGCTGGCGCAGGCGATGGGCGCGCCACGCGCGGTTGGGATGGCACTGCGCGCCGCGGCGTTGGTCCAGCCGTCGCCGTCCATCGAGCTTCTCGAGCGCTCCGTCGAGCTTCTCGGGCACTCCCCCTCGCGGCTCGAACACGCCCGAGCGCTCATCGATCTCGGCGCCACCCTGCGCCGCGCCGGCGCGCGCTCGGCGGCCCGGGCGCCGCTTCGTGAGGGGCATGACCTCGCCGTCCTCAGCGCGGCTACGCGCCTCGCCGAGCGTGCCCGCCAGGAGATCGCCGCCACCGGTGCCCGGGTGGCGCCGGCTCGGTTGGCGGGCGCCGCCTCGCTCACTCCGAGCGAGCGGCGCGTCGCCGAGCTCGCCGCTCAGGGCCAGTCCAATCGCGCTATCGCCCAGACACTGTTCATCACCGAGAAGACGGTCGAGACCCATCTTCGCCACGTCTACGACAAGCTCGACATTCGTTCACGCCACAAGCTGGAGGCGCGGCTGATGGAACCAGACGGGCAGCCGGTGTGAGACGCATGGCCGTCGGAGCTCCGCGAGATGCCCCGCGGTCGGGGGGCTGCGGAATGCCCCGGTCGGGAGTCTGCGGAATGCCCCGGTCGGCGATCTCGCTCAGCCATGGATGTCGAGGCGCTCGGCTAATTGCCCGCGACCGCGATGAAGGCGGCTCATGATCGTGCCTTCCTTGGTGCTGAGTGCGCGCGCCGCCTCTCGGTAGGAGAGCCCCATGACGTCGACCGCCACCACGGCCTCGCGGAGCGGGTCGCTCAGTTCCTGCAGCGCCCGATAGACGTCGTGGCCAACCATGGTCCGCTCGATCGGATCGATCGGACCCTCGATCTCTTCGATCGCGTCTCCGGCCGCGACGACCAGCGACGCTCGCCGGGAGCGCCCCTTGCTGATCCACGTGTTGCGCAGGACGCGGAGCAGGTAGGGCAGATCGCCTTCTCGCCGGATGAACCGGGGGTGGCGGAGCACCCGCTCGTAGGTGTCCTGGACGAGATCCTCGGCCTCCTCGCGCGAGCCGCATAGCCCGTACGCGGCGCGATACAGGCGGTTGACGTGCGAACCGATGGCTTCGGGGTCGAGCCGACGTCCGCGGTCGTGCCCGACCGCTTCCGGTCCGTCTGGGGCGCGGGCGACGGCGGAGAGAACGTCAGGTTGGTCTATGGCCTGGAGCATCAGTCGGTACCAGCCGGGACTTCGTCAGCTGGCGATGATCATCCCGGCGACCCCCCGATGCCGCATCAGGGATGCCCCCGATCTTGCCCCTGATGCGGCTCCGGCGCTCCGGCCCAGCGGGCGATCAGTGGGGCTCGAGCGTGTTCACGAACGAGGGGTTCGGCGTGCTCTGACGAACCGTGTCGAAGTCATAGAAGGCGCCTGGAGTCGCCCCCATCGTCCCGAAGCCGACGCCCGCGGCCTCGAAGCTCGTGATCGCGCCCTGCGGGTCGGTGAAGCCGACGGTTCCGTTACCCGGTCCGTCGGCCTGGTCGACCTGGTTGTACTTCATGAATGCGCGGTCGTTCGGTTGCAGCCCCAGCGCCTGGCGGGCTAGGGCCCGGTGAACCCCCTCGTTCCCGACCAGCTCGGCGCCGACCCGGGCCAGGTAGGGCGACCTGCTCTGGGCCCAGATCGTCGTGGCCACCAGGTACAGGTCGATGCAGATCTGCTCGCCGACCACCAGCGTGGTGAACAGCGCGGTCGGGCTGGCAAACACTGCATCGGGCACCCAGATCTGATGAGTGGCCGCGCGGCCGCCGAACTGCCGGGTAAGCACTTCGTAGTGATCGAGCTCCTCGCGGGAAGCCGCGCCGACCGTGTCGATCGCCGCCTGCGGCAGCTGGCTCCCGAGCTTCTGGAGTGCCGTGGTCGTGACGACCGTGGTCAGGACCTCGATCTGGGACGCGACGTTAAGCACCTCTTGGGTGCCACCGTGCGAGCGTCCGATCCGCGCGCTCGCGGCGGGCGCGCCCACGAGCGCCGCGGCAAGCGCGCTGGCGCCGCCGGCAAGCAGCAGCTCACGACGCGACGCGCCGCGTCCAGGTTCCGACCCGCTGGCACGGGAGACGCCCTCTGAACCGGTGCTGTTGATCATGCTGGGCTCCTTTGCTGTGATGAACCTTGCCCGTCAGGTTCATGAGACGCTCCGGCAAGCCCGGATATTCCATTCTTCGCGTCGCTAACGGTGAGGCGGAACGCAAACATCTGGTCCACGCCCAGGCCCCGCCTATTCGGCAGGCACTGCCGGGCGGAGGACATATCAGGGAGTAAATCGGGGTCATCCCTGATGCGAAAGCGAGCCGCATCAACCAGAGTCAGCGCGGCATCACCACCCGGTCCCAAAGCGATCAAATCGGGGCACAAGAATGGACGAGTCCACGAAGCAACTACTCGTCGAGCGCGAGTGGCTCGAGCGGCTTCTAAACGACAGCTCGACCTGGATCGTTGGGGATGTCGATGCTCGGGCCCCCAATCTCGAGGGGCTCGGATCAGGGCTTTCAGGTGGCGCGACGATTACACGGGTATCGCAGTCGTCCAGGGGCGCCGCGACCTACACCGTGGGTGACTGGCACACAAGAGCCGGTGCCGAGGCGGCGTTCGTCGTCCAATTCGGTCACTGGCTGAGCGAATACCTCGGAGTCGAGTCGCTGGCCCTGGCCCGGCATGAACAGTGCGCTCGAGGCTGCGCGCGGCAGACCTCGCGCGAAATCGACGGCTGGGGTCGGTGCTCTGCCTGCCCCGTTTGGGTCGACGGTCGTCGTCACGAGTTTTTGAAACACGAACAGGAGGCTTAGATGGTTTCTGGACCGCTGGGGCGTTGGATACTGGCGGCTGCTGTCGCGGTGGCGTTCGTGTCGATCAGCGCCGACCCGGCGCTCGCACAGGTGACTGCGACGACGTCCTATACCGCCGCGGGCGACTATTCGTTCACCGTGCCGGTCGGCGTGACCAGCATCACGATCACGGCGATCGGCGGCGCCGGGGGCGCATGTCCCGGCGGGTCGGGCGGCCAGGGCGGATCGGCCGGGGGCACGGTCCCGGTCTCAGCTGCCGAGGTGCTGTTCGTCGAGGTGGGAGCCAGCGGCGCGTGCGGTAACGGCGGCGCGGGCGGCTTCGGGGGTGGCGCCCCGGGCGGCGCGTCCGCGACCGGCGGCGGAGGCGGCGCGTCACTCGTGAGCGCTGGCATCCCCGCGCCGGGGTTTGACTCGCTGTTGATCGTTGCCGGTGGCGGCGGCGGATCGGGTGAGGCCGGCGGGAGCGGCGGCAGCGCCGGGTCCGCGGGCGGCTCCGCCGCCGGCGGTGGAGGTGGTGCCGGCGGCACGAGCAGCGGAGGATCGGGCGGAGCAGGTGCCGGGGGCGGCGAGTCTGGCACCTCGGGCACGTTTGGCATAGGCGGCGCGGGTGGCGCGGGGAACCTGGACGACGACGGCGGCGGCGGGGGCGGCGGCGGCTACTACGGCGGCGGGGGCGGGGGCGGCGGCGGGATCGGCGGCGGTGGAGGAGGCGGCGGATCAAGCTTCATCACCCCGTTTGCGACCAACCCGACCGGACCAACCACGACGACGAGCTCTCCCAGCGTGGCCCTCACCTACGACGCCCCGACCGCGACCGAGAGCACGACCACGATCGCGTTCCCGGCAGTCGAGCCCCAAGGCATCGCGAGCCCCGAGCAGGATCTGACAATCACCAACAACGGCTCGGCACCACTGGTCGTCTCGGACGTCGTCCTGGGCGGTGCGAACCCCGGGGACTACCTGATCGACAACCAGTGCCAGCTGGCCGTCTCGCCGACCGATAGCTGCACGATCGGGGTGCGCTTCGCTCCTCAGACCCAGGCCGCGAGCTCGGCGACCCTGACCCTGCTGACAAACGCACCCACCGCGCCCCCGGCCGTGATTCTCTCCGGCACCGGCGGCAGCCTGCCACAGGGACCGGCCGGACCCGCCGGCGCGACCGGCGCGACCGGCGCGACGGGCGCGACGGGGCCGCCGGGGGCCACGGGTCCCCAAGGGCCTGCCGGCAAAGTCGAGCTCGTGACCTGCAAGGCCGTGTCTGAGCTCGTGAAGGAGGGCAAGCACGAGGTCAAGAAGACCGTGCAGAAATGCACCGGCTCCCTGATCTCCGGGACCGTCACGTTCACGACCACCGGCTCCCCGGTCACCGCATCTATCACCCGGCGGGGTGTCGTGTACGCCACCGGCGAGCGTCTCGCTGCCGGCGACTGGGGCACCAACGTCCTGCTTAGACCGCAACGGCCTCTCACGCGCGGGCGCTACCTGCTGAACCTGCGCGTCCACCGACACGGCCGCATCACGACCGAGCGCGATTGGATCACGGTCAAGTGACAGGCAGCCAACAGCAAATGGCCGGTGAGAGTGCTTATTGGATCGCCCCCTGGTGCTCGCATCGGTGGCGGCCGCTATCGGACGGCTGGACGGTGATACGGACGCTGGCGCTCGCGCTCGCTTTGGCCGCAGGCGTCGGATTGTGGGGAACGGACAATGCCTGGGCCAATACCACCACGACCGCTTCCTTTACAACCCCGGGGATTTACTTCTTCACGGTTCCAGTCGGCATCACAAGCATTCAGGTTCAGGCCACCGGCGCCGCTGGTGGAAGCGACATCTACACCTGCCCGGGAGTTGGCGGCATGGGAGCCACGGTGAGCGCGACGCTAGCGGTCTCGGCGGGCCAGCAGCTACAGGTTGGCGTTGGCGGCGAAGGTGGCGCGGGTGCGTGTGGCCAAGGCTCCGGCGGAGCCGGCGGCGTGGGCGGCGGAGGTTCTGGAGGCAGCGCCCAGGTGTCGATCGCCGGGGCGGGCCCCGGGGCAGGCGGTGGCGGCGCTTCGTGGTTTGGCATGTTCTTCCCCGGCTCAAGCGAACTCGTGGTCGCCGGCGGGGGTGGCGGCGCGGGCGGCGTGGACGGCGGCGACGGCGGGAACGCCGGCATGCCGGGCGGTCCACCGAGCTCGGGGTCGGCGGGTGCCGGTGGCGCGGGCACGGCGACGGGCGGCGGCGCCGGCGGGGTTGGAGACACCTGCGGCAACGCTTCGGCGGGGCAGGCGGGCTCGTTCGCGGCCGGCGGCGCCGGCGGCAGCGGCTTCAACAACACCAATGGCGGCGTCGGCGGCGGTGGAGCCGGCGGTGGCTACTACGGAGGCGGGGGCGGCGGCGGCAGCTGCCTCAACAACTCTGGCGGGGGTGGCGGCGGCGGGTCGAGCTACACGGGCGAGAGCGCCTCGAGCGTGACGGGCCCGTCCGTGACCCCAAATGCGGCGGAGGTGCAGCTGACCTATGCCGCGCCCACGGCGGACCTGAGTACGCAGGCGATCAGCTTCACGGGCACCCAGCCGCTGGGGATCCCGAGCCCCGAACAGGACGTCACGGTCACCAACAACGGATCCGCACCCTTGGTCGTCACTGACACCACACTCGCTGGCGCGAACCCGGGCGCGTACCTGCTCGAGGATGCCTGCCAGTCGCCCGTCAACCCGGGCTCGAGCTGCGCGATCGGCGTTCGTTTTGACCCTGAGAGCCAGGGGCCCAGCTCCGCGACGCTCACACTGCTGACGAATGCCCCGACACAGCCCGCGCCGATATCGCTCTCCGGCCAGGCCGGGTCAGAGCCGCAAGGGCCGTCCGGGCCGGCGGGGACGACGGGCTCGGCCGGGCTCCCCGGGGCACAGGGCGCCACCGGCGCGCAGGGTTTGGCCGGCGGGAACGGCGTGATCGAGCTCTTGAGCTGCGCACAGGTCAAGAAGGTCGTGTTCAAGACCATCGGGGGCCACCGTAAACGGGTCACCATCACCACGCAGATCTGCACCACAAAGACGATCAGCGGATCCGTCACTTTCACCACCACCTCCCTCCCACGCGTGTCCCTTTCCCGCCACGGCGTCGTTTACGCCTCCGGCATAGAAACGTTCGGTTCCCCACGCCTGACACTGACCGTGACGAGCGACCACGAGCTGCCGCGCGGCAAATACACCCTCACTCTACGCACGCGCGCGGACCGCGCCGGCCGGGTCACCCGCCGCACACTCACTCTCTGCTGAGGGGCGACCCCCTGTCGCTGCTCGCTAACCCGCGGACGGCGTCCCCAGCCGGCGGGTGTCCCAAAGCGGGCACCATGAGAGGACCGACGGAAACGACCCGCCGCTTCGATTGTGGGCCCCGCGGTAACGGATTCAGGTCCATCGCCGAACCGATCCGGAGCGAGGGCGCTGTGCTCTTCCGCGAGGGCCTGGTCTCCGGCGGTGAAGTCGTTGAAGACGGGCACCCTGCCAGCGGCGATTCGTGGCGCGGTCGACCCCGACACACCTCCGTCACGTTCGGGCGCGCGGCATGGGTTGTGTCGAGGGGACATTCCGGGGTAGCAGATGGTGGTGAACAACAGCCGGGAACGCAGGAGCAGCGAGGCGGCACATGCGGCCATGCGGGGCGCGATTGCGTCCATGGCGATGACAGGAATGCGGGTCCTCACGGTCTCGCTTGGCCTGGTCGACCAGCCGCCCCCGCAGCAACTCGCGGGAGGAGAGTTCCGCGGACGCCGGCGCGCGGCAGTCGAACTTGCCCACTGGGCTGTCGGCGCGGCGGCCGGTGCCGGCTATGGAGCGCTCCCTAAGGCCTGGCGCAAGCGGTCATGGACCGGGCCCTTCTACGGCCTGGCGATTTGGACGGGGTTCGAGGCGACCGCCGCGCTGCTGGGCCTGCCTCACGCCGAGGGTGGGCGACTCAGCCAGCGGCTTGCCATCGCGGGCGACCACGCCCTCTACGGCTTCATACTCGACGAGACGCGGCCCGCGCCACAGGGCTGACCCGAGGAAATCGCGACACGACCACAGAGCGCGGCGACCGCAGGCCGACGGATAACTCAGTCGTCGAGGCCGGCGTACGACCGCACAATCCCGATCGCGAAAGAGGTCGTCGGGTCGTTGTCGAAATGACGTCTTGCCCAGCGACCGAGGGATGGGACCAGGAACGCTGGTTACGGTGGTGGATCCGGGGTACCTCGGGTGAGGGCGGCCGCAGCCGTCGGTCGTCCTTGAGATTGCACGACAGACTGAGAGGGAAAGCGACGTGGCAACACAAAACACAAGCGTGACGCTGGATCAGGCTCAGGCCATCATCAAGGCAGCGCGGGCGAAGGCGGACGGCATCGGAGTCCCGATGAACATCGCAGTGGTCGACGCGGGGAACAATCTCACCGCGTTCTCCCGGATGGATGGAGCGTGGCTCGGATCGATCGACATCGCCCAGAGCAAGGCCTACACGGCTCGTGCGTTCGACATGCCCACTCGCGAGCTGGCTCAGATGGCTCAGCCCGGGGAGCCGCTGTTTGGGATCGAAGGGTCCAACCAGAGTGTGATCATCTTCGCCGGCGGAATCCCGCTGACCGATCATAAAACGGTCGTCGGCGCTGTCGGGATCAGCGGGGGAACACCAGATCAGGACCACGAGGTGTGTGAGGCCGCGGTGGCGGCGTACAACTGACCGCGGCTTGGACGGCAACTGACTGCGGCTCGGCCGGGATCGCGAGGCCGGTCCCATCCGACTTGACGGCACGCCTCTCCCGAATTTGAGCACTCGGACTCTTCGACGGGAACCGTGCGAGCAGCTCACCGGAGTCATCATTTGTGTCACGCCGTGCTTGCTCGTCCTCGTCGATGACGGCTTGGCGGGAAATAGGAGGTCACCGTGAAGAAGGTATTGGAGCTTCTGCTGTGCATCTTGCATCCGATCGCCGTGATTTTTATCTGGGTAAACCTGGTGGTACGCAGCGATATGGGACTGATCGCAAAGCTGACCTGGGCCGTTGCGGCAATCGTTCCCTTTTTTCCGTTCGTATACGTCCTGACGGGAAATGACTTTCTATGATGGCGCCCCTCTGGTGTGCTGCGGTGATTCAGCCGCCCTCGGTCGTGGCTGTCATTGTGTAGCGGGCGACACCTTCTCCCAGAGCTCGTTGAAGGAGATGCTGTCGTAAAACGCCGTGCCGTCCACGATCGCTCCTTCGCGGACGGTCATAAACCAGGCATAGGTGTTTTCGTACCTCGTCCCGACCCTCGTTATTCCTGAACCGTCCCAGAGGACGATGACGGTGCTGCTCGTGTCGTCGGCATACTCGCCGCGGATAGTTACGGGCCGGAAGGGCTGCTCGGTGCTGAAGCGTGCACCTAACGGTGCGGGGACCTCGTCGATGAACTCCTGTTTGTTGGCGTACTAGCGCGACGCCGCCAAGTGCCCGACGATTTCCCACGTCATGTCGTCGGCGAAGATGCTCGTGACGTAGCCCGTCCCGTTGGACCACGCCGCGAATGCGCCTTTGACCTCGATAGATTCGTGGACGCCGCCGTCGAGGCCGGCGATGAGATCCTCGGGCCTCCAGCCTAGCCAACGGTACGCTCATCGTGCTGACGGCACACCGATTCGTGCTCATAGGCTTAGCTCACAGCCCAGCCTTAGTCGCTGAACCCGGTTCCGGCGCGAATGGGAGGTGCGTGGCGACGCGGGTCCTTTGGTAGGCAAACCGCTGTATACAATCCCTATCTTGGCTTGTGCGGGGAGCGGGCGATGGATCAGCACCGCACTCAATGGCGCAGGTGGGAGTGGAAGCCTGCGTGCTTCTCTCGTATTGGTGTTCGGGGTGTTATCTAAGCGGTCAGTGTGAATGTGATCGTCTGTGGGGCGTCTGTGTGGCCGCTGATGCTCGCCGTAGCTGAGAGCTCGTAGGTGTCGGGTTGCAGGGTTTGGCCAATGATGCCGTTGAAGGTGAAGCTGTTGGCCCCCTGCTCGCCGTTGGTCGCGAGGGCTCCGCGCAGTGAGACCAGCCGGGAGCAGGGGCGAAGGTCCTTGTGCGTCTCCGCGACGCAGCGGCCGTCGACGAGACTTCCGGGCAGTTTCCTGGCGATCGTGATCGCGACGTGGGCCGGGACGTTCAGCCGGTAGGTGATGTGCAGGCTGACTGGGCGGGTGCAACCGCCACGGTTCCGGTTGGCGCGGGTCGCGGGAACGCAGCGGCCCTTGACCAGCCGGCCGGCGAGCACGAACTTGCTCGGCGAGACGTGCAGCGCGGAGAGCACCGGCAGCGCGGAGGGCGCCGGCGGCGCTGGGGCGACAAGCGTGTTGGCGGCCACAACCATCTCGGACATCGCCCCACCACACCCAGAGTCCGCGACGTCGTTGTTGTTGTCCCCGCCGTAGTTGGCATACCACCAGTAGTCGCCGGGGCTTGCCGGAGTAAACCCTACGGCCGGGTGATAGGTTCCGCTGCCAGGTACGCTCGCGGTTCCGAGTGTCGTCCCGCCCGAGCCGCAGGAAGTCGGTGCCACGGACTGAGGTCCAACTACGGTAAAGGTGATCGTTCCGCTCGGCGAGAACCCCGAGGACAAGCTCGCCGAGATAACCGATGCGGGGATCGCATCACCGGCAGCACCAGAAGACGGCGCATGGACCGAGATCGACGGCGACGCCTTCCCGATCAGTACCACTGCCGCCGACAAGGCCGAGTTGTTGTCGGCGTCCCCGTCGTAGGTCACCACCCAATAGTCGCTGCCCGCCATGGTCGAGGTATACGCTGTCGAGGTCGCGCTCCCGTTCGACAACGGCTCCGTATCGGTGAACAATGGCGTCCCCGACGCTCCCGTCGCGGTCGAATTGGTGTAAAGCTTGAACGTCACCGCCCCCGACGGGTCATAGCCACCTGAGACCGTCGCCACATCGGCGATCGAGGAGCCCACCGACGCCGAGGTCGGCTTTGGCGAGGTCGAGATCGACGGCGATGCCTTCTCGATCACTACCGGCCCTGATCCGGTCCCGGTGGAGACCGCGTTGTTGTTGGCGTCGCCGTTGTAGGTCGCCACCCAATAGTCACCGCCGGTCACGGTCGGGACATACGCGGCCGAGGTCGCGCTCCCGTCCGAGAGCGACTCGGTATCGGTGAACAAGGGCGTCCCAATCGCGCTCGGATTGTTGTAAAGGTTGAACGTCACCGTCCCCGACGGGTCATAGCCACCCGAAATCGTCGCCACGTCGCCAATCGCAGAGCCGACCGGTGCCGATTGCGGATCCTGGGTCGTAGAAATCGACGGCGTCAGCTTGGTGGCGTAGCTGATCGTGATGACCCCGTTGCCCGACTGGTCGCCGCCGTTCTGCCCGGGGTTGCCAAGCTGCCCGGAGGCGAACCCAGAGGCGCCGCCACCCCCCTCTTCGTCGCCGCCGCCGCCCCCGAAGTAGCCACCCCCGCCTCCGCCGCCGCCGTAGGTGCCGCCGGCGCCGCCGCCGCCCGTACCGGGAGACGGATCTCCCGTGTTCGAATTCCAGAAGGCCGGGCCGCCGCCGGAGCCCCCCACGCCGGAGTCTCCGCCGCCCGAGCCCCCGGCGCCGGGCCCTCCCGGAGAAGCCCCCCAACCACCGCCGGGGCAGCCTGCCGTGGCGCCGTCGTCCCCGCCGCCGCCGCCCGTGTTGGAGTTGTAATCGCACGATTCGTTCCCGGAACCCCCACCGCCGCCGGCGGCAAGCACAAGATTGTCCGAGCCGTCGAACACGAACGACCCGCCGCCGCCGCCCGAGCCCCCGTACGTACCGCCGTAACCCCCGGAGCCGCCCCCACCATAACCACCCGAGCCGGCCGCGAAGAGACCTCCACCAGCACCCTGGCCGCCCACCAGGATTGTCAGCGCCTCACCCGGGCTGACCGAGAGTGCCCCCGACTCCTCGCCACCATCCCCCCCGTCTCCCAGGACGGAGTTGCCGCCCTGCGCTCCCCTGACATCTAGCGTGACCGAACTGACGCCGCTCGGAACCGTGTACTCCTGCAAACCTCCGGTGTAGGAGCAGGTGAGGACCGCGGTCGCGCCGCTGATTTGTGTACCCCCACTACAGGCCGGTGGGCTCGCGAGAGCCGCCGGGCTGGTCGCCATTAGCGCGGCGAACGCGACGATCGCCGAGCAAACGACGCGCCAGCGATAACCCCCGGCGAGAACAGCCCGGCAATAGACCACAGCCAGCCGATAACACAGCATGCCCAGCATCACGTCACCTTTCAACTAGCGGGAAGCGCAGAGATCGCACCCATCCTCGCTCGGCAACGACGAACCCGCATCGGGGTCATCCCCGATCTCGACCCCTATATCCCGGACGACCAACCCCTGAGCACAAGGGCCACGGACCTCAGTACAGCCGTGCAGGCGTGGGTAAATCGAGTCTCCCGACTGGCTTCGGGCTCCAAAGCCCGGGCGCCGAACCACACGACGAGACCGTCAAGCGCGCCGAATATCACCCGCACATCTGACACGCGTACCTCTCGACCACCGGCACCTCCCTGGAGGGCATCTCCACGGAGGAGATCATCGACGCGGTGCACGGCCGGAGAGCACCAGTGATGCACGCCAGCACCGGTCTGGAGCTCTGACGGACCCTGATTCCGCGGGAGCGCCGCGGCGCTTCCGCCCGGACGAGGCTACTCCAGCGAGAATCGCCAAGGAGTGTCACCGTGGCCAGTTCATCCGGGTCGGTCACCGCTCGCGCGCGGTCAGCCGCGCCCGAGAACCACGCGCGTCGCTGGTCGTAGCTCGCCCCGGCGACAAGCTGGTCAAACAGTTGGCGCACGACACCGAACTCGAACGTCAGCTCGAGCTCGGCACGGCGTGCGGCCGCACGTTCATCCCGTTCTTCCGCGCGAGCTCACATCCGACGGAAACGACGCTTGCCTTGCCGATTCCCGCTGGGCCCTCGATCAGCACCAGGCGGCCCGCCCCATGCGAGGAGGGTCCACCGCGCGCTGAATGTGAGCTATCTCCAGCTCCCGCTCCAGCATGCCCTGCGCCACCCCGGATGGCGCGGCGATGGGTCGATTCTAACCCCGCTCCTGTCTGGGTTTGATAACAGGACGTGGTTCGCGGTCACGGGACTTAACTTAATTAAGAGAGGTGGACCCGGAGCGGACTGTGGTGCGGCCCGGTCGGGAACGCCGAGATGCGTACCTCCGGCAGCCGCAGCTTCAGGGTCCCGCTACGCCGCGGCGATGACGGTGGGTGAAGGCGGTGCCCGCCTGACGCCCGGCGTGCGGCTGCCGGTCCGAGGAGAGCGCCCCGGTGTTGGCCCTGACGCCTCCGGTGAGCAGCAGCAGATCGGCTGCCGCGCTGCTGTGGGCCGGACGGCTGCCGCAGCGCCAGAGCATCCCGGCAGACGGGACGGGGAGCCGCGGTCGGCCTGCTCCTCGACGCCTATCGCAGCAGCGGCGGTCTTGGCGGCGTCGTGACCGCTTTGGCGCTTGCAGCTGTTCGACACCTAGCTAGCGTCTCGAGCCCCAGTTGAAGACGTCCGCCCCGGATCGCACCTGCGCGCTTCTGGCGAATACCACGTCGCTCGTGAAGAGCGGAGCGACACCTGCCTTCGTGCTCGCGCGAGTGTGGCCGGTTGACGATGCCGGCGTCGCTGCTTGTGTCCCGGAAGAAGCCGTGTTGCGAGGTAGGCGAAGCTTCGCGATCGCTGCTTCCTCTACTCAAAGCAGCGGTCGCGATGAGCCGAGCCGCGGCTCCTCGCGTGACGCGAATCGCACCGCGCACTCGACTCACGCATCGCTTGTTCGCTTGATCGCGGCGCGATCGCCCGCGATACTGGGGTTCGATACAGCGAACCCTAGAGGGGACTTCATGAAGTATTACGTCAGCCCGACACCGGGTCCGATGCCGCCGGCTCCTGAGCTGTTCGACGCGGCAATGAGCTGGGTCGAGGGTAAGCTGAATGACGGCACGTTTGACTGCGTGTACGGGTTTCTGGAGGGGGGCGGGTTCAGCATCGTCAACGCCGATTCGCACCGCGATGTACTCGACATGATGGCCGCCTATCCGTTGTTCGGGCTGAGTGCGTGGGCCGTGCGTCCGGTGCTTGAGTTCAAGGAGGGGGTCGAGACGATCCGAGCGAAGCTCGTTGAGGCCCAGGCCGCAATGGCCGGCCGGTGAAGGTTCTCGACCGATTTGATGTTGTCTAGGCCTGACACGAGGGCCGAGCTCTAGCGCGGCTTAGGCCGGGCGACCCCGATCGGCCACGCGCCTCCCGCCCACAACTGAAAACGAGACCGCCGCAGCGAAACTCTCAACCGCTGGTTCACTGACAAACGGTCTAACGAACCGTCCAACGCCGAGTCGAGCCGTTAGGTGACTGCCCAGCGGCAAACGGCGTCCTCCCCGGTCGGAGCGGACCGAAAGTAGCTTCCTACGAGCGAAGCCGGACGAGCGCTTCTCCAATCCCGTGGCACAGCGTGCGTCGTAGAAGGCCGACCACCGAACTCCCGCTGGTCGTCTGGTGGCGCCTCGCCCGGTGTGTCGTGTCAGTCAGCGACCTTGGTCGGCACGACGAGCCGCGTTGCCTTGACTCCCGGGCGGGTGATCGCGAGCTCGAGTGTCGCGTTCACGCTTCGGCCCCCGCCCGGGAGCAAAGATTGCCCGGCTGCGCTGAGCGGCAACCGCAGGGTCTTCGTCTGGCCTGAATGAACGGAGCGCTGCCCGCTCGCAAGCGTGACTCCCTTCCGTGTCACTCGCGCGGTGGCGTGGCAGATGCCGGTCGGAGCCTCACACGTGACCGGCAGCTCGAGCACGCCCAGCGGCTGGACCGTCAGGTGCTCATAGGCAGCGCCGGTCGGCGCGAGGTCGGCCACGTGCAGGCCGCTGGCGTCGAGCCAGGTTACGAACCCGTTGCCGTTCGCGGCCACGGCGACGCGTGCGTCGTCCAACCCGGCGTAGCCGAAGCCGATCCGGGCCACGTCGAGCCCGCTGGAGAAGTGAGCGCCGCCGTCGGTCGAGATGAACAGGCTGAGGAGATGGCTGTCCCCGGCGACGTCGGGCCACACGGCGGCGAGTTCGCCCGTCGTGTAGTTCTCGCCGAGCCCGCCGGAGTCGGGGTCGAGCCCGCTGGGGTTCGAGACGTGCGCGAGCCGCGTCGGGGCGCCGAAGGTGTGGCCGGCGAGACCGTAGCGACGGATATCCACCGCGGTCGGAGAGCCGTTGCGAGCCGACGGTGCGTCGCCCGAAAGCAGGAACAGCCCGGCCGCGCCGCTCGCGAGACGGGGTGACTGGGCGCCCGCGATCGTGCTCGGCCCGTCCCAGTTGGCGGAGTCGTTCGCACCGAAGTCCCCGCTCATCGTGCAGGGACCGGTGGGCGCGCTCCAACGGAAGAACTGAACCCTGCTCGAGGTTCCGACCGAATAGGCCTCGACCTCGTCACCCGGGGTGTCCAGCGGACACCCCGATGTGCCCCCGCGCGCCCAGCCAAGCGTCGTCTGATCGGTGGCGATCCCGGCATCGGGCAGGCCGCCGTCGTCGAACCCGAACCACTGCGCCGGGATCCGCCCCGGCGTGACCGTCGTCGAACTCGAGACGGAGCAGGGCTCGCCGTAGAAGTCGAAGCTCCAGGTCGCGAACGGATCGGCGGAGCTCATCTCGAACTCGATCCCGTTCGGACTGAGCGTCGAGGTTCCCTGGCTTCGGTCGTACTCGCCGCCGAACGCGTTAACCGGCAGCACGTCATCGAGGCCGGTTGCCACGTTGCAGGTGTCGGTGTAGTCGAGGCCGTCGCTCAGGGCCGCGTTCGAGGGGCCGATGTATGCCGGGCCGAAGCTCGCCCCCCCGTCGGTCGACTCCCAGATGACGAACTGGCTCGAGTCGTAGCTCGGGGCGACCACGAACACCTCATCGGACGGACCGAGGATCGTGAACGGCGTGTCGGTGGGGCTGCCGTTGTACAGGCTCGCCGGCAGGGTGATCGGGTGGGCGCACTTGCCGGCCCCCGGAGGCAGCTTGCAGAACATGTCGACATCGCCGGCTCCAACCTTGTGCAGCCAGGCGACGTATCCATTGGCACTCTGGTCGACGACCACGGGGCCGATCGAGTCCGCACGACGATCCAGCGTGAACTGATTGGCCGCGGCGGCGGGACCGGCAAGCACCGCCAGGAGCCCGAGCGCGGCCACCAGCGCGGGGAGTTGGCGGGCGAAACTTCGACGACGCAGTCGCATGGTCAACACCTCGTTCGGTCTCACCGTCAGCAGGGGCCTACGTACAGCTCGCGGATGTGCAGTTGGGGCGCGTGACCCGGGCGACGACGGTCCTGCGCCGCGTGATCGCGGTCCCCTTACCGCCGGGCCTGGCTCCAGCCGGGCCGACGTCTGCCGCGACGTGGTAGGTGTTCCCGGCAGGGCTGGTCGCCGGCAGCGACACCTGGCAGGTGCTTTGGCACGCCGTTTTGAACGTCCCGTTCACGAACACGTTGACGACAAGGCCAGCAGGCGACCCGTCGTTGGCCGTCGCCGTGACGATGACCGGGGTCCCGGTTGAGTTCTGTGGATAGGAGGTGAGCCTGAGCGCCCACGGAACCGCCCCGATCAGCGGGATCCGGAGGTTTGATGGGGTCAAGACGAGCGTGCTCTCGGGCTTGCTCCAGACACTCACAGGTCTGAATGCGACGAACATGTCGCAGGCGCTGCCCGGCTCCAGATACGTCACCTGGAGAGCGCACGTCCCGATTCCCCCGCCGACGATCAGGGGGACGATCTGGAAGTCCTGGGGAGTGCTTCCCGAGATCTGGTCGCCGAGCACGGATACGCCCGCGGTGCCGAAGTTGTCGATCTCGACGCCGTCGCCCGGCTCAGATATGTGGTGAAGCGCCTCCCTGGGGAAGATCACGGGATCCGGGAATGCATGCAGGCTCGGGCCGGATTCGGCTGAGACGCCGCCGGCCTGCACCAGCAGTCCACCGCCGGCGCCGATTAATATTGCGACCATGACCGCTGGTCGAGGTGGTCGGAGCAATCTGGTAGGGATCAGCATTTCGTCGGTTCCTCTTGGGTCGCGATCCTTGCCGAAGGCGGCACGCTTGGCGTCAGGCGCGGCACCTGAACTTTTGACTGACGACGGCGGGACGCCGGGCGCCCCGCCCAACCCGTCTGCCATGACATCCGAGGATTAGTCGAGGATCGCGAGGCCGCCGGTCGCGGTTACCGCGCCAGGGGTGGCGATGGTCGCCGTCGGCGGCAGCACCCGGGGCGGGAGCGGCTGCGGGTTGATTGCCATTGCCGCCGGCGCGAATGCTCCGCCAAGGCAAACCGTGGTGACGGCGATCAGGACGAGCTTGGTCCTGATGTTTGCGCTGATGCGATTACGAGGTGACATTTCGCAACTCCTTTGCATCGAACCGCTAGGTCACGTCAGAGAGGCGGGCCCAGACGGAATTGAATGTCCCTCATCTTGGATGCCGGGGGCCGGTGCGAACAGCCACCCTAGGGCTGGACTTCGCTCACCAGGTCCTCCGCACTCAGGTTCCCGCGGTCGATCGCGAGCTTCACCAAGCGGGCGCGCTTCTGGTTCTGCGCCAAGCCCGAGATTTCGAACTTACCGAACAGCGCGCGGAGGTGCGTCTTCACCGCGTCCACGGAGATGCTCAGCTCATCCGCGATCTGCTGATTGGTGGCGGGCACGCCGGGCGTGGAGCCGGTCCGGGACGGGAGACTGAGCGCGACCAGGACCTTGCGTTGCATGCGTGAGAGCTCGACAGGTGGCCGAGCTTGCGCCGGGACGAAGGTGGAGGAACCTTCGTCTGACAGGGCCCGGAAAACAAGCGGTGTCCGGCCAACGCGAATCCGGTCGCCGCTCGCGAGCCGACGCCGACCGCGGACCCGCTCGCCGTTCACGTACGTCCCGTTCGCCGACAGCCCATCGTCGGTCAGCACCCACGCGTCGCCGACACGGTAAAGCTCGGCGTGCACACGCGAGACCTCACGATCCCAAGACAGCCGCAGCTCCACTCCCGTGCCGCGGCCGATCCGCGCCCGCTCGGACGCGGCATCAATCACGAACGTGCGCTGGATGCCGTGCCTGTCGCCGTAGACGAGAAAGGCTGACACGCCACCTCTGCGCTCAGCCATCACCGCCACTGGCCACCTGGCTTCGTCCGCGAGCGGAGCCAATCGGGTCATCCCCGCTCAGATCGCCCGCGGCATCGATGGCGGGATCGGCCCCGCGTCGCCACGCGTGCTCGACCAGCGCCGAGAGCTCGAGCCACCCGTAAAAGGCATGCGCAGCTCCGGATTGATCGAGGAGCCGGCCCCGGATTGGTTGGCCGGAGTCGAACTCGAGCGTGATGCGGTCAGCTACGGGCACGGGGAACGTCCCGATGATCTTCGACACGGACGGATTTCGCGTCAGGACTGGGACCTGATTTTTCCGAGCGTGCGGGATAGTGTTCGTCCGATGTCGAGGGGGCCGACGTTCGCGACTCCGGACGACTTACTCGAGCGCCACGATGAGCTCGAGGAAATCGGGCTGGCGCTCGCGAAAGCGCTTGCGAGGGAGGGGCGGGTCCTGCTGATCGAGGGGACTGCGGGCATCGGCAAGACCGCGTTGGTCCGGGCGGCGCATGGCTGCGCGCGTGAGTGCTCGATGACCACGTTGAGCGCTCGGGGTGGTGAGCTCGAGAGTCACTTCCCCTACGGTGTGGTGAGACAGCTGTTCGAGCCCGCGTTACGCGATACCGCGGACCCGGCGCGGCGCAAGCTCATGTCGGGTGCGGCGGCTCCGGCGGCGGCGGTCCTCGGTCAGAGGAGTCCCCGCCCGGCTCGCCGACCGGCGTCGGACACGGCATTTTCACTTGCCCACGGCCTGTATTGGCTGACGATCAACCTCGCCGGCCAGGCACCGGTGCTAATCACTCTCGACGATGCGCACCTGGTGGACGTCCCGTCGGCCGAGTTCCTGGTCTACCTGGCGCGGCGGCTCGATGGCTTGGCGGTTACGGTCCTGATCACCTCGCGGCCGGATGAGCACACAACCGAGTTCGACCTCTCGGCACATCTCGCTCATGCGGCCGTACCACTCGCTGTGGTCAGGCCTGAGGCACTTAGCGAGGTGGCCGTCGCCAAGCTCCTCACCAGTGGACTGAAGCAGGCTCCCGCTCCAGCATTCACCGCTGCCTGCCACACGGCGACGGGCGGTAACCCGTTCCTCGTCCACGAGCTGGCGGCGGCCATCGCCGCCGAGGGGGTCATGCCGACTGATCAGGCTGCCTCGCGGGTGCAGCGAGTGGGTCCCGTGGCAGTCGCGCGCAGCACGGTCATGCGCCTCGGACGGATGTCGCCGGATTGCGTGGTGTTAGCGCGCGCGACCGCCGTGCTCGCCGGCGATGCGGACCTTCCGCGCGGGGCGACACTGGCCGGCTTGGATCACGATCAGGCGCTTGAGGCCCTCGATGCGCTGATCGCACAGCGGATTGTCCGAAACGAAGGAGGCCTCGAGTTTGTACATCCTGTCGTACGCAACGCGATATACGACGAGCTGGCACCGGGGAAGCGCTCCCAGTTGCACCGCCGTGCCGCTGACCTGCTGCTGGCCGAGGGCGCGGAGCTCGACGCGGTCGCCGGCCATCTCCTGGCGAGCGAGCCCGCCGGCTCGCCCGAGTCGCTGGCCGTTCTACGTGACGCCGCGTCGCTTGCGCTGTCGCGGGGCGCTCCCGTGAACGCCGTTACCTACCTGACGCGCGCGCTCGCCGAAGGCTGCGAGCGTGAGTTGAGAGCGCAGCTGTGCTACGAGCTGGCGACGGCGTCGCGGCTGGCCGGTCTGCCGACGACGGTCGATCACTACAAGGATGCCCGCCGCCTGGCGGGCGATCCGGTGCTCCGCAACAGCGCGGCACTGGAATTGGCCGGGATGCTAGGCATGAGCGGGAAGTGGAATGACGCGGTGGTCGAGGTCGAGCGCGCATTGGACGATCTCGGGGATCGGTCACCCGAGCTGGCGATTCGTCTCGAGCGTCTCCGCGCCGGCACGGCGGCGTACGACAGGCGGCTGGTCGGCGAGTTCGACCGCCGCCTGCCGATCTTGCGTGAGCTCGTCGCACACGGTGGGGCGGCCGCACGGTCTCTGGCGCTGCTGCTCGCGGCAATCGGCTCGATCCGCGGCGAGCCGACACCAGAGGTGGTGGCGCTCGTCGAGCGCGGTTGGGATCAGGGCGGCATCTTGAGCGCCGAGGGGGAGGAATGGGCTCCGTCACAGGGGCTCGGGGCGCTCGTTGCCTGCGACGAGCTCGAGCGCGCTCGCACGCTCGCCGGCGAGCTGCTCGCTGCGGCGCGGGCACGGGGCTCGCTGCTCGGGCACGCCGTCGGAACCGCGTATCAGGCGTTCATCGAGGCACGCGAGGGACGCCTCGACGCGGCCGAGGCCGACATCCGCGCCGCGCTTGAGCCGGTCCTGGAACGTAGCCTGACCCTCGCGGTGCCGTCGTTCCTATGGTTCGGGCTCGACGTCATCATCGAGCGCTCGCAGGCGGAAGACATCGGGGCGGTCAGCGAAAGAATCGAGCTCGCACCGATACAGGACACGCTGAGCGGCGCGTACCTGCTCGAGGTGCGCGGACACGTGCGATACGTCGCCGGTGATGCCACCGCGGGAATCCAACACCTGCGTCAAGCCGGCGAAATCTTCAGGACACTTCGCGTCGGCAACCCGAACGCGTCCCAGTGGCGCTCGAGCCTTGCGCTGATGCTCGGCCATGAGGACTGCGAGGCGCACAGCCTGGCACGCGAGGAGCTCGCAGACGCGATCGCCACCGGCAACACCCGGGCGATCGGGGTCTCACTGCGCACGGTCGGGCTACTCGAGGGCGGGGCGTCTGGTGTGCAAACGCTCGAGCAGGCGGTGAGGGCTCTGGCAGGCTCGCCGGCGCGCCTCGAGCACGCCCGCGCCCTGGTCGAGCTTGGCGGTGCGCTGCGCCGCAGCGGCCAGCGGGCCGCGTCTCGCGAACCGCTACGCACGGGGCTCGACCTGGCCGCCGCCGCCGGAGCGACGCGCCTGGCCGAGCGAGCACGCGACGAGCTGGCAGCGACTGGGGCTCATCCCCGACGGATTCGCGTGACCGGCCGTGACGCGCTCACACCTAGCGAACTGCGCGTGACCCGGCTCGCCGCCACGGGCCACACCAACCTGGAGATCGCCCAGGCCCTGTTCGTGACGCCCAAGACCGTCGACACGCACCTCACGCACGCCTACGCGAAGCTTGGCATCTCCTCACGACACCAGCTCGCCGGAGCCCTCGACCGGGACTCCGACCAAGCGTCTCACGTCGGCTAGCGACGGCCCCAAGCAGGAAAAGATCAGGTGCCCTTCCTGATGCGGACATCGCATGGGACGAGAGACGATCTCGCCGTGAGCGCCCAGCCCAGGTGGACGGGGCGCGGTCACTAGTTGAAGGCAACTATCTGCGGCGCCTCTCGGCTGACGGCGAAATCGCAGCCGAGAGGAACCACGAGGAGAGCTGGCTCCATGAGCGCACCGAAGCGCATATCCGTATCCATGACGCTGTCAGGGATCCTCGTGACCTTACTCATCGCCCTCACCGCCTCCACTGGGAGGACCGCGGTGGCGGGAGGAGCGTCGACGCTCACGCCCGCTGCGGTCACTGGAGGAGCGCTGACGCCGGCACTCGCTGCCACGCAAGGCAAGCGGCTCCTCCGGCCTCCGGCCCGACCCGGCTGCTACGCAGCCAGAGACAGACATTGGGTCAGGGTGAAGTGCGACAGCAAGGCTTTCATTAGGAAGCACCTCCCCCACCCGGAGGTGCTGGCCGGGGTCGGCGGGACGCCAGGCGGCAGCCCAAGCAAGCCGACCGGCGCGGCGGCCTTCACGCTGAGTGTCCTGCTCACGGTCCCGCTCGTCACCGGCTCGGAAACCGACTCCATGGTCGGTTCGAACAACTACAGCCTCCAGAACAACGTCTTCTTCGTAGGCAACAACGCCGTCGAGGACGGTGTGCAGTTCACCGACCAGATATCCGGAAGCTCCAACAACGTTTGCGTATGGCAGATCAACCTCCCGTCCCAGGACTATCTCTCCAACTGCAATAGCGTCCCGGGACTGGCTGGTCCTGGCACCCAGATAGAGGGCTGGTACGAGGACGGCGACCTTGGCGTCGCGGCGGCAACCAACGGTGGCTCCAAGGCCATCGCCGTGATCGTGCCCGACAAGTACGGATTAGGAAGCGACGACCGCTGGAACAACGATAGCGGCGCCATCCTCGGTCTGGGTGGGGGCTCACAAGCGGTCTTCACCGGGACCGAGGAGGAGTTCCAGATCCTGTCGACCAGCTGCCTCGACGACGCTGGATTCATCTTCTTCTCGGTCTTCTGCAGCGCGCAGAAGGTCAAGCCGCACGCCTTCGTCGGCTACTCGGCCGGCCCGATGACCGGAGGCTTCAAGACACTCGAGACCAACAATCTGATCCCGGTCATCGGCAGCCCTCCAGCCCACCTTCCGTCGCTGTTCTATGCTGGAAACTTCGTCACCTGGACCACCTACGTGGCGTCGACGACCGGGAAGTGCTTCAGCGGCTCGCCGCCGTTCTGTCGATGAGCCGACCAGGTCGCTCGATCGTGCAGAGGGTGAGCGCATTCCACCCCCAGGGTGGCTATGCAGGGGACGACTGCGGGGTCACCATGACCTGGTCGCGGCCGCTGCACTGGTGGCATTGCCGGTAAGAGCAGTCGAATCGAGGGAGCAAGAGATGATCTCTGGTTATCGCCAACGTCCAGCTGCAGCCACAAGACGGGCCGGGAAGCGTGAACCGTCGAGGCTCGGCCTGCGCAACCTCGCATCGCTCGTGGCAGCGTTGCTCACGGTGGTGGCGTTGGTGCCCGCGCTCCCGACGCTCGTGCCTGCCGCCGTCGCAGAGCCCGCGCCAGCGGGATCGCGCTCGACAATCGACGATCTAGCGCTTGGGGTCACTTGGCTCGCCAACGCCGACCTGCCGGCGACGATGAAGCTGGGACTGACGAGTCAGATCGACGCCGATGGGTCGATGACCTACCGGACCGCGGTCGAGTGGGTCCGCCGATTGAACCGCCGCGACTACCTCGGCCATCGCAACTGGACGCTGCGGTGACGCCGACCCCTTATAAGGACAAGGGATGCGCCAGGTACAACGGCGCCAATCACAACAACTTCGGGCTCGGCTGCACGAAGGCCCCGCTCGCCGCGCTGTACCACACAACGTTTGGGCTGTCATGGCCGGACACCGCGGTGCCGATCCCGGACACGACGACGGGTCCGTTCAACGACTTCCAGCCGTACCTGTACTGGACCGGCACGGCGGCGCCGGACGGGACCCAGAACGGATACAAAACGGTCTCGTTCAATACCCAATGGAGCGGATCGAACACGTTCAGCCACTCGATGTACACGCTTCCGATGATCGATGGGAACCCGTTCGGCGCGACGGGGACGACGCTCACCGCTGTCGACGGGGGCAGCGCCGTATTCGAGCCTGTCGCCGGGGGCCACGGTCTCACGTGGCTTGCGGACGCCGACTATGCCCGCACCCAGGCTTACGGCCTGGACGTCGACAGCGACGGATCGATGGATGAGCCGACAGCGGTCACGTGGGTCAACGAGCTGAACACTCACGCGCTGCTCGGCAAGACCGGCTGGGCGCTGCCGAGCGCCACTGAGCTCAAGCGCCTCTACGGCGCCCTGGGGTTGACATCGCAGGAGCCGGTCGTGCCCGTTCCCGACACGACCGTTCACGGGTTCAACGACATCCAACCGTACCTCTACTGGTCGTGCGCGGGAGCAAGCATCACCGGTCCCTGCCACGGCGCGCCGAACCCGCAGAATCAGCAGTTCAGCTTCTCGTTCGGGAACGGTTTCCTCGGGACCGACATCACGCAGAATCTCCTGTACGTGATGGTCTACTACCCCAATCCCGTGGTGCGGTCGAAGCCGCCGATCACCTGTCCGCCGCCGAGGTCAGGATCCACCCGTACCTGCGTCTGAAGCAGAACGTGTCGCACGTCTTCGGCAGCGACTGGCTGCTCGGAGCGCTGCTCGACAGCCGGTGCGGCTTTCGACGCGGCAAGCGGTAAAGCCCGCGAGGGCCCAGGAGCGATGCTTGCAGCCGCCGCGGTCCTTAGTACGCCCACCTCGTGCGGTGCTGGGACCGCTTGGGCGATGAAGGAGACGCGGTCGCGTGGCCCGCAATGTCCGAGAGCGCAAGTTCGCCGGACGGCTCGCTGGTGGCCGCCTTGGTGGCCAGCGGTCCCGCGCTGGCCCGTCGGCCAGCGCTGCAGATTCGTCGAGGCACAACAAGGACCGGGATTGTCCGAGGAGAGCGGTGTCCGAAGGCAGCGCCGCCGGTGGATCCGCGCTCGGACCGGCAGACTGTCGTCTAGAAACGTCGGGCGGTCTGCGGCCGCGGGGCAAAATGTCAGCGTGCGGGCGGGGCCTGTCTGGATGTGGTGCTTGCGCGCGTCGGTGCTGGCATGGGCCTCGCTCGTGCTGATCGGACCGGCAGCCGCATCCGCGAGGCCGGCGGTGGCGGGACCGGTGACCGGAACGGGTCCCGTGATCGGATGCCCCGGATGCTTTGCGCCGGTCTACAGCGCGGCGAAGGTCACGTCCGCTGTGGACGCGGCGTACCACGAGTTCACGGCGAGCACGCTCGTTCACGGGATGGCGGTCGCGGTGATCTCGCCGCTGGGCGACGGCGCGCTGACGACGACCACGCTCGAGTTCGGCGACGCCAAGATCGAGGTCGGCAGGACAGGGCAGACGATCGCCACACCGGTGACCGCGAGCACCCAGTTCGAGATCGGGTCCGAGACGAAGGTGTTCACTGGGGCGCTGCTGGCGCAGGCGGTCGAGCAGGGCGCTGTGACTGAGTCCGAGCACGTCAACAAGCTCGCGCCGGCCGGGGACGTGCCGGCGGGCACCGGATGCGCGCGCGCGATGACGCTCAAGAACCTCGCGACCCACCGCGCGGGGCTGCCCGACGACCCCCCTAACTTCATCCACAGCTCGACCGGCCACCGGACTTACTCCAGCTCGGACCTGTTCACTGGGCTTGCCGACACGGCGCTGCTGTTCTGTCCGGGCAGCGGCTGGTCCTACTCGGACTTCGGGTTTGGGCTGCTCGGAACCCTGCTCGCGCAGACCGAGAGCACGCCGTTCAAGACCGTCACGTACGGCGGCCTGCTTGATGCCCAGATCACCGGACCGCTCGAGATGACCGCGACCGAGCTCGAGCCCTACCCGACTCCGCCGAGTACCCTCGCGACGCCGTACACCGCGACGGGCGCCGTCGGCTGGGATTGGGACAACACCGATGCGATGGCGGGCGGGGGCGGGTTGATCTCGTCAATCACCGACATGGCGACGTTCGTCCGCGCACAGCTCGGCGACGGTCCCGCGGCGATCGTCAAGACGCTGAAGATGACGCAGGTCCCGGTCGCGCCGGGAATGACCGGCGACAGTTACTTCCACATGGGCCTCGGCTGGCAGATCTACTACCCCGAGACTGGCATCCGCGGCCACCTTCTGTTCAAGAACGGCGGCACCGACGGGATGAGCAGCGCCACGTTGCTCGTGCCCAAAGAGCACCTCGGCGTGACAGTGCTCTCGAACGAGCCGACCGGACCCAACAAGGTCGCGTTTCAGATCGTCGAGCAGCTGCTCGGCGCTCCGCCGGTCAAGACCTGAGCTGACACGGCTGATCGCCAGCAGTCAGCAAGCACGGAGGCGGCAGCGCCAGCGGTCAGCGGGGCAGCGTCATGCCATCCCGAACCAACCTCTCGGCCGCTGCTGCAAAAGGCGTGGAGCAACAACGCGCTTGACCAGTTGGCAACGCGGTCGGGCTAGCCCTGCATCCGTGGTCGCACAGGCATCCTGGAGCCTGCCGCCTGCGACTGTCTCAGTTTGCGCGGCGAGCAGGAGGTTCCGCGGGACGGCTGGTCGCCGGTAACGGCGTGCGTTGCGCACGTGGCGAATTGCGCAACGGCCCGTGCGGGTGTGTCGCTGCCCTGTTTCGTGGTCGGGACGCGCATCGGCGCCCACCCGATCCCGGTCCAACGCGGTGATTGACGTTGGCAGTGCCCGGCGGTAGCCTCGCTCGCGAGCAGTGCTCGCGCTCGCAGCTGTTGAGCGGGCCCGACGGGACTGAGGAGAGGAGCGGAACTGTCCGCAGGTTTGCTGCAGCGCTCGATGTGCGTTCTCGGTTCTGTGCTGTGCGGTCTGGTCATGGCGGGCTCGGCCTCGGGCGCGTCTGGACCGGGGCCTGTCGGGTCGCAGAGCCCGTCACTACGGACGATCCCCGCCGCTCTAACGAGCTGCCCAAATCCGGACGCCAAAAAGGATGGAGCTACCCCGGCTACAGGAGGACTGGACCCTGACCAGCTCGCTGCCGCCTACGACCTCTCGAGCCTCCGGAACGCGGGTTACTCCGGCCAAGGTCGCCGCGTCGCTCTGCTCGAGGTAGGAGACAGCCTCGACACGACGCGTGATCCGACGAGCTTTCCGTCCTTCGCAAACTGTTATCTGGCGAGCACTGATGTCGCCGCCGCCCCGACCCAGGAGACGGTTCCCGAGGGCATCCCTCTGCCGCCGGCCGGGGGTGAGTCCACCTTCGATGCCGAGGTGGTCGGCGCGATCGCTCCGCAAGCGCACATCTACGTATTCGAGAGCGCTCATGGGACCACGATTCCGGGGGCGCTCCCAGGACTGCTCACGGCGGCGCTGAACCCTCGCAACACCCACGGCAAAGAAGTCAATGCGATCTCGATGTCTCTGGCCTATTGCGAGGCTGGGTGGACGACTTCTGAGGTTAGGCGGCTACAGGCTGTGCTGCGGCGCGCCGCGAGCCTCGGCGTGTCGGTATTCGCGGCTGCCGGCGATGCCGGGTCAGTGGCTTCCTACACCTACTATCCCCATGGCTCAAGCTCCCCGGGTGTGCCGGTCTGCATCGAGGCCCCGGGAGCAGCCGCGGACACACAGCTGCCCAGTACCAGCCTGGGGGTGAACCTTCCGGCTAGCTCGCCGCTGGTCACCGCGGTGGGAGGCACCGAGCTGCAGATCAACGGAACCGTTCCCCAAGCGGGGGCTCCGGCCGGCGGCACGATCACCGACGAGCCGGTGTGGGACCAGCCGTTCACCCCGACCTCGACGCTCCCCGCCCCGTTCACCTGGGCGGGCGGTGGCGGACAGAGCAATCTGTTCACCGTCTCGCAAGCTCCTTGGCAGCGCGAGGTCGGGCAATCCGGGCAGGAGAAAAAACCCGACATCTCCGCCCTCGCCGGCTCACCGCAGTACCTGTACGGCGGCATCGGCACGAGCGGTGCTTCGCCACTGATGGCCGGCTCTATCACGGTGCTCGACGACTACCTCGCGGCGCAGCACGCCAAGCCGATCGGACCGCTCAACCCAACGCTCTACCGGATCGCTGACAGCATGTTCTATCACCAGGTCTTCAACGACGTCGTCCACGGCACAAACGACACCGTGGGACTGGGATGTTGCACAGCGGGCGCTGGTTATGACGAGGCAAGCGGGCTGGGATCGCTCAACATCGCGGCACTAGGCGCCACGCTCCTGGCTCACCCCCGGCTGGAGGTCCCGTGGACAACCCTTGAGCTCGCCGCCTACCCGGCGAACTCGACCGGGATCCCGGAAATAGTCAGAGCCACAACCAACAACGTTGTCACTCGGACTCCATACCACATCAGTATCTATGTTGACGGCAAACTGGTGGCGACCTGCAAGACAAGCGTTTGCTTCGCGTCGCTTGCTCCCACCCCGTCGTCCAGGGCAACCACTTACGAGGTCACCGCAGATGTCGGCCCCGCCGGGGCGAAACCCTTCGGCAACCAAGCTCTGGTCTCAGCGAAGAGAAAGGTGTCAGTCCACTACACCCGCCCCTGTACACCGCCCCACTGCAGCTAGTTGCGCCCAGATTCGATGGCGAACCTCGCGGAGACCGGACCAAGAGGTCCTTCTCCCCGGAGCCGACACCCGCTTTCAGCCGCGGACGCGCATCTCGAGGCGGGTGGCAACGTACCCGCTTGGCGCGGGTAGCGTGCACAGCGCCGGTGGGCCGGTCTGGCCCGAGACCGATGCGGCGGGTGCTAGCAAAGCGGTGGAAGCCTGCAAGCGCGAGAGCAGCCACCCCGCCGACCGCTCTCTCGCTGCCGCATGCGGACAGCTGGGGCAGCGTGCCGAGTGAGGCTCTCACTTCTGCTTTCGCAATCGAGCAGCCTGCCGCCCGCTCCGCCCCCAGCACTAGGTGTCCGATGGGATATGCCGTCCGCCTGTTGCCGACTCAAGAGATCGCTCCTGATCGAGCGATGACCCCGCCTAACCAGCAAACACCCCCGGCGTGGCGCGGGCCCGGATGCCCGTGCGACGCCGGGGAGCACCCTGCCGGACGCAAGGCTGGAAGCGCTGCACCTTCCCGCGCCTAGCCGAGCGTGCGCTTGCCCACCGGCCGGACGAGGCCTGCGACTACCAGGACCTCGACGACCCCACGCACTGGCCCGACGCCGATCGCACGCTCTGAACACGACCGTTGCGGAGCCCAAGGCGAACATCCCCGCCGTCAACAGGATCGCCGGTAGCGCCTGTTTGGTCGCGCTCGGCGAGGAACACCAGCCGCGCGTCGACGGCGCTTCGAAACCGCCGGCGGGCCATCGCCGGCTACTACTGAGCCGACGCGGCGTTGCGCTTGGTCGCCATTGCAGAAGCGCGCGGAAGCGGCCGCTGATTACGAAAGCGCTCGTCAGCGCGGACTCCGTCGGACCGGCGAGATGGGCGATGGCGGAGGCCGCGGTCCCCGGGGATGCCGGTTCGGACGGTCGTCGAGGGCCGGTTCGGGATCATTGTCGAGTCGATTTGCGGGATCGCGGCGGGCTCTCGCGCGCCGGATGCACGTCGCGTCAGGCGCCCCTCGACACGGTCGATGCTGCGGCGGACGCGGACTCTGCGCCGGGTGGCCGGGAGGGCCCCCAAATTGTCTTGGGGCCCTCCCGGGTCGATCCGCCGTTACCGGAGGCAACTTCGCGCGGCTCCCAGGCAGTCGTAGTGCGCCGGGGTTCCGACACCCGCAGTACTGGTGGTGCCGCCGCCGCCCACTGGGTTGAGTGCCGCGTGCACCTGCTCCGAGCCCAGATAGCGGACGTGCGGGGTGGAGTCCGCGGCGGCTTGGGCGGGGGTCGCCGGGGTGGCGATGGTGGTGTGGTTTGCATTGGTGAGCGCGAGGATGACGATGCTCACCGCGATGGCGAAGAGGACGCCGAGCGCGGTCAGGAGCGTCCCGGGTCTGATCCGGGATCGGGGGGTGAGGTGGGGGATGCTCTGTGGTGTTGACATGGTGTGCTCCGGTTGGTTGGGGGCCGCGGTGCGGCCCGGCGGTGGATCGTTTCTTCGAGCTCGTGCGGGCACTGTGCCCGGCGCTGCTTGCACCGTGCTGAACGGCGGCTTGCAAAGCTCTCGCAGCCGCTGCGGGGCAGGTGGTAGGCTCGCGCGGCTGGTCGACGGGACCGTGTGGAGCGATGCAATTTGGAATCCTCGGCCCACTGGAGGTGGCTGACCACGGGGGTCGCCGGCTTGGGCTGGGCGGGCGCAAGCAGCGTTCGGTGCTGGCGATCCTGTTGCTGCGCGCGAACGAGCCGGTCGCGCCGGAGTGCCTCGTGGAGGAGTTGTGGTCGGGGCGCGCTCCGGCCAGCGCCACGGCAAGCTTGCAGGCCTACGTGTCGCGGCTGCGCCGTGCGTTGGGCGAGGACGGGCGGATCGCTACGGCCGCCGGTGGGTATGAGCTCCGGGTCGCACCGGGTGAGCTGGACCGCGAGCGCTTCGAGCGGCTGGCCGGGGAAGCCGGCGCATCGGTTGCGTCGGGGGACTGGGAGTTGGCTTCTGGGAAGTTACGTGAGGCGCTCGGGCTGTGGCGCGGCCCGCCGCTGAGCGACTTTCAGTACGACTCGTTCGCCCAGGCGGAGATCGCGCGCCTCACCGAGTTGCAGATCGAGGTCGTCGAGCAGCGGGTCGAGGCGGAGTTGATGTTGGGGCGGGAGACGGGGCTAATCGGCGAGCTGGAGGGGCTGGTGCGCGAGCATCCGCTACGCGAGCGGCTGTGTGGCCAGTTGATGCTGGCGCTCTACCGGGCCGGCCGCCAAGCCGACGCGCTGGCGGCCTATCGGCAGCTGAGCGGGGTGTTGCGCGAGGAGCTCGGCCTGCAGCCGGCCGAGCCGTTGCGCGAGCTCGAGCGGGCGATCCTGAGCCACGACCCCTCGCTCGCCGCGCCTGCCGCCCAATTGCCATCCCCTGCGGCGGGTCACCTTCCCGTCCCGGCCACGCCGTTCCTCGGGCGCGGGTGCGAGCTCGCCGAAATCACCGCACTACTCCGCGGCGCTGGCGGACGGCGGTTGGTGACCTTGACCGGAGCGGGAGGGAGCGGCAAGACCCGGCTCGCGCTGCGTGCGGCCGAGGAAAGCGCCCGAGATTCGCGACAGACGCACGCCGCCGCGACCGCGCTTCTCATTGAAGACCAAGAGCAACAGCGCGGTCGCTCTGGCCGCTCGAGGCGCAGACCGGCCGCAGTCGCTCCTCACCCCAGAGAGGCGCGGACGCGTGTATCGCGACCTTCGCGTGAGAGGGCGCACGAACGTTCCGCGGATGTGCGCCTCTGTCAACCGTGAGCTGTAACACCGGACTAGTCCAACGGCGACGATGGGATCGCGTCGGTGGGCTAGCCCATCGAGTGGACCCGGTGCGGCTCGATGGTGAGCAGCAGACGGGTCTGGTCACGACCGCCGTACCACGGATACGGCGTCCCAAGGTACCGCTGAGCCAGCTGCTCGATGT
>DATJUA010000175.1:0-20153 GCA_035502815.1 Solirubrobacteraceae bacterium
CCCCTCAGGCAGCAAGGAGAACGATGAGCTCGACCGACGAACTGCTCGCGAACAACGAGGCCTACGCGGCGTCGTTCGACAACGCAGATCTGCCGATACCACCGGCCAGGAAGGTGGCGGTCGTCGCGTGCATGGATGCGCGGCTGAACGTGTACGCCGCGCTCGGTCTGCAGGAGGGCGACGCGCACGTGATCCGCAATGCCGGCGGCGTCGTCACCGACGACGCGATCCGCTCGTTGGCGATCTCGCAGCGGCTGCTCGGAACCGAGGAGATCATCCTGATCCATCACACGGGCTGCGGCATGCTGACTTTCAGCGACGATGAGTTTCGCCAGTCGATCGAGCGCGACAGCGGGATCAGACCAGCCTGGGCGGCCGAGGCGTTCGAGGACCTCGAAGGCGACGTGCGCCAGTCGATCGCGCGGGTCAAGGCCTCGCCGTTCCTGCCGCGCAAGGACGCGGTCCGGGGGTTCGTCTACGAGGTCGAGACCGGCCGGCTGCGCGAGGTGACCTGAACTTCTGCGACGCCCACGTCGGGCGGTGCGGTGCGATCGAGACGGCGACGGATCCGCTCTGAGGTCGTGCGCAGCTCCTCGAGCGTCTGCACGGCGCCGTTACGCGAGTCCGACAGGAGCGCCAGCAGAAGATGCTCGACGCCGATCGAGTCCTTGCCGCGATCTCGGGCCTCGCGGCGGGAGCCCTCGACGATGCGGCGCGCGTGGGCGCTGACCGCGTACTCCTCGGCCGGCCGTTCGTGCTCATCTGGCGGTAGGCCGGGCATGGTGGTCTGCAAACAGCCGCGGGCCGCGTCGAGCGTGACCCCCTCGGCGCTCAGCGCCTCGCGCGCTTGACTGCCGTCGCAGCGTAGGATGCCGAGCAAGATGTGCTCGGTGGCGACGGCGGGCTGAGCGAGCCGCTTGGCCTCCTCGCGCGCGAACTGGATGCACTGCCGGGCCTCCTCGCTGACGGCGATCCGCTGATCGGCGGCGACGGCGGCGGTCGGGTCGAACAGGTGTCGGTACTTGCGGTGAGCCGCCTGCTTGCTGATCCCGAGGGCGCGGGCGATCTGGCTCCACGAAGCGCCGCGCTGGAGGGCTCGGACGACGATCTCGGGCTCGGTCGCGTCGAGCTCGCGGCGCAGTGCGGTGAGCGCGCGCAGGGCCGTCTCGGGATCATCGATCTGAACCGTCTCGCGGGCCAGCTGCTCGATGGTCCCGGGAGGCGCGGCCATGGCCGGGAACTACCCGCGCGACGGAGCGGCAATCGCGATTGACGGGGCCGTTTTGCCGAAGTTCAGAGCGGGCATCTCCCTCGCCAGATGCCAAGGGACCGGCATTTCAAAAGGAGGCCGTGATGGAAGAGCGCGTGTCAAAGGAAGAGATCGAGGCCGAAGACGCCGTTTCACTTCCGAACAAGGAAGTTCTCTCCCTGCTCGACGTCAATGCCAACGTCGACCTTGGCCTGGACCTGGCCGCGCCCGTGGACCTGGCGGCGGCGGCGAACCTGAACGTCGCGGCGCCGATCGAGGCTGCCGCGACGGCGAACGTGCTGAGCGAGGGCGCCGAGGCGGTCGGCTACGCCGAGCAGCACGGCACAATCGACCAGTCGCTGAGCGGCACCGCGGACGCCGTCGCGCCGCAGCACGCGAGCGTGGATCAGGCCGCTGGGACGACCAGCAGCGGTACCTCGGGCGAGACCGGCACTGCGGGCGAGACCGGGACCGCGGGCGAGACCGGCACGCCGGCCGCGGGTGAGACCGGAACTGCGGGCGAGAGCGGAACTGCGGGCGAGACCGGAACTGCGGGCGAGACCGGAACCGCGGGCGACGGCGCGGCGAGCACGCCGAACGAGCCCGTTGCGGATGGCAGCGACGCCGCTTCGGGTGCCCCCGTCGAGTCGCCTGGAGCTACCCCGGTCGAGCCGGTGGCGAGCACGCCGGTCGAGGGTGCTTCGAACGCGCCGGCCGATGCGAGCTCTGCCGCGAGCGGTGCGGCCGGCGAGGTCGGCAGCGCGGCGAGTGGCGCAGTGGGTGACGTCGGCAGTGCCGCGGGCAGCACCGTCGGTGACGTCGGCAGCACCGTCGGGGATGTCGGTAGCGCCGCGGGCAGCACGGTCGGCGATGTGGGCAGCACCGTCGGTGACCTTGGCAGCGGCGTCGATTCGCTGCTGAACGGCGGCAGCCTGCTGGACGCCGACGTCAACATCCACGCCGACGCGGACCTGGCTGCGCCGATCGACGGCGCGGTCGCGGCCAACGGCAACGTGGCGGCTCCGATCGACGCGGCGGTCGGCGCCAATGTCGGCTCGCCGGATGCCGTGTCCGAGGCGCTTGCGCCGCAGGAGATGGACGTCTCGCAGAACCTCGACCACGTGACGGCTGACGCCGAGGCCGAGCAGCAGGCCGACGTCCA
This sequence comes from Solirubrobacteraceae bacterium, assembly GCA_035502815.1. Lineage (GTDB taxonomy): Bacteria > Actinomycetota > Thermoleophilia > Solirubrobacterales > Solirubrobacteraceae > Palsa-465. The sequence goes on from DATJUA010000175.1 coordinate 2,412, forward strand.
GCAGCAGTAGCACCTGACCATCACCGGAACGGATCTGGCGCGATGACGGCGACAGCTGAGCCTCCCCGATCGACGCTCCGGGCGGCCACACACCCTCCCCTCGCGCGGGGGGAGGGTGTGGAGCTGCTAGGCCCGGTCCACGGGTCGGGATACCGCGACGGCGCGGCGCTCGTGCGGCGCGGCGACGGGCAGATGGTGCAGCTGGGGCCGCTCATGTACGCGCTGCTCGAGTCGGCGGACGGCGAGCGCGACCGCTCTTCGCTGGCCGCCGCGATGTCGGAGCGGCTGGGTCGGCGCCTGGACGAGGAGCACGTCGATGCGCTGGCCAAGAAGCTGGCGGCGCAGGGGCTCCTGGCCGGCTTCGAGCGGTACGCGCCGCCCAAGCGCAACCCGTTGCTCGCGCTGCGCTGGAAGGTCCTGGTCACCAACCCGGTCCTGACCCGGCGGCTCACCGCTCCGTTCACGTGGCTGTTCCGGCCCTGGGTGATGTGGCCTGTGCTGGCCGCATTCGTCGGCGTGTTCTGGTTCGTCCTCTTCCACAAAGGTGTGGCGTCCGCTACCGCGGAGGCCTTCCACAGCCCGGGCCTGCTGGTGTTGGTGTTCGCGCTTGCGGTCGCGTCGGCCGGCTTCCACGAGCTCGGCCATGCCTCCGCCTGTCGCTATGGCGGCGCCACGCCGGGGGGCATGGGGATGGGCCTGTACCTCGTGTGGCCGGCGTTCTACACCGACGTCACCGACTCCTACCGGCTGCCGCGGCGCGACCGGCTGCGCGTCGACCTCGGCGGGCTTTACTTCAACGCGCTCGTCGCGGTGGTCACGATGGGCGTGTGGCTGGTGTGGCGCAAGGACGCGCTGCTCCTGCTGGTCGCACTGCAGGTCCTCCAGATGGTCAAGCAGCTCTCGCCGATCATCCGCGCGGACGGCTACCACATCCTGTCCGACGCCACGGGCGTCCCGGACCTGTTCTCGCACATGGGTCCGACGCTGCGCTCGCTGCTGCCGCGCCATCGCGACGAGCCTTCGGCCCTGGGCGGCTGGCAACGCTGGCTGGTCACGGCGTGGGTGCTGATCGTCGTGCCGGTCCTGCTCAGCCTGGCCATCGGGGCGGTGCTCGTCCTGCCGAAGCTGGCCACGAGCGCTTGGGACAGCGGCCGCCTGCTCGTGCTCGGGATCCCGCACGAGGTCAGCCACGTTGAGGTGCTCGACATCCTCGCCTCGATCGTGCGTCTGCTCGCTCTGGCACTGCCCGTGGCCGGAAGCGTCCTCGTCAGCCAGAAGATCGTGCGCTCGACCTGGGGTCGCGCTCGGTCGTGGAGCGCCGGCAGTCCTGTCCGCCGGGGCGTGGCGCTGGCCGGGGCCGGCCTGGCCGTCGCCGGCGTGGCGTGGGCCTGGTTGCCCTCGGGTCAGTATCAGCCGGTCCGCCCGAGCGATCGCGGCACGGTTGGCGCGCTCGTGAGCTGGGTCTCGTCGCCGGGGATGCTGGCGCGTCCGAGCGCGGATTCGGTCGCGGCCGGACAGCCGGTGGCGAGCGGCGATGCGCGATCCGCGCCGGTGGCGACACCCGTCAAGCTCGTGCCGGGCAAGCATCTGGCGGTGGCGATGATCCCGGTGGGTGGCGCGAGCAAGGGCCATCCCGCGCTGTTCGTGATCTCGAGTGGGCAGCGCAAGCCGCCCGTGGCGATCGTCTCGAGCTCCGCGCCCAATCCGTCGGACGCGCCGACGGACGAGGCCGGCTCGAGCAGCGCCACCACCGCGTCCGCTCCGCCGTCCTCGGCCGCGGACGCCACCGCGTTCCCGTTCGCGCTTCCTTCCGCTCCCGGCCCGGGCGGCACCCAGGCGCTGGCCACGAACACCACGGACGGCGGCGTCCTGTATGACGTCGCCTACGCGCTGGTGACGGTTGGCGGTGGCGCGAACGTGACGAACACGAACAGCGCGTACGCGATCGCCCACTGCAAGGCATGCACGACGGTGGCGGTGTCCTTCCAGGTGGTGCTGGTCGTGGGCCAGAGCCACGTGATCGACCCGATCAACGCCGCCGGCGCACTCAACTACGACTGTCCGGCGTGCACGACCACGGCGCTGGCCAACCAGCTCGTGGTGACGCTGAAGTCCCAGCCCTCGGCGACGCTGGTCGCCACGCTCGAGAACGACCTGGAGCAGCTGAACGCGCTGCCCGCGCTGGGCGCCGGCGGAACGCCGGCGGCGGTGGCCTCGCAGGTGGCAACCGTGCAGCAGGAGATCCAGTCGGCCCTCCAGAGCAGCGGGCTCGAGACCAATCCGCCGGCGTCGAACAACAACACCTCGACGTCGACAACGCCGGCATCCTCGACGGCTGCGCCGTCGACCTCGACGTCGTCATCGTCCTCGTCCTCGTCATCGTCATCGTCCGGTCAGGCGACCACGCCGGCGGCGACCAACCCGCCGGACACGGCAACCTCGAGTACACCGGAAACGACGTCCACCGCGACGTCTACCACGCCCGCGACGTCTACCACGCCCGCGCCATCGTCCACGACGAGCACCCCGGATACGACGTCCACCGCGACGTCGACCACGCCTGCCGGATAACGGGACACTCGTCGTTCCCGGGGTGGCGAGTGAGACGTTGTCCGTGCCAGAGGCGGGTGAACGGGCATTCACGCCCGGCGGGGTGGCGAGTGAGACGTTGTCCGTAATCGCGCGCCCGGCGGGAGCGCTGATCGGCAAGAACGGATGCGCGGGATGACTGGACGCCGTCCGGCGCGCGGCGGTACCGTCGCTCTCACACGAGAGGAGCGACGATGGCGGATGCATCCCTGATGGCGCTGTACTGGACCACGGCTGGTCCGGTCGAGATCCACGCCGGCCGCGAATGGAGCCGGTACAGCTGGCACGACCGGTGCGAGCAGGCGGCCAAGGCGGGGTTCGAGGGCATCGGGCTGTGGCACGCCGACGTCTCGCATCAGCTCGAGACGGGCACGACGCTCGAGGAAATGCGCACGGTGTATGACGACGCCGGCCTGAGGTACATGGAGGTCGAGTTCCTGGCCGACTTCTGGGTCCCGGAGGGCGAGCCCAAGCGCGTCGACTCGGACCGGTTGCGCAAGCAGCTGTTCGAGACGGCCGCCGCATTCGACGCCCACCACATCAAGGTGGGCAACATCCCCGAGACGCCGTGCGAGCTCGACCGGCTGATCGAGGAATACGCCGCGCTGTGCGACGACGCTGCCCAGCACACGGACGCGAAGGTCGCCTACGAGATCATTCCGTTCGACCCCAACGTGCACACGCTCGAGACCGGTATCGCACTCGTCACCGGGGCCGCTCGCGCCAACGGTGGGCTGGCGATCGACACCTGGCACATGGGCAAGCTGCGGATCCCACCCGAGGCCCTCGGCGCCATCCCGGGCGAATATCTGGCCTGGGTCGAGCTCTCGGACGGCCCGGTGGAGTACATGGACGACCCGCTCGACGAGGTGATCAACCACCGCCGCTGTCCGGGCGAGGGGGAGTTCGACATCCCGGGCTACATCGAGGCGTGCCGGAGTGTCGGCTACGACGGACCGTGGGGGGTCGAGATCCTGTCCGCGGAGCTGCGCGCCCTTCCGATCGAGGAAGCGTTCGAGCGCGCTTATGAGACGACCGCGGCGCAGTTCCGCGCGACCGTTACCTAAGGCGCCGCCGTCAGGCGCCGCCGACAATCCTTCTCAGGACGGAGAGAGACATGGAACAGCTCGACAACGAACGGCTCGTCTGGATGTTCACCCAGATGCTGCGCATCCGCGAGTTCGAGGAGCGGGTCAAGCGAACCTTCGAGGAGCATCCCGGCGTGATCCGTGGGCACACTCACCTCGCCGATGGCGCGGAGGCCTCGATCGTCGGCGCGCTGGCCACGATGAAGCCCGGCGATCAGCTGATGGCGACCTACCGATGCCACGGCTACCCGATCGCGCTCGGGACCGACACGAAGGCGATCATGGCCGAGATCTATGGTCGCAAGGACGGCCTGTGCGGCGGTTACGGAGGATCCATGCACCTGGTCGATCCGGGCCGTGGGTTCCTCGGCACGAGCGGGATCGTCGGCCAGGGGATCCCCCAGGCCACCGGCGTCGCGTTCGCGGCCCAGCTTCGAAAGCAAGGCCAGGTCGTCCTCTCCTTCTTCGGTGACGGCGCGTCCAAGCAGGGCGCGTTCCACGAGTCGCTCAACCTCGCCTCGCTGTGGAAGCTGCCGGTCGTGTACGTGATGGAGAACAACAACTACAACGTGTCCACGCGCTCCGAGCAGGAGGACGCCAACGCGGCCGCCGGCGAGCCGCTGTCGGTCAAGGCCGCGGCCTACAGCATGCCCGGAGTCACGGTGGACGGCGGCGACCCGATCGCGGTGTACGAGACGGTCGGAGCGGCAGCCGACCGCGCGCGCGCCGGCGACGGCCCGACGCTCGTGGAGTCAAAGGTCTACCGCCTGTCGGCCCACGGCAACATCATCGCCCCGCCCGGCGTCCCGCTCCACTACCCCGAGCACGAGGCGATCACCACGTTCGGCAACCGCGAGGAGTACGAGGCCGCACTGCGTGGCGATCCGGTGCCGAGGTTCCGGGCGCGCCTTGTCGAGCAGGGTGTCCTGGAGCCGGCGCAAGCCGACAAGCTCGCCGACCAGGTCCGCGAGGAGATGGATGCCGCGGTCCAGTTCGGGCTCGACGACGCGTTCCCCGAACCCGAAGCCGCCGCCCGCCAAGACTACGTTTACGCCTAGCGCCGAGGAGACGACCATGGCACGAGAGATCCCTTACATCGCGGCGGTGCAGGAGGCGATCCGCGTCGAGATGGAGCGCGACCCGACCGTCGTGTTCTACGGCCAGGATGTCGCGCCGAGCGACGAGGACCCGCTGGTTCAGGCGTTCGGGCGCGAGCGGGTGCGCGTCTCGCCGATCTCCGAGACGGCCGAGATCGGCATGGCAGTCGGCCTGGCCCTGTCCGGCTACCGCCCGGTGGTCGAGCTGCTGATGGCCGAGTTCATGCTGGTGGCGATGAACCAGGTCGTCAACGAGGCGCCGCGCCTGCGGTACATGAGCGGCGGCCAGGTCAAGGTGCCGGCGGTGTTCAAGGCCGGCTACGGGTTCACGGCGGGCTGGGCCGGCCAGCACACGGGTTCGATCTACGGCATGTTCATGGGCTTCCCGGGCCTGAAGATCGCACTGCCTGCGACGCCGGCCGACGCCAAGGGCCTGATGGCCGCGGCGATCCGCGACGACAACCCGGTCTGCTACCTGATCAACTACCTGATGGTGCTCGAGCACGGCGACGTGCCCGAGGGCGAGTACGTGGTGCCGTTCGGTGAGGCGGCGATCCGGCGCGAGGGCTCGGACGTGACGATCGTCGCCACCGGCTGGACCGTCGGGCGCGCGCTCGAGGCGGCCGAGACGCTGGCCAAAGAGGGCATCAACGCCGAGGTGATCGACCCGCGGACGCTGAACCCGCTCGACACGGCGACGATCCTGAGCTCGGTCGAGAAGACCGGGCGGCTCGTGATCGCCGACCAGGGGACGCGACACGGCGGCGCCTCGGCGGTGATCGCGGCCGAGGTGGCCGAGCACGGGTTCGGATCGCTCAAGGCGCCGATCCGGCAGGTCACCGCGCTCGACGTGACCGTGCCCTACAGCGAGCCGATGGAGGCGTACGTGCTGCCCAACGAGGAGAAGATCGCCGCCGGCGTGCGCGCCATGATGGAGGCCCGCCCACCCCAGGCGCCCGTCCCGGCGTAGATGACCCAGCCTCCCGCGCCCGACGCCGAGACGGCGCGTGAGCTGTTGCGCGCGATGTGGCGGATCCGCCTGTTCGAGGAGCGTGTCGCCCAGCTCAAGCGCACGCTCGTCGTCCACGGGCTGATCCACCTGAGCATCGGCGGCGAGGGCGTGGCCGCCGCGGTGTGCGGCCAGCTGCGCGACGACGACGCGGTCTACAGCGGCCACCGGGCGCACGGGCACGCGATCGCCAAGGGGGCGCCGGTCGACCGCGTGATGGCCGAGCTGATGGGTCGCGTGGACGGCCTGTGCCAGGGCGTCGGTGGATCGATGCACCTGGTCGACAAGAAGCACGGTTTCATGGGCGCCACCGGCGTGGTGGGCGGCAACCTTCCGCTCGCACTCGGCACCGCGCTCGCGCACCATCTGCAAAGCCGCGATCAGGTGAGCGTCGTGTTCTTCGGCGACGGCGCGGTCCAGGCGGGGCACTTCAACGAGACGGTCAACCTCGCGGCGCTGTGGCGGCTGCCGTTGATCTTCGTGTGCGAGAACAACGGCTTCGCGGAGTTCACCTCGCGCGAGGAGCACTCGACGATCGAGCGCGTGAGCGACGTGGTGGCGCCGTACGGCTTCGAGCGCGAGACCGTGAGCGGCTCCGACGTGCCCGCCGTCTACGAGGCGTTCGGACGGTTCCTGCGCGAGGCACGGAAAGGCGAGGGGCCGTTCCTGCTCGAGTGCCTGACCTATCGCCGGCGCGGCCACTACGAGGGCGACCAGCAGAAGTACCGGGATGCCGCGGCCGAGCAGGAGTGGGCGCAGCGAGATCCGGTAACGCGGTTCATCGATTTTTTGATTGGGGATGAAGTGATCGACGAGCGGACCGCGGCCGCCATCGAGCGAGAGGTGGCGCAGGAGATCGAGGACGCGGTGCGCTTCGCCCGCGACAGCCCGTTCCCGGATCCGACGATCACGGCCGAGCTGGTCTACGCGAAATGACCGAGGCCACGTTCGTCGAGGCGGTGAACCGCGCGCTTGCGCACGCGATGCGCGAGGACGAGCGCGTGATCGTGCTGGGCGAGGACGTCGCCGAGGGCGGCCCCTACCTCGTCACCGCCGGTCTGGCCGACGAGTTCGGGCGCGGGCGGGTGCGCAACACGCCGATCAGCGAGGGCGCGGTGTGCGGCGTGGCGGTCGGGGCCGCCCAGTCGGGCCTCAAGCCCGTGGTCGAGATCATGTTCATCGACTTCATCACGCTGGCGCTCGACCAGCTCGTCAACCAGGCGGCCAAGGCGCACTTCATGTCGGGGGGACAGTTGAACGTTCCGCTCGTAGTTCGCACCCAAGGTGGATCGGGCCAGCGCAACGGGGCCCAGCACTCGCAGAGCCTGGAGGCGTGGCTGACGCACGTGCCGGGGCTGAAGGTGGTCATGCCGAGCGGCGCGGCGGACGCGGCCGGCCTTCTGCTGAGCGCGATCGCCGACCCCAACCCGGTGGTGTTCGTCGAGAACAAGTCGCTGTATTTCCGCAAGGAAGCGGTGGCGGACCCGCCGGAGCCGATTCCGCTCGGGCAATCACAGACGCTGCGAGACGGCAAAGACGTCACGATCGTCGCGCTCTCCCGTCTCGTCGAGGATGCGATGCAAGCGGCCGAGACACTGGCGAACGAGAGCGGGATCGAGGCCGAGGTGATCGACCCGCGCACGCTCGTGCCGCTCGATCTCGACACGCTCGCGAAGTCGCTGCGAAGGACCGGACGCGGGATCATCGCCCACGAAGCGGTGACGGCCGGCGGCTTCGGCGCCGAGCTCGCCGCCCAGCTCCAGGCGGCCGCGTTCGACTACCTCGAGGCGCCGATCCAGCGCATCGGGGCTCCCTACACACCGGTCCCGGTCAGCCCTCCGCTCGAGGATGCCTACCGCCCCGGCGCCGCGGACATCGTCCAAGCGGCGAAGACCGCAATGGATTGGGGTCTCTAGGCGACGCCCCGGCTAAGCCGGCTCGAGCTCGGCGTCGAGCGCGAGCAGCGACGCGCCCGGCACCTGCCCGAGCAGGCCGCGCCGGCTGAGGACGATCTCGAGGTTGGTGAGCGACAGCCGTGCGTGCTCACGGGCCACGTTGTCGGCCCGCGAACCCTCGCGGTTGGTGATCGCCTCGACCAGCCACAGATGCTGGCGGTGGGCCACGATCAAGATCTCCCGTGACTCCGGCAGCTGGGCATGCTGGAGCACGAGCGCGTTGGGGGTGGCGAAGGGCAGCGAGAGGACGGTATCGAGCGTGCGCTCGAGCAGCGGGCTGCCCGCCATCTTGATCAATCGTTTGTGGAACTCCGCGTTGAGCGCCGCGTAGCGCTCGAACGACTCGTAGTCGGCGCGGTGCACGAGCGGCTCGATCTGCTCATTGATCGCGCGCAGCGCGCGGAGGTCACGGCGGCTCGCTCCCTGCTCGGCGGCGAAGCGGCAGGCGGTTCCCTCGAGCACGCCGCGGATCTCGATCGCCTGGCGCATGTCGGCCTGGGTGAACTCGCGGACCACGTAGCCGCCGGCGGGGAGGAGGCGGAGCAGCCCCTCGTGCTCGAGCGAGGCGAGCGCGAGCCGGAGCGGGGTGCGCGACACCCCGAGGCGTTCGACGAGCGGCAGCTCGGACATTCGATCACCGGGCTTGAACTCGCCGCTCAGGATCAGTTCGCGGAGCGCAAACAGCGCCCGCATCATCTGCGTCCGGCTGGTCTGGTTCACCATCGGCGCCGCGAGTATGGCCGCCGAAACTCCTGTATGCAAGAGCCGGCGATGAGCGCCTTGCAAACGATCTTTTCGGTCTTGTTAGGCCTGCTGAGGCTGCAGTTGCATACAGAAATGTTTGACAATAAGATCGTTCCCTCGCCCAGCCGGGGCGGGTCGACCGAACCATTCAGAGGAGGAGGACAAGGGTGAGGGTGAAGAACCATGCGCTACGCCTGCGCGCGCGGCTCGCGCTGCCCGTGGTCGTGGTCGTCGGTGCGCTGGTGCTCGCGGCCTGCGGTAGCAGCAGCAAGAGCAGCGCCACCAGTAGCTCGAGCGCCGCATCGAGTGCGACGAGCTCGACCGCCAGCGCGACCACCGCCGCGAGCTCGGCCAGCACTTCTTCGTGTGGGCCGAAGCCAGGCGTGAAGGCCACCGGGACGCCGATCAACATCGGAACGATCGATACCAAGCAGCCGGGCACGGACTTCAGCGACGGGCCGAACATGATCAACGCGTACTTCACCTGCGTGGATGACAACGGCGGGGTCAACGGGCATCCGCTCAAGCTGTTCGTGTTCTACGACCAGTCCCAGCCCTCGCAGATCACGGCCGCCGCGCACAAGCTCATCCAGAGCGATCACGTGGTCGGAATCGTCGGCGTGTTCGACCTGCTCGAGTGCACGCTCGACCAGAGCTACTGGCAGTCGCTCGGCATCTACGAGATGGGCGCCGGGATCGCCCCGGAGTGCTGGTCCACGCCGCATAGCGCCGCGGTCAACATGGGCCCGCGCTACAGCTCCGACGGCGCGGTCCAGTACGGCCTCACCCAGCACCCGTCGAAGATCGTGTTCGATCAGTCCAACGTCCCCGGCACCGGCTACATCGCGGCCGGACCGGCGGCACTCGCGAAGGCGGCGGGCGTGCCGATCACCGAGCTGACCTCGAACGTCCCGATCCAGGACGCCGACTCGGTGGCGCTGAACCTGGTCGACGACGCCGGCTCGAACGGGTGGGTGGTGTTGAACTTCACCCCGCCCGAGGCGCTCGTCATTCTCCAGGCGGCCCAGAAACTCGGCCTCGAGGACCGCGTCAAGGGCTGGGGCTGCTCGACGCCTTGCAACACCGACTTCCTGGCCAAGGCGCTGGGACCGAAGTGGAACCACAAGCTGTTCGTCAACGCCGAGCTGACCGATCCCGACGATCACAACGGACCGGAGATGCAGCTCTACAAGGCGATCCTGTCCAAATACGGCTCAGCCGTGGCCGGTGGCATCGGCTCGTTCAGCGAGATGGGCTTCGTCCTGGCCGAGTTCTCGACCAAGGCGCTCGACGGGGTCACCGGTCCGTACACGATGGCCAGCGTGAACGCCGCGTTCAAGGGCATCACCAACTACAAGTCGGAGCTGCTGTGCCAGCCGTGGACGTACGGCGACTACCCACTCCACATCCCGAACAACTCCGACTTCACGACGACGCCGGACAACGGGAAGATGATCACCGCGCAGGGGTGCACACCGATCTCCAACGCGGATCCGCAGATCGCCGCCTACCGCAAGGTCGCGGGCGAAGCGCCGTCGACGGAGCCGCCGGTGAATTAGCGGCCTGAAAGGAATCGGAGCGCCCGGGAAACGGTGCTGGCGCACCTCCAGGGCCCGGGCGCTCCGACCGCGGCACGTGTCACCCATGTCATACCGGCTCGAGCGAGGCCCCGGGGATCCGACCCCGCTCGGGAACTGCGAGCAGCGACGCGCCCGGCATCCGCTCGAGCACGTCGGGATGGTCGAGTGCGACCTCGAGGTTGGTGCGCGCGAGCAGTGCATGCTCACGGCCGAGGCTCTCGGCCCTGGTGCCCTGCCCGCGCTCGATCGCGTCGACCAGCCCGAGGTGGTGGCGATGAGCCATCGTCAGGATCTCGCGCGACTCGGGCAACACGGCCTGGGCCATCACGAACGCGCTGGGGCTGGCGAACGGCAGCGCGATGATTCCCTCCAGGGCGCGCTCGAGCATCGGGCTCGCCGCCATCTGGACGATCCCGGCGTGGAACAGCTCGTTGAGCGCGACGAACTGCTCGAAGGATTCGTAGTCGGCCCGGCTCACCGCCTCGGCGATCGTGTCGCAGATCTCGCGCAGCGAGGCCACCGCGGCCGGCGCGGCGCCACGCTCGGCGGCGAGGCGGGCGGCGGTGCCCTCGAGCACGCCGCGGAGCTCGATCGCGTCGGCGATGTCGGATTCGGTGAACTCGCGCACCACGTACCCGCGGGACTCGAGCTCGCGCAGCAGCCCCTCGTGTTCGAGCGCGGCCAGCGCCAACCTCAGCGGCGTCCGGGACACGCCGAGCCGCTGGACCAGCCGCAGCTCGGACATCCTCTCGCCGGGCGCGAACTCACCGCGCAAAATCAGCTCGCGCAGGCGAAGCACCGCTCGCGTCATCTGACTTCTGCTGGCTCGATCCGCCAACTCTCACCTCACTCAGTGCGCGCCGTCGATCGGCGTCGCGGCAGTCTAGTCAGATACCGCGATTGCATGCAAAACCGACAATCGCACCCGCCTCAACCGCATTCTTCAGTTCGTGTTAGGAGCTATTGCATACAGTTTGGTCACCGATTACTATCGCCCCGCTCGCCAACCCTGGGGCGGGTACGAACACAATCCTCGAGGAGGAGGAGATCGGTGAGGATGTTCCATCACGTGCCGCGTGCGCGGCTGGGGCTGCCTATGGTGGCGGTCCTCGGAGTACTTTTCGTGGCCGGCTGCGGGAGCAGCAAGAGCAGCAGTAGCGCGAGCTCGACGTCTAGCTCCACGCCGGCGGCAGCGTCCAGCTCTACCACCACAACTGCGGCTGCCGCGTCGACGAGCACATCGTCGTGCGGGCCCAAGCCCGGCGTTGCCGCGACCGGCACGCCGATCTCGCTCGGCGCGATCAACACCAAGGAGCCCGGCACGGACTTCACCGACATCGAGAACATGGAGGGTGCCTACTTCGCGTGCGTGAACGCGAACGGCGGCGTCAACGGCCACCCGATCAACCTGATCAAGCTGACTGAGGCCACCCAGCCGGCACAGATCGCGGCTGATGCGAGCAAGCTGGTCCAGACCGATCACGTCGACGGGGTCTCCGGCAGCTCGAGCATCCTCGAGTGCACGATCAACTCCGCGTACTGGCAGAAGCTCCACTACTACGTGATCGCGGCGGGGATCGCGCCCGAGTGTTACTCGACGCCGAACTACGCCGACGTGAACATGGGGCCGCGGTACAGCTCCGACGGGGCGGTTCAGTACGTGCTCACGCTGCACCCGAGCAAGATCGTGTTCGATCAGTCCAACGTGCCGGGCACCGGTTACATCGCCGCCGGACCCGCCGCGCTAGCCGCGAACGCGCACATCCCGATCACCCAGCTGACCGAGAACGTGCCGATCAACGACGCCGACTCGGTGGCGCTCAAGGAGGTCGACGACGCGGGGCCGAACGGCGCCGTGGTCCTGAACTTCACCCCGCCCGAGGCACTGGTGATCCTGCAGGCCGCCCAGAAGCTCGGACTCGAGGACCGGGTCAAGGCCTGGGCGTGCTCGACCCCGTGCAACACCGACTTCCTGGCCACGTCGCTGGGTCCGAAGTGGGACGGCAAGTTCTTCGTCAACGCCGAGCTGGCCGACCCCGACGCGACCAACACGCCGACGATGAACCTGTACAAGGCGATCCTCAAGCAGTACGGCTCGGACGTGTCGGGCGGGATCGGCGCCTTCAGCGAGATGGGATTCACCATGGGCGAGATCGCGCAGCACGCGCTGAGTTCCATCACGGGTCCGTACACGGTCGCGAGCGTCAACGCGGCGTTCAAGGCCGTGAAGAACTACAACACCGGAATGCTGTGCCAGCTGTGGACGTTCGGCGATTACCCACTCCACATCGCCAACAACGAGGACTACACGGTCACGCCGGACAACGGCAAGATGGTGCTCAAGCAGGGCTGCACGCTGATTTCCGCGGTCGATCCGCAGATCGCTCAGTACCGCGCCGCAGCCGGCACGGCACCGCTCGCGCCCGGACAGCCGAGTGGGTCATAAGGTGAGCCGCTCGAAGGAGAGGAAGTAGGATCCACGGGCGATCGGCGCGATCCATGTAGCTGACATGCTCTTTCACTTCGGCATCCTCGGTCTGCCGAGCTGGCAGGACTTCCAGCCGTTCCTCGTCACCGGGCTGTCGCTGGGCGGGGTGTACGCCCTGTCCGGTGTCGGGATGGTGGTCCTGTATCGGGCCACCGGGGTGCTGAACCTGGCCTTCGGAGCAGTCGGCGCCATGGGCGCGCTAATCGCCTGGTCGCTGATCAACCACTCAGGCTGGAACGAGTGGCTGGCGTACCTGGTCTGCGTGCTGTTCGGCGGCGTGCTGACGCTGGTTTATGGGATGGTGTTCGGCCCGGCCTTGGCCAAGCGTGATCCGCTGGTCAAGGCCACCGCCACGCTCGGGCTGACGTTGATCCTGCTCGGCGTGATGGACCTGTTGTGGACCTCGAGCGGAGGCGCATCGCGTTCGATAACGCTGCCGACCGACAACAACACGTTCATGATCAGCGGCATCCAGGTCGAGTACACGAACGTGATCGCCCTCGCGTTGGGGTTTGTCATCGCGGTGGCGACGTCGGCTTTCCTGCGTTACACCAAGCTCGGCACCGCGATGCGGGCGATGGCCAACGACCGCGAGATCACGGCCACGCTCGGGGTGCCGGTGCGCCGCGTGGAGGCCGCGGCGTGGTTCGGGTGCGGCGTCTTGTCGGGGATCGCCGGCGTGCTGCTGGCCGACCTGGTGGCGCTCGATGCCACGACGCTCACGTTCCTGGTCATCTCGTCGCTGGCCGCGACACTCATCGCCCAGCTGCGTTCGATCCCGGTTACGTTCGTCGCGGCCCTCGTGGTGGGGACGGTGGACGCGTTGATCACCCCGATCAACTCGATCACCAACTACCGAGACCTGACCCCGTTCGTGCTCGCGGCCGCGGCCCTGCTCGTGCTGAACCGCAAACGCGTGATCTCAATATCGAGAGAGGGGATCTAGCGCGTGGCTTCCACCGAGGTGGAGCGAACCGAGCAGACCGCAGGGGCGGAGGGCGAGAGCCGACTGACGAGAGGCCGAGGCTCGCTCGAGCCGAGGAACCTGATCCGCCCGATCGTGATCGTGGCGCTCCTGCTGTTCGTGCTGCTCGCGCTGCCGTCGCTGTTCAGCACGTACTACGTCGACGCGAGCACGCAGACGGCGATCTACGCCATCGTTGCCCTCGGGCTGGGAGTGCTGGTCGGACGCGTGGGCCTGGTCTCGCTCGGCCAGGCCGCCGTCCTGGCGATTGGCGCCTGGGTGGCCGCGCGGTTGTTGTTCGCCACCTCGCTCCCGTTCCCGATCGTGCTACTGGCCTCCGGCCTGATCACGATGGTGCTTGGAACGCTGGTCGGGTTGCCGGCGCTACGACTGCGCGGCCTGTACCTGGCGCTGATCACGCTGATGCTGGCCGGCGCGATCACCGTCGTGCTCGCCACGACGAACTTCCCCAACGGCGGCCACGGCTTCCTCGGCTACAACGGGGCGTCGGTCCACATCCCGCCGATCCGGCGTCCGAGCATCGCCGAAGGCGACAACGCGTTCTTCCGCTACTCCGTGGTCGTGGCGATCCTCATGTTCCTGCTCGTGCTCGCCCATCTGCGCAGCAAGCCGGGGCGCGCGTGGGCGGCGATCCGCCAGAGCGAGTCGGCGGCGCTCGCGGCCGGAATCAACACCACGCTCTACAAGCTGTGGGCGTTCGCGCTGGCGTCGTTCGTCACCGGCGTCGCCGGCGGGGTCCTGGCCGGCTCGTTGCACTACCTGTACTCGATCGACTTCCAGACCCAGGACTCGATCACGCTGTTAGCCGTGGTGCTCATGGGCGGTGCGTACAGCCTGTGGGGGGCGATCGTGGCCGGCATCCTGCTCCAGTTCTTCCCGCAGCTGTTCAACAGTTGGGGGGTCTCACCCGACTGGCTGACGATCCTGTTCGGCATCGGCGTGCTTCAGGTGCTGACCACGGCGCCGCGCGGGATCGTCGACCAGATGCCCAAGGACATGGCGCGACTCGGACGACTTGTGATCCGGCTCGTGCGCCGGCCGACCCCGTCGACGAGCGGTGAGACGTGATCGAGGTCTCCGACATGACGGTCCGGTTCGGTGGTGTGACCCCGCTGGACAGCATGAGCCTGCGCTTCGAGCAGGGGACCTGCGGGCTGATCGGCCCCAACGGCGCCGGCAAGACCACGTTCTTCAACGTGCTGAGCGGCTTCGTGAAGCCGGTGGCCGGGAGCGTGACCGCGTTCGGCGAGGATCTGCTGGGGATGGTCCACTTCCGGCGCGCTCGCTGGGGGGTGCGGCGAACCTTCCAGACCGAGCAGGCGATCGAAGAGCTCTCGGTGTACGACAACGTGGCGATGATCCACGAGCACTCCAAGCTCGGTGGCGGCACGCGCCGGCAGGAGGTGATCGACGCGATCCGCTTCGTCGGGCTCGATATCGACCCGGAGACCAAGGTGGGCGTGCTGGGCGCCGGGCAGCGCCGCATGGTCGAGGTCGCGCGCGCGGTGGTCGGACGGCCGCGGCTGGTGCTGCTGGATGAACCAGGGGCGGGACTGCCCGACGACGAGACCGAGCACCTGGGAGACGTGATCCGCCGCATCCCCGAGCACTCCGACGCGCTCACGATCCTCGTCGATCACGACATGAGCCTCGTCTCGTCGTGCTGCCAGGTGACCGCGGTGCTCGACTTCGGCAAGCTGCTCGCTTCGGGTCCGACCGCCGAGGTGCTCCGTGACGAGCGGGTGGTCCGTGCCTACCTGGGGACCGAGGAGACGTTGTGAGCGCCACCGGAACCGACGAAGGCTTGAAGCTCCAGGGGATGGTCGTCCAGCGCGGCGGACGCGATGTGGTCCGCGACGTCACGATCGAGATCCCGCCGGGCCAGGTCACCACGCTGCTGGGACCGAACGGCGCCGGCAAGTCGAGCCTCGTCCTGGCCGTGGGCGGCGTCCTGCGGCCGCGCAAGGGCGCGGTGATGCTCGACGGACGCGACTGGGCGGGACGCCGTCCGGAGCGGATCCGCAACGCCGGGGTGGCGATCGTCCCGGAGGGGCGGCGTCTGCTGCCCCAGCTGACCGTCGAGGACAACATCCGCGTGGCCATGTACGCCCTCCCGCGCGCGCAGGCGCAGGCCGGGCGCGAGCGGGCGCTCGAGCTGTTCCCCGAACTCCAGCGGCTGCTCGGCTCGGCCGCCCGGTCGCTGTCCGGAGGCGAGCAGCAGATGGTCGTCCTCGCCCAGGCGCTCGTCTCCCAGCCGCGCTACATGCTGATCGACGAGCTTTCGCTCGGCCTCGCGCCGGTCGTCGTCAACCGCCTGATCCCGACCATCCGCGACGTCGCGCAGTCGGGCATCGGGGTACTGCTGATCGAGCAGTTCGCGACCGTCGCACTCGGGCTGGCCACGCGCGCGTACGTGATGGAGGGCGGCCGGCTTCAGTTCTCCGGGTCGGCGAGCCAGCTCCGGGATGATCCCTCGCTGCTGCACTCGGCCTACCTGTTGCGGGGCCGCAGCAACGGGGCCGATCACTCGGCCGTGCCGAGCGCATCCGCCGGCGCGTCCGCCGGCCCGTCCGCCGGCCCGGCCGCTCCGGCCGGCCCCGAGTCGCAGACCGGGTCGCCCTCGACCACATGACGGTCGTCGTCTTGGAGCACGTGCTCGTGCTCTGCGACGACATCGAGCGCACGCGCGACTTCTATTGCGACGTGGTGGGGCTCGCGGTCGGCGAGCGCCCGCCGCTCGAGTTTCCCGGCTACTGGCTGTACGCCGGCGCCACGGCGTCCGTGCACGTGGCCGAACGTCGGGCCTACGCGTCGCACGCCGCGGGCCTCGGGCTCGCCGTACCTTCGGCCGGGGCCGGAGTGGGGCCGGTCGACCACGTCGCGTTCCGCGCCGGCTCGGGCGACTACGATGAGCTGCTCGAGCGGCTCTCGCGAGCGGGGATCGAGGCGGTGACGAACGCCGTGCCCGGTGGGCCGCGTCAGGTGTTCATCGAGGATCCAAATGGGGTCCGGGTGGAGATCAACTTCATGACTCAGGCGTCGCCATCAGGCGCCCCCGACAATTTCCCAGTTTCCCCAGAGGACGAAGCGAGGTAGGAATGGCTGACGGTCAGACAGCGGTGCAGACAGGCACGGGACGGCGAACGACGCCGCCGTTCCGGGCCGACCACGTGGGCAGCCTGCTCCGGCCACCCGAGCTGCTCGACGCGCGCGCCGCGTTCGAGGCCGGCCGGATCGACTCCGATGAGCTGCGCGGCGTCGAGGACGCGGCGATCCGCGATGTGGTGGCCATGCAGCGCGACGTCGGCCTGCAGGCGGCCACCGACGGCGAGTTCCGCCGGGCCACCTGGCACATGGACTTCATCTACCAGCTGGGGGGACTCGAGGCCGCGCCGGGCGAGATGAAGGTCCAGTTCCGCAATGAGAGCGGGACCGTGGAGTGGACACCCGCGACGCTGCACGTCTCCGAACGGGTCCACCTCGACCACACGATCTTCGCCGAGGCGTTCGAGTTCCTGGAGGGTGTGGTCGAGCCCGGCCAGACACCCAAGCTGACCATCCCCTCGCCGAACATGGTCCATTACCGGGGCGGGCGGGCCGCCGTCGACGAGCGCGTGTACCCGGACATGGAGGAGTTCTGGGAGGACCTGTGTGCGGCTTACGCCGACGAGCTGCGCGCGCTCGGATCGCTCGGTTGCACCTACCTTCAGTTCGACGACACCTCGCTCGCGTACCTGAACGATCCGCGCCAGCGCGAGCAGATCAAGCAGCGGGGCACCGGTGACGTCGAGCACCTGCACGAGCAGTACGTGCGCAACATCAACCGCGCGCTCGAGGGGCGCCCCGACGGCATGGCCGTGACCACCCACCTGTGCCGCGGCAACTTCCGCTCTTCGTGGGCGGCCGAGGGCGGCTACGACTTCGTGGCCGAGGCGCTGTTCGGCGGTCTAGGAGTCGACGGGTTCTTCTTGGAGTACGACGACCCTCGTTCGGGCGGGTTCGAGCCGCTGCGGTTCGTCCCCAAGGGCAAGTACGTCGTCCTCGGCCTGGTCACGACCAAGCGCGGCGAGCTCGAGCCCAAGGACCTGCTCAAGCGGCGAATCGAGGAGGCGGCGCGCTACGTGCCGATCGAGCAGCTATGCCTCTCGCCGCAATGTGGCTTCTCCTCCACGGTCGAGGGCAACGCGCTGACCGCCGACGAGCAGCG
>DATJUA010000176.1:0-7009 GCA_035502815.1 Solirubrobacteraceae bacterium
AATCGGGGCGCCCGGATTTGAACCGGGGACCTCACCGACCCGAACGGTGCGCGCTACCAGGCTGCGCCACGCCCCGAATGCGTCCAGTATCCCACAGGGGTGGCGACTTCCGGCGTGCGCCGGGGACCGGCCAGCGCAGGCCGGTCCAGCCCTATGCAGCGGCCAGGGAGCCTTCGGCGATCTTCGCCGGCAGCGGGTCGACGGTCCGCGCGAGCGTCGCATGGCGCCGGCAGGGCCGGCACTGGGCGAGATGCCGCGTCAGCCGACGGCGATCGCGGACGCCCAGGCGCGCCGCCGGATGCATCTCCAGTGAATCGATCAGCTCGCGCGTGCGCTCGCAGCTACGGCCGCTGATCAGGCCCTCGTACTCCTCGGCCAGCCGTCGGCGCGCGCGGAACAGGGTGCTCTCGACGACCGGCCGCGTCATGCCGAGTCGGGCCGCGATCTCGCCATACGAGAGGCCCTCCAGCTCGCGCAGGACGAGCACGCGGCGATGGACCTCGGACATGCCCAGGAACGCCCGGCGCAGATCGTCGAGCTGCTGCTTGCTCTCCACGGCGAGGTCGGCACCGGGCTCGCATGAGAACAGGTCGACCCCCTCGCCGGCGTCCGAGGTGTCGTGGTCGAAAGGAACCTCGAGGTTGCGCCGAGTACGCCTTAGCTCATCGATGCAGGCGTTCTTGGCGATCTGGTAAATCCAGGGCTTAAACGCGATCGGACGCTCGGTATCGCGCAGCCGCCGCAGGGCCGAGATGAACACCTCCTGGGTGATGTCCTCGGCCCGGTCGAAGTCGGCCAGGATCCCGCTGATATAGGCACGGATTCGGCTCCGGTAGCGGGAGAACAGCTCCTCGAAGGCGCTTTCCTCCCCCCGCCGGACGGCGGTCACAAGCTCGTGATCGGTGCCCCACGCGGTCTCGCCCAGCAGCCGTGCCTTGCCCAACCTTTCCCCCTTGACGCCGAGGTTTCCCCTAGCTGCGGGGACTCTACCGGGTATCGCCCATATGTCCAGAAGTTTGGGTAAAGACGCTAAGGTTTGAGTAGGGATCCGGCCGAAAGAGTTGTTGAGAGCATCCGATCCAAACGGCATACTTCCCGGCCACAGGCAGGCGGCAAAGGAGAGCACGACCAATGGCCATTCACCTGACCCCCACCGAGCTTGCGCGAGAGTCCGGCTTGGAGCGCCGCGACGTGATCGTCAAATGCGTCGAGTGGGGGATTCCAATCTTCAACGGCCGGATTGACAAGACGTTGTTCCTCTCGAGCTTGCGCGAGATCACGGGCTCCGCGCAGCCGACGCAGCAGGTCCAGCCCGCGTAGCGCTAATCCTGAGCCGACTGGCGCAGCAGCGTCGAGGTCGTCTGCTCGAGAATCTTCCGCCAGGCGCGCGTCTTCTCGCGCTCGGCGGCGAAGTGCTTGACCACCTTGCGGACCCTCGTGGCCGAGATCTCGATCCCGTGTCGCGCGCAGATCTCCTTGAAGCGCGGGTAGTCGTTGGCGAGCTTGAGCGTCACCGACTGGAACCCGTGTCGCGCGATGTCCACGCGCGAGGTGTAGTTCATGATGCTCGTCTGGAACATCAGCTCGTCGTTGGGCTCGGGCTCGACGAGGATCACGTCGACGCCCGGATAGCGCTGCTCCCAGCGACGCGCCAGGTCGTGCAGCCGCTGGTACGCGAGCAGCTTGAACGCCTGGTAGCCGATCTGAGGGAAGCCCATGTCCGACACGCGCCGGGCCCGCGAGCCGCTGATCGTCGGAATCCGCTTCTGGAAGTCGTTGACGTAAGGGACCAGGGGGTTGACCACCACGATCAGCTTGGCGCCGGCCTCGACCGCGATGTCGAGGTTGGTCGTGGACACGATCCCTCCATCGACGAGCTCGCGATCCTTGATCCGGACCGGCTTGTAGATCATCGGTAACGCACTCGAGGCGGCCACCGCAGTTGAAATCGGGACGTCGTCCCAATCCTCGGCGCCCAGCACGATTCGCTCGCACGTGTCGAGATCGGTGGCGGCCAGGTACAGCTCGTTCTGGAGCAGACGGAAGTCGTCGGTGCGGTCGGGATCGGACAGGATCCGGCGCACGTAGCTCTCGATCCCCTTCTCCGAGTACAGGCCCGACGGGAGTACCTCGGCCAGCCCCACCGCGATGTCGACGGCCGAGATCTGCCCGAGATCGCGGACCAGCGAGCGGATCAGCTGTGCCACGCGGAACGGCACCAGCACGCCCTTGGTCAGAAACTCACGATAGTTGGGGCGCAGGAGCGCGCTCACGCGCGCGTCGGGGAAGGAGGTCGGGACCTGCTGGACGATCACCCGCATCATCTCCTCGGGCGTCACGCCATTCGCGACCGCGGCGGCGACGAACGAGCCCGCGCTGGTCCCGACGTAGACGTCGAACTCGTTGACGGTGCGGTTCACCGACAGCAGGTCGAGCGCCCGTAGCGCGCCGATCTCGTACACCCCGCCCGTAAATCCGCCGCCGCCCAGTACCAGGGCGGTCTTGGACCGCGTTCGGCGCCTTGACCCGGCGGTCCGCGAGCCCGCCCCCGGACGCTCGGTGGCGGCGGTGTCGAGCTTGAC
Organism: Solirubrobacteraceae bacterium; assembly: GCA_035502815.1. Classification (GTDB taxonomy): domain Bacteria; phylum Actinomycetota; class Thermoleophilia; order Solirubrobacterales; family Solirubrobacteraceae; genus Palsa-465. Next base: position 2,583 of record DATJUA010000176.1, read on the forward strand.
CACCTTGCCCATCCCGCCGGGGATTGTAGGGAGCGAGCCCCCCGCCGCTACTTTCGACCGCGCGGCCGGTTATAAACCGCCGATGCGGGTGTTCCTCGGAACTCTCGCCGCGATGCTCGTCTTATTTGCCGGCACCGCCGCGGGAGCAGCGGGTCAGTCCTCGCCCCAAGCCGAAATGCAGCACGCCCTGAGCCCGTTGATGGGCGACATGGGCTCGAGCAGCGGGGCGCTCGTGGTCGACATGAATACGGGGCAGACGCTCTACTCGGTGGCGCCCAACACCGGCCGGCTGCCGGCCTCGGTCGAAAAGGTCTACACCACCTCGACGGCGCTCCTTCGCCTCGGCCCGACCGCCACGTTCAACACGTCGATTCTCGGCGTCGGCTCGCAGAACCCGGACGGCATCTGGGACGGGACGCTGTATCTGCGCGGCGGTGGCGACCCGACGTTCGGCTCGGTGGGGTTCGATCGCTCCTGGTACGGCACGGGTACGACCATGCACAGCCTGATCGTGGCCCTCCTTCGTGCCACCGGCATCAAAGGCGTACAGGGGCGGATCGTCGGCGACCAGACCTACTTCGACTCGTTGCGGGGGACGCCGGCCACTGGCTATGCACCCAACCTCGAGGTCGAGGGCCAGCTCGGCGGCCTCACCTATGACGGTGGGTGGACCAACGCGAGCGGCACCGCCTTCCAGGCCCACCCCGCGCTATACGCCGCCCAGCAGCTGGCCGGCGGCCTGCGCGCGTTCGGGGTCAAGCTGGCGGGCACCACGGTCTTGACCGGCCGAACCCCGGCCGGCGCCAAGCTGCTCGCGTCGGTCGCGTCGCCGCCACTCTCAACGCTGGTCGCGCTGACCAACACGCCGTCCAACAACTACTTCGCCGAGACGCTGCTCAAGGACATCGGCGCCCGGCTCGGCGGCGCCGGGACGACTGCCGCCGGCGCGGCCGTGGTCAGGGCCGAGCTTCAGAGCAAGTTCGGCATCGATCCCCGGTTGAACGACGGATCAGGCTTGTCGCGCTACGACTCGACCTCGCCGGCCCAGGTCGTCACGGTGCTCGAGTCGATGGCGACCAACCGGGCGTTCGTCAACTCGCTGGCCGTGCTGGGCGAAACGGGGACGCTCCAGGATCTGGGGAACGGGACGGTGGGCCAGGGCAACTGCCGCGGCAAGACGGGCACGCTGCACGACGTCGCCAACCAGGTCGGCTACTGCACCGCGCGCAACGGCGACACGCTCGTGTACGCGTTCCTGGCCAACCGTCTGGGCGACCCCGACTACGTGCACGAAATCGAGGCGGACATGTCCGTCAAGCTCGCCCAGTACGACGGCTGACGCCGTTATGAGAACAGCTCGCGGAGTCCGGCCTCGTCGATGACCGGGACGCCGAGCTTTTCGGCCTGCGCCAGCTTTGACCCGGCGCTCTCGCCGGCCACGACGTAGTCCGTCTTGCGCGACACCGAGCCGGTCACCCGGCCGCCGGCGGCGACGATCATCTCGCCGGCCTGCTCACGCGTCAGCTCGGGCAGCGTGCCGGTCAGCACGAACGTCTTGCCCGCGAGCGGTCCTTTACCGGGCGGTGGTCCCTCCTCGTGGAGCGTCAAGCCCTGGCTCTTCAGATCCTCGATCAGCTCGCCCATTTGCTCGTCGTGGAGTTGCTCGTGGATCTTCGCCGCCATCTTCGGGCCGACGCCCTGAGCCTGCTCGATCTCCTCCGTGGACGCGTTCAGCAGTGCGTCGACGTTCCGGAAGTGCTGGGCGAGGTTGCGCCCGATCACGAAGCCGACCTCCTCGATCCCGAGTCCGAACAGGACCCGGCCGAAGGGCTGGTGCTTCGAGTCCTCGATCGCCTTGACGAGCTTGTCGGCCGAGACCTTTCCGAAGCCTGGCTGCTCGGCGATCTGCTCAGCCGTGAGGCGGTAGAAGTCGGCCGCGGTGCGCACCCACCCGAGGTTCATGAACAGCTCGACCTGCTTCTCCCCCAGGCCGTCGATGTCCATCGCGCCGGCAAAGTGCTTGAGCAGCTGCCAGCGTCGGCCCGGGCAGTCGCGGTTCGGGCAGCGAGTGAAGACGGAGTCCTCGGGCTTGACCGTCGGGGTATGGCAGATCGGGCACTCTTTCGGTGGTTCTGGAGCCGCCGGGCGGTCGCCGCGCTCGGCGACGTGGGGGGCGGGGCTGAGGACCTGCGGGATCACGTCGCCGGCACGCAGAACGATGACGTCCTCGCCCTCGCGAATGTCCTTGCGCTTGAGGTCCTCCTCGTTGTGCAGCGTGGCCATCTTCACGGTCACTCCGCCGACGCGGACGGGCTCGAGCATCGCGGCCGGATGCAGATCGCCGAACTTGCCGGGTGCCCAGATGATCTGATTGAGCCGCGTGACCGCGGTCGTGGGCGGGAACTTCCAGGCGATCGCCCACCGTGGCTCGCGCCCGACCGATCCGAGCCGTCGCTGCAGCTCGACCTGATTGACCTTGACCACGACGCCGTCGATCTCGAACTCGAGCGAGCCGCGGCGCTCCTCCCACGCGCGGCACTGGGCGATCACCTCGTCCTCCGTGGTGAGCTTCTTGACGTCGGGGTGCACGGGGAAGCGGTGCTCGCGCAGCCACTCGAGCGCGTCCCAATGGGCGTCGAAGGAGATGCCGTCGGTGGCACCGACGCCGTAGGTCCACAGCGACAGGGGGCGGTCGGCGGCAAGCTTGGGATCGAGCTGTCGGATCGTCCCGGCGGCCGAGTTGCGCGGGTTCATGAACGTGGAGAGACCAGCCTGGGCCCGTCGCTCGTTCAGGGCGGCGAAGTCCGGCAGCGACATGTAGACCTCGCCGCGCACCTCGAGCAACCTCGGCGGGTTCGGGTCCTCGAGCCTGAGCGGGATCGCCGGGATCGTGCGCAGGTTGTGAGTGACGTCCTCGCCGACCTCGCCATTGCCCCGCGTGGCGCCGCGCTCGAACACGCCGTCGCGGTAGATCAGCGAGATGGCCAGGCCGTCGATCTTCGGCTCGGCGACGAATTCGAACTGCGGGTCGGTGATGCCTTCGCGCGCGAGGAAGTTGCGCATGCGCTGGATCCACGCCTTGAGGTCCTCGGCCGAGTGGGCGTTGGCCAGCGACAGCATCGGCTGGGGATGGGTGACCTTCTCGAGCTCGGAGACCGGCTCGGGCGCGACGCGCTGCGTGGGCGAATCGGGCGTGACGAGCTCGGGGTGCTCTTCCTCGAGCGCTTTGAGCTCGTTGAACAGCGCGTCGTAGGTGTCGTCGCCGATCTCGGGGTCGTCAAGTACGTGGTAGCGGTACGCGTGGTAGTCGATCTGCTTGCGGAGCTCGGCCGCGCGCTTGGCCGGATCTCGTGTCTTCCCCTTGGTGGTGGCGCTCACGACTCGGTCACCTCGCTCGCTGCCGGCTCGACCAGCCGGTCGAGCTCGTAGCGCTTGAGGACCGACAATCCCTCGCGGTCGGTTAGGTCGAAGTGGACCGGCGTGACCGCGATCTTGCCCTGCGCCACCGCGGCCAAGTCGGTGCCCGTCTCGTCGCGCTCGTAGCTGGCGTCGCCGTAGATGCGGTACTGCCGGCGGCCAACGTGGTCCTCGTCGACGAGCGCGAGCTCGTCGCGGTACACGCGCTTGCCCAGCCGCGCCACTTCGACTCCGGTCGGGGGCGGGCACGGGACGTTGACGTTGAGCAGCGTCCCCTCGGGCAACGGCGTGCGCCCGAGCTCCGCCACCAGGCGGGCGGTGAACACCGCCGCGACCTCGAATTCGAACGCCGTCCCGACCCGGAAGTCGAGTTCGCGGGAACACGACTGCTGCGAGACCGCGATTCCCGGCAAGCCGAGCACGATCGCCTCGAGCGCCGCGGCCACCGTGCCCGAGTAGGTGATGTCGTCGCCAAGGTTCGAGCCGTGGTTGATCCCGGACACGACCAGCTCGGCCTCGAACCCCTCGACCAGCCCCAGGTTGGCCAGACGCACGCAGTCGACCGGTGTGCCGTCGGTGGCGTAGCCGACCGTGCCATCGTCGAAGTCGACCTCCTGGACCCACAGGGGCCGGCGCGTGGTGATCGAGCGGGCCATCGCGGAACGGTTGCCGTCGGGCGCGATGACCGCGAGCTCGAGGCCGTCGACCTCCAGTAGCGCGCGTCGCAGCGTCTGGAGGCCCTCGGCCTCGATGCCGTCATCGTTGGTCAGGAGCACTCGCATTGGGCTCCTGCTGATGCTATCCGCGGGCCCGGCTGAGGCGGTCGTACGCCCTGGCGATCACGGTGGCGATGTAGAGCTGCTCCCGTTCGAGCTGCTGTCCGCTCACCCGCAGGACCTCGTAGCCGGCGTCCTTGTGGACGATGTCCCGCCGATGGTCGCGTTCGAACGCCGGACGCGGGCGGTGGAAGTCCCCTCCGTCGAGCTCGACGATCAGCCCTACGTCGGGCC
>DATJUA010000177.1:0-7307 GCA_035502815.1 Solirubrobacteraceae bacterium
GGTGTTCGACCTCCTGCTCGCCGTTCCGAAGTACGGCCGGGTGAAGGTGAACAAGATCCTGGGCCAGTGCAAGATCTCGCCGAGCAAGACGGTCGGCGGTCTGTCCGAGCGCCAGCGGGGCGAGCTCGTGGCGCTCATGCGGCGCCGCTGAGCAAGGTCTTCGTCATCACGGGCCCGTCAGGGGTCGGCAAGGGCACGCTCATCCGGGGCCTGCTCGCGCGCGTCCCCGGGCTCGAGCTATCGGTCTCGGCCACGACGCGTCGCGCCCGACCCGGTGAGCAGGACGGCGTCGACTACCACTTCCTGACCCCCGAACAGTTCGACGCGCGGGTGGCCGCCGGCGACTTCGTCGAGCACGCCGAGTACTCCGGCAACCGCTACGGCACGTTGCGCTCAGAGCTCGAGCGCCGCCTGGAGCAGGGCGCCGGCGTCGTGCTCGAGATCGAGGTTCAGGGCGCGCGGCAGGTGCGCGCGGCGATGCCAGATGCGGTTGCGGTGTTCATCGCCCCGCCGTCGCGAGACGCGCTCAGGGCGCGACTGGTGGGGCGTGGCACCGACGGCCCGGAGGAGGTCGAGGCCCGGCTCCGGACGGCCGAGGGCGAGCTCGAGGCTCAGCCGGAGTTCGGCCACGTGGTGGTCAACGACCGACTCGAGCAGTCCATCGACGAGTTGATCGGAATCGTCCGAGGATCAATGCGGTGAAACGCCGGCTGCCGCTCCGGCTAGGCGCCCCCGCTAACCTGTTTTCAACACTCTTTAGTAAAGGATGGGCCTGCCTTGATCTCACCCCGCATCGACAAGCTCCTCGAGCATGTCGACTCTGACTACGCCAGTGTGATTGTCGCCGCCAAGCGTGCGCGCCAGATCAACTCCTACTACCACAACCTCGGCGAGGGCACCTTCGACGAGTTTCCGCCGCCGATGGTCGAGACGCGCTCGAAGAACTATCTGACGATCGCCCTCGAAGAAGTGGCGCAGGGCAAGCTCAAGTACCACTACCGGTAGAAGGCCGCGCGAAGCCCAGCCCGTGGCCCGGTTGCTCCTCGGCGTTAGTGGCGGAATCGCCGCGTACAAGGCGCTCGAGGCGGCGCGTCTGGCGGTCAAGCGGGGTCACGCGGTCAGGGTGATCCAGACTCCCACCAGCGAGCGCTTCGTCGGGCGGGCCTCGTTTGAGGCGATCACCGGGGCGCCCGTACTCACCAGCGAGTTCGAGCCCGATCCCGCGCGAGGCTCGTACCCGGGCGAGCCGTTCCCGGAGCGGACGCCGATCAGCCACCTGGCGCTGGTGGAACGGGCCGAGGTGTACCTGATCGCGCCGGCCACCGCCAACACGCTGGCCAAGCTCGCCCACGGCCAAGCCGACAACCTGCTCACGGCGGCCGCGCTGGCCGCCGCGTGTCCGATCGCCGTCGCGCCGGCCATGAACAACCGGATGTACTTGAACCGGGCCACGCGCACGAACCTCGAGCTGCTTCGGACGCGCGGGCTGACGGTGATCCCGCCTACCGAGGGCGCCCTGGCCTCCCATGGCGAACAGGGCATAGGGAGACTGGCCGAGCCGGCCGAGCTGCTCGACGCGTGCGAGGCTCTGCTCACGCCGGGTAATGGAGACCCACCCACCGTGGACGGGACCGCGCTCTCCGGGATCCGGGTGCTAGTCACCGCTGGGGGCACGCGCGAGCCGATCGACAGCGTCCGCTTCATCGGCAACCGGTCCTCCGGCCGGATGGGGTTCGCGCTCGCGCGCGAAGCGGGTCACCGGGGCGCGGAGGTGACCGTGATCGCTGCCAACGTCGCGCTCGACCCGCCAACCGGCGCCCGGATCGTCCGGGTCCAGACCGCTGCCGAGCTTGCCGACGCGTGCCGGACCGAGCTCGGCGACTGCGACGTTCTCCTGATGAGCGCGGCGGTGGCCGACTTCCGTCCGGTCGGAGCGGTCGAGCGGAAGATCAAGAAGGACGAGGGAATTCCCAGACTCGAGCTCGAACCGACCGAGGACGTGCTGAGCTCGCTCGCGGCGCTCCGTCGCGAGAACCAGCTGATCGTGGGATTTGCCGCCGAGCACGGCGACGACGCCGTCAGGCTGGGACGGGGGAAGCTCGAGCGCAAGCAGCTGGACGCGATCGTGGTCAACGACATCTCACGCGCGGGCGTCGGATTCGACGCCGAGGACAACGAGGTCACGATCCTCACCGCCGACGGAGTGCAGCGGCACGTGCCGCGCGCGAGGAAGGAAGAGGTGGCGCGAGCCGTCCTCGATGAAGTAGAGCGGTTGCGTTTAGCCAGGGAGGGGACGGATGGAACCCGAACAGACACCCGTAGCCCCGCAAGAATCTGAGGCGTGTGCCGCGCTGGCGCGGCGGATCGCGGACAACATCGCGAGCGCGGTGCAGGTCCGTCCGGAGACGCTGACCCACCTGATGGTGGCGCTGGTGGCCGAGGGCCACGTGCTGATCGAGGACTATCCGGGCGTCGGCAAGACCGCCCTGGCGAGAGCGCTGGCTCGCTCGATCGACTGCCAGTTCGCGCGCGTGCAGTGCACTTCTGACCTGCTTCCCGCCGATGTCGTCGGCACCAACGTCTATCAGCAGCGCGAGGGGCGCTTCGAGTTCCGACCCGGGCCCGTGTTCGCCAACGTCGTCCTGGTCGACGAGATCAATCGGGCCTCGCCCAAGACCCAGTCGGGATTGCTCGAGTGCATGCAGGAGCGACGCGTGACCGTCGACGTGCACACGCACGAGCTGGCTCGCCCATTCCTCGTCCTGGCCACCCAGAACCCGATCGAGTACGAGGGCACCTACCCGCTGCCCGAGGCCCAGGTCGACCGGTTCATGGTGAGGATCGCGCTGGGCTATCCCTCGCGCGGCGCCGAGGCCGAGATGCTGGCCGACCATGAGACCGGCGACCGCGTGCTCACGCTCGCGCCCGTCGCCACGGCCGCCGAAGTGCTCGCCGCCCAGGAAGCGGCCAAGCGCGTGCGCGCCGCCGAGCCGTTGCGGGAATACATCGTGCGCGTGCTGTGGCGCACGCGCGACGACCCTCGTGTCGACCTGGGCGCGAGCCCGCGCGCCGGCCTGCTGCTCCTGCGCGCGGCCAAGGCGTACGCGATGATGCAGGGACGCGACCACACGCTGCCAGACGACGTCCAGGCACTCGCGCAGACGGTGCTCGCGCACCGGCTCGTCCTCGCGCCCGAGTCCTCGCGCGGCGCGGCGGCAGAGGTGGTGAGCGACGCCATCTCATCGGTGAGGGCGCTGTGAGCGCGCCGAAGGAGGGACCCGTGCCGTGAAGCGGGCCGCCGGGGTGGTGCTCGCCGGGTTCGCGCTGATCCTGGTCGCGCTGATGTTCGACGCCGCGCCGCTGTTCGTTCCCGGGATCGCCCTGGTCGTGTTGGGTGTGGTCTCGCCGGCGTGGGTCCATCTCGCGGCGCGCGGGGCCACGATCGGGCGAATCCTCGATTCCGATCGGGTGGTGGAGGAGGAGCCGATCGAGGCGACGATCGAGGTCAGCCGTGGCCACTGGGGGCTGCCCGGCGCGGCCGTCCTCGATCCGCTCGCCGGCAAGCCGGTGCTGCTGTACGCCCCGATGTCGCTGTTCTCGGGCGCGCAGAGCGCGAGCGTTCGGATCGTGGCTCGATTCCCCCGCCGCGGAATCCGGCGGATCGATCCGCCCACACTCGTCGTCTCCGACGCGCTGGACCTCGCGCGCGTGATCCGGGTCAGCCCGTCGCCCCCGCAGGAACTGCTCGTGCTTCCCCGCACCGAGCGAGTGCGGTGGGTGCCGGGATCCGGGGAGAAGTGGCGCCGCGCGGCGGGCGCCGCGGCGATCGAGCCGCTGGGCGCGACCGAGGTCGATGGCCTGCGGCCCTACCGCCACGGCACGCCAGCGTCGCGCATTCACTGGCCGGCGCTTGCTCGCGGTGCCGGATTGCTCGAGCGGCGGCTGCGGGCCGACACAGACAGCCGCCCGCTGGTGGTGATGGACGCCCGCGGCAACGGACCGCCGGAGTATCTGGACGCGGCCGTGAGAGCCGCCGCCTCGCTCGTGCTCGAGCTGGCAGGACGGGTCGGTTGCGGCCTGCTGCTGCCCGGGGAACACCGCCCGCTCGAGATCGAGCCGGATCTCATCGCGTGGCCGGTCGCGCACGCCAAGCTCGCGCTGATCGAGGGCGGCGGGGGCGGAAAACCAGATCCACGAGCGCCCGGTCTGGCTCCCGGCGCGCGCTCGGCCCAGGTGGTTTACGTGGCCGCCACCGCACTGACACGGCTCCCTGCGGGACTGGCCGGGACCGGCGTGCGCGCGGCCGTGCTCGTGGTCCCCAAGCCGCTGGTGACACAGCCGCTCCAAGACGCCACCTTCGAGGTGGCCGGGTGCATCGGGTTCGTGGTCGGCGCGGGACGTCGTCCGAGGGAGCGCGCGGCAGCGTGAGCTCGACGACTCAAGTCGCGGTCCTGGCACCGGTCGGACGCGACGCGGGCTCGGGTCGCCCGACCGTCCGCACGGCCGAGCACCCAGGCGTGCGGGTCACGGCGTTCGCGGCGCTCGCGCTGTATGGAGTGATCCGCTGGGGAACCCTGATGAGCCCAGCCCCCACGTGGCGGCTCCTCGGGTTGCTGGCGCTCGCCGTGGCGCTCGCCGGGGTGGCCCCGGTGCTGCTCGAGCGCGAGCGCGAGGTGGCCGCGCGCGCGGGTCAGGGTGAGGGTGGAGGGGGTCACGTTTCAACGGTGGGCGGCCCGGTGGCGCTGCTCGCGATCATCGCCGCCTTCCCGCTCGCCGGCGTCCCGCTGGGCTGGATCGTGCACCTGCGCGTCGCCGTCACGGCCAATGGGATCGGTCAGGGTCTCTCGGCCCTGCCCGGGATCCTCGTCCCGTACAGCGGCATCAACGATTGGGCGCGGATTGTCATGCTGCTGGGCGCCGCCATCCTGCTGCTCGACGCGGCCATGCTGCTCGCCTTCGCGCCGCCGGCGCTGGGTGACGTCCGTCGCGCCGGAGCCGCGCTGCCGCTGATCGCGCTTGTGGTCGTGCCCGCGACGCTCGTGCATCCCGGGTTCCCTTATCTGCAGGGTCTCCTTCTGTTCGCTCTGCTCGCGTTCTTCATGTGGGGCGAACGGGTGCCGGCGGACCGGAGGGGCGGGGTGATCCTGGCCTGCGTGGCGACCGGAGCGATCGGCCTGATCCTCGCCCCGGCGCTCGACGAGCGCACCCCGTGGATCAACTACGAGGCGCTGACCAAGGGGCTGACGCCGGCGCACGTCGCGCACTTCAACTGGACCCAGAGCTACGGGCCGCTCGACTGGCCGCACTCGGGCAACGACGTGCTTTCGGTGGCGGCGTCCCCCGCGGTGTTCCCCGGGGAGTACTGGAAGACCGAGAACCTCGATGACTTCGACGGCGTCGGATGGGCCACCGGCAGCCCGAGCTCGGGGACCGGAACCGTCGGGGTCAGCTCCCAGACGCAGCACGAGTTCACCCAGAACCTCACGGTCACGATCAGCGCGATGAGCACCTTCCAGGTGATCGCGGCCGGATACGCGCAAACTCCCGGTCATCTGAGCACCCCGCCGCAGCCCGGAGCGAGTCTGGGGACGTGGACGAGTCCGACCGCGCTGGGTCCGGGCGACAGCTACACGGTGCAGGTTTACATCCCGCACCCGACGGCGTCGCAACTCGCAGGCGCCGGTCACGCGTACCCGGGCCAGGTGCAGCAGGCCGACCTCGCGGTGGGTTTGCCGCAGCCGGACGGCGCCACAAACCAGACCGTCGAGTTTCCCGCCTTCGGTTCAGGCGGCAAGGCGCTGGAGCAGGTGAGCCGGACGGTTGGGTTCCCGGCGTTCGGGACCCCTCGCCTCGCGCCCCAGATCCAGTCCGACGCCGGAGCCTCGAGCGCGCTGGCGGCGATCAGGAATTCGCCGTACGCGCAGGCGTACGCGGAGGCTCAGCGGCTGGCCCGCGGGACGCGCACCCCATACGCATTCGTCGAGAAGGTGCTCGCCTACCTGTCGGTCACCAACGGGTTCACCTATAACCAGGATCCGCCGTCGTCGCAGTACCCGCTGGCGACGTTCCTGAACGCCAAGGTCGGCTACTGCCAACAGTTCGCCGGCGAGATGGCGCTTCTGTTGCGGATGGGAGGCGTCCCGGCTCGCGTCGCGACCGGATTTACCACCGGCACCTATGACAGCGCGACCAAGCGGTGGCTCGTGTCCGACATCGACGCACATGCGTGGGTCGAGGCCTGGTTCCCGCGCTACGGCTGGGTGACCTTCGATCCCACCCCGGCGACAGCGCCGGCCCGTGGCGGCGGTCACGCCACCCTCACCGAGCTCGGCGCGTTCAGCACCTACGGGGAGGTGCTGCACTCCAGGCAGGCCGAGACACCGATCGGCACGGCCTCCGGTCACATCGTCGCGCACAAGCGAGGCTCTGATACGCCGGTGCTGCTCGGGGTCCTCGCGGTGCTCCTGGTGTTGTGCACGTTCGGACTGGTGGCGTGGCGTCGGACCGGCGGGCAGGATGCCGACGGCATGCTCGCCGAGCTCGAGCGGGCTATGGGACGGAGCGGACGGCCGCTCTCGGAAGAGGTGACGCTCTCCACGCTCGAGCGCCGCTTCCGCACCTCGCCCGACGCCGCCGCCTACATACGCACGCTGCGGCTCGCGCGTTTCGGTGGCGAACACCACCTGCCGACCCTGAACCAGCGCCGCGCGCTGCGCGCTCAGCTCCGCGCCGGGCTCGGATTCGCGGGAGCGGTGCGGGCCCTGTGGGCGCTGCCCCCGCGCCCCAAACGCCACCGGCGCGGCGCCTAGGGAAAGGCGGCGGCGCCTCACGGCGGCGCCTCACGGCGGCGCCCAGGGAAGCGGTCGGCGGCCGGGTTAAACTAGGGGGCGATGGATGACGTATACGACCTCTACACGCGCGGTAGCGAGCTGCTCGAGGCGGGGCACAACCACCAGGCCGCGATCCCGCTCGCTCGCGCGCGCGACCTAGCGCCCGACAAGACCTCGATCCGGGAGGCGCTCGGTCGCGCGCTGTTCGGCGCCCAGCGCTACGAGCAGGCCGCCGCAGAGTTCGAGGCCGTGATCGACCGCGCGCCGACCAACGACTTCGCCCTGTTCTGCCTGGGCCGCTCGCTCCAGATGCTCGGCCGCCACGCCGAGGCGCGCAAGCCGCTCGCGCAGGCGGCGGGCATGCAGCCCGGCCGGCGCGACTACCGCATGTACCGCGACGTCTCCCGCGCCCGCGCCGAAGCCGCCGGCTCCTAAGACGGCCCGGACGGGCCCTCCCGGCCCCACGGACGCCGAGCG
>DATJUA010000178.1:0-29246 GCA_035502815.1 Solirubrobacteraceae bacterium
CGATGCCCCGCACGGCGCGGACCGGCCCCTCGGCGCTGCGATAGGACTTGACGAGCCCCTCCAGGCGGATCTCGCCGTCCGCGCCGGGAGCGCCCGGAGCGCCGCGCGCAGGGGCGCTCCGCACGGAGCTCATTTGCGCGCCGTCCGCATCGCCTTCAGGCGCTCGACCTTCGAGATCACCACCTTGCGGGGCCGCACCGACCCGGGCGTGACCTCGACGCACTCGTCCTCGCGCACGAACTCCAGCGCCTCGTCGAGCGAGGGCTTGTGATGGGTGTCGAGCCGGACCAGCACGTCGGCGGTCGAGGAGCGCATGTTGGTCAGGTGCTTCTCCTTGGTCGCGTTGACGTCCAGGTCCTCGGCGCGCGAGTTCTCGCCCACGATCATCCCCTCGTAGACCTCGTCGCCGGGCCCGACGAACAGCGTGCCCCGCTCCTGGAGGTTGAACAGCGCAAACGACGCCACCCGGCCCCGCCGATCGGCCACCAGCGAGCCGGTGGGTCGCGTGCGCAGTTCGCCATGCCAGGGCTCCCAGCGATCGAACACGTGATGGACGATCCCGGTGCCCCGCGTCTCGGTCAGGAACTCGGTCCGGAATCCGATCAGCCCGCGCGCCGGGACGAGGTATTCCATCCGCACCCACCCGGTGCCGTGGTTGATCATCTGCTCGAGGCGGCCCTTGCGCAGAGCCAGCAGCTGCGTGATCACGCCGACGTACTCCTCGGGCGCGTCGATGCTCATCCGCTCGACTGGCTCGCACAGTCGGCCGTCGATCTCGCGGGTCACCACCTGAGGCTTGCCGACCGTCAGCTCAAAGCCCTCGCGGCGCATCAGCTCGACCAGGATGGCCAGCGCCAGCTCTCCCCGGCCCTGAACCTCCCACACGTCGGGTCGGTCTGACTCGAGCACTCGCAAAGACACGTTGCCCACGAGCTCACGATCCAGCCGCGCCCTGAGCTGCGAGGCGGTCAGCTTGTCGCCGTCCTGCCCGGACAGGGGCGAGGTGTTGATGCCGATCGTGACCGACAGCGAGGGCTCGTCGACCGTGATGACCGGCAGCGGGCGCGGGTCATCGGCCGCGGCCAGCGTCTCGCCGATCGTTATGTCGGGGATCCCCGCGACCGAGATGATCTCGCCCGGTCCGGCCTCCTCGGCCTGGACGCGTTCGAGCGCCTCGGTCACGTACAGCTCTGAGATCTTCACCCGTTCGATCTCCCCGTTCGCCCGGCACCACGCCACCGTCTCGCCTCGCCGGATCGTGCCGTGGCGGACGCGGCAGATGGCCAGTCGCCCTACGTAGGGCGACGCGTCGAGGTTCGTGACGTGGGCCTGGAACGGGTGCTCGGGGTCGTACTCCGGAGCCGGGATGTGCATTACGAGGAGCTCGACGAGCGGCGCCAGGTCGACGCCCTCCACGTCCGGCTCCATCGAGGCCCACCCTGCCTTGGCGTTCGTATAGACGATCGGGAACTCGATCTGCGACTCGTCGGCGTCGAGGTCGAGGAACAGCTCGTACACCTCGTCGACGACCTCGTCGATGCGCGCGTCCGGGCGGTCGACCTTGTTGACGACGAGGATCACCGGGAGCCGCGCCTCGAGCGCCTTGCGCAGGACGAACCGCGTCTGCGGCAGCGGTCCCTCGCTCGCGTCGACGAGCAGGAGCACGCCGTCGACCATGGTCAGCCCGCGCTCGACCTCGCCGCCGAAATCGGCGTGGCCGGGCGTGTCGACGATGTTCAGCTTGACGTCCCCGAAGCGCACCGCGGTGTTCTTGGCCAGGATCGTGATGCCCTTCTCGCGCTCGAGGTCCATCGAGTCCATCACGCGGTCGGCGACGTCCTGGCCGGCGCGGAACGCCCCCGCCTGCCAGAGCAGCGCGTCGACCAGCGTCGTCTTGCCGTGGTCGACGTGCGCCACGATCGCGATGTTGCGTATGTCCGAGCGGATCGCCATGAGAAATTGAAGATGGTCGGCGGCGGCTGCGCCGGCGCCTTAGAGACGATAGAAGCCATTGCGGGGTCACAAGCCGAGCAAGCGGCTTTGCTACACAGTTAAGGGTCGGACCAGGGGTGACATGGCGTGGGAGGGGCGATGGTCACCACAGCGAGGCCACGACCCAGGGAGTCGCGAAAGTGCTGAATCTCACACGCTGGTGCATCGCCCACCGTCGTCGGGTGCTCTTGACCTGGCTCGTCATCGCGATCGCCACGACTGTCGTCGCCACCGCCGTCGGGCGCAACTACGCGACGAACTTCACCCTCCCGGGCACGCAGACCCAGCGCGCGCTCGATCTCCTCAAGCAGGAGTTCCCGGCCCAGAGCGGCGATGTCGACACCGTCGTCTTTCATACGGAGAACGGCACGGTCGACGACCCGGCCGTCCGTTCGGCCATCGAGGGTCTGCTCGCGAAGGTGAGCAACGACCCGCACGTGGTCTCAGTCCTTAGCCCCTACGGCAAGGCGGGCGCGGTCGAGATCTCACACGACCGCAGGACCGCGTTCGCCACCATCAACTACGCCAAGCCGGCCAACCAGCTGCCGAACGACACCGGCAAATCGGTGCTCGACCAGGTCGACGCGATCCACGTACCGGGGCTGACGGTCGCAGCCGGCGGGCAGGTGATCGAGTCCGCGGAGGGCTTCTCGGTCGGGCCCGCGACCGAGATCGGCGTGGTCGCCGCGCTCGTCATCCTGCTCCTGACCTTCGGGTCGCTGATCACGGCCGGAATGCCGCTGATCACCGCCGGCTTCGGTCTCATCACCGCCGTCGCGCTGATCGGCCTGGCCACCCACGTCACGTCGATGTCGAACGTCGCGCCCGAGCTCGCGCTGATGATCGGCCTCGGCGTGGGGATCGACTACGCGCTATTCATCGTCACCCGCTTCCGCGAGAACTATCTGGCGATCGGCGACGTCGAGCGCTCGGTGATCGAGGCGATGGATACCTCCGGTCGTGCGATCCTGCTCGCCGGCACGACGGTGATCATCGCCCTGCTCGGCATGTTCGCCACCGGGGTGAGCTTCATGTACGGCCTGTCGATCGCGTCCGTGCTCGCCGTGCTGCTCACGCTGGCCGCGTCGTTGACCGTGCTCCCCGCGATGCTGTCGCGCTTCGGCGAGCGGATCGCCCGCGGTCGCGGCAAGAAGGCGGCCACCGCCACCGGACCCGAGGCCGTCGCGGCCGCGCAGTCCCGGTCGCGCTGGCGCCGCTGGAGCCGGACCGTCCAATCGCGTCCATGGCCGCTCGCGATCGTCTCCGTCGCGGTGATGGTCGCGCTGCTGCTGCCCGTCTTCTCGCTCCGACTCGAGTCCAGCGACGCGGGCAACGACCCCTCGGGCACGAGCACCCGTCAGGCGTTTGACCTGCTGGCCCAGGGCTTCGGCGCGGGATTCAACGGTCCGCTCCTGGTCGTGACCGACTTGGGACCGAACGGCAAGGCGTCGCTGCCGGCGATCGAGGCCGCGGTCAAGGGCACGCCGAACATCGGGGCGGTCACCCCGGCGCGGATTTCTCCCTCCGGGAACGTGGCCGTATTCGAGGCGTATCCGGGCACGGCGCCGCAGGCGGCGGCGACCACGACCCTCGTCAACCACTTGCGTAACGACGTCGCGCCGCCGCTGGAGAAGCAGACCGGCGCCACGATTCTGGTCGGCGGCTTCACCGCCGGCTCGATCGACTTCTCGCACGTCCTCTCGAAGAAGCTGCCCTTGTTCATCGGGATCGTGGTCGTCCTGTCCGCGCTGCTGTTGTTCGTGATCTTCCGGTCGATCGTGATCCCGATCCAGGCCGCGGTGATGAACCTGTTGAGCATCGGCGGCGCGCTCGGCGTGACCGTGCTCGTGTTCGAGAAGGGGTGGCTGGCCGGCGTGCTCGGCCTCGAGAAGGGGCCGGTCGAGCCCTGGATACCCGTGCTCATGTTCGCCGTCGTGTTCGGCCTGTCGATGGACTACGAGGTGTTCTTGGTGTCACGCGTGCGCGAGCAGTGGATCCGCAAGCGCGACGCCGGCGAGGCGGTTGCCGACGGGATCGCCCTCACCGGCCGGGTGATCACCGCGGCCGCCGCGATCATGATCTGCGTGTTCCTGTCGTTCATGTTCGGCAACGAGCGCGTGATCAAGGAGTTCGGCTTCGGCCTGGCCGCCGCGGTCCTGCTCGACGCGGTCGTGGTGCGGTGCGTGATGCTGCCGGCCGTGCTCGAGCTGCTCGGGCCCCGGACCTGGTGGCTGCCGGGCTGGCTCGACGAGCGCCTCCCGCACATCAACATCGAAGGCTCGGAGGCGCGCGAGGAGCTGACCCGGCGCCCGCCCGAGGCCGAGGAGCCGGCCGAACGCGAGCCGGCGCCGGTCTAAGGCGCCGCCGTCAGGCGCCGCCGACCCCTCCATTACACCGGGTTTTTCAGGGTCTCGCTTCGCTCGACGTCCATGGGACCGTCGAAGCCCCCTCCTGACCCGTTCGGGCTATCCGGGGACGGGCCCGCCTGCGCCCGCGCCCGCGGATAGGCCCGCAGCGTGCCGATGAGCTCCGGGTCCTCGCCGGCCAGCGCCATCCAGGCGGCGCGCATCCCGTCGGCGGCGGCCGTCTGGAGCGCGAGCTGGCGGTTCTCCATCTGGCTGACGACGGCCGCGCCGGCCGCGGGCCGGATCACGCAGATCGCCGGTGCGTGGTCGGGATCACCTGCTTGTGCGGCGAGCTCGGCGGTCAGCGCGTCGTAGCGCTCGGACCGCGTCTCGCGCAAGTGGATGAGCTCCGGATTGATCGGGCGCAGATACCG
Organism: Solirubrobacteraceae bacterium; assembly: GCA_035502815.1. Lineage (GTDB taxonomy): Bacteria > Actinomycetota > Thermoleophilia > Solirubrobacterales > Solirubrobacteraceae > Palsa-465. Next base: position 4,772 of record DATJUA010000178.1, read on the forward strand.
GTCGGTCAGCTTGGCGATCAGCGGCGAGAGCGGCTTGTGGGCCACGCCGTGGGGGCGGGTCTGGAGCACGAGCAGGTCGGTCGCGCTCGTCCGCGCGACGTGCATCGGGATGGCCTCGGCCAGCGTCGCGTCGAGCAGCCGCATGCCGCGGAAGTCCACGGGCCGGCCGGCGAGCCAGGGGAGGCGGGCGGACGCCCTGAGCGCGCAGCAGATGTCGTGCAGAGTGCGCAGGTCGGTCAGGTCCACGATCGCCGCCCGGTCGGCGTCGGTCGCCGTGCAGTGCAGATCGATCCCGGTACTCAAGATCTCCTCGTGGCGCAGGGGCCGCTGCTGCGTCCACACGTGGTTGATCACGTAGTCCAGGTCGAACGCCGGCCCGCCGCGCAGCACGCGCAGCGCGCTCGTGAACCGTGGATCGCCGAACCCGAATCCGTACAGCGTCGCCAGATAGGCGGCCTGACCGGCAAGCAGGAACGCCGCGTTGAACGCCCCGGCCGACGCGCCGTGGACCTCGTCGAAGGCGTCGCGGAGGCCGAGCTGCTCGATCGCGGCGGCCATTCCCGCCGAGACCGCCCCGCGCATCCCGCCGCCCTCAATCACGAGCGCGACCCTGCGGCCGTCGGTCCTCGCCCCCGGCCGCGAGCCCTCCTCGCGCCGGCGCAGCACGGTCTGCACCACGGGGTGGTGGCGGAGGTCTTCGGTCACGACCGACGCGGGCCGGAACGGATCGGGTGAGAAGCGTCGGGGCCGCACGAGCCCGGCTAATCGTAGTTGCGGATGTCCCGCGTGGTCGCGGCGCTCGCCTCCCCGCCCGCCCACTTCGCGACACCTGTAACGAAGCTCACAGGAGGGGGTACCACCCCTGCAATGCCGTTCCGCCGTCAGCGCTCCCGCAGGCGCCGGGTCATAGATGCTGCGCGCGCCGCGCCGGCGCGCGGACTCGATGTCGCCCGCGCTGCCCCCGAGCGTGGCCGCCAGCTTCGCAAGGCCGCCTCGCAGCTCGACATCCCGTGGGCGCGCACGTGGCTGGCCGGCCTGATCCGCGAAAGCTTCATGCGCTTCGTGCTCGGTCCGATCATGGATTACTACGCCGCGCGGCGGGCCACGGGCAAGGAGCGGCTCGAGAGCGTCAAGGGCCCGGTCATCCTCGTCGCCAACCACGCCAGCCACCTCGACACGCCGGTGATCCTGTCGGCGCTTCCGCGCCGGCTGCGCAAGCGGACGGTGGTGGCGGCCGCCGCCGACTACTTCTACCGCAACCGCCTCGTCGCGTCGGTCGTCTCGCTGATCTTCAACACGGTGCCGATCGAGCGCCGGCGCGGTGGCGGCATGTCGAAGAACGGCGGCCATCTCGATCGGCTGCTGGACCAGGGCTGGAGCCTGCTCCTCTTCCCCGAGGGCACCCGCTCGCGTGACGGAATGCCCGGACCGCTGCGCCGCGGCGCGGCGGTGCTGGCGGCCGCGCACAACCTGACGATCGTCCCGATCCGGGTCACCGGCACGGCCGAGGCGATGCCGCCGGGCCGCTTCTGGCCCCGGCGCCGGCGCGCCATCCCGGTCTCGCGCCGCCACCGGATCGAGGTCACGTTCGGCGAGCCGATCAGCGCGAGCAGCGACGCCGACCAGGTCATGGAGTCGGTCAGCACGTTCTTCCAGAACGGCTCGACCAGCCCCTACCGCTCCCCTTACCGGAAGCGGACGCCGGTCGGCTCCTCTCACTGATTCGGTGAAATGAGCGCCGGCAGCGTTCGCAGGCTTAGCTGAAGTAGAGGGGCGCGGCCCGCTTCCGGGCGCCCTCGCGGCACGACCCAGCCCGCATCCCAACCACAAATAACGCCGCACAGGGCGCCCGAAAGCGGGTGCGCCCCTCCCAAACGTTGTTTGACATTGTCGCACGCGCGCTGGTAATCTCAGTCTTACCGCGGATGCAAGTGGGTCGCCGCGGCGCCCAATGGGCGGAGGATCTGAGGGTGGTTCCAGTGAACTCAGGCAGGTCGAAAGTCGGGCGTCACCGCCCGATGCTGGTTATCGCTGCGCGGGGCCGCCGCGCGATCGCGTGCGCCATTCCGGCGCTCACGTCGCCGGCAGGAGGCGCGCCCTCCTCGGACGAATACCCACGGCGACTGCGCGAACGCGGGAGCGCATTCCTGAACCCAACGTTCCGGAGGAGGTTGTGTGAGCACCGTTGCTGAGTCAAGAGCTGTCGGTCCGCTCCCACTTCGGTGGAAGCAGGGCATAGTCGGAGAGCTGTGGGCCGAGTTCTTCGGCTGCTTCATCCTGATCAGCTTCGGCGACGGAGTGGTGGCCATGCTGTGGGCCCTGGTCGGATCGGGGCGCAGCTCTGCCGGCCCGCTCCAGTCGTCGGGTGACTGGTTGCTGATCACGTGGGGATGGGCTCTTGCCGTCGTGTTCGCCATCTACACCGTGGGTGGCGTCACCGGCGCGCACATCAATCCCGCGATTACGTTCGGCGCCGCGATCCGCAAACAGCTGCCGTGGAACAAGGTTCCCGGTTACTGGTTTGCCCAGGTCCTCGGCTGCTTCGTCGGTGCCGCGTTGGTGTTCCTGGTCTACAACAACGCGATCAACCACTTCGACCAGATGAACCACATCGTGAAGGGGACGCCGGCTTCCGTAGCCACATACAGCACATTTGCCACGTTCCCGGCACCGTACTTCCACACCGTAATAGGACCGTTAGTCGACCAGATTGTGGGTACGTTCTTCCTCGCCCTGTTCGTGTGGGCCGTGACCGACGAGTACAACCTCCCGGTTGGCGCCAACATGACACCGTGGATCGTCGGCATGATCGTGATGGCGGTGGGTATTTCCTTCGGTGCCAACGCCGGATACGCCATCAACCCAGCGCGAGACTTCGGGCCACGAATATTCGCCTTGATTGCGGGCTGGGGCAAGGTCGCGTTCCCGGGTGACTACGAACACATCAGCGGTTACTTCTGGGTGCCGATTGTCGGGCCTCTGATCGGGGGCGGTCTCGCCTCGGTGTTCTACGACAGGTTCATCCAGGACATCCTGATCGCGCGGAAACCCCCCGAACCGGGGATCGTCGGCGAGGGCCAGACCGTCATGGATCGGCCCGGGCCAGAAGCCATCAACTGACCCGGGAACACCAGGCGAAGCACTTCGGGGCGACGGCACGGCGCGGTGCCGCCGCCCCGACGACTATTTGAGTGGGTGACCGCCGGGGAATGTCACTCGTCGTCGTCGACCCAGTCCACCGTGCGCGCCACCGCTTTCTTCCACTTCCGGTAACCGCGCTCACGGGCGGCGCTTTCCATGCTTGGCAGCCATTCGGCCGCCTTGTGCCAGTTCTTGCGCAGGGTTTCGGTGTCGGGCCAGTACCCGACCGCGAGCCCGGCGGTGTAGGCGGCGCCCAGGGAGACCGTCTCGGCCACGATCGGCCGCATCACCGGCACGTCGAGCACGTCGGCGAGGAACTGCATCAGCAGGTTGTTCGGCGTCATCCCGCCGTCCACGCGCAGCTCCGACAGCGGCGACCCGTAGTCGGTGTTCATCGCCTCGACCACCTCGCGCGTCTGCCATGCCGTGGCCTCGAGCACGGCGCGGGCGAGATGACCCTTGCTGATGTAACTGGTGAGCCCGGCGATCACTCCGCGGGCGTCGCTGCGCCAGTGCGGCGCAAACAGGCCTGAGAAGGCGGGAACGAAGTAACAACCGCCGTTGTCTTCGACGGTCAGCGCGAGGGTCTCGATCTCGGGCGCGCTTCCGATCAGCCCGAGGTTGTCGCGGAACCACTGAACGAGCGCGCCGGTCACCGCGATCGAGCCCTCGAGGGCGTACACGGGCTCGGCCGGCCCGAGCTTGTAGGCGACCGTCGTGAGCAGCCCGTTGGACGACGTCACCGGACGCGCCCCCGTGTTCAAAACGAAGAAGCTGCCGGTACCAAACGTGCACTTTGCCTCGCCTGCCCGGAAGCACGTCTGACCCACGAGCGCGGCGTGCTGGTCGCCCAGGGCCGACGCGACGGGCACTCCCGCCAGCGGGGCACTCGCCTCGCCGTAGACCTCTGAGGAGGGGCGGATCTCCGGCAGCATGGCGTCCGGAACGCCGATCGCCTCGAGCAGCTCGGGGTCCCAGTCGAGCGTATGCAGGTTCATCAGCAGCGTACGGCTGGCGTTGGTCACATCGGTGACGTGGCGGCCGCACAGGTTCCAGATCAGCCACGAGTCGATCGTCCCGAACAGCACCTCGCCCGCCTCGGCGCGTTCGCGCAGCCCGGGGATGTGGTCAAGCAGCCAGCGGATCTTCGGACCGGAGAAATACGTCGTCACCGGCAGCCCGGTCTTCTCGCGAAACAGCGCCTGTCCGTGCTTGCGGGCGAGCTCCCGGCAGATCCGATCGGTCCGCGTGTCGGCCCAGTTGATCGCGTTGTGGACGGGCTCACCGCTGCGGCTGTCCCACAGGACCGTCGTCTCGCGCTGGTTGGCGATCCCCAGCGCACACAGCTGGTCGGGCGAGATGTCGGCCTTGTCGAGCGCGACTCGGACGACCAGGAGCACGTTGCGCAGGATCTCCTGGGGGTCGTGCTCGATCCACCCCGGGCGGGGGAAATGCTGGCGGTGCTCCTGCTGGGCGATCGACACCACGCGGGCCCGATCATCGAAGACGAAGCACCTCGATGAGGCCGTCCCCTGATCGATCGAGGCTACGTAGCGCCCATCCATGCTCACCGGGGAGTCTATGCGGACCACCCGGTACGGACCAGGCTAGAACGTGATTACAGAAGGCCGCGACGCGTTACCAAGGAATCGCGCCGAGCTCACGCGAGACCGCCCGCGCGGCCTCCATCACGTAGTCGACGAACTCCGCGCGCGGCTGCCGGCCGTCGCACAGCCGCTCGATTGGGCCGGTGATCGCCATCGCCCCGACCGTCACCCGGCGGCGGTCCTCGATCGGCGCCGCGATCGACGCGGTGCCGTGGAACAACTCGCCCACGTCCGCCGACCATCCGCGCTGGGCGATCGCCTCGAGCTCCTGGCGGAAGCGGTAGATGTCGGTCACCGTCGCCGGTGTGTAGCTGGACAGCGACCCGGGGACGAACTCGGCCGCGATGTAGTTGTGGTTGGCAAGCAGTGCCTTTCCGAGTGCGGTGGCGTGCGCGGGCAGCAGGCTGCCGACGTCGAGCGCCTGGCGCGTGTCGTCGGGCCGGAACACGTGATGGACGATCAACACCTGGTTCTCGTGCAGCGTCCCGATCCGCACGCTTTCACCGCTGCGGGTGGCCAGCCCATCGGCCCAGTTCAAGGCGCGCGTGCGCAGCTCGTTGCCGTCCAGATAGCTCGAGCCCATGTGCAGCAGCGCGGGCCCGAGCTGGTACTTGCCCGAGTCCCGATCCTGCTCGACGAACCCGACCGCCTGGAGGGTCCGCAGGATGCCGTACACGGTGCCCTTGGGCAGTCTCAGTTCACCGGCCAGCTCCGCCACGCCGAGCCGGCGCGAGCGCCCCGAGAGGAGCCGCAGGATCGCGGCCGCGCGCTCGATGGATTGAATGCGACCGGGCACCTTTTACACCCTCGACCTCAGCCCTCCCGACGCTCAACCACGGCCGGGCGGCGTGCCCAAACCGCGGTCCGAACGGTGTTTGACATTGTCGCACCCTTTCCGTTATTGTCGCAAGCACGGCTCGTGGGTGGAGAGCGTTTGGTCCAGAAGGAGGGTGCTTGCTGGGCATTATCGGTGCTGATCTGACCGCGGAGCGCCGCTCGCGACTGCGCGACAGGCGAGCTGGGTCACTTCCGCACACTCTTCCGCCCCACCTCCGTGAATGTGCATTCGCGCATGTATGGGGGTCACCGCGACACACACGACGATCGCGCGTCGTCGAGCGTGCAGTGGTGACCCGCGGATCTCTAAGGCGCCGCCGTGAGGCGCCGCCGACACACACTCATTTTTAAGGGAAGGGGCATGAAGAAGCTCATCAATGCGCCGGACGCCGTCCTCCAGGACGAGCTTCACGGCATTGAGGCCGCGCACGGGGATCGGGTGCGCGTTTCCTACGATCCGGCATACATCGTCCGGATCGACGCTCCGGTCCAGGGCAAGGTGGGGATCATCTCGGGGGGCGGCTCGGGTCATGAGCCGATGCACGGCGGTTACGTCGGGCCGGGCATGCTCGATGCCGCCTGTCCGGGCGAGGTGTTCACCTCTCCTACTCCCGATCAGATGATCGAGGCGACCAAGGCGGTCAACGGGGGCGCGGGCGTGGTCCACGTCGTCAAGAACTACACCGGCGACGTGATGAACTTCGACATGGCCGCCGAGATGGGCCGCGGCGAGGACATCGAGGTCGAGACCGTCCTGACCAACGACGACGTGGCGGTCGAGGACTCGCTGTACACCGCCGGGCGTCGCGGCGTCGGGGTGACCGTGCTCGTCGAGAAGATCTGCGGCGGCGCGGCGGAGGACCGCAAGTCACTGAAGGAGGTGGCGGACCTCGGACGTCGGGTGAACGCCAACGGCCGCTCAATGGGCATGGCACTGACGCCGTGCATCACGCCGGCGTCGGGTAACCCGAGCTTTGAGCTCGGCGACGACGAGGTCGAGATCGGCATCGGCATCCACGGTGAGCCCGGGCGCTTCCGCGAGAAGATCGGTCCGGCGTCGCAGATCGCCGAGCGCTTGATGACGCCGATCCTCGAGGACCTTCCGTTCAACTCAGGCGACCGAGTCCTCGCGTTCGTCAACGGCATGGGCGGCACCCCGCTGATCGAGCTCTACATCATGTACAACGAGGTGGCCAAGATCGCCCAGGAGCGCGGCCTGACGATCGAGCGCAACCTGATCGGAAACTACATCACGTCGCTCGAGATGCAGGGCTGCTCGATCACGCTGCTCAAGCTCGACGATGAGATGGTGCGCTACTGGGACGCTCCGGTCAACACCCCGGCCCTGCGCTGGGGCGTGTGACGGTGGCGAGTCTGGCCAGGTGACGGATGGGAATCCGGGGCAGCTGACGGTGGCGATCACCCGCGACACCACGCTGGACTGGATGAACCGGTTCGCCGCCGAGATGTCAGAGCACCGGCAGGAGCTCGTGGCGCTCGATACGGCGATCGGCGACGGCGACCACGGCACCAACATGAACCGGGGCATGACCAAGGCGATCGAGCGGCTCGGGGCCGCCGAGCAGCCGGACGTCGGCGCGGTGCTCAAGACGGTCGCGATGGCCCTCGTGTCAACCGTGGGCGGCGCGGCCGGCCCGCTGTACGGGACGCTGTTCCTGCAGATGGGCAACGCCCTGGCCGGTCAGGAGACTGTCGATCTGGCGACCTACGCGGGCGCGTGGCGCAAAGGCCTGGAGGGAGTCCAGGCCAGGGGCAAGGCGCAGCCGCAGGACAAGACGATGGTGGACGCGCTGATTCCGGCGGTGGATGCGCTGGAGGGAGCGTCCGATCTGGACGGCGGCCTGCGCGCGGCGGCGCAGGCCGCACAGGAAGGAATGACGGCAACGACGCCACTCGTCGCGCGCAAGGGCCGCGCCAGCTACCTGGGTGAGCGGTCGGCGGGCCACCAAGACCCCGGCGCGACCTCCACCTACTACCTCTTCGAGAGCGCCGTTGAGGCGTTCGCGGGCTAAAGGAGAATCGTATGGCGAAGTACTCGATAGCACTCGACCAGGGGACGACCAGCTCGCGGGCGATGGTCTTCAACCACGAAGGCCGTGTGGTTTCCGTGTCGCAGAAGGAGCACGAGCAGATCTATCCCAAGCCGGGCTGGGTCGAGCACGACCCGAAGGAGATCATGGCCCGGTGCAATGAGGTGCTCGACGAGGCGATGGAGAAGGCCGGCGCGAGCCGCGATGACATCGCCGCGCTCGGGATCACCAACCAGCGCGAGACGGCCGTGGTGTGGGATCGCAACACGGGCGAGCCGGTGATGAACGCGATCGTCTGGCAGGACACGCGGACCGACAAGCTGGTCGACGAGCTGTCGGCCGACGGTGGTCAGGATCGCTTCCGCGAGACGGTTGGCCTGCCGCTGGCGACCTACTTCTCGGGTCCGAAGGTCAGGTGGATCCTCGACAACGTACCTGGCGCGCGTGAGAAGGCCGAGGCCGGCGACCTGATGTTCGGCAACATCGACAGCTGGTGCATCTGGAATCTGACCGGCGGGACCAACGGCGGTCTGCACATGACCGACGTGACGAACGCCAGCCGGACGATGCTGATGGATCTCGACACGCTGTCCTGGGACGAGGGGATCGCCGCGACGATCGGCGTGCCGATGTCGATGCTCCCCGAGATCAAGCCGTCGAGCGAGGTCTACGGCGAGGTGAGGACCGGCAACCTGACCGGCCTCAGCATCGCCGGCGACCTGGGCGACCAGCAGGCGGCGACGTTCGGCCAGGCCTGCTTTGACACCGGCGACGCGAAGAACACGTACGGCACGGGCAACTTCATGCTGCTCAACACGAGCACGGAGGCCGTGCAGTCCAAGTCGGGCCTGCTGACCACGGTCTGTTACAAGATCGGGGACGAGGCGGCGGTGTACGCGCTCGAGGGTTCGATCGCGATCACGGGTGCGCTCGTGCAGTGGCTGCGCGACAACCTGCACATGATTCAGGCTGCGCCGCAGGTCGAGGAGCTGGCCAAGTCCGTCGACGACAACGGCGGGCTGTACATCGTGCCGGCGTTCAGCGGCCTGTTCGCGCCGTACTGGAAGTCCAACGCCCGCGGCGTGTTCGCCGGGCTGACGCGGTACGTGAACGCGGGCCACATCGCGCGCGCCACGCTCGAGGCGACCGCGTTCCAGACCCGCGAGGTGATGGACGCGATGGAGGCCGACTCGGGCGTCACGCTGACCGAGCTCAAGGTCGACGGCGGTATGGTCGCCAACGACCTGCTCATGCAGTTCCAGGCCGACATCCTCGGCGTCCCGGTGATCCGTCCGGTGGTGGCCGAGACGACCGCGCTCGGCGCTTCCTACGCGGCCGGGCTCGCCGTCGGGTTCTGGAACAGCACCCAGGAGGTCCGCGACAACTGGGCCGAGGACAAGCGCTGGGAGCCGAAGATGGACTCGGCCAAGCGCGATGAGTACTACAGGGAGTGGAAGAAGGCCGTCACCCGGACGTTCGACTGGGTCGACTGAGGCGTCCCCGCCGGAGGCGGCCCAAGGCGCCGCCGTCAGGCGCCGCCGGCCAAGTTCATTCAAGCGGCCGCTTCCGGCGGAGTAGGCTCCACCCATGACGACGCTCGCCACCGATGTCCTGGTAATCGGTGGCGGCGCCACGGGCGCCGGCGTGGCCTGGGACAGCGTGCTGCGCGGCTTCGATGTGGTCCTGCTCGACCGCGCGGACCTGGCCGAGGGGACGAGCGGGCGCTTCCACGGCATGATCCACTCGGGCGGGCGCTACGCCGTCAAAGACCCCAGCGCCGCGAAGGAGTGCATCCACGAGAATCGCATCCTGCGGCACGTCGCCGCCGACTGCATTGAGGACACCGGCGGCTTCTTCGTTTCGACGCCGTGGGACGATCCCGCCTACGGCGACCGGTTGCTCGAGGGGTGCAAGGCCACCGGCGTGGACTGCGAGGAGCTCAGCGTGGCGACCGCGCTGCGCGAGGAGCCGCGACTGAACCCCGGCATCTCCCGCGCGTTCCGCGTGCCCGACGCCAACATCGACGTGTGGAAGACCGTCTGGGCGATGGCCCGGGGCGCACAGGAGAGGGGTGCGCGCGTGCTCCCCTACCACGCGGTCGTGGCCATCCACCGCACGGGCGACCAGGTGACCGGCGCACGTCTGCGCGACGCCCGCACGGGCGACGAGCTCGACGTCGAGGCGCGGGTGACCGTCAACGCGTCGGGGGCGTGGGCCGGGCAGATCGCCGACATGGCCGGCATTGAAGGGGTCCGGGTGTTTCCGGGCCGGGGGATCATGATCGCGATGAACCACCGGCTGGTGAACACCGTCGTGAACCGCTGCGAGATGCCGGGCGACGGCGACATCATCGTCCCGATCCGCACCGTGTGCGTGGTCGGGACGACCGACCAGGTCACCGAGGATCCGGATGACCAGAGGGTCATGCAGGACGAGGTCGACGCGCTGCTCGACGACGGCGAGAAGCTCGTGCCCGGCTTCCGCCAGGCCAGGGCGCTCCGGGTGTGGACGGGAGTCCGCCCCCTGTTCGAGGACGCCAAGGCATCCGACACCGCCACGCGCGACATCACCCGCGCGCACGCGTTACTCGACCACGCCCAGCGGGACGGCGTGGACGGCTTCATCACGATCACCGGCGGCAAGCTGACCACCTTCCGTCTGATGGCCGAAGACACCGTCGATGCGGTCTGCAAGCACCTCGGCGTGGATCGTCCGTGCGCCACCAAGACCGAGGTCCTCCCCGGCTCCGAGGAAGGCCAGACCTACCACCTCGGCGAGCGGCTCGGCCGCAAGGAGGCCCTCCTGGCCGACGAGCAGCTGATCTGCGAGTGCGAGCTGGTGCCGCGCTGGAAGGTCGAGCAGGCGATCGAGCGCCGCGCCACCACAAACCTCGACGACATCCGCCGCCTGCTGCGGCTCGGCATGGGGCCGTGCCAGGGCGGGTTCTGCATCTACCGGGCCGCCGGCATCCTGCACGGGCTCGACCACCTCGACGCGGAGCAGGCGGACGGTGCGCTGCTTCAGTTCCTGAAGGAGCGGTGGAAGGGCATCTGGCCGGTGCTCTACGGCGACCAGCTGCGCCAGGCCCGCCTCGACGACTGGATCTTCCAGGGGGTCCTCGACGTGGAGCACCTTCCCGTGACGCAGGCGGAACAGGTCCCGGCATGAGGGGCGAGCTGCATTACGACGTGGTGGTGATCGGCGCGGGCACCGCCGGACTGACTGCGGGCGCCCGGCTGGCGGAGGGCGGCGCGCGCGTGTGCGTGGTTGCTAAGGGGGTCGGCTCGACGCATCTCGCTCCCGGGACAATCGACGTGCTCGGCTACGCCCCGGGACGTGTGTCCTCGCCGGCAGCGGCAATCGAGGAGCTGGCGGCCGCCCGGCCCGATCATCCGTACGCGCTCCTCGGCGTCGACACGGTCACCGAGGCGGTTCGGTGGTTCGCATCGACCGTCGAGTCGGGGCCGCTGCCGGGCTACCGGTACATCGGCGAGACCGAGAAAAACCTGCTGCTGCCGACCGCGGTCGGCGCCCTGCGCCCGTCGGCGCTCGTGCCCGAGACGATGGCCGCGGGTGACATGGCCGGGGGCAACGGCGGCAGCGTGTGCATCGTCGGGACGCGCTCGTTGCGCGATTTCCACGGCGCCCTGTGCGCGACCAACCTCACCCGCGCCGGCGTCGAGGCCCGCGCGGTGGACATCGAGATCGAGGTCACCCGCGCCGACGAGAACGCGCTCGGCCTGGCCCGGCGGTTCGACGACCCCGCCTGGCGCGCCGCCTTCGCAGCCCGACTCGCGCTCAAGCTGGGGGCCGACCAGCGCGTCGGCCTGCCCGCCATGCTCGGCGCGCGCGATCCGCACGGCGCCTGGAGTGACCTCGAGCAGCGCCTGGGGCGGCCCGTGTTCGAGATCCCCACGCTGCCGCCGTCCGTTCCTGGCATGCGCGTGTTCGAGACGCTGCGCACGGCGCTCCGCCGCGCCGGCGGGCGGTTGATCATCGGGGCCGAGGTGGTCGACGTGGAACGCGACGGCGCGAGGATCAGGTCAGTCGCCACCACCGCCGCCGGTCACGAGGCGAGCTACTCCGCGCCGTGGTTTGTGCTTGCCGCCGGCAGTTTCTCTTCGGGCGCGATCGCGCTCGACTCGCGGTGGGAGACCCATGACCAGGTGCTGGGCCTGCCGCTGCGCGGCGCGCCGGCGACGGGCGAGCCGCGCTTCGTGGGCGACTACCTGGCCGAGCAGCCGATGGCTCGGGTCGGAGTTGCGGTCGGCGCCGACCTGCGAGCCGACGGGGCCGAGAACGTGCTCGTGGTGGGGGCCGCGCTCCCCGGCGCGGTGTCCTGGCGGGAGATGTCGGGCGAGGGAATCGCTTTGGCCAGCGGCTCTCGAGCCGCGCAGCACGTGCTCGCCCAGGCCGGCGCCTCGGCGGGAGCGGCGGCATGAGCGACGGGGTCCTCGAGGATCTGATGCGGGGGTCGCTCGACCACTGCGTCAAGTGCACGATCTGCGAGACCCAGTGTCCGGTCTCGAACGTGACGCCCCTGTTCCTCGGCCCGAAGTACACCGGCCCCCAGGCCGAGCGCTATCGGGTGGCAGGCGAGCCGTCGGTCGACTCGTCGGTCGACTACTGCTCGGGCTGTGGAATCTGCTCGCTGGCGTGCCCCCAGGGCGTGAAGATCGCCGAAATCAACGCCCAGGCGCGCGACAAGCTCAAGCGCCAGAAGGGGATCCCTTTGCGCGATCGGATCATCACCCGGCCCACCTGGCTCGGTCGCGCCGGCACGCCGGTGGCGCCGATCGCCAATCTCACGCTGTCCTCGCGTCCGCTGCGCCTGCTCGCCGAGAAGACGCTGGGCGTGCACCGGGATGCGGCGGTGCCGAAGTTCGCCGGCCGGCGCTTCTCCAAATGGGCGAAGGACCACCCGAGCCCTCCGACCGGGCGCAAGATCCTCTACTTCCACGGCTGCGGCACCGAGTACTACGAGCCGTGGGAGGGGCAGAAGGTCATGCAGATCCTCGAGCACAACGGCTTCGAGGTGATCGTGCCCAAGCAGGACTGCTGCGGCCTGCCGCTCCAGTCAAGCGGGCTGTTCGACGATGCGCGCAAGGTCGTGCTCCGCCGCGGCCGTGAGTTCGCCCCGTACCTGCGCGATGACCCCAACCTGCTTGTCGTCGGCAACGCCACGAGCTGCACGCTGATGCTCAAGCGCGAGGGGCGCGAGATCCTCACCCTCGAGGACGATCCCGACCTCAAGCTCCTGTCCGAGCGCACGTATGACATCTGCGAGTTGCTGCTCGAGCTGCACGACCGCGGCGAGCTCAAGACCGACTTTCAGCCGGTCAACGAGCGGGTGGCCTACCACGCGCCGTGCCAGCAGCAGGGCCACTACATCGGCAAGCCGGCGCTCGACCTGCTCGCGCTGATTCCCGGCCTCGAGGTGGACGAGATGAATGCGCGCTGCTGCGGAATCGCCGGCACGTATGGGCTGAAGGCCGAGAAGTACGACATCGCGATGGCGGTCGGGGCGGACCTGTTCGGCCAGGTTCGCGCCTCCGGCGCCACCGAGGTCGCGTGCGACTCGGAGACTTGCCGCTGGCAGATCACCCACGGCACGGGGCTCGGGTCGGTGCACCCGATCGACTACCTGCACCGGGCCTACCGACTCTGAGGGTTCTCTGACCGTGGTCGGGATCGTGGTGGTGTCCCACAGCGCGGCACTGGCCGACGGCGTGGTCGCGCTCGCGCGCGAGATGGGTTCGCCCGAGCTCGCGCTCGAGGCCGCCGGCGGTACCGAGGAGCCCGACGTGCTGGGGACGAGCGCCGAGCGCGTCCAGGCCGCGATCGAGCGGGCCATGTCCCCGGACGGCGTGCTCGTGCTGATGGATCTGGGCAGCGCGCTGATGAGCGCCGAGTTCGCGATCGAGCTGCTCGGCGAGACCCCGGGCAAGGTCATGCTGAGCGAAGCGCCGCTCGTCGAGGGAACGGTGGCGGCCGCGGCGGCCGCGAGCGGTGGCGCCTCGCTGACCGAGGTGGCGGCCGAGGCCCGCGGCGCGCTCGCGATGAAGTCCTCGCAGCTCGGGGTGCAGGACACCGGGCCCTCGGACACTCGGACTCCTGGCCCCATGGATGCCGAGCGCAGCGAGGCCCCCAAGAATGCCGCGGACGTCGAGGCCGCAATCCTGGTCCGCAACGCGATCGGGCTGCACGCGCGTCCGGCGGCGCGATTCGTGCAGACGGCGGGCGGATTCGACGCCGAGGTTCGGGTGGCCAAGGCGCCGGATGGCCAGCCGGTGAAGGCGACCAGCCTCACCAACGTGGTGGCGCTCGGCGCCCGCTTCGGCGACACGCTGCTCGTGTCCGCGTCCGGCCCGCAGGCGGGGGAGGCGATCACGGCACTTCAGGAGCTGGCCGACGGCGGCTTCGGCGACGGCCTCGCCGCATCGGCCCCGGCCCCACCCCCATCTGTCGGCGCGGCCACGTACACCAACTTTGACGACGATACCGGCGTCACCCGACGGACAGGCGCCGCCGCGGCACCGCCTGCGGCCGGCACGGTGCTGACCGGCGTACCGGCTTCGGCCGGGGTCGTGGTCGGGCCGGCCCACCTCCTGGCTGGCGCGTTCGCGCCACCGCCGGACGGGACGGCCGACGACCCCGAGCGCGAGCAGGAGCGCCTCGGCGAGGCGATCGCCACCGCGAGAAGCGCGATCGAGCGCGACCACGACACGGTGGCGGCCCGCGCGGGCGAGAAGGACGCCGCGATCTTCAACGCCCATCTCGTGCTGCTCGACGACGAGGCGCTGCTCGAGCCGGCCTACGGCGCGATCGAGCACGGAGCCACCGCCGAGCGCGCGTTCTACGACGCCGCGATTGAGGTCGCCGGCCGGTATCGCGCGCTCGAGCAGCCACTCCTGCAAGAGCGCGCTGCTGACGTGCTCGACGTGGGCCGCCGGGTGGTCGGGGCGCTGACCGGGGGCGCGAAGGACGCCGACACCGGATCGACGGCGACCGGAATCGTGATCGCCGGCGAGCTCACGCCGGCCGACGCCGCCGCCCTCGACCCAGAGCGCGTGACCGGCATCGCCACCGCGCACGGCACGGCAACGGCCCACGCGGCGATCCTCGCCCGAGCCCTCGGCCTGCCCGCGGTGGTGGGCCTGGGCGAGGAAGTGCTCGCGATCGCGGACGGCACGACCGTTCTGCTCGACGGCGAGGCCGGGTCGATTCAGGTCGACCCCCCGCAAGAGGTGCAGCGCGATGCGAGCGAGCGCCGCGAGCGCATCCAGGTGCGACGCGCCCGAGCGCGGGAGCGCGCGCACGAGCCCGGGGCGACGAAGGACGGCACCCGGATCGAGGTGTTCGCGAACCTGGGCAACACGAGTGAGGCCGCCCACGCCGTCGAGCTCGGCGCCGAGGGGGTCGGGTTGTTGCGCACGGAGTTCCTGTTCCTCGACCGCCCCGAGCTGCCGAGCGAGGACGAGCAGGCGGACACGCTGCGCGAGATCGCCGCCGCGCTCGACGGCCGCCCGCTCGTCGTGCGCACGCTCGACGCCGGCGCCGACAAGCCACTGCCGGCGCTGCCGATGCCGCCCGAGGCCAACCCTTTCCTGGGGGTCCGCGGAATCCGGATCGGCCTGGAGCGCACCGAGGTGCTGGCCACCCAGCTGCGGGCGATCCTGCGCGTCGCGACCGAGTACCCGGTCAAGGTCATGCTGCCGATGGTCGCGGTGGCCGAGGAGATCCGTGCCGCCCGGGCCGTGCTCGACCAGGCGCGCGCCGACACCGGGATCGACGTCCCGCTCGAGTTCGGGATCATGGTCGAGGTCCCGGCCGCCGCGCTGACCGCGGCGCGCCTGGCCGAGCACGTCGACTTCTTCTCGCTCGGGACAAACGACCTGACCCAGTACACGATGGCCGCCGAGCGAGGCAACGAGCGCCTCGCCCCGCTCCTGACCGGGCCACAACCCGGGGTGCTCAAGCTGGTCAGCGAGACGGTGGCCGGAGCGAAGGCGCACGGCCGCTGGGTCGGCGTGTGCGGCGAGCTCGCGGGGGACCCGCCCACGGCGCTGCTGTTCGCCGGCCTCGGCGTGACCGAGCTGAGCATGGCGCCGGCGCTTGTGCCCGAGGTCAAGGAGGCGCTGCGGGGTGTCGAGCTAACCGACGCTCAGGCGGCGGCCGGGCAGGCGCTCGGGGCCGACAGCGCCGCGGCGGCACGCGCCCTGGGCGCTGCCTTGCTGTGAGATACGCTCATGCTCACGTGGAAGCCGGTACGTTGAGCTCCCTGCGCTCGTCCCGGATGCTCGCGGTAGGCACGGGGCTGAGGGTCGCCGCCTGCCCCGTGGTGATGGCGCTTGTGCTGGGTGCCTCGTATACCGCGGCCGCGATCGTGTTCGTGATCGCCGCCGGGACCGACTGGCTGGACGGCCGTCTGGCGCGTCGCTGGGGGGTCACCACGCGCTTGGGCGCGTTCCTCGACACGACCGCGGACAAGCTGCTGGTCGCCACGGCGCTGATCGCGCTGGTCGCCGTGGACCGCGCCTCGCCCTGGGTTGCGCTGGTGATCGTCGCGCGCGAGTTCACGATCCTCGGCCTGCGCGCCGCGGTCGAATCCGGCGGGCGCCGGTTCGAGACCTCGATGCTCGGAAAATGGAAGGCGACGGTCCAGTTCATCGCGATCACGCTCGCCATCGTGCGACCGGATGCGGTGATCGGCGGCGCCTACCTCGACCAGTGGGCGATGGTGATCGCCGCGATCGTCACCGCCTGGTCGGGGATCGATTACATCGTCCAGTTCTCCGCCGCGCTGCGCTCCTAGACCCGCGGAGTGGCTCGAGTATTCGTCACCGGTGGGACGGGCGTGATCGGCACGGCGCTCGTCACGAGCCTGCTCGAACGGGGTGACGAGGTCGTCGGCCTGGCCCGCTCGGACAGCGCGGCGTCGGCGCTGTCCGTTCGTGGCGTCAGGGTGGCGCGCGGCGAAGGCTTCGATGAGGCTGCGCTGGCGCGGGGGATGGAAGGGTGCGAGTTCGCGTACAACGTCGCCGGCGTGAACTCGCTGTGCGTCGAGGATCCGCGACCGATGCAGCGCATGAACGTCGACGGCGCCGTCGCCGCCGTGCGCGCCGCCGCGCGCGCGGGCGTGCGCCGGCTCGTGCACACCTCCTCGGCGGCGACGATCGGGGAGGCGCCCGGAACGGTTGGCGACGAGCGCACGCCCCATCGGGGCTGGTACCTGTCGACCTACGAGCGGACCAAGACCGAGGGCGAGCAGGCCGCGCTGGCCGCGGCGGGCGAGGTCGGCCAGGACGTCGTGTGCGTCAATCCATCCTCGGTGCAGGGTCCGGGCCGCGCCGGCGGCACCGGGCGCTTTCTGCTCGCGTTCCTCGACGGGCGCCTGAAGGTGTTCGTGCCCACGGTGGTGAGCCTGGTCGACATCGACGACTGCGTCCGCGGCCACGTGCTCGCCTGCGAGCGCGGAGTCACCGGGGAGCGTTATCTGCTGAACGGGATGACGCTGGCCATCGAGGACGCGCTCGGGCTGGCGGCGGACGTCGCGGGCGTGCAGCTCCGGCCGCGGCTCGTCCCGCGCGGCGTCGCCACCGTCGCGGCCTCGGCGATCGAGCGGGGATTCAGGCTGGCTGGACGCCATCCGCCGGTCTGCCGCGAGATGGTCCGGACGCTCTTGCACGGGCACCGCTATGACGGCTCGCGCGCCGAGCGCGAGCTTGGACTGCGCTACACCGAACCGCGCGAGACGATCCGCAAGACCGTCGCGTGGGCGCGGGCGCAAGGTCTCATCCGTCAAGCCCCGTCCTGAGCGATTTGCTGGCGGTGGCGGCAAGCGCGAGCAGGAGCTGCCAGGCTGCGAGCAGGAGGAGCGCGCGGGTGGCTCCGATGCTTGCGGCCAGCACGCCGCCGGCCAGGGCTCCGAGGGCGAGCATGCTGCCGGAGATGAGGCGGGCCACGCTGTTCACCCGGCCCCGTAGCTCGTCGGGGGTGAGCGTGAGGCGAGCGGCGACCACGACGGCGTTCCAGGTTGGCCCCCCGAGTGCGATCAGGGCGGCGATGGCGCCGAGCAGATAGGGATTGTGGGTGAGGACGAGGAGGGGGAGGAGCACCGCCTCGACCCAGAACAGCCCGATCACGACGACGGGCGCCGGGAGGCGGCTTGCCGCGGCTGGTGCGAACAGCGAGCCGATCAGCCCGCCGATCCCGATCCCGGCGATCATCACCCCGACTGCCGCCGGCGCGGCGCCGTGCTGGCGAGCGCGAACGATCAGCACGAGCTCGAGCGCGATCCACATGAAGTTGGCCGCGGCCACCGCCAGGGCGGAGTTGCGCAGGAAGCCCTGGGACCAGAACCACCGGAGTGCCTGGCCGATGGCGGCCCGGGCTCCCTGCCGCTCTGCGCTGCGTTGCTCTTGGAGCGGAGTTCGGACCAGGAACGCGCCGAGCGCAGAGAACAGGTAGGAGATCGAGTCAAACGCGAACGGCAGCAGGCGCGCGGCTCCGAACATCAGGCCGCCGAGCGGCGGGCCGGCGAGCGTTGCCGCCTCGAGGCGTGCCTGGTTTCTCGCGACGGCCTCGGAAACCTGGCTGGGAGATACCACCAGTGGAAGGGCGCCCTGCTCGGCGACGCTATAGATGACTTGACGAGTCCCTGCCAGGAACGCCACGACCATGATCTGGCCGAACGGCAGGTGCCCGAACGAGAGCGCCACGGGCACGGTGGCCAGCGCCACCGCGCCGATCAGGCTGCTCGCGATCATGATCGTACGTCGGTCATGGCGGTCGACCAGCAGCCCGGCCGGGAGGTAGAACACCAGCACGGGCACCTGATTGGCGAAGCCGACAAGGCCCGCCTTCGCCGGCGAGTGCGTCGTGGCCAGGACCAGCAGCGGGAACGCCACCAGCGAAATCTGCGAGCCGAGGGTGGACACCACCTCGCCGCTCCACAGCAGCAGGAAGTCGCGGTTGCGACGTAGCGGGACCGTCGTCATCGGTTGATGGTTAGTGCCCGAATGTTCCTGGACGGTCACCCGGGCTTCTCCCCGCACGGTGAACGTTCGTCGAGCTCCGGATCGGGCGGCAGGCCGGACGGCGCCGGCCTGCCGATGGGATCGGGATGCCACCAGCTCTGCACTCGCTTCACGCCACCCGCGAGGCCCGTCGTTCGCGCACCACGATCCTGCGTGACGGGTCGGCCGTGCGCGTGCGCCCGCTCGAAGCCGGCGAAGAGCCCGCGCTGCTCCGGCTCGTGGAGAACCTCTCGGCCGAGTCTCTGTACTCGCGCTTCTTCGGGACCCCGACGCCCGAGCGGGCCGTCGGCTCCCTGGCGGACTGCCTGCGGCCCGGCGACGCCGCGATCGTCGCCCAGGGCGGCGCACAGCGCTCGATCGTGGCGCACGCCGGCGCGTTCAGGATTGGCGAGGACCGCGCCGAGGCCGCGTTTCTCGTCGCCGACGAGTGGCAGGGGCGCGGCCTCGGGTCGATCCTGCTCTCCCGGCTGGCCGCGACCGCCCGGGAACGAGGGATCGCCACGCTCGTGGCCGAGGTGCTACCTGGGAACGACCCCATGTTGGCCGTCTTCCAGCGCTCGGGCCATCCGGTACGGGTTCAGCCCGGGGATTATGGGATCCGGGTGCTGATCGGCACCTCGCCGCTCGCGGTGACCGACCCCCTGGCCGCCTAGCCCGCTCTCAAGTCCTGCCCGGCCCGGCCGATCAGTTCGGTCAGGGCGCCAAACCCATGGCTATCGAGGAGTACATCGACATCGAGGAGCGCCCGTCGCGCGAACGCGGCGGCGTGTGGTCGCTGGTCGAGCTCTCTCAGCGCGACGGTGAGCTCGGGGAGCTCAGTCGCGACGTGTCGCGGGCGCTCGACACGCTGGCCCAGATCACGTCGGAGTTCTCCTGCGACTCGGCGCGCAGCTCGCTCGCCGTCTCGGTGATCACCGACAACGTGCAGCACCTGGCGGCTCAGCTCCAGGACGTCACCGCGCGCACCAGTTCGCTGCGGACATCCTCGGAGAGCGCGGCTGGATCCGCGGCCGAGGCGGCCGAGCTCGCCGAGCAGCTCTCGCGCGAAAGTGGGCGCGGGCTCGACGTGCTCCGCCCGCTGATCGACGCGACGCGACAGATCAGCGAAGAGGTCGTTCACGTACACGAGCTCGTCCAGGCGCTCGCCCGCAACGAGCTGGCGAGCATCGGCGAGTTCTCGGCCATCATCGACCGGATCGCCGACCAGACCAAGCTGCTGGCGCTCAACGCCGCGATCGAGGCGGCTCGGGCCGGAGAGCACGGACGCGGGTTCGCGGTCGTCGCCGACGAGGTCGGGAAGCTCGCCTCCGAGACGGCCTCGCGCACGGCCCAGATCCGGGAGACCGTCAAGCGCACCCGCACCCAGATGGACGAGGTGATGGGCGTCATGTCAAGCGCCCGGGAGCGCTCGGCCAAGACGACCGAGGACGCCGACACCGGGCTCGAGGTCCTCGAGCGGATCGCCGAGCTGATCGGGTCCTCCAACGAGCGGGCGACGCAGATGGCCGGCCTGGCCGACGAGCAGCGCGCCGACGTCCAGGGCATCGATGCCAACCTGCAGGCGATCACCGGCGGGAGCGCCGAGATCGAGCAGCACGCCGCGTCGGTGGCGCGGGCCCAGCTCGACCTGACCTCGAGCGCCGAGCGGGCCTCGCTCATGCTCGCGCGATTCGACACGGGTGGCGCGATCTCGAGGCTGCGGGAGCGCTGCGAAGGGCTCGCCGGCGAGCTGCAGGCGATCCTCGAGACCGCGATCGACGAGCGGCGGGTCACCCTGTCGCAGGTGCTCGATCCGCGCTACGAGGAGGCACGCGGGGTGCTGATCTCCCGCTTCTCCCGGCTGTTCGACGTGTCGCGGGCCGATCCGGCCGGCTTCTCTCCGCCCAAGTACCACACGGCCTACGACGCGCTCGTCGACCGCGCGATGATGGAGCGGATGGACGCGGTGCTGGCCGCCGAGCCCGGCCTGACCTTCGCGCTCCCGTTCGACCTCAACGTCTACGCGGCGGCGCACAACACCGTCTTCTCCAAGGACATCACCGGCGACCCGGGCCGGGACCTGGTCGGCAACCGGACCAAGCGCTTCTTCCTCGACTCGCCCGCACTGACCCGGGCGTCACGGGCGGAGATCGGCGTGAAGCTACCGGTGGAGATCCTCACCCGCCAGCAGATGCTCGCCGCCGGCGCGAGGCTGACCGAGCCCGCGCACGACAGTCGACCATTCCTGCTCCAGACCTACGCGCGCGACACCGGCGCCATTCTGACCACGCTGTCGGTGCCGCTGTACGTGAAGGGCCAGCGCTACGGATGCGTGTGCCTGGGCTGGGATCCCGAGCAGTTGCGCCGCTGAGCAGGTAATTCCTCCCGCCCCCGATCGGGTAGCGGGAGGGTATGAGGACTGACTTAGTCCCCCAGAGAGGTCGATCCGGCGGTAGGATCGCTCCCACACCGCTGAGCAGGAGCGAAGGAGTGGAGCACCTTACGTCCATCCCGGGGGCGACAGCTTCGACGTCCGCCCCACCGCGCCCACGAGTCAGCAAGTTTCTGATCCCCGAGGTCATCTTCGGCGTCGGGACGCTGACCGAGGTCGGTGGCGCCATCCGGCGCGTCGGCGGCCGGCGCCCGATGCTCGTCAGCGATCCTGGCGTAATGGCGGCCGGGTGGGTCGAGCAGGCCGTGCCGATCCTGGCCGATGTCCGGGTCGAGTGGTCCTTGTGGCATGACCTGACCCCGAACCCGAAGGACGTCGAGGTGCAGGCCGCGTTCGAGCGCTACCTCGAGAGCGGCTGCGATGCGCTGCTGGCCATCGGCGGTGGAAGCTGCATCGACACGGCCAAGGCCGTGGCGATCCTCAGCGGCAACGGCGGGAACATCCTCGATTACGAGGGGATCGATCGCGCCACCAGTCCGATCCCACCGATGGTGATGGTGCCGACCACGGGCGGCTCGGGCTCGGACGTGTCGCAGTTCTGCGTGGTGACCGACACTAAGCAGCGGTTCAAGGCGACGATCGGCGGACGCGCGCTCGTCCCGGACGTCTCGATCACCGATCCGGAGTTGCAGACCACGATGTCGCCGGAGCTCACGGCGCACACGGGGATGGACGCGCTCAGCCACGCGATCGAGTCGTGCGTGTCCGAGGCCTGCGACTTTCTCAGCAAGGGACTCGCGATGTCGTCCATCCAGGCGATCGTGGAGCATCTCCCCGTGGCGGTCGACGATCCACTCGACCTAACCGCCCGCGAGGGTATGGCGCGGGCCAGCCTCCAGGCCGGAATGGCGTTCACCAACGCGCTGCTCGGGGCGACCCACGCGATCGCCCATCAGATCGGCGGCGCGCTCGACCTTCCGCACGGCCTGCTCAACGCGATCCTGCTCCCGCACGTAATGCGCTTCAACGCCGAGACGCACGCCGACCGCTACGTAGACGTCGCGCGAGCGCTGGGCGTGAAGACAGACGGGCTCGACGCGAGCGCCGCGGCCAACTGCGCGATCGAGCGCGTCGAGGAGCTCGGCCGCGCGCTCGAGATCCCCGCGGGGCTGCACGACATCGGGGTAAACCCGGTCGATTTCGACCGGTTCGCGGTGGATGCCCTGCGCGACGCCTACATCGCCACCAATCCAAGACCAGTCAGCGAGAACGATGTCCGCCGGATCTGCGTCGCCGCCTACTGAGACCTCGGGCGTCGACCCGCTGGCGCTCGAGCGGCTGATCGGCGTCCGCTCGTCCAAGCCGAGCTTCTACGCCGCGTGGCGTGACAAATCGGCCCGTCTGGATCACACGATCGAGACGCTGGAACGGATCTCCTCTGCGCTGTGCACGGCGCCGGCGGGGCCCGTCGCCGTGTGCGACGCGGTCGTCGAGGCGGCCGCCTATCACTTCGACGCGCGGTGGGCGGCGATGGTGTTCTCCGGCGCCGAGGCCGGGGGCAGGATGCCGCGCGTCATCGTCCACGCCAGTCACTCCGTCATCCAGCGCTGGGAGGTCCCGCCGCGGATGCTCGCGACGCTCGCCGACCAGACGCTGGCCGCTCAGCGTCCGGTGCTCGTCGCGCGCGAGGAGGGAATCGAGCTCGGCGGCGAGCCGTGCGCCGCGGTGGCGGCCCCGATGCCCGTGCACGACAAGCTGGCCGGGATTCTCGTCGTGGGGCTGCCCGACGACGTCGAGGTCGCGCCCGGCGATGTGTCGATCCTGGTCACGCTGGCCAACCATGCGGGCGTCGCTCTGCACAACGCCTCGCTCTTCCAGGAGAACGAGCGCCGCGCGACCGAGCTCGAGCGCCGCCGCTCAGAGCTCGAGGGGACACTGCGGCGGCTGGAGCAGGCCGGCCGGCGCCAGCTGCTCAGCGAGGAGCGCAACCGGATCGCCAGGGAGCTGCACGACAGCGTCGCCCAGCACCTGCTGACGATCGGGATGAACCTCGAGTGGTGCCGGCGTCAGGAGTCGACCTCAACGGCCGTGCTCGAGCGGGTGCTGGCCGCCCAGTCGCTGGCCCGCTCGGCGATGGACGAAATTCGCGAGGTGATCTTCGGGCTGGCCAGCGACGGTCAGGTCGAGCTGCCGGGGGCGCTGCGCGAGGTGCTCGACGACGTCGAGGCCGGTACCCGGCTGGAGGTCGGGCTGCGCGTCTACGGGCAGACCCAGCCGGTGCCCGCCGCCACCCAGCACGCGCTCGTCCAGATCGCACGCGAGGCACTGTTCAACGTGGTGCGCCACGCCGAGGCTCGCCATGCGTGGGTCACCTTGCGCTGGCGGCCGCAGGTGGTATCGCTGGCCGTCGCCGATGACGGTTCGGGCAACCATATGAGGCTCCAGCACCAGCTGTTCATATCGCAACCCAATGGCGATCACCTCGGGCTGACGGGGATCGCCGATCGGGTGCGCGGGCTCGGCGGCGCCGCGTGGTTCGAGCGCCGGCGCGGAGGCGGGGTAAAACTGCGAGTCGAGGTGCCAATGGGCGGGACAGCCAGTGTCGGCTGAGCCCGTTCCGGCCGCCCCCGCCCGCGTACTCCTGGTCGACGACCACGCGATCGTGCGCCGCGGGCTGCGCTCGATCCTCGAGCTCGAGCCCGACATCTCCGTGGTGGCCGAGGCGGGCGACCGGACCGAGGCGCTCGCCGCCCTCGAGCGCTCGAGGCCCGACGTGATCCTGCTCGACCTCAAGCTGAGCTCGGACCACGACACCGAGGGGCTGGAGCTGTGCAGCGAGATCGTCCGGCGGCGACCGCAGTCGAATGTCGTGATCCTCTCGACGTTCCTGAACGAGAGCCTGCTGAACCAGTCGCTTCGCCGCGGCGCGAAGGCGTACGTGCTCAAGGAGGTCGACGTCGTCGAGCTTGTGCGCATCATCCGTAGGGTCTCGCGCGGGGAGTCGGGGTTCGACGGACGCAGCGCCGAGATGGTCAGGGCGCTCGTGGCCGGCGAGCACTCCGCCGGCGACCCGGAATTCACCCAGCGTGAGCGCGAGGTCACCGAGCTCCTCGCCAGCGGCCTGACCAACGCCGAGATCGGACGCCGGATCTTCGTCAGCGAGAGCACCGCCAAGTTCCACGTGCGCAACGTGATGCGCAAGCTCGGCGTCCACAGCCGGGCCGAGGTGGCGTACGCCGCGGGCAAGCGCGGACTGCTCGACGGCGGACGACCGCCGGGGATCGCAGGCGGGCCTTAGCTCTTAGCCAATCCTTAGGCAAGTTCCGTCCAAACGGGTCGATTACCAGGGAACGGTTTCCTCGACCAGGGACGGTTTCCCATGTCAATCAGTGCCATCAACGGCGCCAACAGCGCCTGGTACACGCAGGC
>DATJUA010000179.1:0-15709 GCA_035502815.1 Solirubrobacteraceae bacterium
GCCCAAACGGGCCACGCAAGCCGCCAAAAAGTGGAGGTTTATGTGCCACTTGAGGCGAAAACTTGTGCAATTCTATGTCGGGGCATTCAAGAGGGCAACGCCTAAGTCGAAATAGCAACGTCTACGTCTCTTTAACTGCGCATGCGCTATCTCAAGACGAGCGAGGCTGCAGCGCTCCTGAACGTAAGCCCGAACACGCTGCGGGCATGGGAGCGCCGATTCGGCTTCCCCAAGCCTCAGCGCTCTCCCGGAAAGCATAGGCTTTTTACGCACGGCGAGGTCGCCGCGTTGAGGGACGCCCTCCAGGAGGGTCTGTCGATCTCGTCAGCCATTTCTCGTGCGCGCGAGGGGCTCGCCGCGGATGCCAACTCTCTGGTCGGCGCGCTCGCCTCTTACGAGCGCGAGCGAGCGGACGCGGCGATCGAGGCCGCGCTGGCCTTGCGCTCGGTCGAGCGCTCGGTTGAGGAGGTCCTGCTCCCGACGCTGGACGAGATCTCCCGCCGCTACAGCGTCGAGTCGGCCGCCTGGGCGTTCGCCGCCCAGTGGGCCACCGACTGGCTGCGGCGCGCGATCCGCCTCACGCCGCCGCCCGTGCGGCCCGTCTCGATCGTGGTGGGCGACGCTTCCCGCGACGAGCTCGACCGCGACGCGCCGTATATCCGCGCGCTCGAGCTGTTCCTGGTCCGCGCCGGGGTCAAGGTTCTCAGCCTCTCCGCGCGTGGCGTCGCCGGCATCGGCGATGCCGCAAACGTGCACAAGCCGAACCTGGTGGTGGTTGCGGGCGGTCACCTGGACGACGACACGGTCGCGCGCTGGGCCTACGCGATCAGGCTCGCCGTCGGGGCGATGCCTTTGGCCATCTACCGACGCGGCCCCGAGCGCCCGCGCACGCGAGGCACCGGCACGGCGGCGCTCCCGTCGGGCGCCGGCGAGGCCCAGCGGACGCTGCTCGAGATGCTCGAGTCCGACCAGGTCGTCGCCGCCGCGGCAGCGGCCGGCGCGGCGGAGCTCCGCGCCCAGCGAACCATGCGGGGCGGCCGCTAGCGCGCAAGCTCGCGAGGTCCCCATGCTCGATCGCACAGCCAAAGCGAGGAACGGCCGCCCGGCGTTGCGGGTCCTCACCGCCCCGGTCGAGCACGAGGCCCCCGCGCCAAGAGTTTCCTTCTGTAGTCATTGCGGGACCAGGCCGCCGGTACGCGACGAGCTTCCGAGCTCGCGCGTGTGCGGCGCCTGCGGACTCGGTCTGATCCTCGAGTCGCCGGCCGACGCGGCGCCCAAAGCCGGCGACGCGTTCCTCGTCCTTGACCGCTCGCTGTCGGTGTGCGCGGTCTCCGAAGCCGCCGAGCGTCTCCTGGCGACGTGCGAGCCCGACGCCGTGAACCGCCACGTCACGGATCTGCTCATGCCCGCCGACGCTGAAGCGGAGGGCGGCGAGAATCTCCCGCTCGCCGTGATGTGGGCCGCACGCGGCGACGGGGGCATGCGCAGGACGAGAGTCCGGCCGGCCAACACCTTCGGCATCCGCCTCACCGCTCGGATCGCCAGCTGCGGGCCGCCTCGGGCGGCTCTGGTCGTTCTTGAATAGTTTGGGCAGCAATTGCACGACTCGTTGCGAGCCTTGCGGCATCCCACCGCGACGTGGTTGATTGCAGGACCGTGACAGGGATACGCACAAACGCCGCTGCCGTCATGCTCGGCGTCAGCCCAAATACGCTCCGGAGCTGGGAGCGCCGCTACAACTTTCCCCGCCCGCGTCGCTCGCCCGGCGGGCACCGCCAGTACGAGCTGGCCGAGATCGAGTCGCTGCGCGTCACGCTGGCCGAGACGCACAACGTCTCGAGCGCGATCGCGCTGGCCCGCCAGCGCGGCGAGGGCCCGTCCTCCGGCTCGCGCCTGGCCGCGGCATTCGCCGCCTTCGACGAGGACAAGGCCAACGGCCTGCTCGAGGAGAGCCTGGCTCTGCGCTCGATCGAGCGCACGATCGAGGAAGTGCTGCTCGAGGGCGTCACCGCACACGCCGACGCAAGCACCACGACGCCCGAGTACGAGTTCGGCTGGCGATACGCGACCGGCTGGCTATCGGCGCTCAAACGGCTCTCTCCGCCGGCTACACGCGACGCCGGAGTGCTCGTTCTGGACGCCGCCACGCCACGCGAGATCGACGCGCTGCACGCCCAGGCACTCGAGTTGATGCTCCGTCGAGCCGGCGTTCGCACCCTCTGCCTGTCGGCCACGATCAGTCCCACCCGGCTGGCCCGCGCGCTGCCGGCGCTCAATCCGTGCGCGATCGTCCTGGCCGGCCGGGGCATCTCGCTGGACACCCTCGGCCGGCTCGTGTACTCGATCCGCACCGTCGTCCAGCGCGCTCCGGTGTTCGACTTCCGCGGAGCCGTGCCGGACACGGGGGCAAGCACGGTTCGCCGACTCGGGCAGACGCCGCTGGCCGCGCGAGACGCCCTGCTCGGCCGCCTCGACGAGGCCGCCGGTCCACGCGTGCGTACGCCGGCCCAGCCGCTGCCGGCGATCAGCGCCCGCTAGCAAGTTCGCCGCAGGGCTGGACGCCCCACCGGGGCCTCCTAGAATCACCCGCCCATGCCCTCGACGGACCGCACCGCCGACCCGCATCGTCCGGTCGACCCTCGCGCCTCGTTCCCCGAGATGGAGGAACAGGTGCTCGAGCGCTGGCGCGAGCGCGACGTGTTCAACGAGTCGATCCGGCGCCGTCGCGACTCCCCCAGGTGGGGCTTCTACGAGGGACCCCCGACGGCTAACGGGCCACCCGGGATCCACCACGTCCTCTCGCGGGTGTTCAAGGACATCTTCCCACGCTACCGCACGATGTGCGGTTACTTCGTCGAGCGCAAGGGCGGCTGGGACTGCCACGGCCTTCCCGTCGAGCTGGCCATGGAGGAGGAGCTCGGCTTCACGACCAAGGACGACATCGAGCGGTTCGGGATCGCGGAGTTCAACGCCCGGTGCCGCGAGAAGGTACTCAGTCATGTCCAGGACTGGAACCGGATGACCGAGCGGATCGGGTTCTGGATCGATCTCGACGACGCCTACCGCACGCTCGACCCCGACTACATCGAGTCGGTGTGGTGGGCGCTGAAGACGATCCACGACCGCGGCCTTCTGTACGAGAAGCTCAAGGTCGTTCCGTACTGCCCGCGTGATCAAGTAACGCTCTCGAGCCACGAGCTCGGGCAGCCCGACGTGTACCAGGACGTGATCGACCCCTCGATCTACGTGCGACTCCCGGTCGCCGACCCTGAGTACCCCCTGCATACAGACGACGAGCTCGTGGTGTGGACCACGACGCCGTGGACGCTCGTGTCAAACGCCGCGGTCGCGGTCGACCCGGAGCTGACCTACGCTCGGGCGCAGGCCGCCAACGACGAGGACCACGTCTACGTGCTCGCGCAAGCGCGAGTCGAGGCGGTGCTCGGCGAGGGGGCTCGCATCCTCGACCGGTTCCCCGGCAAGGACCTGGAGGGCGCCGCCTACCGGCCCCCGTTCGACTTCATCCCCGGCGAGGCGTATGGCCCCAAAGGCCACACGGTGCTCGGCGCCGACTTCGTCACTGCCACCGACGGCACCGGACTCGTGCACACGGCGATCGCGTTCGGCGAGGACGACTTCCGGCTCGGCGAGGAGTACGGCCTGAACGTGATCAACCCGGTTCGGCTCGACGGCACCTACGACGAGCGGATCGGCCCGTACGCCGGGCGCAACGTCAAGGCCGCCGACCCTGATCTGATCGAAGACCTTCGCAACCGCGACCGGCTGCTCAAGGTCGGGACGATCGAGCACTCCTATCCGCACTGCTGGCGGTGTGGCACGCCGCTGCTCTACTACGCCAAGCCGTCGTGGTACATCGCGACCAGCCAGCGCAAGGACCGGCTGCTCGCCGGCAACGAAACGGTCAACTGGGCGCCCGAGCACGTCAAGCACGGACGCTTCGGCAACTGGCTCGAGAACAACGTCGACTGGGCGCTCTCGCGCGAGCGCTACTGGGGGACGCCGCTGCCGGTGTGGCGGTGCAAAAACGACCACACCTACGCGATCGGTTCGCTCCAAGAGCTCAACGAGCGCGCCGGGACGAACATCGCCGATCCCCACCGTCCGTTCGTGGATGACGCGACGTTTGCGTGTGCGGAGTGCGGCGAGCCGATGCGCCGGGTCCCCGAGGTGATCGACGTGTGGTTCGACTCGGGGTCGATGCCGTTCGCTCAGTACCACGCCCCGCACGAGAACGAGGACCACTTCCGCGAGCGCTTCCCGGCCGACTTCATCTGCGAGGCGCTCGACCAGACGCGCGGCTGGTTCTATTCGCTGCTCGCGATCTCGACCCTCCTGTTCGACCGGGCGCCGTACCGCAACGTCGTCTGCCTCGGGCTGATCCTCGATGAGGAGGGCCGCAAGATGTCCAAGTCGCTCGGCAACACGATCGCGCCAAACCAGGTGATCGATCGCTTCGGCGCCGACGCGCTGCGCTGGTATTTCTTCACCTCGAAGCAGCCCTGGGACGGCTACCGCCTGTCGCTGGAGACGATCGGCGAATCGGTGCGCCTGTTCCTGCGCCAGCTCTGGAACACGTACTACTTCTACGTGCTCTACGCGAACGCCAGCGGGATCGACCCGGACGGGCTCGGGGACGCGAGCGGCCACGACCCGACCGAGCTCGATCGATGGGTCCTGTCACGGCTCCAGGCCACAATCGAGGTGGTACGCGACCGCTTGGACAACTTCGATGCCACCGTGGCCGGCCGCGCGATCCAGTCGTTCGTCGACGAGCTCTCCAACTGGTACGTGCGGCGCTCGCGCCCGCGCTTCTGGGACGGCGAGGAGAGCGCGTTCGTCACCCTGCGCACCTGCCTGGTCGCTACCGCCCAGTTGCTCGCGCCGTTCTGCCCGTTCGTGGCCGACGAGGTCTACGACAACCTCGACGGTGCCGAGTCGAGCGTCCACCTGTGCGACTTCCCGTCGGCGGATCTGGCCGCGCGCGACGTCGAGCTCGAGCACGCGATGTCGACGGCGCGCGAGACGGTCCGGCTTGGCCTGGCCGCCCGCGGACAGGCCAAGATCAAGGTCCGCCAGCCGTTGCGGGCGGCGGTCATCGTCGCCACCGGCGACGAACGCGCCGCGATCGAGCGGATGGCCGACGTCGTCCGCGAGGAGCTGAACGTGCGCGAGCTGCGCTTCGTCTCCCAGGCCGACGAGCTCGTCGCGGTCGAGCTCAAGCCCAACTACCGCACGCTCGGTCCCCGATTCGGCAAGAACATGCCGGTCGTCGCGATCGCGGTCGCCGGGCTCGATGCTCCCCACGCGGTAGCCACGCTCCGTTCGAGCGGCCAGGTCGCGATCTGGGTCAATGGCGACGACCACGAGCTGAGCGCCGACGACGTCCAGATCTCAATGAAGCCGCTCGAGGGCTACCAGATCGAGCGCGAGGGCTCGCACGCCGTCGCGCTCGAGCTCGAGATCGACGACGACCTGCGCTCGGAGGGCTGGGCTCGCGAGATCGTCCGCGCGGTGCAGCTTGCCCGCCAGGAGGCAGGACTAGAGGTAACCGACCGGATCACGCTCACCCTCGACGGCGACGAGCACCTGCTCGCCACCGCTCGCGCGCATGAGACCTATATCGCCGGCGAAACCCTCGCCACCCAGGTCAGCTATGAGTCGCTGGACCACGATGCCCTGGAGCCGATCGGCATCGACGAACTCCAGCTGTGGATCGCGGTCGCGCTGGCCTGAATTTAAGCCAGCGCGGGCTCGAGCTCGGCGACCAGCTTGCCCTTGGGGTAGGCGCCGACGACGGTCTTGGCCGGCTGCCCGTTGCGGAACAGAATCAGCGTCGGGATCGACATCACGTTGAACTGAATCGCCGTGTTCTGGTTGTCGTCGATGTTCAGCTTGACGACCTTCAGATCGCCCGCGCGCTCCTGCGCGATCTCCTCGACCACGGGGGCGACCATCCGACACGGCCCGCACCAGGGCGCCCAGAAGTCCACGAGCACCGGCTTATCGGACTCGATGACCTCGGCCTGGAAGTTGCTGTCGGTTACGTCTGACACGTTGGCCATGTCGGCTCCTTGGGGTCTCGTGCGGTTACTTCAAAAAGTATAGCGGCGGGGAGGGCGAAATGTGATAGCTATGGGCCTCGCTCCGCTCGGCGTCCGTGGGGCCAAGCTAATCCGAGTGATCGCGGGCAATAGGCTACGTGGCACCGATGTCGGACCCCACGAACACCGAGATCGCCGCCGCGCTCGATGAACTCGGCGACCTGTCCGAGCTCGACGGCGCCGCCGTCTACCGCGTCGTCGCCTACCGGAACGCCGCCAAGGCGGTCCGCGAGTCTCCGGTATCGGTGCTCTCGCTCGCGCGCGCGGGCCGCGCCACTGAGCTGCCCGGCGTCGGCGGGATCATCCAGGAGAAGATCATCGCGCTGGCCGACGAGGGCGCAATCCCCGCCACGGTCAAGCTGCGCGCCAAGTTCCCGCCCGGTGTGATCGATATGACGCACCTCCCGGGCCTCGGACCCAAGCGTGTCCGCCGGCTATACGAGGAGCTCGGGATCGACTCGCTCGACACCCTGCGGACCGCCGCCGAGGAGCAAAGGGTCCGCAAACTGAAGGGCTTCGGCCCTAAGGCCGAAGAGGCAATCCTCGCGAGCCTTCGATTATCCATAGGGTCGGCGGCGCCTGGCGGCGGCGCCTTGTCCGGCGCGGGCGAGCGAGCTCCGCGTGTCGTCCTCGACCGCGCGCTCGCAGTGGCCGATCCCCTGATCGCAGCGCTCAGAGCCCATCCCGCGTCCACGCACGTCGAGCTGGCCGGCTCGGCGCGGCGAATGACCGACACGGTCAAGGACCTCGACGTCATCGCTACCGCCGCCGACCCGGTCGCGCTCGCGCAAGCCGCGGCCACCCTGGACCTGATCGAAAACGCCGGCAACCCCACCGAGGCGGGCGTCAAGCTGCGCACGCACACCGGCATCCGGGTCGATCTGCGGATCGTCGCGCCCGACCAGTTCGGCAACCTGCTCCAGCACCTGACCGGATCCAAGGAGCACAACGTGGCCCTACGCGAGGCGGCCGTGCGCAGGGGCCTGCATATTTCCGAGTACGGAGTGCTGGACGACGCCACGGGCGAGACCCTCCGGTGTGCGAGCGAGCACGACGTCTATGCCCGGCTCGGCCTCGAGTACATCGAGCCCGAGCTACGCGAGAACCGCGGCGAGCTCGAGGCGGCGGCCGCCGGGACGCTGCCCGACCTGATCAGGCAAGCAGACCTGCGGGGCGACCTGCACTGTCACACGACGGCCTCGGATGGCACCGCGTCGATCGAGGAGATGGCAATCGCCGCCCGCGACGCCGGCTACGAGTACCTGGCCATCACCGACCACTCGGCGAGCTTCGGGTTCGGCGACGAGGTCTCGCCGGCTCGGCTCCGGGAGCAGATCGCACGGATACGGTCGACGCGGATCGATGGGCTCCAGTTGCTGGCGGGATCCGAGGTCAACATCCTGCCCGACGGCAGCCTCGACTACGACGACGAGCTACTGGCCGAACTCGACTGGGTCGTGGCGTCGGTGCACTCGTCCTTCCGCATGGGCGCGGAGCAGATGACCGACCGCATCATCAGGGCCGTCGAGCACCCGCTCGTCGACGTCATCGGCCACCCAACGGGGCGAAAGCTCGAGCGGCGGCCGCCCTACGAGCTCGACGTCGAGCGGATGATCGAGGCCGCGGCCCGCACGGGCACGATGCTCGAGATCAACTCGAATCCCGACCGCCGCGACCTGGGCGACGTCAATGCGCGGGCGGCGGCGGCCGCCGGCGTCCCGATCGTGATCGACACCGACTCGCACCGCCCCGCCGGCTTTGCCGTCGCGCGCTACGGGATCGCCACCGCGCGTCGCGCCTGGCTGACCGCAGCCCAGGTGGTCAACACGCAGCCATGGGAGGCGGTGCAGGCGCTCCGCCCGCGCAATCGCCTAGCGTCTTCGCGATCCTGACGCTGACTTCTTGCCGTAGCTCGGCGACGGAGGCTTGCGGTACGGACCGGAGGGCTTCGCCCGCTCGACCACGGGCGGGGGCACGTACGGCTCATCCAGCGGCAGCGGCTCGGTCGTGCCCTTACGCTGGATCCACACGAACCACGCGAGCCCAGCCAGGCACACGAGCGTCGCGATCCAGAAGTTCAGGCGCATCCCCAGGACGTGCACCGAGTAGTCGATCCGGATCGTCTCCTCGAAGATCCGGTAGCCCGAGTAACCGGCGACGTACAGCGCCATCAGACCGGGCGCCTTGATCTTGCGGTGGTTGCCGAGCCAGACCAGGAAGCTGGCCAGCAGCAGGTTCCAGATCATCTCGTACAGGAACGACGGCTGGAAGGTGGCGTATGTCGTGTAATGCGGCGGGCGATGAGCCGGGGAGATTTTCAGCGCCCACGGCAGCGTCGAGGGCTTGCCGAACAGCTCCTGGTTGAAGTAGTTGCCGATCCGGCCGATCGCCTGCGCTACCAACAGGCCCGGCGCCGTGGCGTCCATGAAGCGCAGCACGTCGCCCCGCGTCAGCCGCTTGCGCACGATGTACAAGCCGCCCAGGACGCCTCCGAGGATCCCACCCCAGATTCCCAGGCCGCCGTTCCAGATCGCGAAGATGCCCCAGAAGTTGTGGGGGCTGATCTGGCTGGGCGTGGTGATCAGGAAGTAGATTCGACCGCCGATCAGGCCGGCCGGGAAGCCCCAGGCAGCCGCCTCGTAGCAGAGGTCCGGGTTGCCCCCCATTCGCCGCCAGCGCTTCCGGGTGAGGAAAATCGCCGCCGCTACCGCGACGACGTAGGCGAGGCCGTACGCGTGGATGAACAGCGGCCCGATGTAGAAGCCGTTGTGGGACGGGCTGGGAATGAAGGCAGCGAGATTCAACTTACGCACGCGGGCGGGCTCGGGAGTGCCCCGAAGCCCCGTTGAGCTCGAACAGGTTAGACCGGAAGCCTGGCGTCCGGACGAGCCGGATCGGTTTCAGCGGAGAGGTCTTGTCGATGTAGAAGCGCGCTCCGTCCCGCTGCTCGATCGCCCGAACCGCGGAAGCCTGCCGGCGCCAGGCCAGCGACCAGATAATCGCGAACCCCGTCGCCACCGCCGGAACCTGCGGGACCAGAAACGCCAGCGCGCCCGCGCCAAGAGTGGAGATCAGCAGCGGCCACAGCCGGTTGACCAGCGTGCGGCCGGGGGTGACCTCCGGCAGCGAAGCCTGCGTCCGCGCGCCCGCCAACAGCGAAGCGATTGGGCCCGAGGTCTCGTCGCGGCGCCCGAGCCAGATACCGATCAGCGCGGCCGCCACCCACCACCCGGCCGCGAACGGCACGAGCGTGTCGTCCCTGTTGTTGGCTCCGCCGGCCACCGTGACGGCGGCGAGCAGGGTCGCGCAACCGGCACTGACCATCACCGTCGTGCGCAGGAAGTCCGCGAAACGCACGCCGCCCTACCGATCCTCGACCGTGTCTGCGGGCAGGACCACCGGCCTCAATCCGCGGCCAGTGCCGCCAGCAGCTGGACCACGCCGGCGGTTCCGTCGACTACCAGGTCAGCCTCGTCGGTGATCTCCGAGGGCCCCTCGTCGGAGCGCACCCCGACGCGGATAGCTCTCGAGATACGACCAGCGTCAGCCAGCCGGACGAGCGCGTGGAACGCGTCGAGGTCGGTGACGTCGTCTCCGACATACAACGCAACGTCGACATCCGTGTCGGCCAGGAAGGCCTCGATCCCGGCTCCCTTGTCGATCCGTACCGGGGGCCGAACCTCGAGCACCTTGCGGCCCCAGTGGGTGCGCAGACCAACCGCCTCGGCGCGGGCGGCAATCGCGTCGATCGCGGCGCGGGCGGCTTCCTCGTCGGGGGCTCCCCGCCAGTGGAAGGCAACGATCGCGCCCTTGTCTTCGAGCCGGACGCGCAGGCGACGCAGATCGGCCGTGTCAGCCTCGCGCGCGAACTCGTGGATCCGCTCCGCCCAGTCCTCGAGCTCAGGGTCGACGACCGGCTCGGTCCAGCCGGCGCGGAGGATCTCCGCGCCGTGCGAGCCGAGGTAGGAGATCGTCCCGATCGCGACCATCGCGCGTGCCTCCGAGGCCCGGCGCCCGCTGACGCAGGCGACAACGCCATAGCGTCGCGCCACCTCGGCCAGGAGCTGGCGTGTACGCTCGGGCACACGGGCATCGGCCGCATTCTGGACGATGGGGGCGAGCGTCCCGTCGATGTCGAACAAGATCGCGGCGCGCGCTGGATCGGCCCGCAGCGGCCCGAGCGCTTCGGAGAGGAGCGCTGATGTCACGGCTCTAGTATGCCCCGTCGGAGGTGCACCGACCATCTTCCCAAGGCGCCGCCGTCAGGCGCCGCCGACCATCTTCCGATCCCTTCCTGCTGCTCCACGGCCAGCCCGGCGCGGCGGCGGATTGGGAGCGGCTGAAGGCAGCTCTCGGCGAGGGCGCGACCACGCTCGCGATTGACCGTCCGGGCTGGGACGGAGCGACGCCGGCGACCGATCTCGCCGGCAACGCGCGGGCGGCGTTGGCCGCGCTCGATCTCGCCGGCGCGGGACGTGCAACCGTGGTCGGGCACAGCCTGGGTGCGGCGGTGGCGGCCTGGTTGGCGACGTCGCACCCGGACCGTGTCAGCCGCCTGGTGCTCGTCTCGCCGGCGGCCAATCGCGCGTCGCTTCGGCCGCTCGACTACGTGCTGACCGCCCCCGCAGTCGGCTGGCTCACCGCGGTCGCCACCATGAGCGCGGGTGGGCTCTTGCTGGGCGCGCGCCCGGTCCGCCGCTGGGTGGCGGAGGCGACCGCGCTCGACGAGCGCTACCTGCGCTCGGCGGCGCGCATGCTCCTGGCGCCCGCGGCGTGGCGGGCGTTCGTGCGCGAGCAGCGCTTCCTGGTCCGCGATCTCCCCTCGCTGGAGCGCCGGCTGGGACAGATCGCGACGCCGACCACGATCGTGTCCGGGACCGCCGACCGCGTCGTGCCGGTCGCCGCCGCCCGGGGGCTGGCCCGTCAGATCCCCGGCGCGCAGCTGGTCGAGATCGAGCGCGCGGGCCACCTCCTGCACGTCCAGCAGGCCGGCCGCCTGGCCGAGATCGTCGCCGAGGCGTGAGGCATCGCGGGTTGCGTCGTCGGCCCGATCACGGGTAGGGGATCGACATGGCCGATCCCAACATCTCCGAAGTTCCCCAGCCCACCGTGCCGGCCACACCGGCCGTGCCCAGTGCACCCGTGACGCCGGCGGTGCCCGATCCGGGCTCGCCCGCCGCGCCCGAGGAACCATCGACCGTGCCGGGCCCTGACGAGCCCGCCGCCCCGATCGCGCCCGATCCCGGACCCGACGAGGCGCCGGAGCCCGAGCCAGGCGAAAGATAAGCGCCCGAACCCATAGGCTTTGGCCGTGGACACGTTCCTGTCCGTCGCAAGCAAGCGCGAGGTGCGCGAGTACGCCGGCCGGCCGATCCCGACCGACGCCGAGCAGCGCATCCTCGAAGCCGGCCGGATCGCCGGCAGCTCGCGAAACGGCCAGCCGTGGCGGTTCCTGGTCGTCGAGAGCCCGTCCCTGCGCGAGCGCCTGGCCGAGGCCGTCTACGTCGCGGCCAACGTGCGGAGCGCTGCGCTCGTGGTGGCGCTGGCGCTGCGCGGACGAGGGCCGACCGCGTTCGACGCAGGCCGTGCGGCCCAGAACATGATGTTGACCGCCTGGAACGACCGTATCGGCTCCTGCCCCAACGGAATGCCCGATCCCGACGCGGTAGCCGAGCTGCTCGACCTCGAGGAGGGGGAGCGACCGGTCACGGTGCTGACCTTCGGCTACCCGGTCCGTACGCGCGACCCCGAGCGCCATACGGCGATCGAGTGGATCGAGCGGGCCGACCGTAAGCCGTTCGACGACGTCGTCCAGCGGCTCTAAGCCAGATGCCTCGGTGCGCTTCGTCCTCACCACCGACGCCGAGGAGTTCGCCGCCCGCACCGAGCGGTTGATGTCCGAGCGCATCGAGTGCAACATCCTGGCCACCGTGCTGAGACGGGTGCTGGAAGGCGCGTTCGCAGCGACGCTCTTCGCCTACGGGGTCGCGGCCGACGACGAAGTGACGTTCGCCGCCCTGCACACGCCGCCGTGGCCGATGCTGGCCAGCCCGCTCGCGGGTGACGCGGATGAGCTGATGGAGCGATGGCTCGGAGACGATCCCGATGTGGAGCGGGTCACCGCCGTACCAGCCACCGCGAGGGCGATCGCCGCGGCGTGGGCGCGACACACGGGAGGCACGGCCCGCACCACGATGCGGGAGGCCATGCACCTCCTCGACGAGGTGCGCGATCCACCCCGCCCCGCCAACGGCGGGCTCAGGCTAGCCGGGCCGGACGACCGCGATCTGCTCGTCGGCTGGATGGAGGAATTCGTGCGCGAGGCCGGCCTGATCGGCGCCTCCCAGTCCGCCGCGATGGTCGATTCCGCTCTTGGGCGCGACGGTCTGCTGGTCTGGGACGACGGACTTCCGGTCTCGATGATCGGGGTCAATCCCGCTGTGGCCGGGGTGGTGCGAGTCGGTCCGGTCTACACGCCCCCGCCGCAGCGCCGCCGTGGATACGCCGGAAGTGCGGTGGCTGCGGCCAGCCGCCGGGCGCTCGCGACCGGCGCCGAGCGGTGCATGCTGTTCACCGATCTGGCTAACCCGACGTCGAACAAGATCTACGCCGAGGTCGGCTATCACCGGACGGGTGACTGGGAAGAGATCGCGCTCGACCGCGGCTCAGATTGAGGCATCGTCGGCGACGCAGGACGGTGGCGCCTTAGGCGAGCCCTAGGCGTCCTCTGAGGCCGAAGCCTCGAGTGCGGCCAGCCCGGCGTCCAGCTCCTCGACCACCTCGCCCGGCCGTTCGG
This sequence comes from Solirubrobacteraceae bacterium, assembly GCA_035502815.1. Taxonomy (GTDB): domain Bacteria; phylum Actinomycetota; class Thermoleophilia; order Solirubrobacterales; family Solirubrobacteraceae; genus Palsa-465. The sequence goes on from DATJUA010000179.1 coordinate 12,919, forward strand.
CCCCTGAGAGGCGGAGCGTGTCATAGACGGGCGAGTCCGGCGGGATCACGAGCACGAGGAGCTGGCCACGGGCCTGGAGGCTGGCGCGCATCCCGTGGATGACGTAGATCCCTGCGCTGTCCAGATAGTCGACCTGGGTGAGATCGAGCACCACGCCGCGCGCTTGGTTGGGGGTGGCGCCGATGACGGTGGCGCCGAGCTCCTCGGCGTTGGACATGTCGACCTCCCCGACCAGCCGCGCAACGAGGGCGCCGGGCTCGTGGCTGATATGGACGTCGGCCAGGCTCATGGACGCGGGAGGCGGCGTCGCATCACGACCTCGGTACCCGTGGGCAGCCTTTCGACCTGCAGGTCGTCCATCGCGGCAGCGATGATCGAGAGGCCTCGACCGCGATTCTCCCCGCGTGGTGCGCGCCACTGGCCGGCGTCACGCACGACCACCGTGATGTCGCCGTTGTCTCCCCACGCGTCCAGCTCGAAGCTCGCGGCTGCTGGCGAGTACGCGTGCTCGATCGCGTTCGCGCACGCCTCGCTGACCGCGATGGTCACCTCGGCCACGTCAGCCTCTTCCCCGCCACGCTCGACCAGCCAGCGCCGAAGGATCCGCCGGACCTGCGCCAGGGTCCTCGGCTCAGCCGGCAGGCGCAGATGCAGCTCAGAGGGAACCGGGCTGTTCTGAAGCGCGACGATCGCCACGTCGTCGCGAAGCCCCTCGACCGGTACGAGATCCGCCACCGCGGCCAAGCAGGCTTCCTCCGGTGAGGAAGCCCCCCGGACCGCCTCGGCCAGCGCCTCGATGCCGTCGCTCAGCGGAGTGCCCCGCCGCTCGACCAGACCGTCGGTGTACAGGAACACGATTTCCCCGCTGTCCACGGGGAACTCGTGCTCCGGACAGCGACCATAGGGGAACGCACCCAGCGGGGGCGCCGGCGTGACGTCGACCACACGCGCGCCGTCGGCGCTGATCACGACCGGAGGTAGGTGTCCGGCGGCCGCGTACTGGACGGTCGAGCTGTAGGGATCGAACACGGCGTACGCCGCGGTAGCCATGGCAGGCTCATTGAGCGAATGGACGAACCGGTCGACCAGCTCGAGCGTGCGCCCGGGGCCGTAGCTCTCGATCGCGTATGCGTGAAGCGCCGTCCGCAGCCGCCCCATCAAGGAGGCCGCGGGGACGCCGTGCCCCACCACGTCGCCGATCACCAGACCGACGCGTCCGCGCGGAAGCTCGATGACGTCATACCAGTCGCCTCCCACCTCCTCACTGGCGGGAAGGTAGCGTGAGGCGAGGCTGACCCCGACGAAGTCGCCGAGCCGCTTGGGCAGCAGACTGCGCTGGAGCGTCACCGAGACGTTGTGCTCGTGCTCGAGCCTGGCCGCCAGACTGGCGCGCTCGATCGCCGGCGCGGTGCGGGCCGCGGCGAGCTGGAGCACGGCCAGGTCGTTGGGGCCGAACACACGGGGGCTCAGGGAGCCGACGTGCATCACCCCGACCAGGTGACCCTCGACGATCAGCGGAACGCCGAGTAGCGAGCGAATCCCCTTCTCGCGCAGGATCGGGTTACGGATGTCGGCGTGGTCGACGTCGGCGATGAAGATCGCCACGCGCTCGGCCGCGATCCGGCCGGCGAAGCCGCGCCCGATCGGGACCCGAACCCCCCGCTCTACCTCCTCCTCGATGCCCTTGGCCGCTCGCGCGACGAGCTGCTGCGCGTCGGTGTCGAGCAGCAGGATCGCGACCGTGTCGACCCCGAGCGCCTCCTGGGTGCGGTTGAGCAGCTCGTCGAGCAGCTGATCGAGGGGTAGCTCGGAGAGCGCGGGGTCGCTGAACCGGTAGCTGGTGCGAACCTGCTCGGGCGCTTGGGCGATCGGGTCGGCCGGCTCGAGCGCGACCTGTCCAGGCCCCAGCCTTGGAGTTTGGGTCCGGGTAGCCGATGGCTCGCCCACGACTCGAAGTGTGCCTCAACCGGGCCGGCGAGGTGACACCACGATCGCTAAATGCCAAAAGCAGGTGCTACAGGCTCAACGGAACGCCCATGGGAACCACGAGCACCGAGCCGCGGGAGGCGCTGTTCAGCAGCGTGCGCGTCGCCCCGCTCAGCGTTATGCGTCCCGGCGAGGCGCCCGGTTGCGAGCCGACCACGATCAGGTCGACAGCCGAGCCGCTCAGCTCGACCATGCTCGCCCCGAGCTTGGCGGCCAGTGCCGCCGCGGTCTGCTCAGCCGCGCCGTCGCTCCCCGGCGCAACGGCGATCGACGTGATCCCGGCGTCGCCGCGACTGCGCAGCCCGGCTGCCGCCACCGCGATCGCCACCGAGCCCCCGTCGAGTAGGCGCTCGGCGCTCGTACCCGGTTCCGCGCGACCCGGTGCAGTCCGGTAGTCCGACCCGAAGACGATGGCCGCCGCCTGCTCCGCCTCGGCCAGCTGCTCGAGGCCCTCGCCGGTCGACCCGCTGAACACGACGTGCTTGGCGACATCAGGATCCCCCAGCCACGCCGCTCCCTGCTCGAGCCGCCGGGTCGCGTCATGCCGGGCCAGCTCCTCCCGGGCCGGGTCGAACTCGTGAGAGTGGCGGATGTAGGCCAGTGACAGCGAGGCACCCGTCCCCGCCAGCAGCCTCCCGAGCGCCAAAGCGTCGTCGTCGTTGGGCGTTCCGTCGTAGGAGACGATCAGCTCAGAGCTCATGGGACGGGAATCCTCGGCGAGCGCGGCGTCCCCCGCATTGGCCATCGGGACAATCATCCGGCGCCACCGATGTCCAAATGCCAGGCTGGCGACGCCTTCACGCCC
>DATJUA010000180.1:0-5620 GCA_035502815.1 Solirubrobacteraceae bacterium
CGCCGTGAGAACCTCGACGAACAAGCTGAACCTGGCGCGATTCCAGCGCCGTCCAGGCGAAGCACTGCTGCGCGGCGACCTGCTTGGCCGCGACATGATCGAGATCACCACGGCACGGCTCGTACGCGCTCGGGAGATCGAGCTGGTGCACGAGCGGCGGGCGTGGCGTGTGGCGGGGATCGACACGAGCATTCGCGCGCGGCTGCGCCGACTGCTGCCGCGGTGGCGCCATCGTGTGGGTAAACCGGTTCGGTTCGTCGGTTGGTCTGAGCTCGAACCGTTCCCCGCCTACATCCCGTCATCGCGGCGGCGTCTGGCGCGTCGCCTGGCCCGGCTTCACCCGGCGCAGATCGCGGACCTGGTCGAGGCGGCCTCACACGATCAAGCAGACGAGATTCTGTCCTCGGTGGAGGAAAGCCGCGACCTCGAGGCCAGCGTGCTGGAGGAGCTCGACGACGAGCATCGCATCAGGTTTCTCCGGGACCGTTCGAACACGGACGTTGCGGCTCTACTGGCCCGACTGCCGAGCGATGACGCCGCGGATCTGGTGATGCAGGTCGATCAGAGCCGCCGGAGACCCGTGCTCGACCTGCTCCCTGCGGCGAAGAGTGCCCAGATCCGCGAATTGCTCAGATACAACCCCGAGACCGCCGGCGGGATCATGAACCCCGGGTTCGTGCGCGTCGCCATGGACGGGACCGTGGCTGACGCGATAGCGGGTGTCCGCGCGGCCGGTATTCCGGCACAGGAGGTTCAAGCCGTCTACCTCAGCGATGCTGGGGGCCGATTTAGGGGCGCGGTGGCGGTGGCCGATCTGCTTCGCGCCGAAGCGCAGGACGCGCTGGTGGCGTTGGTCAGAACCCGGACTCCTACTGTTACTACTAGCGCGGATATTCCCGACATCGCCTGCGTAATGAGCGACTATGACCTATTGTCACTCGCCGTGGTCGACGACCACGCCCGGATCGTCGGGGTGATCGTCCTCGACGACGTCATGGAGCGAGTGCTCCCGGACGATTGGCGCCGCCGGCGCCGGCTGCTGTCAGGCTAGCCGCATCCCGACCCGGGCTTCGGCGAGCCCGAGTCGGCCCGGGCAGATCCTTGGCAGCGTTCGCCCCGTCGACGGGTCGTCGGCTTAACGGTGACTGGCGAACCAGTGTCATCCGAAGGCCGGAGCGCGTGCGCTCAGTGAAGCTCGTTATCGCTGTCCGCCACGTACCCGCCGGCCTCGCGATACGCGCGCCTGGCCTGTTCGAGACGCCACGCCGCCTCGGCCTCGTGCCTACGTGTCTGAAGCCAATCGGCTTTGTATTCGAACGTCTCGCGGCTCGCCTCGAGCCGCTCATAGGAGGCGTCGGCGGCCGCCTTGGCCGCCTCGTAGTCTCCGCGTGCGGCCCTGTATGCCTCGGCGGCGATTCGAAGCGCCCGTTGGTCGACTCCGGGCATGATGGCAATAGCATGACAACGGGCCAGACCGCACGGGTCGGGTAGCGGGAGTACACTTGTGGGCGCTGAGCGATGAGGCTCGCTCGGATCGCGGCGATGACCGCTAATGGCCTCTACGTCGAGTCGATGTCCATGACGTGGAGGTGCCGGCGTGCCGAGGCAGCTGTCAGGCAACGGGAGCGATCCGCTCGAGCGGGAAACGGAGCGCGAGCGGTCCACTCCGGTCGCGGCTCGAGTTCGGCGCATGCTCGAGGCGGTGGCCGGCGGAGCACTCGGACGCCGAGCGTTCGGGGTGCGGTTCTGGGACGGGAGCGTGCTGCCGGCGACGGAGCCGGGTCCGAGTCCGACGCTGGTGGTGCGTGATCCGCGCACGCTGGCGTACCTGTTGCGCGCTCCCGGCCAGCTCGGTTTGGGACGAGCGTGGGTGTCTGGCGCGCTCGAGGTGGAGGGAAGCCTTGAGCAGGCGCTGGCGCTTCGCTACGACTTTCAGGGCCTCGAGCTATCGCTTGTGGATCGTGTGCGTGCGGCAAGGTGCGCGTGGCGGGTCGCGGGACGCGACGCGCTGCGACGCCCGCCCACGGTGGAGGGTGAGGCGCGGTCGCGCGGGCGACGTCACTCGCCGCAGCGTGACCGCGCCGCTGTCCGCCACCACTACGACACAGCCGTCGCGTTCTACCGGTTGGTACTCGGCCCGAGCCTCGTGTATTCGTGCGCCTATTTCGCCTCTGGCGAGGAGCCGCTGGAGAGCGCCCAGGAGCGCAAGCTCGAGTCGATCTGCCGCAAGCTGAGTCTCTGGCCCGGCGACCGGCTGCTCGACATCGGCTGCGGCTGGGGTTCGCTGATCCTGCACGCGGTCATCAACCACGGCGTGCGGGCGGTCGGAGTGACGGTGTCGCCGGCCCAGGCCGAGGTCGCCCGCGAGCGAATCCAACAGTTCGGGATCGCGGATCGCTGCGAGGTGCGGGTGGCCGACTATCGCGAACTCGAAGGCGAGCAGTTCGATGCGATCGCGAGCGTCGGCATGTATGAACACATCGGTCGAGGCCAGCTCGACGCCTACGTCCGGAAGGTGCGCGGGTTGCTGCGCCCCGGCGGGCTGTTCCTCAACCAGGGGATCGCGCGGCTCACGCCAGGCCGAGCCGGTCACGATTCGTTCATCGACCGGTTCGTATTTCCCGACGGAGAGCTTCACCCCGTCACCGAGCTGCTGGGCTCGGTGGAGCGGGCGGGACTGGAGCTGCGAGATCTCGAGTCGCTACGTGAACATTACCCCCTCACCCTGCGACGCTGGCTGGCGAACTTGGCCGCGAATCGCGCCCAGGCGATCGAGGCGGCCGGGCGTCACCGCGAGCGAATCTTCAGGCTGTACATGACCGGCGCGGCGGCCGCGTTCGAGCGGGCTGAGCTGTCGGTGTTCCAGACGCTCGCCTTGCGGCCCGGCCAGCGGCACCGCCTGCCGCTGACCCGCGCACTGCTCACCGGGCCCCCTGCGCAATCCGGCGCACCCGGCCACGGAGTGCTCGTCGACGGCCGCTCGCCGGTCAGAGCGACTTGAGGCATGAGGAGCCAACCCAACAGGAGGTGGATATCGATGACCAGCGATGACCTGCAACTCGCGCTCCAGGGACTGAGCACCGAGCGTCTGCAGCGTTTGGTCGACGGGCTTGCCGCGGACCCGGACGTTAAGTTGACGATCGGAGCGTGGCGGCCACATTGCCCAATGGTTCTTGCGGGCTTCGATCCCGCCACCGCGGCTGCGAACACCCCTGAGCATCGCTTCGCCTGCGTCTGGGATCGGTTCGCCAAACCCGATCCGTGGTGGCGGATACCGTCGCTGCTCGGTCGGCCCGCCGCGCGGCGGGCTCACGCGCAGCTTCTGCTGCGGATCGCGAGCGCCGTGTTGGCGGCCCGAGCCTCGTCCAGTCCGGGATGCCGGCGACGATCGACGTCTGGTCGGTCACATGCGCGCGGGGCGAGGTAGCCGCGGGCATTGAGTGCGATCGAGCAGATCAACGCCCGGCAGATCCTCGACAGTCGCGGCAACCCGACCGTCGAGGTGGACGTGCGCCTAGACTCCGCCGCGTTTGGGCGCGCCGCGGTTCCCTAGGGCGCCTCCACCGGCGAGCACGAGGCGGTCGAGCTACGCGATGGCGGCCACGCGTTCGTCGGCAAGGGGGTGCTACGCGCGGTTGCGAACGTCAACGGCGAGATCGCCGGAGCGATCGTCGGCCGCAACGCCGCCGACCAGGCAGGGATCGACCAGCTGCTGATCGAGCTAGACGGAACCGAAACGAAGGCCCGGCTGGGCGCAAGCGCGATCCTGGCCGTGTCGCTTGCAGTCGCGCGGGCGCGCGCGGCGGATGCCAACCTGCCGCTGTGGTCCTACTGGCGTCAGGACGGCGTCCCACCGATGCTCCCGATGCCGATGCTGAACGTACTCAACGGCGGCGTGCATGCCGACAACATGGTCGACTTCCAGGAGTACATGATCGTCCCGATCTCCGCGATCACGTTCTCGCAGGCTTTGCGAATGTGCGTCGAGACCTATCACCACCTCAAGGCGGAGCTGCATCTCCGCGGGCAGCCGGCCTCGGTTGGTGACGAGGGTGGGATCGCACCTGCGACGGCCTCCAACACCGCGCCTTTCGAGCTGCTGGTGGGAGCGATCGAGCGCGCCGGCTATCGCCCCGGAGAGGAAATCGCAATCGCGATCGACCCCGCAAGCAGCGAGTTTTACGACAGGGGCGTCTATCGGCTCACGGGTGATCGCCGGACGCTGTCCAGCGCGGAGTTGATTGCGCACTACGAGCAGCTTCTCCACCAGTATCCGATCGTGCTGCTCGAGGACGGGATGGCCGAATCCGACAGGGACGGCTGGAAGCTACTCACCGAACGGCTCCGGGATCGTCTCCAGTTGGTGCGCGACGACATCTTCGTCACCAACCCGGCGATTCTGCGCCGCGGGATCGAGGAGGGCATCGCCAACTCGGCCCTGATCAAGCTCAACCAGATCGGCACTGTGACCGAGACCCTCGAGACGATCCGGATCGCCCGCGACGCCGGGTACCGCGCGGTGATCTCGCACCGCTCCGGCGAGACCGACGACGTATCGATCGCCGACTTCGCCGTCGCCACCGGCGTCGGGCAGATCAAGACGGGTGCCCCATGCCGGGGCGAGCGCACTGCCAAGTACAACCAACTGCCCCGGATCGAGGAGCAGCTAGGCGAGCGAGCTCTGTTCGCCGGCAGCGCGGCGTTCGTGCGATAGCCCTCAATCGCTCCGGCCGCCCGACCAACGGTCAAGCTGCCCACGCAGAAGCAGGCTGAGCCGGCTCGGCCCGTAGCGTCGCTCCACTTCGTCGAGCGTCTTCTCGTAGTGGTCAAGCTTACGCGCTCGAGGTCTGGAGTCGACACCCTCGAGCTTGGCCAGCTTGTCGGCCAGTGAGACCGTCGACGCTTCGGGTCCCGCGTCGAGGATCCGGCCGCGGAGCTCGGCCTTGCGCTTTGTGTAGTCGCTGATCGAGTCATCCTGGGTGAGTGCGACAACCAGCCGTGCAACCTCTCCGCCAAACGCTTTGCGAAGCTCGTCGGATGTGACCCCGGTGTCCTCCAGCACGTCATGTAACAACCCGATGATCACGAGCTGCGGTTGCTGTTCGTCAGCCGCGAGTAACCGAGCGACCGCGATTGGATGCTCCGTCGTCCGGCCCGCCCGCACGAGTCGGGTGCGGTATGTGTCAGCGAGGAATTTCAGCGCTTCCTCGCCGCCCGGCGTACCCGTGAGCTTCTCATCCATTCCGGCGCGATTGGGGCGCGCTATGCGCATGGGGGAAGCCGGGGGAGCAGATCCGATCGCACAGCGTGACGATGCTCCTGGCCGATCCGGGCGGGAATAACGACCTGCGTGTCACCGACAGTTTGTTCCTCGCTTCACCAACGGGGTATGCCCGGTGGTCGTGACGCGCGGTCCGCCGCAGTTCGCTGAGCATAAACTCGGTGGGTGGCATCTCGACATGCTCTTGAGTCTGCGCTTACGCGGCGTGTGGCCGTGCCTCGTCCGCCGTGTCCTGGAGCTGTTTGAGCGCCGCGGACTCGATCTGCTTGACCCGCCCGCGGCTCATCCCCAGCCAATCCCCAACCTCCTGCAGCGTGTGTGGGCGCTGACCCAGCACCC
>DATJUA010000181.1:0-23781 GCA_035502815.1 Solirubrobacteraceae bacterium
GTCAGGATCTTCGCGTCGCGGTAGAAGCGGCACACCGGGTACTCCTCGATGTAGCCGTAGCCGCCGTGGATCTGGACCGCCTCGTCGGCGGCCTTGACCGCGAGGCGCCCGCTCTTGAGCTTGGCCTGTGCCGCGGTCAGCGTGAAGTTGGCGCCCTTGTCCTTCAGGTAGGCGGACTTGTAAACGAGCAGCCGGGTGGCCTCGATCTCGGTCGACATGTTCGCGAGCTTGCCCTGAATCGCCTGGTATTTCGAGATCGGCCGGCCGAAGGCGCGGCGTTCCTTGGCGTAGGCCAGGGCTTGGTCGAGCGCGCCCTGGGCGAGACCGACACCCATCGCGGCGACGCCGATCCGGCCGATGTCGAGCACGTTCAGAAACTGGCGGAAGCCCGCTCCGCGCTGGCCGAGCAGATTGCCCTCGGGGACGCGGCAGTCCGCGAACGACAGCGGGCGCGTGTCCGACGCGTTCCAACCCATCTTGCGGTACGGCTCGCCGGGCTCGTAGCCCGGCGTGCCGTTCGGGACGATCAGGTTCGAGATCTCGCGCTCATTCGGGTCGCGGTCGCCGCCGCGGCCGTCGGCACCGCGTCCGGTGCCGGTCACCGCGGTGATGACCACGACGCCCGAGATGTCGGTGCCGGCGTTGGTGATGAACTGCTTGGCGCCGTTGATCACCCACTCGCCGTCTTCGAGCGCGGCGCGGGTGCGCGTGTTGCCCGCGTCCGAGCCGGCCTCGGGCTCGGTCAGCCCGAACGCCCCGAGCCGCTCGCCGCTGCACAGCCGCGGCATCCACTCGCGCTTCTGCTCCTCGGAGCCGAACAGGTAGATCGGCTGGGTCCCGAGCGAGGTGTGCGCGCACAACGTGATCGCCACCGAGGAATCGACGCGGGCAAGCTCCTCGACGGCCAGCGCGTAGGCCAGCGAGTCGCTGCCGGCGCCGCCGTACTCCTCTGGGAACGGGATCCCCATCAGGTCGAGCTCGGCCAGGCGGCGGACGACCTCGTAGGGGAAGGCGTGCTCGCGGTCGAGCTCCTCGGCGACCGGCGCGATCTCCTGCTCGGCGAACTCGCGGACCGTACTTTGCAGAAGGCGATGCTGGTCGGGTAGATCGAACTCCATGCCCGGATTCTCACAGCCAGGCGACGCAGGCGTGCCCGAGGTCCGGCTCGGCGCGCTGGCCGACGGCGGGCTCGCGCCGGCGATCATGGCGATCGTCGAGCGCGGGGTCTTGCGCCGGCCCGCCCAGGCGCGGGCGCTGGGGATTGAGGTAGAGCTCAGGATGGAGGAGGGCTATCCGCCGGTCCGGATCGCCTTCGGCCAGGATCTGGTCCTGGTCGAGGATGGGCCGGCGAGCGCGCCCGCGCTGAGGATCAGCGGGGCGCTGTCCGACCTGGTGGCGCTGCTCGTGGCGCCGCTGGTGGGTGGCGTGCCGAACCCGATGGACCCGCGCGGCCGCGCCGCCCTGGGGATGTTCGCGTCGCGGCGGGTGCGAATTAACGGCGGGCTCGGGCTGATGCGCAGTTTTCTGGGTGTGATCCGGCTATAGAGTCCGCCACATGAAGTTGCTGGTCGGGCTGCCGGTTCTGCTCGCGACCCTGGCCCACGGCGCGGCGCCATCCCAGGACCGCCGGCTTCAGCTCGCCTGCACCGAGACCGCCGAGTCCGTCCAGAGCATCGTCGTCCACGCCACCAGCTATCAGGACGTCGTGATCGGCACTCGATTCCGAGCGGTGGTGCCCGGCGTGCTGACGGGCCGGATCGCCTTCAACTCGTCCGGTTCGACAATCCACGTCGCCGGCGACAAGTCCTCATCGGAGGGGTTCGGCTGTGCGGCCGGAGCGGTCGGTCCGGGTGTCCCCAACGGCCACGGTCATAGCCAGGTCGTCTCGACGCTGCACCGGAGGTTCACCGCGCCCGGGACCTACATGCTGAGGTTCGATCTGAATCGGTTCGGACTGCGAACGCTCGCCCGGCTGGGAGCCGCCGACCAGGCGTACCGCACGCGCCACCCCCACGGCCGTCGGCCACCGTCGATCGCGTTCGGCGTGAGCCTCAGCTACACGCCGGCCGGCTGACCGGCGACGCCGCGCGCCACCTCGACCAGCAGCCGCACGCCGAACCCGGTCGCGCCCTTGCCGGCGAAGTACGAACGGCGCACGTCGTAGGCGGTGCCGGCGATGTCGAGATGCGCCCACGGCACCTCGCCGGCGAAGTTGTGCAGGAACTCGGCCGCGGCGATCGCGGTGGCGTTGCGCTTTGCCGTCGTGTTGACGATCTGGCCGTAGCGGCCCTTGATCATGTCCGCGTAGTCGGGGTGCAGCGGCATCCGCCACACGAGCTCGCCGGACCGGTCGGCGGAGCGCAGGAGTTCGCCCGCCCAGCTCTCGTCGTTGCTCATCAGGCCGGCGTAGGTGGATCCAAGCGCGACGACGATGCCGCCGGTCAGCGTCGCGACGTCGACGAGTCGCTGTGCGCCCTCGCGGCGCGCGTATGACATGCAGTCGGCCAGCACGAGCCGGCCCTCGGCGTCCGTGTTGTTGATCTCGACGGTCGTGCCGTCGAGCGCTCGGACGATGTCCCCGGGCTTGACCGCGTGGCCGCTCGGCATGTTCTCGGTGGCGCCGATCACCCCCATCACGCGCACCGGGGCGCCGAGCTCGGCCAGCGCGCCGATCGCCTCGATCACCGCGGCGCCGCCGCACATGTCGAACTTCATCTCGTGCATCGACGCGGGCGGCTTGAGCGAAAGCCCGCCCGAGTCGAACGTCACGGCCTTGCCGATCAGAGCGAGCAGCGGCAACTCGCTGCCGGCGCCGGCGGGGAGGCCGTCGTAGTCGAGGCGGATCAGGCGGGCGGATTGGTCGGTGCCCTGCGCGACCGCCGCGAACGCGCCCATGCCCTCCTCGCGGATCGCGCCCTCTCCCAGGATGGTGTGGCGCAGGCCGTGACGGCGGGCGAGCTCCTCGGCGTAGGCGGCCAGGGCGGACGGCGGCAGGTCGTTGGACGGTGTGTTGCCGAGGTCGCGGGCGCGGTTCTGGGCATCGGCCAGGATCGTCGCGACGTGCACGGCCTCACGCACGTCGTGATGCGCACTGACCACGAGTCCCTGGACGCGCCGCGAGTCCTCGGCCGGCTTGTAGCGCTCGAACCGGTAGTCGTGCAGCGCGGTGCCCTGAACGAGGCCCTCGACGACCTCGTCGCCGACGTGGTGCGGTACCTCCCAGCACAGGGTCCCGGTTCCCACCTCGCGGGCGCGGCCGTGGACGACGCCGGCGGCTTCGCGCGCCCGTTCGGCGTCGAACTTGTCCCGGGCGCCGAGCCCGACCAGGATGAAGCGCCTGCCCTCGGCGTGGGTGACCGCGAGGCGCTTGAACTTGCGCTGCGCCTCACCCGACTCAAGCAGCGCGTCGAGCGCGCCGCCGGGGACGTCGTGCGCGACGCCCTCGCCCTCGAATACGCCCACCGCGATCGTGTCCGCGTCCGTGTCGAGTGGACTCGCGGTGGTCGACTCGACGTTCACCGGGCGAGCATACCCGTGCCTCTAAGATCGATGGTGTGACCCCAGATCCCCGAGGAGAGAGAACCTGATGCCCAACACCGTGATCCTCTCGGCCGCCCGAACGCCGATCGGCAAGCTCGGGGGCGGCCTGTCCAGCGTCGACGCCACCGAGCTCGGCGGGACCGCGATCGCGGCTGCGCTCGAGCGCGCCGACGTCGCACCCGATCAGATCCAGCATGTCGTGATGGGGCAGGTGCTCCAGGCCGGCCAGGGGCAGATCCCCTCGCGCCAGGCGCAGATCAAGGGCGGCATCCCCAAGGAGATCTCCTCGGAGACGATCAACAAGGTGTGCGCGTCGGGAATCCGCTCGGCCTGCCTGCTCGACAACGCGATCCGCGTGGGCGACCTCGAGGTCGGCCTGGCCGGGGGGATGGAGTCGATGTCGAAGTCCCCGTACATGCTCAAGGAGGCGCGCTTCGGCTTCCGCATGGGTGACGGCAAGGCGATCGACGCGATGATCAACGACGGGCTGACCAACCCGTTCAGCGGCAAGCACATGGCGCAGGAGGCGAGCGAGGTCGCGGCCGAGCTCGAGCTGACCCGACCGGACCTGGACCGCTGGGCGCTCCGCTCACACCAGCTCGCGGTCAAGGCGACCGACGAGGGGCGGCTGCCGGAGGAGATCGTGCCGGTCACGATCACGGGCAAGAAAGGCGACACCGTCGTGGAGATCGACGAGGCGCCGCGGCGCGACGCGAGCCTCGAGGCGCTGGCCAAGCTGCCGCCCATCTTCCTCAAGGACGGCTCGCACACGGCCGGCAACTCGCCGGGCGTCAACGACGGCGCCGGCGCGCTGGTGGTGGCCAGCGATGAGTGGGCCAAGCGCAACGGCAAGACCGCGCTGGCCCGGATCGTCGCCCACGCCCAGGTGGCCGACGACTTCGCCTACCTGGCCCGGACCCCGGCCAACGCCGCCAAGAACGCGCTCGCCAAGGCCGGCCTGAGCGCGGACGAGATCGATCTGTGGGAGATCAACGAGGCGTTCGCCTCGGTCACGCTCAACTCGATCCGGATGCTCGGGATCGACGAGGACAAGGTCAACGTCAACGGCGGCGCCGTGGCGCTCGGCCACCCGATCGGCGCCTCGGGCGCCCGGATCCTCGGCTCGCTCGTACTCGAGCTGCGGCGCCGCGGTGGCGGGCTCGGGTGCGCCGCGATCTGCTCGGGCGGCGGTCAGGGCGACGCGGTGATCGTCGAAGTCAATGGCGGCTGACGGACCGAACTCGCCAGCAGCAGCTTTCTTCGACCTCGACCGCACGCTCATGGAGGGCTCCTCGGCCTTCCAGTTCGGTCGTGCGGCTTACCGCGCGGGTCTGCTCAGTCGTCGGCAGCTGGCCGCCGACGGCTGGGCGAACCTGAAGTTCCGCCTGCGCGGTGCGAGCGACGAGGACTCGCTCGAGCTGCGCGACCGCATCTCGCGCTCGCTCGAAGGGACCCGGGTACGGGACATGGAGCGACTCGGCGCCGACGTGCTGGCCGGGGTCTTGCCCCGCATCTACCCGCAGGTGCTCGAGCTCGCCTACGGCCATCAGGACGAAGGGCGGCGGGTGTACATCGTCACCGCCGCCTCGCAGGAGCTGGCCGAGATGCTCGCGCGGGTGCTGGCCTTCGACGGCGCGATCGGCTCGCAGTTCTCCGAGGTCGTCGACGGCGTCTACACCGGCCGCCCGGGTGCGCTGTTCGCGTATGGCAGCGATAAGGCGCGCGCGATCGAGCAGCTCGCGCAGCGAGACGGCCTCGACCTGGCCGACTCCTACGCGTACTCGGACTCGGCCTCCGATCTGCCGATGCTGCGCGTCGTCGGCCACCCGGTCGCGGTCAACCCCGACGCCGCGCTGGGCAAGGCCGCGCGCGAGCAGAGCTGGGAGGTGCTCCGCTTCGACCGGCTCGGCCGCCGGCTCAAGGCGGCCGTCGGGTTGGTGGGCGCCGCGGTGGCCGGCGGCGTCGGCTCGGCGGCGGTGGCCGCGCATAACCGGCGCCGGCGGGGCCTGGTGGCCAAGCTCCGTTGAGCGGCCGCCCCTAGACTTCGATCATGGCCACGACAGGTCGGCGGCCCACGGATCCTGACCGCTGGGAGCGAGAGATCTTCCGCGCGGCGCCCGAGCGCGACGCGCCGTTTTCGACGATGTCGGGCGAGCCGATCAAGCCGCTCTACACCGAGGCCGACCTTCCGGCAGGGGTGGGCGGGGACCGGGATCCGATCGGGCTTCCGGGCGAGTACCCCTATACCCGGGGCGTGTACGGCTCGATGTATCGGGGGCGGCTGTGGACGATGCGCCAGTTCGCCGGCTACGGCACGGCGGCCGAGACAAACCGGCGCTTCCGCTATCTGCTCGACCACGGCCAGACTGGCCTGTCGACGGCGTTCGACATGCCGTCTTTGATGGGTTTGGACTCCGACCATCCGCGCTCTGAGGGCGAGGTCGGGCGTGAGGGCGTGGCGGTCGACTCGCTCGAGGACATGGAGACGCTGTTCTCCGGGATTCCGCTGGACGAGGTGACGGTGTCGATGACGATCAACGCGCCGGCGGCGATCATGCTGGCGTTTTATGTGGTGGCGGCCGAGCGTCAGGGCGTCCCGGCTGACCAGCTGGGCGGGACGATCCAGACCGACATCCTGAAGGAGTACATCGCGCAGAAGGAGTGGTGCTTCCCGGTCGATCCGGCGATGCGGCTGGTGGGGGACATGATCGAGTGGTGCTCGGGGCAAATGCCGCGCTGGCACCCGGTGTCGATCAGCGGCTACCACATTCGGGAGGCGGGGTCGACCGCGGCACAGGAGCTGGCGTTCACGCTGAAGGACGGTTTGACGTATGTCGAGCAGGCGGTGGCGCGCGGGTTGGATGTGGATGATTTCGCGCCGCGGCTGTCGTTCTTCTTCAACGCGCATATCGATTTCTTCGAGGAGATCGCGAAGTACCGGGCGGCGCGGCGGATCTGGGCCCGGGAGCTGCGCGAGACGTTCGGGGCGCGCAAGCCCGAGTCGTGGCGGATGCGCTTTCACACGCAGACCGCGGGCGTGTCGCTGACCGCGCAGCAGCCGTTGAACAACATTGTGCGTACGGCGATCGAGGCGCTGGCGGGTGTGTTGGGCGGTACGCAGTCGCTGCACACGAACTCGTTTGACGAGGCGCTCGCGCTGCCCACGGAGAATGCGGTGCGCGTGGCGCTGCGCACTCAGCAGATCATCGCCGAGGAGACGGGCGTGGCGAACACGATCGACCCGCTGGGCGGGTCGTACTTCGTCGAGGCGCTGACCGACCGGATGGAGGAGCAGGCGTACGAGTATTTCGCCCGGATCGATCAGCTGGGCGGCATGGTCCAGGCGGTCAAGCAGGGCTTCCCGCAGCATGAGATCGCCGACGCCGCGTTTCGCTATCAGCGTGAGCTCGAGTCCGGCGTGCGCAGGATGGTCGGCGTCAATGCGTACACCGAGGGCGACGATCTCGGGCCCGAGATCCTGCGAATCGATCCGGCCTTCGAGGTCGAGCAGGTGCGCCGGGTGCAGAGGGTGCGAGAGCGCCGTGACTCCGAGCGGGCGCAGCGCGCACTCGTCTCGCTCGTCGACGCGGCGCGCGATCCGGCGCGGAACCTGATGCCGCTGCTGATCGAGGCCGCGCGTGCCGACTGCACCGAAGGGGAGATGGTCAGCGCGCTGCAGACCGTGTTCGGCAGCTACCGCGAGGCGCCTGTTTTTTGACCGTCGGTCGAGGCCGCTCGATGGCGGCGCCGGTCGCACCTCGACCCCCGTACCAACCTCATCAATAAAATCCCCGCCCCTCGATGCCTCCCACCACCGAGAAGAAGATCCGCGTCGTCGTGGCCAAGCCCGGTCTGGACGGGCATGACCGCGGCGCGAAGATCATCGCGCGCGCTCTGCGCGACGCCGGTATGGAGGTGATCTACACGGGCCTGCACCAGACGCCCGAGCAGATCGTCGAGACCGTGATCCAGGAGGACGCCGACGCGGTCGGGCTTTCGATCCTGTCGGGTGCGCACATGACGCTCGTGCCGCGGGTGCTCGAGCTCTTGCGTGAGCAGGGGGCCGACGACGTGGTCGTCACGTTGGGCGGGACGATCCCGTCCGAAGACGTCAAGGAGCTGAAAGAGCTCGGGGTGGCGGAGGTGTTCACACCGGGCGCCTCGACCGAGCAAGCGGTCGACTTCATTCGCAGTGCCGTCCGCTCCTGACGCGGAAGGGATCGCACCCACCCACCCCCCAGCGCCTGATTGACTCGTCAGTCAACCGGGTAATATGCGACACCGTTTGAACTTCTAGGAGGCCTGACTTGAAGATTTGCGTCCTCGTCAAAGAGGTGCCTGACGCGGCCGTCGAGAAGCGCATCGACCCCTCGACGGGTCGCCTGGACCGCTCGGGCGAGAAGAACCTCAACCCGTACGACACGCACGCCATCGAAGCGGCGATGCAGATCCGCGAGGGTGGTGCCGTCGAGGTCGATGAGATCGTCGCGGTCACGATGGGCCCCGAGTCGGCGACGCGTGCGCTGCACAAGGCGGTGTCGCTGGGCGCCGACCGCTCGGTCCAGCTGACCGACGACGGCCTGGTCGGATCCGACGTGGCGGCGACCGGCTACGCGCTAGCCAAGGTGCTCGAGTCCGAGTCGCCGGATCTCGTGCTGCTGGGCCAGCAGTCCGACGACGGCGAGTGCTACACGATCGGCGCGGTCGTGGCCGACCACCTGAAGATGCCCTCTTTGACCCAGGTGATCAAGATGGACGTCCAGGCATCAGATTCCCACCCACCCACCCCCGGCCTCCTGCGCTGCGAGCGTCAGGCCGAGTACGGCTACGACACGGTGCAGGTGAAGCTGCCGGCGGTGATCTCGGTCGGGGACGCGATCAACGAGCCGCGCTACCCGTCGCTCAAGGCGATCATGGGCGCACGCAAGAAGCCGCTCGAGAAGGTGGCCAGCGGCGACGTCGGGATCGACGCCTCGCTGGTCGGGGAGGCGGGCTCCCGCGTGCAGTGCGGCGACTTCCACGCCCCCGAGGCCAAGGCCGCGGGCCAAGTGATCGAGGACGAAGACACGAACGAGACCGTCGAGAAGATCGTCGCCTGGCTCGAGGAAAGGAAACTGATCTAGATGGCCGACGTTCTCACATACGTTCTGCATTACGAGGGCGAGTTCAACAAGAACTCGCTCGGCGCCGTATCCGAAGGGACCGCGCGGGCCAAGGAGATCGGTGGCGAATGCCACGCCGTCGTGGTCGGCGGCGACGATCTGACCGACGAGCTGTGCCAGTCGCTGGGCGCCTACGGCGCGACCAAGGTGTTCCGTGCGCCTGGCCCGGAAGGTCTGGCCCAGCCGGTGGTCGACGTAATGGCGAAGGTGATCGACGAGCACGGACAGTCCTACGCGCTGTTCGGTGGCGGACTGCTGGGGTTCGAGATCGGGGCCGGGCTGGCCGCGCGCAAGCACGCCGGCGTGACGATGGAGGTCATCACCGTGCGCGCCGAGGACGGCAAGCTCGTGGCCGAGCGCCCGATCCTCCAGGACTCACAGATCTCGGTGTCGCGGTACCAGGGCGACCTCGGGATCATCATCGGGCGAATCAACGCTTTTGAGACCAAGGCGGTCGACGGCGGCTCGGCCGAGGTGGTCGATGTCGACGTCGAGTACTCGCCGTGGTCGAACCAGGCCGAGATGGTCCAGCGCGGCGAGCAGCGCGGCGCGGACGTCGACATCGAGGGCGCCGACATCCTCGTCGCTGGCGGACGCGGGCTGGGCAAGCCCGACGGATTCGAGCTGCTCGAGCAGCTGGCCGGCGCGTTCGGCGGCAACTCGGCGGTGGCGGCCACGCGGGCCGTGGTCGACGCCGGCTGGTACCCGTACGCGGCACAGATCGGGCAGACCGGCAAGACCGTCTCGCCCAAGCTGTACCTCGCCGCGGGCATCTCCGGCGCGATCCAGCACAAGGTCGGGATGCAGTCCTCGGAGAACATCGTCGCGATCAACAAGGACGCGGGAGCGCCGATCTTCGAGTTCTCCGACTTCGGAGTGGTGGGCGATCTGAACAAGATCGTCCCCAAGCTGATCGAGGCGATCAAAGCCAAGAAGGGAGGCTGATCGCCGGCATGGCGTCGATGAACGGCCGAGTGGCCGTCGCCCCGAGCGAGTTCCCGCCCCCGGTCGACCCGGTGGGCGAGTTCGTCAAGCGCGAGCTCGACCCGGAGGAGGAGCGGATCGACGTCGGCGTCGCGATCGTCGGCGGCGGCACCGCCGGCCTGGCCTGCGCGAACCGGCTGCTGCAGTTGCTGGCGGACGATCCCGAGCTGCTGGAGACGCTCGGGGAGGTGCCGGTGGCCGTGATCGAGAAGGCCAAGACGTGCGGCGGCCACAACCTGTCCGGTGCCGTCATGCGTCCCGGGCCACTCCAGGAGCTGTTCCCGGACCTGTCGCGCGAGGACTGGCGCAGCGAGAAGTTCGCGTTCGGCGAGGTGACCAAGGAGTCGGTCTACATGCTCACCGGGCCCAAGACGAAGCTCCGGGTTCCGATTCCCGCCGTGCCGAACTTCAAGAACCACGGCAACGAGGTGGTCTCGGTGTCGGCGCTGGCCCGTTACCAGCAGCGTCAGGCCGAGGATGCCGGGGCCTATGTCCTGACCGAGACCTCGGCGACGCAGCTGATCGTCTCCGACGGGCGTGTGCTCGGCGTTCGCTCCGGGGACAAGGGGCGCGGCAAGGACGGCGAGCCGCTGGGCAACTTCGAACCCGGCACCGACATCAACGCCAAGGTCACCGTGCTGGCCGAGGGATGCTGGGGCCATCTGACCGGCGTCGCCATCAAGGAGTTCGGTCTGGCCTCGGGTCGCGAGCCGCAGGTGTGGGAGCTCGGGGTCAAGGAGGTGTGGAAGGTCCCGAAGCCTCTCGACCGGGTGATCCACACGTTCGTACAGCCCTGGCCTCTGAAGGTCGCAGCCAAGTACGGCCAGCTGGGCGGCACCTGGCTTTACCCGATGAAGAACGCCAAGGGCGAGGATCTCGTCTCGATCGGGTTCGTCGTCGACCTCAACTACCGCGACGCCACCACCTCGGCCCACGATCTGCTCCAGGCGTTCAAGACCCACCCGCTGGTCAAGGACATCCTCGACGGCGGCGAGCGCGTGGCCTGGGGGGCGAAGGCGCTCCCCGGCGGCGGCTACTGGTCGATGCCGAAGCTGTCAATGCCCGGCGCGCTCCTGGTCGGCGATGCCGGCGGGATGGTCGACACGGCCGCACTGAAGGGCGTGCACCACTGCATCAAGTCCGGCATGCTGGCCGCCGAGGCCATCTACCGTTCGCTCAAATCGGGGACGCCGCTGCAGGCCTACGAGGACGCGGTCGAGGAGTCCTCGATCGGCAAGGAGCTCTACCAGGTGCGCAACACCCGGCAGGCCTTCCAGAAGGGCTTCCTCCTCGGCAGCCTGCTGGCTGGGCCGTCGATCATGTCCAAGGGCAAGCTTCCGCCCGGCCGCCAGGAGTGGCACCGCGACGACGCCGAGCCGATGTTCGTCGGCGATACCCGCGAGCGCTATCCCAAGCCGGACGGCAAGTACATCTTCGACAAGCTCTCGTCGGTATACGTGTCGGGCAACGCCACCCGCGACGACGCGCCCAACCACATCCGCGTGCACAAGCACGTCCCGCGCGAGATCGCCGAGACGTGGCGGTACATGTGTCCCGCCGGCGTATATGAGATCCCCGACGACGCGCCGGAGTCGGGCCCGGTCGACGTGACCGTGAACTACACCAACTGCGTGCAGTGCGGAGCGATCACGGCCAAGGGCGGGCGGCTCACGCCGCCCGAGGGCGGCGACGGGCCGCTGTACACGGTCACGTAGCGGCGACGCCTGAGGCGTTACCTAACGGTGATCGCGTCCGGTCCGGCCGCGACTTTCCGCCGCCCGGATTGTTGGTAATTGGGCATGTCTCGAGTGCGCATCGGTGCGCTCGCCGGCGCGGTGTGCGCGCTGGCGGCGCTGCTTGGCACGGCCGCCGCCGGGGCCGACACGACGACGCCGCCGCGTGATCAGCTTCGCTCGTTCGTGTGCCAGAAGGCACTCGATCCCCCAGCGCGTGCGGTGTCGGTCCAGGCCGTGATGCGACCGGTGACGGGCACGGCGAAGATGCAGATCCGCTTCGAGCTGTTTCGCGAGACCGGTTCGGCCGGCCCGTTCACGATGGTGCGCGGACGGCTGCTGGGCAGTTGGATAACCCCGCAGAACCCGACGCTCGGCCAGCGCCC
This sequence comes from Solirubrobacteraceae bacterium, assembly GCA_035502815.1. Lineage (GTDB taxonomy): Bacteria > Actinomycetota > Thermoleophilia > Solirubrobacterales > Solirubrobacteraceae > Palsa-465. Next base: position 11,806 of record DATJUA010000181.1, read on the forward strand.
CGACGACGTGTGGATCCTCAGCCATCCCGTCGTCGACCTGGCCGCGCCGGATACCTATCGCTTCCGCGTGGCGTTCCGTTGGATCGGCGCGCAGGGCCAGCGGCTCGCCACCGCGGCGCAGACGAGCCCGACCTGCTACCAGCCCGAGCTGCGGGCCGACCTGCTCGTGCGCTCGCTGACCGTGGGGGCCACGAGCGCCGGCTCTCAGTCCTATACCGCGGTGATCGCCAACCGGGGTCAGACCGGCGCGGGACCATTCCAGGTCGTGCTCGCCGGCGCCGGCAGCACTCCGCAGACCGAGACGGTGGCGTGGCTGGCCTCCCGCTCCACGGCCCGCGAGCAGTTCGTCGCGCCGGCGTGCACGGCCGGCACGAACCTGACCGTGACGGTTGATCCCGCGCACACGATCGACGAGTTCAACTTCGCCAACAACACGTTGACGGAGCCCTGTCCGACGCCGGTTTCCGCCTCGGGCTAGCGCTCGTGGTCTGAACATGCACACGCCGAGTGCGCCCGGGGAGGTGTCGAGGGCTCTCGCCACCTCGCGGGGACGCGATCACGGTCGATCCGAAAGACATACCTGCCGGCTACACCGCGGTGCTCGCGTTCGAGCTCGGGCAGCTCTGGGATTCGCGCTGCCGCGAGCTCCTCGATCTCGTCGTCCCCGAGTTGGCGAGCGGTTGGCAGTGTCGCGAGGGCGTGGCGGCCGTCGGCGGTGCGCGCGCAGTGACGCGCGAAGAACGCGGCGACCCCGGCGACGTTGCCCGGTAGATCGCCTCGAAATCCGAAGTGTCGGCGGCGCTTGACGGCGGAGCCTTGGCACCACCCTTCGGTCGGTCGAGGTGGCGATCGGCCGGGCGCTCACATTCACTACTTGGTGAACCCGGCCGGAGGCGTTACGGCGGTCCCGAAGCTCAAGTCGCGCCCGCTACACTCGATAACACTATGAAGACCGGTGTACATCCTGAGTATGTAGAAGCTCACGTCCGCTGCACCTGCGGCAACGAGTTCACGACCCGCTCGACCAAGCCCGAAATCCACGTTGAGATCTGCTCCGCCTGCCATCCCTTCTATACCGGCCGGCAGAAGCTTGTCGACACCGGCGGCCGGGTTGAGCGCTTCCAGCGCCGGGTGGCCAAGGGCCGCCGGGCGGCACGGACTGGCGCGGCCGCTTCTTAGTCCGGAGCCGGGGCTGTGAGCGCCGCGGTCGAGGATGGGCGCCTGTGAGCGCCGCGGTCGAGGACGGGCGCGAAGGCGCCGCCGCCAGGCGCCGCCGACCCATGCCACTGACCGCGACGCGCGACGCGCCGGTCGGCGGGCAGGCCGTGCTCGAGGGCGTGATGATGCGCGGCGTCAACTCGTGGGCGCTCGCGGTCCGCAAGCCGGGTGATTCGGAGACCGAGATCGGCGAGATCGACGTGCAGGCGTTTCCGCTCGAATCGTGGGCGCGACGGCGGCGGATATATCGCCTCCCGGTGATCCGCGGCGTGGTCGCGCTCGTCGAGTCGCTCGCGATCGGCATGCGCGCGCTCGGGCTGTCGGCCAACGCCCAACTTCCCGGGGAGGCGCAGGAGATCTCGAGCGGAGCCTGGATCGCCACGGTAACCGTGGCAACCGTCTTCGCGATCGGCCTTTTCTTCGTCGCCCCGGTCGGGCTGACCAGCATCATCAAGCGCCAGCTCGGCTCCTCGGTGGCGTTCTGGGCGGTCGAGGGGGTGCTGCGCACGTCGATCTTCCTTGGCTATCTGGTGCTGCTCTCCCGCCTGCGCGACCTGCGCCGGGTGTTCGAGTACCACGGCGCCGAGCACAAGGCGATCTCCTGCTACGAGGCGTCGGATGACCTGACGCCGGCCCGCGCGGCGCTGTACTCGCGGCTGCATCCGCGCTGCGGCACGAGCTTCCTGCTCGTCGTGATGATCATGGCGATCTTCGTGTTCGCGCCGATCGGGCTACCCGCCTGGTGGATCCTCGTGCTGACCCGGATCGTCGGCGTGCCCGTGATCGCGGGCCTGTCGTTCGAGGTGATCAAGTGGGCGGGGCGCAACCGGCGGCGCGGCTGGGTGCGGGTGATCATGTACCCCGGCCTCCAGCTTCAGCGGCTCACCACGCGCGAGCCCGATCACGACCAGCTCGCGGTGGCGATCGCCTCGCTGAAGGCCGTCCTGGCGCGTCAGGAGGGATCCGGGGTGTCTGCCGCGGACCTGGTCGGTCTCGAAGTCGTCGCCTGAGTCCCGGCAACCAACCTACACTCGGTCATCGCATGATCGATGACCTCGTCGCCCAGATCGACGCGCGCTTCGGCGAGCTCGAGCAAGACCTGTCCGACCCCGTCGTGATCGGCGACCGGCAGCGGTTCGCCGCCGCCAGCCGCGCCTATCGCGAGCTCGAGCCCGCCGCTCGTCTGGCCGCCGAGTACCGCCGCGCGGCCGACGATCTCGAGGGCGCGCGCGAGCTGCTGGCCGAGGACGGCGACGATGCCGAGCTGCGGGACATGGTCGAATCCTCGCGTGAGCGGATGGGCGAGCTCGAGGACGAGATTCGCCTGGCCATGGTCGAGCGTGACCCCAACGACGACAAGAACGTGATCGTCGAGATCCGTCCCGGGCCGGGAGGCGAGGAGGCCGGGCTGTGGGCGGGCGATCTGTACCGCATGCTCACGCGCTACGCCGAACGGCGGGGATATTCGGTCGAGCCGCTGGCGATCGGGGATGGGACGTATACGTTCGCGGTGAAGGGCGACGGCGCGTATTCGGTGTTCAAGTTCGAGGGCGGCACGCACCGAGTGCAGCGCGTGCCCGAGACCGAGTCCCAGGGCCGCATCCACACCTCGACGGCGACGGTCGCGGTGCTGCCCGAGGCCGAGGAGGTCGAGGTCGAGATCGATCCCGGGGACCTCCAGATCGATACCTACCGGAGCACGGGGCCGGGTGGCCAGTCAGTAAACACGACCGACTCGGCTGTCCGGATCACCCACAAGCCGACCGGGATCGTCGTCTCGATGCAGGACGAGAAGTCGCAGCTGCAGAACCGCGAGCGCGCCATGCGCGTGCTGCGGGCGCGGCTGTACGAGCGCGCGCTGGCCGAGCAGCAGGCGGCGGTGGCCGCTTCGCGCGCGGCGCAGGTTGGGACCGGCGAGCGGGCCGAGAAGATCCGCACCTACAACTTCCCCGAGCGGCGCGTGACCGACCACCGCATCGGGTTGCGGTTGCACAACCTCGACGAGATCCTGCTCGGCGAGCTCGACGAGCTGACCAGTGCTTTGCAAGACGACGAGAAGCGGCGACGCCTGGAGGAGAAGGCCGCGGGTGTCTGAGCCGGCCGTCGCCGGTCGCACCGTATCTCAGGTTCTGGCCGGCGCTACGTCCGTGCTTGCGGCGGCCGGATGCGACACGCCTCGGTTAGACGCCGAGGTCCTGTTGGGCGCGGCTCTGGGTGTCGACCGCGCGCGGCTCGTGATCGACGCGGACGTACGGCTCGAGCCCTCAGTAATCACGAGATTCGAGGCGCTGGTGGCGCGGCGCGAGGCGCGCGAGCCGGTCGCCTACATCGTGGGGCACAAGGACTTCCGCCGGATTCGGCTGCTGGTCGATCGTCGCGTGCTGATTCCGCGACCCGAGACCGAGCTGTTGGTGGAGGTAGGGCTGTCGCTGCCGTCCGGCGCGCGCGTCGCGGACGTGGGGACCGGGAGCGGGGCGGTGGCGCTGGCGCTGGCCTCCGAGCGGCCGGACCTGCACGTGGTGGGCGTCGATGTCGACCCGGATGCGCTGGTGGTGGCGCGGGAGAACGGCGCGCGCCTGGGGGTGGCGGTGGAGTTCGTTTTGGCCGACCTGCTGGACGGCGTGCCGGGACGGTTCGACGCCGTGCTCGCCAACCTCCCCTACGTCGCTTCAGGGGTCGATCTGCCGCCGGAGATCGGGCTTTACGAGCCGGCGGTTGCGCTGTTCTCGGGTCCGGTCGGCTTAGACCTGACCGAGCGGTTGCTGGCGACGGCGGCCGAGGTCCCGCTCGTAGCGCTCGAGGTCGGGCTGGCCGAGTGCGTCGCGTCGCTGGCCCGGGAGGCCGGGTTCCCCTCCGTGGCAATCCTGAACGACCTGGCCGGTCACGAACGCGTGGTGGTGGCGCGGCGTTGAGCGACGCCGCCGATCTCGATCGATGTGTGAGGTCCGGGGGTCTGGCCGTGTTCCCGGCCGACACCGTGTACGGACTCGCCTGCGACCCGAGCGATCGCTTCGCGGTCGAGCGGCTCTACCTGTTGAAGCGCAGGAGCCTCGAGAAGCCGTCGGCCGTCATGTTCTTCGATCTCGAGGCCGCGTTTGCCGCGTTGCCCGAGCTCGGCTCTCACACGCGCGAGGGGATGAGCCGGCTGCTGCCGGGCGGGGTGAGCGTGCTGGTAGCCAATCCCGCCGGGCGATTCCCGCTCGCATGCGGTGATGATGTTTGCACCCTTGGCGTGCGAGTCGTCGATGTTCCGCGGTTCGCCGGTGTTTCCCGGCCGGTGCTTCAGTCGAGTGCCAACCGCGCCGGCGAACCCGATCCGCGCCGGCTGTCAGAGGTTTCGCCGTTGCTGCGGTCGGCGGCCGAGCTGGTGATCGACGGTGGCGAGCTGCCCGGGACGCCCTCGACGGTCGTTGACTTGCGCCGCTACGAGGATGAGGGCGCCTGGAGCGTGGTTCGCACCGGCGCGGTCAGCGAGCGGGAGCTGATCGAGGCGCTGCACGCGCAGTACCACTTCGACGCGAAGGTGTATGCGGACGAGATCCGGGCCGAGATCCCGGCCTACGACGCGTTCCAGGATTCGGTTGCCGCCGGGAGCGACGGCTTCGCCGTGCGGCGGATCCTTGACCTGGGGACCGGGACGGGGGAGACGGCGCGCCGCGTACTCGCACGCCATCCGGAGGCGACGCTCGTGGGGATCGACGAGAACGAGGAGATGCTGGCGGCGGCGCGCGATCGCTTGCCGGTTGACCGGGTCGAGCTTCGGGTGGGGCGGATCGAGGGGTCTTTGCCAGACGGTCCGTTTGACCTCGTGACCAGTGCCCTTGCCGTCCATCACCTCGATGACGCGGGCAAGGCCGAGCTGTTCACGAGGGTGGGTCAGGTGCTCGGGCCGGGTGGAGTGTTCGTCCTGGGTGACGTGATCGTCCCGGTCGACCCGGCGGCGGCGGTGATACCGCTCACCCAAGGATATGACCGACCCAGCCCTCTGGCGGATCAGCTGCGGTGGTTGCAGGAAGCCGGATTCACGCCCGCGGTGGCGTGGGAACACGGCGATCTGGCCGTCGTGGTGGCGCGGCGAAGCTGACGGCAAAGCGGGCCGCGAAGGACGGCGGCAGCTTGGGCTCGGATGGTCGCCGGACGATAACTACGGTGACCGATCCCATTGCTATGGTCGTAGCCCGCGTGAACCCTCCCGATCTCCCGCCCGACTTCTTCAATCGACCCCTCTCCGAGGTCGATCCGGAGATCGCCGAGGTCCTCGCCAACGAGCTCGACCGCCAGCAGCGGACGCTCGAGATGATCGCCTCAGAGAACTTCGCCCCGATGGCCGTGCTCGAGTGCCAGGGCTCCGTGCTGAACAACAAGTACGCCGAGGGGTATCCGGGCAAGCGCTACTACGGCGGGTGCGAGTTCGTCGACGTCGCCGAGCAGCTGGCCATCGATCGCGCCAAGGAGCTGTTCGGCTCCGAGCACGCCAACGTGCAGCCCCACTCGGGCGCGCAGGCGAACATCGCCGTCTACCACGCCCTGCTCGACCCGGGCGACACCGTGATGGGCCTCGAGCTCTCGCACGGCGGGCACTTGACCCACGGGATGCGGATCAACGTGTCCGGCCGGCTGTACGACATCGCGCCGTATCACGTCGCGCGTGAGACCGGCCGGATCGACATGGACGAGGTCGAGCGGATCGCCCTGGAACGCCAGCCCAAGCTGATCCTGGCCGGATGGTCGGCATATCCGCGGTTCTTGGATTTCGAGCGGTTCCGCGCGATCGCGGATTCGGTGAGTGCCTACCTGGTGGTCGACATGGCGCACTTCGCCGGCCTCGTGGCCGCCGGACTGCACCCTTCGCCCATTCCACATGCGGATGTGGTCACGACAACGATCCACAAGACGATCGGCGGCGGACGCGGCGGGCTGATCCTGTGCGCCGAGGAGCTCGGCAAGCGGATCGACTCCGCGGTGTTCCCGGGGCAGCAGGGCGGACCGCTCGAGCACATCATCGCCGGCAAGGCGGTGGCGCTCCGGATCGCCCAGTCCGAGGCGTTCCGCGAGCGCCAGGAGCGCACCGTGGTCGGCGCGCGCGCGGTGGCGGCCGAGCTGTTGCGCGCCGGCGGTGGCGTGAGCGTCCTGACCGGCGGCACCGATGTCCATCTGGTTCTGTGCGATCTCCGGGAGTCGCCCCTCGATGGGCGCCAAGCCGAGGACCGGTTGCATTCGATCGGCATCACGGTGAACCGCAACGCGGTTCCGTTCGACCCGCGTCCGCCGGCCGTTTCGAGCGGGTTGCGGATCGGCACGCCGGCACTCGCCACGCGGGGCCTGCAGGACGAGGACTTCGTCGAGGTCGGCATGATCCTGGCCGAAGCGCTTGGCCAGGATGGGTTCGAGGACCGGCGCGCGGAGCTGGCCGAGCGTACCGCCGCCATCGCCGAGCGCTACCCGCTCTACCCGCGGGTCGGCGCCGCCGCGATCGTCTGAATCGGCCCCGCCGTCCTCTTGGGGCGGGTCGTTTGCCACAGGTCTGAAAAACCTTTGTGCCAATTCAGGCACGGTTCGCTCGGTGGCGGCTCGGTGGGGTGATACTGGCGGGCGTGAGGCCCGGGACAACCTGCATAACCTGCCATTCGCAGCGCTCGCCGCGGACCGTGGCATCTGGTGCATGTGGGGCGTGTACAGCCTGCCACGGTGGCCGGGGCGGGCGCCGATTGGCAGCTTATGCATGAGGTGGAGCGGGCGGTGGCGCGGATCGCCGGTGGCCAGGACAACGTCATCAGCCGGGAGCAGCTGCTGGGGGCGGGCCTGGGCCGGGGAGCGATCGCACACCGTGTCAAGGCGGGCACCATGCAGCACCTGCACTGGAACGTATACCTCCTTGGCGCGGCGCCGCCTACGCTGATGGCACGGGCGCGGGCAGCGGCGCTCGCGTGCGGTGGTGGCGCGGTCATCAGTCACCGCTCAGCCGCCGAGGTCTTCGGGTTGCTCCCTGACAGCGGTAGCGATGTAGACGTGACGGTGGTCGGCCGCAACGTCGCGCCTCGCCCAGGCATCAGTCGCCACCGGGTTGGGAACCTGGTCAGTGAGGACGTCACTTCCGCACGTGGTCTGCCGGTGACCTCGATCGCGCGCACGATCTGCGACCTCGCCGCCACCGAGGCCCACCACGACGTGATGCACGCCTTCCAGGAAGCCCTCTACCGGCGTGACCTCAAGCCGCGGGCGCTCGCCGGAGTTCTCGCCCGCGAGCCGCGGCGCAGGGGGGCCCCCGTCGTCCGCGCCCTGATCGAGGACCCTCGCATGACCCGCTCGCAGCGCGAGCGCCTCCTCCTCAAGCTGATCGATCAGGCCCAGCTCCCGAGGCCGGTCACGAACATCAAGCTGCACGGCCACCTCGTCGACGTGTTCTGGCCGGATCAGCGGCTGATTGTCGAGTTCGACGGGTGGGGCGCCCACGGCCACCGGCTCGCGTTCGAAAGCGACCGCAAGCGCGACCAGGTCCTGATCGCGGCGGGCTACCGCGTGCTGCGGGTAACGGACCGCCAGCTTCAGAACGAGCCGATCGCGGTCATCGCCAGGATCGCCCAGGCGCTCAGCAACTAACGCCTATTCGAATGCCGCCACGGTAGCCAGGATCACGAAGGCCGCCACGAGCGCCGTCCCCTCGAAGATCGTCGCCTCACCGTCACCGGTGATCTGCCAGACGATGATCGCCGTCCCGATCAGCGCCCCGATGTAGACGGGGGCCAGCGTGAACGTCAGCCGCGTGGCGGTCAGGAGAGAGACCAGCACCAGCAGCGGATACAGGAACGCGGCGATCTGCGCCACCGAGTTCTTCACCACCGAAATCGCGAGCTCGGACTGACCCTTGGCGGCGAGCACGATCCCGGCCACGTTCTCGACCGCGTTGCCGGCGATCGCGACAATCACCAGGCCGGCGAACGCCTGCGAGATGTGGAGCTTGTCGATCGTCGGATGGAGTGCGTTCACGAACCAGTCCGAGACGAACGCGGCGGCCACGCCGGCGAGGCCCAGCAGCACGAGACTCGTGACCAGGCTGATCCGCGGAGGCTCGGCGCCCTCGGGCGGCGCGGTCGACGACGTGGTCAGATACTGACGCAGCCAGGTTGCGTACACGGCCAGGATCGCGCAGGCGCCGACGATTGAGATCGTCTCGGAGTGATGGCTGGCCGTATCGGACGAGGAGTGGGTGAGCCCGATCAGGACGATGATGAACGACGAGACGAGCAGCAGCGTCGCCGTGTCGTTGGGCAGCCTCGGGTTGAAGCGCATGGTCCCATCGCGCTCGTGCAGGGCGCCGGCGATGATCACCAACCCGAGGACCAGCAGGGCGTTGACGAGGATCGAGCCGATGATCGCGCTCTCGGCGATCACGGTCTCGCCGGCACCCAGCGCGAAGATGACCACGAAGAACTCCGGCAGGTTCGCGAGCGTCGCCTGCAACACGCCGGTGGCGGCCGGTCCGACGCGACGCCCCACCTGCTCGATCGACAGCGACACGACCCACGCCACGCCGGCGAGAGCCAGAGTGGCCAGCACGAACGCGACGATCCGCGAGACGCCGTGCGCGTATCTCGTCACGCCGGCGACGGCGATCAGCGCCCCGACGGCGCCGAGCATCACCCGTTCGGCCCGGGTCAGCCCGCTGAGGCGCTCGTTGCTGGATCGAGTGCTCGCCGCCAGCTAACCCACCCGCTCGAACTCCCCGGTCTCGACCTCGCGCTGCACGCGCTCGTCGATCTGGTCCTCGCTGGTGGCCGGATCGACGGTCCGGAGCTCCCGGGTCCGGCGGCTCTTGAACTTCAAAATCTCGAGTACGTAGATGAGATAGATGCTGGCGGCGAGCGCGATCAGGAGGATCGCCGCCATCACGAGCACCCAGCCCAGGTGGTAAGTCCCGCGGTGGTTCGAGTAGGGCACGAAGCGCAGGGCGACCGCCACGCCGGCCAGCATCAGAGTCCAGCCGTACAGGTAGGCGACGGTCCGGCGCTGGCTGAAGCCCATCCGCGCCATGCGGTGGTGGAAGTGGTTGAGGTCGTGCGACCAGGGCTTGCGGCGGTACTTCAGCCGTTTGGCGACGACGAACCCGGTGTCGAGGAACGGGACCGCGAGGACGATCAGCGGCACGACCAGGGTGACCACCGCGCCCGTCTTGACCGAGCCGACCACGGCCACCACACCGAGCAGGTAGCCGAGCAGGTTGGCCCCGGAGTCGCCCATGAATACCGAGGCCGGATAGAAGTTGTGAAACAGGAACCCGAGTGCCGCGCCCGCGGTCAACGCCGCGAGTACGCCGGCGCCGCCCACGTGCAGGTCGAAGGCGATGATCGAAAACGCGACGCCGTCGATCGTGCACAGGCCGGCCGCCAGTCCGTCCACGCCGTCGGAGAAGTTCACGACGTTCATCAGGCCGACGAGCCAGATCACGGTCAGCACCCCGCCGGTGTTCGGCAGCTGCTGGGTGCCGATGAACGGGATCGTCACGTCGGTCACCACGGCGTGCCCGACCGCCACCGCGATTACGGCCGCGGTGATCTGCCCGAGCAGCTTCACGAGCGGCGTCAAGGGACGGTAGTCGTCGACCGCGCCGACCAGCGCGATCAGGCCGGCCCCGGCCATGATCGCCCAGGTATGGACGATGCCGCCCGAGCCGGGCGCCGTCCCGGCCGTGTGGCGCAGGCTGATCGTCCCAGGTAGCCATATCAGGGCCGCCACCAGCACGCCGGCGAGGATCGCCAGTCCTCCCCAGGCGGGCGTCGCGCGCTCGGCCAGCCCCCGTTCTGAGGGCATGACGACCGCGCCGAATCGCCGGGCCAGCCGGGCGGCAACCGGCGTGAGCAGGGCCGCCACGGCCATCGCGACCAGGAATGCAAAGAAGGCGTCCCAGTACCGCATGGCGTGGAGGAAGCATGGCAGCAAATGCGGACCTCCCGCCAGTCGGGCCCGGAGATACCGCCCGCTCGACCGGTACCGCAAGCCTCCGGGAACCTGCTATTCTTACGTTTACGTAAGAATCAGATTTCGGAGGATCATGCCAGCACTGCGAACGAATGCCGCCCGCCACGCCACACGAGGCGATGGGGCCAACGGCGCCCGGCGGATCGGCGTCGACGCCGGGCACGACTCCTACAAATGGTGGGCGCTGTCGTGTACCAGCCTCGGGATGCTGCTGGCCACGATCAATTCGGGCACGCTGATCATCGCGCTGCCCGACCTCGAGCGGAGCCTGCATACCAGCCTGCTCGAGCTCGTCTGGGTGATCCTCGTGTACATGATCGCCTCGACCGTGCTGGTGCTCAGCGCCGGTCGGCTATCCGACCAGTTCGGCCGCAAGCAGGCCTACATCGGCGGCTTCATCGTGTTCGCGATCGCGTCGCTCGGCGCCGGGTTCGCGGCCAACGGCACGCAGCTGATCCTGTGGCGGATCCTCCAGGGAATCGGTGGGTCGTTCCTGTTCGCCAACGCGGCGGCGATCGTCACCGACGCCTTTCCGCGCGAGCAGCTCGGGCTGGCGATGGGCACCAACACGATGGTGGCCGCGGTCGGACTCGTGATCGGACCGGTACTCGGCGGCGCGCTGGTGGCGATCTCGTGGCACTGGGTGTTCTGGTTCAACGTGCCGCTGGCGCTCGCGGGCGCGGCCTGGGGCGGGCTGATCCTGCGCGAGCTCGCTCAACGTGATCCCGCCCGCAGCTATGACGTGCTCGGCACGGTCACGTTCGTGGTCGGCCTCACCGGTCTGGTGCTCGGCGTCTCACGTGGCGGGCTGAGCGGCTGGACCGACCCGCTGGCGCTCGCGAGCCTCGCCGCCGCCGCGGTGCTGCTGCCGACGTGGGTCGTGATCGAGCGCCGCTCGGTCGCGCCGATGCTGGACCTCGGCCTGTTCAGCAACCGCCTGTTCGCCGCCGCGAGCGCGGCGTCGTTCATCAACGGCCTGGCGCGCTTCGCGCTGATGTTCCTGTTCGTCTTCTACTACCAGGGCGCGCAGGCCAACTCGCCGATCGAAGCGGGCGTCAAGCTGATTCCGCTGGCGCTCGGGATGCTGATCGCCTCGCCGCTGTCGGGCATCTATGCCGATCGGCACGGTTCGCGCACGCTGGCGGCGCTCGGCATGCTGGTCAGCGCCGTCGGGTTGGCCGGCATGACCACGCTGCAGGTGCACAGCCCCTACTGGCAGAGCGCGCTGTGGCTCGCCTTCGTCGGCGTCGGCTCGGGCATGTTCAACAGCCCCAACACGGCCGCGATGATGGGCACGGTGCCGGCCGCGCGGCGCGGCATCGCCGCGGGTGCGCGGACGCTCCTGCAGAACACGGGCGCCGTGCTGTCGATCGCGTTCGTGCTGGCGATCGTGACCTCGGCGGTGCCGAAGTCGACGCTGTTCGCGGTCTTCTCGGGTGTCAGCAAGGGACTGTCAGCGCAGAAGCTGGCACCGTTCATCGACAACATGCACACCGCCCTGTGGGTGCTCGCGGCGACCTCGCTGCTGGGCACGTTCGTGTGCCTGCTGCGCCCGCGCCACGAGACGCCCACGGAATCGCCGCTTCCGTCGGCGACACCCGCCGGCACGTACTCCCCCGCTTCGCCGGCTTCAGGCCTGGTCACGCCCGCAGGGTCGATCGGCTCCCCCTCCCCCGTGCCAGCGGCCCCCACGCTGGCGAGGACGCCCGAGCCCGCTTCGTCCACCGCGTCTCGAGCGTCGTCCCCGGCATGAGCGCAAATCCGCACAGCCTGCGTATCGGC
>DATJUA010000182.1:0-20043 GCA_035502815.1 Solirubrobacteraceae bacterium
ATCACGACGAGGAGCTCGATCAGGGTGAAACCCTTCTCATCCTCGGCGCGATGGCGCAGCTTGTGAAGCATGGAGCCCTCCTGGGTTTGATTGGGTCTGTGCGCCAGATCCAAGGCCCCAATCGGTCGTCCATGACTACGCCTCTTGGTGGTAACCCGGCTTCCTCCGATATCCGTTCGGAGGTCCGTGGCTTTGCGTCCCGCCCTCACGGACGGTTTGCCCTTGGCACCTGAGTGACTCTGGCACGGGATGTATCGACACCCCGGAGGTGCAGGCTTACGCGTCTGGACGTTTATCCGGGCTTAGGAGAATCTTCGGCGGCGTCCGCAGGTCCGCTCTGCTGCGCGTCGCGGCCCGGCTGAAACTCGCCGGTGCCGCCACACCACGGGCAAGTCACCTCGTGCGGACTGCCACCGAGTCCGGAGATTAACTTGCTCGTCCCCCTACACGGTGTGCAGGTGCGGCGGGAGTCTTCTGCGGTCGCGCTCACGCTTCCACCATACCCGGCCGCGCCGATGGGACGAGCGGCCGCAGCGCCTACTTAATCGCGTTGTAGACCGAGAAGAGCGGCAGGTACATCGAGATCACGATCACCCCGACGATGCCGCCGACGAACATGATCATGATCGGCTCCATGATCGAAGTGAGGGCCTTGACGGCGGTCTCGACCTCGGAGTCGTAGAAGTCGGCGATCTTGGCCAGCATCGAATCGAGGGCGCCGGTCTCCTCACCCACGCCGACCATCTGCGAGACCATGGCCGGGAACGCGGGGCACTCCCGCAGCGGCGCGGAGATCGTGCCGCCGCCCTTGACCGAGGTGATCACGTCGCCCATCGACTTCTCGATCACGGCGTTGCCCGCCGTTTTGCCGGTGATTTCGATCGCCTGCATGATCGGGACGCCGGCCGAGGTCAAGGCGGACAAGGTCCGCGACCAGCGAGCGATCGCGACCTTCTGCACCACTTCGCCGATCTTCATCGGGATGCGGAGCTTGAACGCGTCCCACAGGTCGCGCCCGCGCTGGTTGCGGCGCAAGGCGATGAACCCGCCGGTAGCGAGCACGACGACGGCGATCAGGATGTACCACTGCTTGGTGACCAGGTGCGAGAAGTTGACCATGAACTGAGTGAGCGCCGGCAGCTTGCCCGGGAACTGCTTGAACACCCCGACGAAGACCGGGATCAGGAATGCCACCAGGGCGAGCAGCACGCCGATGGCGAACGTGATCGTGAGCGCCGGGTAGATCATCGCGCCGCGAACCTGCCGGCGCAGCGCGGCGTCCTTTTCGAGCTGGTCGGCCACACGCATCAGGCACTCCTCGAGCACACCGCCCGTCTCCCCCGCGCGGACCATCGCGACGTACAGCGGGCCGAACACCTTCGGGTGCCGGGACATCGCGTCCGACAGGAGCAGGCCCGCCTCCACGTCGTGGCGCACGGAGGCGACCGTTTCGCGGAGCATCTTGGATCCGGTCTGCGTCTCCAGCACCTGGAGCGCGCGCATGATCGACATGCCGGAGGTGACCATTGTCGCCAGCTGCCGTGAGGCGACGGCCAGATCCTTGGCCTTGACACGGGCGAACAGCTCGACGTTGAGCTCCTTGGAGCGGTACTTGTGCGCGATGTCGACGACGACGAGGCCGCGCTCCTTGAGCTGCTCGGCGACCGCCTGCTTTGACTCGGCTTCGACCTCGCCCTTGGCTTGAACGCCGGCGAAGTCCATCGCCTTGAAGACATACGTCGCCATGGCTTATGCCGCCATCTGCTGACCGACGCCACCGGCGGCGACGAGCCGGCGGAACTCCTCGACCGCGTGGGAGCGGGTCTCCGCGAGCTGCCGGTTCACCTTGCCGGCGCGCACGAGCTGCGCGAGCGCCGAGTCCATCGTCTGCATGCCGTGCGAGGCGCCGGTTTGCAGCACCGAATAGATCTGGTGCGTCTTAGCCTCGCGGATCAGATTCCGCACGGCGGGCGTCGGGACCATGATCTCGGCCGCCACGCACCGGCCGGCACCGTCGGCGGTGGGCAGGAGCATCTGGGTCATGATTCCCTGCAGCGCGACCGACAGCTGGGCGCGGATCTGACCCTGCTGCTCGGGCGGGAACACGTCGATGATGCGGTCGATCGTCTGCGGGGTGTCCTGGGTGTGCAGGGTGGCGAACACCAGGTGCCCGGTCTCGGCCGCGGTCAGTGCGGTCCCGATCGTCTCGAGGTCGCGCATTTCGCCGACCAGGATCACGTCGGGGTCCTGGCGCAGCGCCGCCTTGAGCGCGTCGCCGAAGCTCAACGCGTCGGAGCCGAGCTCGCGCTGGTTGACGATGCACTTCTTGTGGTGGTGGAGGAACTCGATCGGATCCTCGACGGTCATGATGTGCTCTTCCCGGCTGGCGTTGATCAGGTCGATCAGCGAGGCGAGCGTGGTCGACTTGCCCGAGCCGGTGGGGCCGGTGACGAGCACGAGGCCGCGGGGCTTGTTGGCGAAGTCGGCGACCACCTGGGGCAGCCCCAGGTTCTCGAATGGGACGACGTCGAACGGGATCAGGCGGAACGCCGCCCCGACGGCGGAGCGCTGTAGGTAGGCGTTGACGCGGAAGCGGGCCCGGCCGGGGATCTGGTAGGCGAAGTCGAGCTGCCAGTTGTTCTCAAACTTCTGGCGCTGGCCCTCGGACAGGATCGAGTAAACGATCTCGCGCGTGTCGTTCGGGGTGAGCACGGGGAAGCCGTCCATCGGCACCAGCCGACCACGGACGCGCACGGTCGGGGCGGCACCTGCCGTGATGTGCAGGTCCGAGGCCCGACGGTCGATGACTTCGAGCAACACGTCGGCGAAATCGAGCTGCATTCCTATCCGTCCTTGGGTTCGAAACGTTCGTGGATGTATCGGCAGACGGGCCGATTCCGTTTACGGCTGACCGAGAAGGTGGACGCTCAGCCCGCCCCCGCACCCGTCACTCGGGCGATCTCGGCCACGGAGGTGAGTCCGTGCTTGACCTTGTCGAGGCCGTCCTCGCGCAGCCGGCGCATCCCGCCGCGCACCGCGGCGGCGCCGAGCTGGTCGGCCGAAGAACGCTGGAGCGTGAGTGAGCGGATCTCCTCGGACATGACCATCACCTCGTACAGGCCGATCCGGCCGCGATAGCCCATCCCCCCGCAGCGCACGCAGCCGCCCGGCTCATAGGCCTCGATCGGGAAGTCGGCCGGGAAGCCGTGGTCGCGCAGCACCTCGGCCGGGATCAGCGTGCGCTTCTTGCAGTGAGCGCAGAGGGTGCGCGCGAGGCGCTGCGCGACGACGCAGTCGATCGCGGAGGCGACGAGGAACGGCTCGATGCCCATCTCGACGAGTCGCGTGATCGCCGACGGCGCGTCGTTGGTGTGCAGGGTCGAGAGCACCATGTGTCCGGTGAGCGCGCCCTCGATCGCGATCTGGGCCGTCTCCGGGTCGCGGATCTCGCCCACCATCAGGATGTCGGGGTCGGCACGCATCATCGAGCGCAGCCCGGCGGCGAACGAGAGGCCGGCCTTGTTGTTGACCTGCACCTGGGTGATGCCGCCGATCTGATACTCGACGGGGTCCTCGATCGTGATGATGTTCTTCTCGGGCGTGTTGAGCTCGGCCAGCGCGCCGTACAGCGAGGTCGACTTGCCCGATCCGGTCGGGCCGGTGGTCAGCACACACCCGTACGACTGGTTGAAGGCGCGGCGGAAGCGGTGAAGCTCCTGCTCCTGGAAGCCGAGTTTGTCGAGCTCGAGGCGGATGCTCTCCTTGTCGAGGATGCGCATCACGACGCCCTCGCCGTGGACGCTCGGGATGGTGACCACGCGGACGTCGACGTGACGGCCGTCGATCGTCATGCCGACGCGGCCGTCCTGCGGAATGCGTCGTTCGGCGATGTCGAGGTCGGCCATGATCTTGATGCGCGAGACGACGCCGGGCACCATCTTCTTGGGCACCGTGGTGGCCTCGGTGAGCACCCCGTCGACGCGCATCCGCACGCGCATCTCCCGGGCGGCGCGTCCCGTCGAGTCCGGCTGCGGCTCGTAGTGGATGTCGGAGGCGCCCCGTTCGGTGGCCTGGGCGATGATCGAGTGGACGAGCTTGATGACAGGCGCGTCGTCGGCCGTCTCCTTCAGGTCGACGACCTCCTCGTACCCGGGGCCCGCCTCGTGCTCGTCGACGGCCTCTGCGACGGCGTCCTCGAAGCGGTTCATGCGCATGATCAGCGCGTTGATGTCCTCGGCGGAGGCGACAGCCGGGCGCACGTCGAGGTGCGTCAGGAGCGCGACGTCGTCGATCGCCAGCACGTTGGCCGGGTCCGACATCGCCAGCAGCAATGTGTGCTCGTCGACGTAGGAGACGGGCACGGCGCCGTAGCGCTTGGCTGCGGCGGCGCTCAGCAGGTTGGCGGCGGCCATATCGATCTTGAAGAGGCCGAGGTCGAGGTGGTCCAGGCCGTAGCGCTCGGCGATCGCACGCGAGAGCTGCTCGGAGGTGATGGCCTGCTGGTCGAGCAGCATTCGCTCGGGCGGAACGCCGGCGGAGCGGGCGTCCTCGACGACGCGGGAGACGGCCTCGCGTTCGGCGAATCCAAGCTCCACCACGACGTCGGTGAGCTGGCGGCTCGAGCCACCCCGCCGGGTTGGGGCGGTGATGCCGTTAAAGGTGTCGGGTTGCGGTGCCTCGCTGATGCTCATCGCACCACCACAGCGCGGCGCATGAGCTCGATCGGCGCTGCGAGACCGGTGAGCCGCTCGAAGCTCAGGGCTCCTTGGCGCACGAGCAATTCACGCCCGTCGACGACCCGGACGCCGCGTGCTCGCGCCGCTTGCACGAGCGAGGTCTCAGTCTCCGTGTACACGAGATCAACCACGCATTCGTATCTCGTCAGGTCATCGGCATCGATAGGCAGCGGCTTGAACGCATCCTCGCGGGGGTCGAGCCCGCTCGCGGTGCAGTGGATGAGCAGGTCGGCGTCGGGCGCGCCGGCCACCGCCACCGCGGTCGCCCCGGCCACCGCCGCCGCTGTCGCCCCGGCCCTCTCCCCCAGCTCGGCGGCGAGCGCACGGGCTCGCTCCGGGGTGCGGTTCCAGACGGCAACCTCCCGCGCGCCCGCGTCAAGGAGTGCCCATACCGCGGCGCGAGCGCTCCCGCCGGCGCCCAGCACGAGCGCGCTCCGACCCACCGGCGAGAACGGCAGCGCCGCGATCAGGCCGGGCGCGTCGGTGTTGTCGGCGACGATTCGCCCGTCCGGCTCGAACACGAGCGTGTTGGCGGCGCCGATGGCCCGCGCCCGCGGCGTGGGGTCGGTGGCGAGCGCGAGCGCGGCCCCCTTGTGCGGGATCGTGACGTTCACCCCGCGAAAGCCGGCGGCTGGGAGCGCCGCGACCGTTTCGGCGAACAGCTCCGGCGGGATCGGGAGCAGCTGGTAGCGCCAGTCGACCAGACCCACCGCCTCGAGCGCGGCGTTCTGCATCGCCGGCGACCGGCTGTGGGCCACGGGCCACCCGACCACGCCAAGACGGGTTTGGGATAAAACTGGTCCTATACGGGATTTATCTCCCAAGCGCCGCCCCCGACTAGGAGCAGCGCTCGGGCGAGCGGCCGCCGCGCGCGCTGCGGGCCTGCTGGTACTGCTGCGCGTCGCGCAGGAACTGGTTGTAGCTGGACGCGAACACGCTCGCGCCATTGCCGCACACCTTCGCGACGAAGTACAGGTAGTTGGTGCGCGCCGGGTGCGCGGCGGCCTGGATCGCGGCCAGGCCCGGGTTGTCGATCGGAGTCGGCGGCAGGCCCTTATGGATGCGCGTGTTGTAGGGCGAGGGCGAACTCAGCTGCGCCTGCGTCAGCGGCCGGGTGTAGTTGCCGGTGGCATAGCGCGTGGTGGCGTCGATCTGGAGCGGCATGTTGTCAGCCAGCCGGTTGTAGATGACCGACGCGATCAGCGGCCGGTCGTGCGCGGTCCCGGCCTCGGCCTGGACCAGCGAGGCGATGATCAGGACGTCGTAGGGCGTCAGGTGCTTGCTGCGCGCGTAGCCGAGGTTCACGGTCCCGAACTGCTGGCGGAACGTGGTGAGCTGATCGGTGACCAGCCTGGGGATGCTGATCGGCACGACGAGCTGGTAGGTGTCGGGGAATAGGAACCCCTCGAGGTCCGGCGTGTGCCGCGGCGCGCCGTAGGTCGCGAAATTGATCAGCGGCGAGTGGCGGGTGGCCACGAAGTAGCTGCCCGGAACGCCTTCGGAGCGCAGCAGGTCGTTGATCTGGGCGCGCGTCCGGCCCTCGATGATCGTTACGTTCGTCACCTTCGCGGCCGGCGGCGGCGTGGTCAGGATCTTGAGTACGGCGCCGTACGACATGCCCTTCTGGAGCTGGTAGGTCCCGGCCCGCAGCTCGCCGCGCTTGCCGTCCAGCGTCGCCCGCAGGTCGAAGAAGAACCCCGAGCCGATCACGTCGGCGTGCGCCAGCTCATCGCCGATCTGGCCCGCCGTCGCGTTGGCCGGGATCGTGACCGTCACGTGACCGTGAGGCGAGCCGCCGATCGGCTGGAACAGATTGACCACAAACCAGACCGCCAGGGCCGCGAGCGCGAGCATCAGCAGCGCGAAGATGCGCCCGACCCATGAGTGCCGCCGGCGGGGTGCCGGACCGCGCCGGCGCGGTGTGGCAGTGCGACCCGTGCGCGGGCTTCGCGGTGGTCGGTTTCCACCGCCGTTGCGGCCGCGCTCGCGGTCGAGCCGCGCCTGCTCGCGCTCGTGCGCCGTGCGTTCGAATCCGTCAGGCATCGGCGGTGTCTGGCTGGCCGGCCAGCCAACCCTCGAGCAGGTGGGCCGCGGCACGCGAGTCCTCATCCGCCGTCCCGCCCGTGCGCTCGGCCATCCGCGTCGTGAAGCGCTCGTCGTACAGCTCGACCGGCACGGAGAGCTCCTGCTGAAGCCGAGCCGCGAACGCGCGCGTTTCCGTTGTCTGTGCCGTGTCCCGCCCCGAAAGCGCGAGCGGCAGTCCCACGACCACGCGCTGCACGTCGAGCTCGCGCGTCAGCGTACGCAGGCGCGCAAGCCCCCGCCGAGTCATCGGCCCGCGGACTGCTTCGATCGGGGACGCAAGTACGCCGGTGGGGTCCGAAACCGCGCACCCGCACCGCGCCCGGCCATAATCGAGCGCAAGCACGCGCACGAACCTTACCTATCCGGGCGGATGCCGGTCACTGGCCGCTTCACTCACCCAGGGCGGCGTCGATCGCGGCTCGTGCCACGTCGAACGCCCGCTCCAGACCGGACGGATCGCGTCCGCCGGCGCGCGCCAGCGTGTCGCGACCGCCGCCACCGCCACCCACCTCGGCCGCGGCCAGCTTGACGATCTCGCCCGCTCGGACGCCCCGCTGGACGAGCGCGGGCGCGACGCTCGCGACCAGGTCAACGCGGTTCTCGCCGGTGCTGCCGAGCACGATCGCGGCGTCTCCGAGCGCGTTCTTCAAGCGGTCGGCGGCGTCGAGGAGCGCCTTGCCGTCGACGCTATCGACCTGGGCCACGAGCACCCGGGCGCCGTCGCGCTCGATCGCCTCCAGAGACAGCCGCTCGACGTCGAGCGCACCCTCCGTGGCGCCCCGGCGCGCCTCCCGCTCGAGTTCGCGCACGCGCGCGCGGAGCTGCCCCACCTCGTCGGGAACCCGCTCGGGCGTCACCCGGAGGACCTTCGCGGCCTCTGCCAGCTCGCGGTCGTGGCGGCGCATCAGCCCGACCCCCTCGGGGCCGGTGATCGCCTCGATCCGGCGCATGTTGGCCGCGCTTGAGCTCTCGCTCAGCACCTTGAACAGTGCGATCTCGGCCGTGTTGTGCACGTGCGTGCCGCCGCACAGCTCACGTGAGAACGAGCCGTCGCCGACCTCGACCATGCGGACCACGTCTCCGTACTTCTCGCCGAACAGAGCCATCGCGCCGAGCCGGCGGGCCTCCTCGAGCGTCGTGGTGAGCGCCCGCACGGGTTGACTCTCGAGAATCCAGCGATTCACCTGCTCCTCGAGGTCCTTCAGCTCGTCGGCCGTGAGCGCCTTGCCGTGGGTGAAGTCGAAGCGCAGCTTGTCCGGTCCGACGTAAGAGCCGGCCTGCCGCACGTGCGTGCCCAGGCGCCGGCGCAGCGCGGCGTGGAGGAGATGAGTCGCCGTGTGGTTGCACTCGGTGGCATGGCGGGCGGCCCGGTCGACGTGCGCGCGCACGCGGACGCCTGGCTGGATCGTCCCCTGCTCGGGCACGACCGTCAGCACCTGATCATTGCCGACGCGGAGCACGTCCTCGACGCGGCCGCGGCAGTCGCCGTGCAGGCATTCGAAGTAGCCGCTGTCGGCGACCTGCCCACCGCCCGTGGCGTAGAACGGCGACTCGACGAGCTTGACGAGCACCTTGCCGTCCTCGGTCAACGCCGCGCCGATCGTCGTCTCGCTATCCGTCGTCTCGTAGCCGACGAAATCGGTGGCGAACCCGGCCGTGTCGACCAGCGTCTGCGCGCGTTCGCGCAGCTCCTCGCCGCCGGCGAAGCGCCCGGCACTGGCTCGGGCTCGCTGGCGCTGGTCCTCCATGAGCGCCTCGAAACCCTCCTCGTCGACGCCGAGGTCCTGCTCGGCGACGAGCTCGAGCGTCAGGTCGATCGGGAAGCCGTAGGTGTCGTGCAGCAGGAACGCGTCCGCTGCGGCAATCCCCTCCGCGCCCGTCTCGCGTGCGCGCTCGATCAGCTCCTCGAGCCGCCCCAGCCCCTGCTCGAGCGTGCGCCCGAAGCCCTCCTCCTCTGCCTCGAGCCACTTCTGAATCGTGTCGCGCTGGTCGTGCAGCTCGGGATACTCGCCGCCCATGATCTCGGTGACGCGGTCAGAGAACACGTCGAGGAAGCCCGGGCGGAGCTCGAGCATCCGGCCCTGCAGGATCGCGCGGCGCATGATCCGTCGCAGCACGTAGCCGCGATCCTCGTTGGAGGGGACGAGCCCGTCCGCGATCAGGAAAGTCATCGCGCGGCCGTGGTCGGCCAGGATGCGTAGCGCGCGATCGGTCGGATAGTCCTCCCCGTAGCGACGACCCGACAGCTCCGCTCCCAGCTCGATCAGCGGCGCGAACTGGTCGGTCTCGAACACCGACGGCTTGTCCTGGAGGATCGCGGCGAGTCGGTTGAGACCGAGCCCGGTGTCGATGTTCTTCGCCGGGAGCGGCGTCAGCACGTTCGGCGGGTTCTGATCGAACTGCATGAACACGAGGTTCCAGTACTCGAGGAAGCGCTCGTTGTCGCCCCCGGGCAGATCGTCGGGCTGTCCGAACTCGAGACCGCGGTCGAGGTACAGCTCCGAGCAGGGGCCGCACGGGCCGGGCGGCGGCAGCTCCCACCAGTTCTCCGAGCGCGGGCACTCAACGATCCGCTCGCGCGGTACGCCGATCTCGAGCCAGGCCTGGATCGCCTCCTCGTCGGCGCCGATGCCCAGCTCGTCGTCGCCGGCGAACACCGTGATCCAGATCTTCTCGGCGGGGAATCCGAAGCCCTGGGTCGAAAGCTCCCACGCGAAGCGGGTCGCCTCGCGCTTGAAGTAGTCGCCGAACGAGAAGTTGCCCAGCATCTCGAAGAACGTCAGGTGCCTCGAGGTGGTCCCGATGATGTCGATGTCGACTGTGCGGAACGTCTTCTGGCACGTGGTCACGCGCGAGCGAGGCGGCTTCTCGCGACCCTGGAAGTAGGGCTTGAGCGGATGCATTCCCGCCACCGTGAACAGCGCCGAAGGATCATGCTCGGCGGGAATCAGCGAGGCCGACGGGAGCCGCAGGTGGTCGCGCTGCTCGAAGAACTCGATGTAGGTACGGCGGATCTCGTCGGACGTCATAGGCGTAAGGCAGTGTAGGCGGATAGGGATCGACTAAAGCCATGGCTCCATTGCGCCGAAGCTGGAGGCGATGCGTCGCCTGCGTCAGATCACGCTGCTGCCCCTCGTCGTGCTCGGTGCGCTGTTTGCGCCGGCCGCCGCGCACGCTGACACGGCCGCCGTCGACCCCACCGGGTTTCACCTCGAGTCCTCGCAGCTGTACGTGAACGAGGACGCCGGTCAGGCCGTGATCACGATCGAGCGCACCGACACGAGCGAGGATGCGCAGATCCGCTACATCACGCTCGGCGACGGCACGCCGTGCGGTGCAGCCGAATGCACCGCGGTCGACGGGATCGACTTCACGTCGGTCAAGGGCATGCTCGACTTCCCGGTCGGCGTGGCCAGCGAGACGTTCACCGTGCCGATCGTCGATCACGGCGTGACGAACACACCCGAGACGATCCAGGTCGCGCTGTTCGGCCCCTCGCCAATTGGCATGGCGTCACCGAACAAGGCCGTGCTGACCGTCCTCGACAACGACCCCACGCCGGCGCGGGATCCGCAGAACCCCCTCGACCTGGCCGTCGCGCCGACCGGGAGCAACCCGCTGGCCGGCGCCACCTTCTTCGTCGACCCGGACAGCGAGGCCGCGCACGCCGCCCAGTCAGACCCGACGCTCGACGTGATCGCGCGCGAGCCCGGCACCGCGCGGTTCGGCTCGTTCAGCTTCGGCAAGAACGGCGTCCCCAATATCGCCACGGCGGTCTCGCGGTATCTCTCACGCGCCCAGGTCGAGCAGCCCGGAGCCGTCCCGCTGCTCGCGACCTACCGGATCGTGCACGGCCTGTGCGGGAACGCATCCGACTCCCCGGCCGATGTGGCCTCCTACCACGACTTCATCGACGGCTTCGCCGCCGGGATCGGCTCCTACCGCGCCGTCCTGTTCCTCGAGATGGACTCGATCATCACGATGCCGTGCCTCTCTCGGCATGGGCAGGCCGTCCGGGAGGCGGAGCTTCGCTACGCGATCAACACGTTGACGGCCGACTGCCCGCATCTCGTGATCTACCTCGACGCGGGCGCAGCCGATGCGCTGAGCGCGCGCAGCGCGGCGCGCTTCCTGCGCGCCTCCGGCGTGGCCAAGATCGAGGGCTTCTTCCTGAATGCGACCCACTTCGACTGGACCTCGAAAGAGATCCGCTACGGCGAGAAGATCTCGCGCCTGACCGGCGGCAAGCACTTCGTCGTCAACACCGGCGAGAACGGCCAGGGACCGCTTCGTCCCCGCGACATCGTTCACCAGGGCCTGGAGGTTCTGTGCAACCCACCGGGACGTGGCCTGGGACCCCTGCCCACCGCCAACACCGGTTACCGAAACGTCGACATGTTCGCCTGGACGAGCAATCCCGGCGAGTCCGGCGGGGCCTGCGGAGCCGGCGCTCCCCCCACCGGGCAGTACTGGCCGGCCTACGCGAAGATGCTCGTCGAGAACGCGGACTTCAAGGTTCGCTAAGGCGCCGCCGCCAGGCGCCGCCGACCATCATCGTCATCGGCCCGAGCGATCGTGGCCCAACCAACGACCAGATCGCCGTCCATTAAGCAGGCGAGCTGACCCGGCGCCGCGCCGTCGACCGGCTCTGAGAGCTCGAGTCGATCGCTGCCCATCCGGCATTCCACCGGCCGGGATCGATAGCGGAGCTTTACTCGGTTTACGCGCTCGCCGGCGCGACGCAGCCGCACACCGCGGACCGGCACCTGCTCAGTCGCCAATGCCGTTCGCGGACCCACCACGACCTGGTTGGTCGCGGCGTCCTTGTCGAGGACGTAGAGCGGCTGGCCCGGCAGCGCGACGCCGAGCCCACGCCGTTGGCCGACCGTGAAGCGGTGCTGGCCCCGGTGGCGGGCGAGAACGGTGCCGTCGGTCGCGACGAGCGCGCCGGGCGCGTCGCCGAGACCGCCGTGGCGGGCCAGGAAGCGCGCGCGGTCGGTGCCGGCCATGAAACACAGGTCCTGCGAGTCGGCCTTGTCGGCAACCGGCAGGCTGGCGTCGGCCGCGATCCGTCTGACCTCGGGCTTGGTCAGCCCGCCAAGCGGAAACCGCATCCGCTGAAGCGAAGCCGGCGCGAGCGCGGCGAGCATGTACGTCTGGTCCTTGGCGAGATCGGCGGCAACCCGAAGCAGTGGCCCGTCCGGGTGATCGGGTTCCGCAGTGCGCGCGTAGTGTCCGGTGGCCAGCCCTTCGCAGCCAAGGCGGTCGGCCAGCGCGAGCATCGCGTCGAGACGCACGTGTCCGTTGCAGCCGACGCATGGGTTCGGGGTCTCGCCGGCCGCGAAGCCGGCGATGAACGGCTCGACGACGCCGACCCGGAACTCGTCACGCAGATCGATCGTGAAGTGCGCCATGCCCATCGCCTGCGCCAGCGCGCGCGCCTGCGCCACCGCGGTGGCCGAGCAGCAGCTGCGCTCGCCGTCGTTCTCGGGATCCGACCAGAGCTCGAGCGTCACCGCCACGGTCTCCCCCTCGCGTTGGCACATGAGCGCCGCGACCGCGCTGTCCACCCCTCCGCTCATCGCGACCAGTACACGCCCCGCCACCCCTTCGACTCGCGCTCGGTCGCGCACGGCGGCGCCCAGCGCCCGCGCAAGCGCGTCGGCGGCAAGCTCGGCCGCGTGCAGCTTGCCCGGGCTAAGGCCGCCGAGCTCGGCGGCGATCTGGGCCGGGCCGATGCGAGCCGCATCGAGTACGGGCGCGCCGCGGACGAGCGTTACCGCGGCGCTGCCGGCGGCGGTGCTCGCGCCACAGCCTCGGGCATCGAACCCGGCGTCGGTCACCCGGTCGCCCTCGACGCTGACCGACACGTCGATCTCATCGCAGCAGGCGAAGCCGCCCGCGGTGGCGGTGAACGCTTCTGGCGGCGTGCGGCGGTGGCCCTGAGGAGAGCTCAGATGATGCTCGAAGGCGATGGCATCCATCGCCGGCGAGGATAGTGCCCGTTCAACGCGCCGCCGTCCAGCGCCGCCGTCCGGCGCCGCCGTCCGGCGCCGCCGGCCAATCTATTTTCCGGGCAGCGCGTCCGCGACCCGCTGGTTGATTTCCAGCTGAGACGCGAATCCCGTGATCATCGTGGCCTGACGGGTCGTGTCGATGACGACCACCGTCGGGGCGGTGACGACCGGCACCTGGGCCGTGACGGCCTGGAACTCGGCGAGCTCGCTCACCGGCACGGCCAGTTTGAAGACCTGACCGCCGTGCGTCGGGACCGAGCCAAGTTCCTGCTTCATCGCCTGGTCGTCGGCCCCGGCGGGGTTGTAGAAGAGCAGCGCGACCACCTTGTGGGCGGCGACCGCGTTCTCGAGGGCCTTGACCTCGGCGGCGGCGGAAGGAGCGGGGGCGGGAGTGGCGGCGGCGCCGGTGGCCTTGTCCGTCTTGACCGCCGGCTTTGGCGCGGGCTTGGTCGCAGGGGCGGCCTTGGCCGCCGGCTTCGTCGCGGGCGTCGCTTTGGTGGGGCTCGCCGCGGTGGTCGTCGTCGAGGTGGGCGACTTCGGCCCGGCAGTCGTGGCAACGGGCGCGCCGAGCTTGGCGTTGGCGGCGTTCGAGGTGGCGACGGCCTGATGGGCCTTGTTGATCGCCGACTGGTACTGACCCAGGCCGCTCGGGGAGCCACCCGACGTCGACGCGCTCGGCCTGAGTTCGACGTACCACAGGGCGAAGAACGCCAGCGTGGCCACCAACAGGCCGATCATGGGCTTGTGCAGGCTCCTCATCAAGCCATATGTTCGGCCGCTTGGTGCCGGCTTTTAAATCCCGGCCCCAGAGAACGGACACTCGGCGGGGTAAATCCGGAGGGTCGCCGGGGTAAATCCGGAGGGTCGGCGGCGCCCGGCGGCGCCTCAGGCCAGCCGCAGTCCGAGCTCGCGCAGCTGGGCGGGGTCGACCGGCGCCGGCGCGCCGGTCAGCGGGTCGGCGCCGCTCGCCGCCTTCGGGAAGGCGATCGTGTCGCGGATCGACTCGACGCCGGCCAGCGCGGAGACGATCCGATCGATACCCATCGCGATCCCACCGTGGGGCGGGGCGCCGTAGCGCAGCGCGTCGAGGAAGAAGCCGAACCGGACGCTCGCCTCCTCGGGACCGATCCCGAGCAGCTCGAACACGCGCTCCTGGATGTCGAGCCGGTTGATACGGATCGACCCACCCCCGATCTCAGCGCCGTCGAGCACCAGGTCATACGAGCGAGAGCTCAGGTTCGCCGGGTCGTTCAGATCGCCGGAGGGCGCGGTGAACGGATGGTGCGCGGAGTCCCACCGCTCCGCCTGGTCATCCCAGAAGAAGGCCGGGAACTCGACCACCCACAGAATGTCGTGGCGGTCGTGCGGGATCAGGTCGAACCGGCGTCCGAGCTCCATGCGCAGCGCGCTCAGCGACTGGCCCGCCGTCGCGGCCTGATCGGCCACGATCAGCAAGAGGTCACCCGCGGACGCGTCGAGGCGCCGGTTGATCGCCTCGATCTCCGCTTCCGAGAGGAACTTGGCAATCGGCGAGCGCCAGCCGTGCTCCTGCACAAACGCCCACACCAGCCCCTTGGCTCCGTGCTGCTTGGCCAGCTCGGTCAGCGCGTCGAGGTCCGAGCGGGGCAGCTCGCGCGGTCCGGCGTTGACGCCGCGCACGACGCCCCCTGAGCCGATCGCGCCGGCGAACACCTTGAAGTCGGTTGACGCGAGCGCCTCCCCCAGGTCGTGCAGCTCGAGGCCGAAGCGCGTGTCGGGCCGGTCGATCCCGTAGCGCGCGACGGCCTCGGCGAAGGTCATCCGCGGCCACGGCGGGGTCGAGACATCGAACTCCGCGGCCTGGAACACCGCGCTCATCACGGCCTCCATGCACTCGATCACGTCGTCCTCGTGGACGAACGACATCTCGAGGTCGAGCTGGGTGAACTCGGGCTGGCGATCCGCGCGCGTGTCCTCGTCGCGGAAGCAGCGCGCGATTTGGTAGTAGCGCTCCATGCCGCCGATCATCAGCAGCTGCTTGAACAGCTGGGGGGACTGGGGCAGCGCGTAGAACGAGCCCGGCTGGGTGCGCGCGGGCACCAGGAAGTCACGCGCGCCCTCGGGCGTGGAGCGCGTCAGGTAGGGCGTCTCGATCTCGAGGAAGTCGCGCTCGTTCAGCACCTCGCGCATCGTCGAGACGACTCGGTGGCGCAACGCGATGGTGCGCTGGAGCTGCGCGCGGCGCAGGTCGAGCGAGCGGTGGCGCAGCCGGATGATCTCGTCGACATCGCCGCCGTTGTCGACCGGGAACGGCGGCGTCTCGGCGTCGGCCAGGATGTCGAGCTCGCGCACCGCAAGCTCGATCTCGCCGGTGGACAGGTTGGGGTTGACGTTCTGCGGGTCGCGTCGCGTGACCCGGCCGAACGCGCTGATCACGTCCTCGGCGCGGAGCGCGTGCGCGCGCTCGTGCGCCTCGGGTGCCTGCTCGGGGTGGAACACGAGCTGCACGATCCCGGAGCGGTCGCGCAGGTCGATGAAGATGAGCCCGCCGTGGTCGCGCCGTCGGTGCACCCAGCCGGCGACGCGGGCATCGGTGTCGGCGCGGTCGGCGGTCAACTCGCCGCTCCAGGAGTCGCGGTAACCGTTGGGGCGCGGTGCGTGCTGCATCACAGCCGCCACTCGCGCAGGATCTCCGGGATCACGTTGCCCAGCTGCGTGTCTCGCTCCGTGCCCGACTCCATGTTCCTAAGCGTGGCCGTCCCGTTCTCGCCGACGATCGCCACGTAGCGCGCGCCGATCCGGTCGGCGTGCCTGAGCTGGCCCTTGAGCGAGCGGCGCGCGAGCTCGAGCTGGGCCTGGAGACCCGCTCGCCGCGCCTCGCGGGCCAGGTCAAAGCCGGCGCGTGCCCCCTCGGGCCCGGCCAGCGCCACGAACAGGTCGACGAGCTCGGAGCCCGGCGTTAGCTCGCGCGAGGCGAGCAGCATCCGGTCGACGCCGGCCGCCCAGCCGACACCCGGGGTGGGCGGTCCGTCGAGCAGCTCGATCAGCCCGTCGTAGCGGCCTCCCCCGCCCACGCCGGACTGAGCGCCGAGCTCGTCGCTGGTGAACTCCCACAACGTGCGCGTGTAGTAGTCGAGGCCGCGGACGAGGGCCGGGTCAAGCTCGTAGCGGATGCCGGCGTCGTCGAGCAGCGCCCGGACCTGTGCGAAGTGCTCGGCGTCCTCCGGGGCCAGTCGGTCCAGCAGCTTGGGCGCGTTGCGCATGACCGCCTTCGTACCCGGGTCCGATGAATCGAACGCGCGCATCGGGTTGAGGTCGATGCGGCTGCGGACGTCGGCGCTGAGCTCGTCCTCGTGGGCGTGCAGGTAAGCCGCCAGCTCCTCGCGATACTCGGCCCGGGTCGCGGCGGTGCCCAGGCTCGACAGGCGCAGGCGCGTGCCGCGGACCCCCACCGCCTCGAGCAGATCCGACAGCAGCACGATCAGCTCGGCGTCGGTCTCGGCGGTGGGCGAGCCGATCGCCTCGGCGCCTACCTGCCAGAACTGGCGGTACCGGCCGCGCTGAGGCGCCTCGGCCCGAAAGCAGCTCGACAGGTACCACAGCTTCACCGGTTGGACGAGCTTGTGCATTCCGTGCTCGAGGTAGGCACGGCAGATCGGCGCGGTGATTTCCGGCCGCAGCGTCAGCGACCGCCCGCCACCGTCGTCGAACGTGTACATCTCCTTCTGGACGATGTCGGTCGACTCTCCCACGCCGCGCGCGAACAGCTCGGTCGCCTCGAACGTCGGCGTCTCGATTCGCCGGTAGCCGGCTGCGCCAAGAATCCTCTCGACCTGCTGCTCGAGCGCTTTGCGCCGCGCCGCGTCCTCGGGCAGGATGTCGAATGTGCCGCGGGGGGCCTGGATCACAGAGGGCTCACCGCTCCGCGAGCTCGCGCAGGAACGGGTTGGTGGCGCGCTCGCGCCCGAGCGTGGTGATCCCCATGTGGCCCGGGTAGACCGTCGTCTCCGGCGGGAAGCGGTTGGTCAGGGTCTCGATCGACGAGAGCAGCGTCGGCCAGTCGCCGCCGGGAAGATCGACCCGCCCGACCGAGCCCTGGAACAGCACATCACCGGAGAACAGCGCCGGCTCGTCCCGGAGCGCGTACGTGACGTGGCCGGGGCTGTGCCCCGGGGTGAAGATCACCTCGATCGCGTGGCCGCCGATCTCGAGCGTCTCGCCCCCGGCCACCGTATGGTCGGCCTCGTAGCTCTCGAACGGCCCGAATCCCGGCCACGGGATGTAGTCCATGATGTTGGCCAGGACCTCTTTTTCGAGCTCCGGCACGTAGACCGGGGCGTTGGTCGCTTTCGCCACCGGGGCTACGGCGCCGATGTGGTCGAAGTGCGTGTGCGTGATCAGGATCGCGTCGACGCTGTCGATCCCGAGACTCTCGAGCGCCTCGAGCAGTTTCGGCGCCTCGTCGCCCGGGTCGACGATCAGCGCGTTCGACGCGTTCTTGCGCCGAACGATGAACGAGTTCTCCTGCACCGGTCCCACCGTGAACATGCGGACGTCGAGGTGGCTCACTTGGCCGCCTGTCGCTTGCGCTTCTGGCGCCGCTGGAACATGAACGTTTCCAGGTAGTAGCCGCCCGGGATGTACAGGACGAGCGCGAACAGGGCGAACAACGCCGCGCTCTCGATCCGGTGCGACTTCGGTCCGACCAGCGCGAGGAAGATGAACATCAGCACCGCCGCGACCACGCCCCGCATGGCGGACGACTTCCAGGTCGGCGGCGTGTTCAGTCGCCGCTCGCGGGCCTCGACCCGGGTCTGCTTCTTCTTCTCGTCGGCCGAGGGCGGCCGGCCGGTCCGGCCCCGCGCCGAGATCGTCCCGGCAGGGGTCCCCCGGTGCTTGGTGCGACGCTTGCGCTTGGTCTGAGCCATGGTGAATGGAGCTTAGTAGGCGGGGGGGTGGATTCGCTACCGAGTCAGGGCATCCTCGACGGTTCGACGGTTCGCCACGGGCAGCTCGTCGGGAAAGCCATCGAACGCCGCAGCCGGCGCCAACCCGACCAGCTCGGCGCGGATCGGCTTCGCGTGGCGCGCCACCGCCTCGACCAGTTTCCCGAGCGGAACCGCCCGATGGTCCTCGACGTTGGTAGACACCTGCGCGACGCCGCGTGCGTCGAGCCACAGGCCGATCGCGCGCACCCCGTCGAGTCCCTCGGCCCCGCCCTCCCGAATGCGCGCCGCGATCTCCCTGGCCTCCTCGACGGTCGCGGGCGGCGCGAGCTCGACGTTGAACGCGATAAGCGGCGGCCGGGCCGCCACCAGCACCGCGCCGGCCGTCGGATGCAACCGGCGCGGGCCGAAGTCCGGGCGCAGCTCGCCCGATTCGATCCGGCGCGCGAGGTTCGCCGGCCCGCCCCTTCGCAGCTCGGCCCGTGTCCTTCCCTGACCGAGCTCGCCATACATGAACACGGGCAGCTCGAGCTCGGTGCCGAGCATGTCGCCGAGGACGAGCGCCTCGGCCCCCGCGGCGCCACGGTCGGCGGGATCGAGGTACACGATCGGCGCCACGTCGATCGCGCCGACCCGCGGATGGATCCCTTCGTGCCCGGACAGAACGTCGATCCGGCGAACCGCCTCGACGGCGCCGGCCAGTACCGCTGGCGCCAGCTCCGCGGGTGCGCCGGCGAGCGTGAAGACGCTGCGATGGTGATCGGGGTCGGAGTGGATGTCGAGCAGCCGGCCGTCGACCGCCGCGCCGAACGCCTTGCCGATCGCTGCGATCGCGTCCGTGTCGCGACCCTCGGAGACGTTGGGGATCGCCAGCAGCGTCGGGGGCACCGGCTAGGAGAGCACGTAGCGGCCGGCGTCGAGAACCTGGCGTCCGTCCACCACGAGGCTCGCGTCGACCACCACCACGTCGAGATGGATCGGAACCGACACCGTGCCACCGATTCCCGCGCTCGCGCCGAACGCGACGTGCACGGTGCCGAGGATCTTCTCGTCCTCCAGCACGTTGCCGGTCAGGCGCGCTCGATCGTTCGTGCCGACGCCCAGCTCGGCCAGGTTGGTGCCAAGCTCGCCGTGCTCGAGCAACAGCTCGATGAACCGCGGCCCGAGCCCGCCCTCGGCGGCGACGATCCGACCCCCGGCCACCGTCAGCCTCGCCGGGTCGACGCTGATGCCCAGCGGCGCCAGGCTCGCAGCCACGACCGTGCCCTCCCCGAACGCCGGCGCGATGAAGCCCTCGCCGCAGGGCAGGTTCCCGAACGCACCCCGAGTGGTCAGCTCGCCGTCGTCGGAGATGCCCGCGCGACCATCGATCGCCAGCCGCAGATCGGTGCCGCGGGGACATGTGACGTGTGCGCTCGTGCCGCCCTCGAGCGCCGCCGCCACCGCCTTTGACCGCGCCGCCATCGTGTCGAAGTCGACCGCCATCACGCGCGCGAGCATATCCTCGGTCACGCCGGGCATCGTGGCGCCACGCGCGCCGGCGTCGCTGGCGCGCTTGCGCGCCGCGGTGTGGCTGAGCGACCGGCTCGTCGGCGCGATGAAAACGTCACACGCTTCCAGCGCGGCCGCGACCGTGCCCGGCGGTTCGGTCCCGTCGGTGGCGCGCTCATCCATCACCGCAAGCACGGCGTCGGCGCCGGTGCCGTCGCACTCGTCGCGCAACGCCTCGCCGATCGACCTGGTGTCGGGATCGACGATCACGAGCACTTCCTCGCCCGGCTGCACGCCCAGGCACCGCCTCACCACCGTCTGCACCGCAGGGCCGAGATCACTCATCGCGGGCGCATCTTATTCGCCCCCGGGGGCTACACTCGCTCACCGCGCCGGAGTAGCTCAGTCGGTTAGAGCAGCGGAATCATAATCCGCGTGTCGGGGGTTCGAGTCCCTCCTCCGGCATCGGGCATTTCCCTGCAAATCTCAGTGATTTTCCGTATCCGGTCTGAGGAGGCAGGAGTGGATATGTCCCCGATGTGTCCCCACCTCGGAGGCACGTGGATGATGCGTCCTACGTCTCCCGGTTCCCGGCGCCGACCCCCGTAACTCAGGAGTGCAGCCGGCAGCAGGACAGGAACCGGCACGATTCGACGTCCGCGTGATCGGAAACTGAGTGGCATAGCTACAGCCCGCTTCCCGCCGCGCGGACGAGTGCTTTGTCGCCCGTATGGAGGGGCGGTTGTCAAGGGGCAGGGGTTGATCGCCGTTGCTCGGGTGGTGGTGCTG
>DATJUA010000183.1:0-3267 GCA_035502815.1 Solirubrobacteraceae bacterium
AGCGGAACCGAACGGCCGTAGAGGGACAGCAGCCGTTTCCGGCCCGCATCGTCAGGCAGGTCGATCTCGATCGCCACGTCGACGCGCCCGGGGCGCGCGGCCAGCGCCGGCTCGAGCAGATCGGCGCGGTTGGTGGTCAGCAGGAACAGCAGGTCGGCATCGGGGGCGGCGCCGTCCATGGCATCGAGCAGGTCGAACAGGACGGAACTCGATCCCGGCCCGAAGCCGCGGTGCTCGGCGACCAGATCGACGTCCTCGAGCACGATCACGGCGGGTTGCAGGTCGCGGGCGAGTTCGGCGATCGAGCCGATCGCCTGGAGTGCTCGTCCGGTTAGGAGAAAGCGCGTGTAGCGCGCCATCTGTCCGATCAGGTACCGCGTGGTATGCGTCTTGCCGGTGCCCGGCGGTCCATACAGCAGTAGCCCGCGCTTTAGGTGCTGGCCTGCCCCGAGCAGGGCATCGCGATGGGCGGCGATCCCCAGGGCGTGCCGTTCAACCCGATCGATCACCGCTTCGGGCAGTACCACGTCGTCGCGGGCGAGCTGTGGCACCTCGCCGAAACCC
The DNA here is from genome assembly GCA_035502815.1 of Solirubrobacteraceae bacterium. Taxonomy (GTDB): domain Bacteria; phylum Actinomycetota; class Thermoleophilia; order Solirubrobacterales; family Solirubrobacteraceae; genus Palsa-465. Next base: position 565 of record DATJUA010000183.1, read on the forward strand.
AGCGAGACGCCGCCCATCGGAGTGATGGTCACGTCGAGCAGGTGGCCGCGGTACACGTTGAGCCGGTGGCGCAGCTCGGCGATGCGCGCGTGAACGGCCTGCGCCGCGTCGACCCGGAGCCCGGCGATCTCGACGTCGAGCGACGGAGGCCCGTGCTCGGAGGTGAAGTTGACCATGATCACGTACCGGCCGTCCGCGTCCTCGACGAGGAGCAGGGCACGCTCCAGGCAGGCGAGAGTGGAGGCCGGCCCGTTCGGCAGGTCGGCCAGCGCCGGTGCCGACAGACGCAACCAGGGCAGCCCTTCGCCGGTCAGAATCTGCTGCAACGTCACCGGCACGTGGTGCGGCGGGATCGAGAAGCCGTGAACCGCCACGTGACGTCCCGGCTCGTGCGACCACGCGTCAAGCGCGGTCTGGAGATTCACATGCTCGAACGGGGGAAGGGCGCGGGTCACCACCGACCGACCCAGCGCGTCCTGGTCGAGGTAGTCCGCGACCAGTGCGACTACCTCGCTGCGGCCGCGTGCCCCCGCCTCGTCCGAGTGGACCCACTCGAGGAACGCGCGAAACGCCGCGGCAAACTCCCGTGCTTCGGACTCCGATGCGCCTGCCATCGTCGTCGAACGATATACCGGTAATCAGGGCGTGAACTTGACCGTGATCACGTCGCCGTCGCGCATGACGTAGTCGCGCCCCTCCAGCCGGAGCGTGCCGCGGTCGCGGGCGCCGGCATACCCGCCGGCACTGACGAGCTCCTCCCAACCGACGACCTCGGCGCGGACGAAGCCGCGCTGGATGTCGGAATGGATCAGGCCGGCGGCGTGCCAGACCGACAGGCCCCGGCGCAGGTGCCAGGACTGCGCCGGCTTGTCCTCGCCCGCGGTGAAGAAGGCGATCAGCTCGAGCAGCTCGAACGCACCTCGAATCACTCGCTCGAGGCCGGACTCGCTCAGACCGAGATCGGCGCGCATGGCGGCCGCGTCGTCTGGGTCGAGCTCGGCCAGCTCGGCCTCGAGGCGGGCCGAGATCGCGACCGCCTCAGCCCCCTGGGCGCGCGCGTGCTCAAGGATCGCCGGCGGAACCTCGGCCGACCCCTCATCGACATTGGCCACGAACAGGACCGGCTTGGCGGTGAGGGGCTGGAGCAGCTGGACGGCGTCTGGGGCGTCGGACGGCGCCGGCACCGTGCGCGCGGCACGGCCCGCCTGGAGCGCCTCGATCAACCGGCGCAGCCAGTCAGCCTCAGCGATCGCATGCCGGTCGCCGGTCTTGGCTTGGCGCGAGACCCGCTCGAGGCGGCGTTCAGCCTGCTCGAGGTCGGCATAGATCAGCTCGGTCTCGATCGTGTCGATGTCGGCCAGCGGGTCGACCCGCCCCTCCGGATGGACCACGTTCGGGTCCTCGTGGACGCGCACGACGTGCACGATCGCGTCGGTCTCGCGGATGTTGGCCAGGAACTGGTTGCCGAGGCCCTCGCCGCGGTGCGCGCCGGCGACCAGGCCCGCGATGTCGTGGAAGGCGATCGTGTCGGGCACGGTCTTCGACGCCTTGACCGTCTCCGCCACCGCGTCGAGGCGGGAGTCGGTCACCGGGACGACCGCGACATTGGGCTCGATCGTCGTGAACGGATAGTTGGCCGCCTCGGCGGCCACGCCAGTCAGCGCGCTGAACAGCGACGACTTGCCGGCGTTCGGCATTCCGACGATCCCGACCTTCATGGCCATAGATCAGCCACCGCCGTTCCGAGCAGCGCGCCGGCCGCGACGTCGCTCGGGTAGTGAACGCCAAGATACGGCCTGGACAGGGCGAGCGCCCCGGCTGCCGTGTACAGCGCGCAGGCGGGTAGGAGACCGGCGTAGGCGCGCGCGGCCGCGAACGAAGTCGTCGCGTGGGCGCTGGGGAACGACAGGCGCGTCACGGTTGGCGTGAGCGGCGGAAGCCGGTCGAGTTCGGGACGGTGGCGGCGCACCGCGAACTTGACCGCCTGATTCACACCGTATGAGGCGGCCACGATGCGCACGCCGCGTAACCACGCCCGCCGTCTTTCCGGCTGGCGGGACAGCGCGGCACCCGCGAGGCCGAGCGCGAGCCATCCGGCGGCATGCTCGCCGGCGCGTGAATAGATCGCCACCGCGCGTTCGACGCTCGGGGCGTGGCCGCGCGTGCGTGCGAACACGAGCGTGGCTCGGTCGATGTCCTGGATCGCCACGCCCGGGAATGTACGCAGGTGCCTACGTTGCCGCCTCCCAGCGGATCGGAAGGCCGTGGTCATCGCAGACGGCGAGCGTCCTCGCAGCGGCGCCGGCGGGATCGTGGACGGTCAACTGCATCGGGACCCGCTGGTCGTACGCGGGCTCCATGCTGAGGTGGACCACCCCGGCCCGCTCGGCCAGCGCGCGCTCGATCGCCGCCCACTCGTCCGGGTCGACGTACTGGCGGACGAGCGAGTGCCAAACCACGACGAGCTCGCCCTCATCGGCACCGGCGAGCGCTTCAGGCAGCCACTCCGAGCCGAGCCGCGCCGCCACCGGGACCGGATCGCGGACGGCGACCGACAGCGCCGCGCGCAGGCGATCGATCCGGTGGAGCTCGTCGGGCCAGATGTAGGAGAGCAGCGTCAGCTGGTCCTCGGGGGCGCGAGGATCGAGCGGCGAAGCGTCGCAGCCGGCCCGCGCGGCGATCCGCAGCCGCGCCGCCGTGGCA
>DATJUA010000184.1:0-4526 GCA_035502815.1 Solirubrobacteraceae bacterium
TCGCCGAGGGCGTCTGGCTCGTGCGCGGCGGCATCCCCAAGACGATGAACGTGTACCTGCTCGACGACGGCGGCGCCGTCACCGTGTTCGACGCCGGCGTGTCCGACATGACCACGGCGGTGGGCGGCGCCGGCGCCCGGCTGGGAGGGATCAAGCGCGTCGTGCTCGGCCACGCCGACGCCGATCACCGCGGCGCCGCACCCGGGCTCGGTGTCCCGGTGTACTGCCATCCGGCCGAGCGCGCGGCCGCCGAATCGCCGTCCCACTATCGCGACTACTTCGACCGCTCCAAGCTCGACCCCCGCGGGCGCACCGTCCTGTGGCGGCTGCTCCCCAGCTGGGACGGCGGTCCGGTCGAGATCGCCGGCACCGTCGACGAGGGCGACGAGATCGCGGGGTTCAGAGTCGTGCATCTTCCCGGCCACGCCCCCGGTCTGATCGGGTTGTTCCGCGAGTCCGATCGGCTCGCGCTCGTGTCCGACGCGATCTACACAGTCGACCCGCAATCGGGCCGTAAGCAGCCGGCCCACGTTCCGCATCCGGCGTTCAACCAGGACACCGAGCAGGCCCGCGAGTCGATCCGCAAACTAGCCGGGCTCGATCCGGCCACCGTCTGGGCCGGTCACTCCGAACCGGTCACCGGTGACGTCAAGGCCCAGCTCGAGCGAGCCGCGACCGCGCCGGCGTAATCGGGTGCAGCCGATGGCCAAGCAGCGAAAGCGCCAGCGCGAGAAGCTCGCCGCCCCGACGTCCGACTACACCGACGCCGAGGGCAACGTGCTCACGCTCCGCGGCTCGCTGACGCCCGGCGCGCGGCGCGAGTACGCCGACATCCTCGCCGGGGGCCTGAACCGCGAGGACGCCTGGCAGCGAGCCGCCGAGCTGTTGTTCGAGCGCCTGGCCGTCTCGTGGACGATCTCGGGACTCGAGATCACGCGCCAGAAGGAGCTGCTCGGCCGCTACCGCATGGCCACGACCGACGAGCGGCGCTTCGTGCGCGATTCCCTGCGCGAGCACACGGCCGAGTACTTCCCGGAGCTCGAGGCGCCGTGACCAAGCCGACGCCCGCCGCCGGGATCGATCCCGACGCCTTCGCCACGCTGCTGTGCGACTGGTGCCTCGAGCTGCTCGAGCGCGACACCGTCCTCGTGTCCACGACGCCGCTGGCCCAGCCGCTCGTCCGCGCCTTTCACCGCGCGGCGATCGAACGAGGCGCCTGGCCGCCTGGGCTGCGGATCTCGATCCCGGGAATCGCCGAGGACTTCTACCGCCACGCGCCCGACGAGCTACTCGACAACTACTCGCCCCAGGACATGGCGGACGCCGAGCAATCCGACACGTTCCTCAGCATCCAGGCCCCCGCGAACACGCGGGCGCTCGCCGGCATCGACCCGGCCGTGATCACGCGCGCGGCCCGCGCTCTGGAACCGGTCCGGGAGGTGCGGCTGGGTAAGCGCTGGTGCGGCACGATTTGGCCGACTGCGGCGCTCGCGCAGCAGGCCGGCATGAGCGACGACGAGTACGCGGCGTTCGTCAACCGGGCCCTGTTCCTCGACCGCCCCGATCCCGTGGCGGCCTGGCGCGAGCTGAGCGACCACCAGGCGTCGCTCGTGGATCGGCTGCACGACGCGCGCGAGGTGCGCATCGAGGCGGAAGGGACCGACCTGCGCCTGCGCGTCGACGGCCGCACCTGGATCAACTCCAACGGCAGGCGCAACATGCCGAGCGGCGAGGTGTTCACCGGCCCGCTCGAGGATTCGGCCACCGGCACGATCCGCTTCACGATTCCGTCCAGCCCGCGCGGGATGCTCGTCGAGGGCGTCGAGCTGACCTTCGAGGAGGGAAGGGTGACCCGCGCCACCGCCGATCGCGGCCAGGGCTACCTCGAAGCCGCGCTCGCCTCCGACCCCGGCGCCCGCTTCCTCGGCGAGCTCGGCATCGGCACCAACGTCGGCGTCGACCGCCCGACCGGCTCGACGCTGCTCGACGAGAAGATGGCCGGCACCGTCCACCTCGCGCTCGGCCGCTCCTATACGGAGACCGGTGGGCGCAACAAGAGCGCCCTGCACTGGGATCTGATCTGCGACCTGCGCGCCGGCGGCCGGTTGAGCGCCGACGGCGAATCGATCGCCGTCGTAGGCTAGGCGCCATGACCTCGGTTCGTGCGCTAGGCGACACCTTCCACGAGCGGTGGTTGGCGACGCACCCGTTCGCGGCCACCAACTATGGAATCCCCGGCTACGACGACCGGGTGCCGGACGATGGCGAGGCCGGCGACGCCGCCTGGCGCACCGAGCTCGATGCGATTCTGGCCGAGGCGGAGGGTCTGGACAGCGTGGGCCTCTCGGATGCCGACGCCGTGACGCTCGGGTGCCTGCGCGAGAACGTCGCCCAGGAGCTGCGCAGTCTCGATGACGGACTGATCGAGCACACCGTCACGGCCATGCCGTTCAGCGGACCCGCGGTGTTGCTCGCCACCGCGGCGCGGACGGTGCTGGTCGACGAGCAGGCCGCCACGGATTACCTCGAACGCCTGCGCCGCAGCGGCGAGTGGATCGATCAGCAGAGCGAGCGGCTGCGGATCGGCGCCGGCAAGGGTCGCCTTCCGGTCGCGCCGCTCGTGCAGGAGGCGATCGAGTGGGCGGCCCACGTGCTGGAGCCGGCCGTGCCCGAGGCCCTCGCCGTCACCCAGCCGCCCGAGGGCTCCGACGGGGAGGCGGCCTGGCGCGAGCAGCGCGACGCGGTGGCGAGCGAGGTCGTGAAGCCCGCGCTGGCCCGGTGGGCCGAGCTGCTCGGCGAGCTGCTCCCGCGTGCCCGCTCGGCCGATGAGCCGGGGCTGGTGTACCTCCCGGGTGGCGAGGCCGACTATGCCCTGCGCGTCCAGTCGGCCACGACGCTCCCGCTCGCGCCCGAGGAGATTCATCGGGTCGGGCTGGGCGAGGTTGAGGCGCTCGAGGAGCGCGCGCTCGAGCTCGGAGCGCGGGTCGGGCTGACCTCGCTGCCGGAGATCCACCGGGCACTGCGAGCATCGTCGGAAACCCGCAGCCCAACCGACGCGATGGCAGCCGCGACCGCCGCCATCCGCCGCGCCGAGGCGCAGGCGGGCGAGGTCTTTCCGCAGCCTCTGCCGCCGCCCTGCGAGGTGAGCCCGATGCCGTCGGTGGTCGCCTCGAGCGGGATGGCGCCCCATTACACGCCACCCAAGCTCGACGGATCGCGGCCCGGGACCTTTTGGTTCAACCTGGAGCGTCCCACCGCGGGGGCGGGCTGGGAGCTCGAAGGGGTCGCCTTCCACGAGGGTGTGCCCGGGCATCATCTGCAGATCTCGCGCCTGCAGATGCTCGACGAGCTGCCCGCCATGCAGCGGCAGCGCAGCCTGACCGTGTTCGCGGAAGGCTGGGCGCTCTACGCCGAGCAGCTGGCCGAGGAGATGGGCCTCTACGCCGACACGGAGAGCCTGCTCGGGGAGGTCTCGACCTCGCTCATGCGTGCGGCGCGCCTCGTCGTCGATACGGGGCTCCATGCCCTCGGCTGGACCCGCGCCCAGGCGCTCGAGTTCATGGTGGCGCACGTGCCGCTGCCCGAGCCGTTCCTGGCCAACGAAATCGACCGGTACATCGTGATGCCCGCCCAGGCCCTCTCCTATCTGATCGGAAAGCGCGAGCTCGTGCGCATCCGAGACGACGCCAGGCGCCGGCTCGGTCCCCGCTTCGCCCTTCCCGAGTTCCACGCCGTCGTACTGGACAGCGGGTCGCTCCCGATCCCCGTGCTGGAGGACAAGCTCCGGCGCTGGAGCGGCGCCGGCGACGTACCTACAGGCCCGTAACGAGCGCTAACACGGCGTGCAGTAGCGTCCAGCTGGCATGCGCCGCACGAAGATTGTCGCCACCATCGGCCCGGCCTGCCGCGACCTGGAGACGCTCACCCGCATGGTCGCCGCGGGCATGGACGTGGCGCGCCTGAACTTCTCTCATGGCGACCGTGAGATGCACGCCGAGAACGCCGAGCTGGTCCGCCGGGCCGCCTCGGATGCCGGCCGGCAGGTGGCGATCCTCCAGGACCTGCCGGGCCCGAAGATCCGCATCGGCCGGCTCGAGGATGACACCGCGGAGCTCAAGCCGGGCGAGAGCCTCGTGCTGCTGTGCGGCGAGGACGGCATCGTCGGGAACGGCGAGCGGATGTCGGTCTCGTGGAAGGGCTTGGCCGCCGCGGTCGACCCCGACGACATCATCTACCTGGCCGACGGGGCGATCCGCCTGCGGGTCAAGACGGTGCGCGAGGGCGACGGTGAAGTCGAGACCGCGGTCGAGATCGGAGGGAGCGTCAGCACGCGCCAGGGTCTCAACATCCCCGGCTCGACGCGGGGCCTGCCCGCCGTCCCCGAGGAGGACATCGACATGCTCCACTTCGGCGAGTCGATCGGGGTCGACCTGGTGGCGCTGTCGTTCGTGCGCACGGCCGAGGACGTGACCAGCGTGCGCAAGCACACCCGCCTGCCGCTGATCGCCAAGATCGAGAAGCCCCAG
>DATJUA010000185.1:0-27844 GCA_035502815.1 Solirubrobacteraceae bacterium
TCGGCGCCCCGCAGGCAGGTGATCAGCTCGGCGTCGTGCGCGAGCTGCTCGAGCACCTCGCGCAACGCCTCGCGCGGCCTGCCCCAGGCGACGATCTCCTCCTCGATGTAGCCGACCGCGTCGCCGGCCCGGAAGCGGCCCTCCTCGTCGTCGAGCCGCGCCGGTGCCACCGCCCCCGTGCGGACGTGCTCGAGCGCCCGGCGCATCGCCTGCGCGTTGTGCGCCGCGTCCATCGTGGGGTCGAGCGTCACCGCGGCGGCGAGTCCCGCCTGAGGGGAGAGCGAGGGCACGACCGACACCGCCTTGTCGGAGAGACTCGCGGCCCGGCGCGCGGCCGACAGCGCTGCCGTGCTGTTGGGCAGGACGACGACCTGCTCGGCTCGAGACGCATGAATCGCGGCGAGCAAGTCCAGGCTGCTCGGATCGAGCGCGGGGCCGCCGTCAAGCGCGCGCACCCCGAGGCTCTCGAACAGCGCGCGCATCCCCGCGCCGGTGCTCACCGCGATCGCGTCGGAGACCGCGGGCCCGGGCGCGACCATGCGCTCCTCGCGCCGCTCCACCTGCGCCCGCATGTCGGCTACGTCCAGATGCGAGATCGCGCCGAGTGAGGAGAACAGGCCCGTCGCCGCGTCGGGGTCGTCGGTGTGCAGGTGGACCTTGAGCGTGCTCTGGTCGCCGACGATCAGGACGGCGTCGCCGAGCCGCTCGAGCGCCGCGCGAAATCGCTGTGGCTCGACCTCGGTGCCGGTTACCGCGAAGCTCGCGCAGTATCGGTACGTCGTCGATGAATGCTGCGGCCGAGTGACTCGAGCCCGTCCGGTCCGATGCTCGACCGGCCGGTGCTCGCCGTCTCGCAGGGCGCCGATGAAGCCGGCGAAGACGAGCGTCAGCGCGTACCCGCCGGCGTCGACCACCCCGGCCTGGCGAAGCACCGGGAGCAGATCCGGGCCGCGCCGCAGGGACGCCTCCCCCGCCTCCAGCGCGCGCTCGACGAGCGCAGCGATGACGGCGTTCTGGACCTCAGCGCTCGCATCGTCCGGCAGTCTCGCGTCCCGCATGCGGGCCAGATCCGAGGCGATCTGCACACCCATCTCGCGGGCCACGGTCAGGATCGTTCCCTCGACCGGCTCTCGCACGGAGCCGTACGCCTGGTCGACCGCGCGGGCCAGGGCGGCGCTGATCAGGACCGGATCGACCAGCTCGCCCGGGCGGCTCGCGAGCTCCTCGGCCGCGCCGCGGATCAGCTGCGAGAGGATCACGCCGGATGTCCCACGGGCGCCGAGCAGCGCGGCGCGCGCCACCGAGGCGACGATCTCGTCCCGGCTGATCCCGGCGACGGTGGCGTCGGGGAGCGCGGTGGCGAGCCGGTCCAGCTCGTCGAGCACGGCGCGCAGGGTCAGCACCATGTTGTCGCCGGTGTCGCCGTCGGGCACCGGGAACACGTTGAGCTCGTTGACCTCCTCGCGGCGCGCCTCGAGCGCGGCCAGGCCGGCTTCGAGCACGGCGCGGAAGCGCAGCAGACTCGGATCCGACCCGGGCGCCGGATCCGAGGCCGTCACGCGGCCTTGGTGACCTTGCCGGCCTTCAGGCAGCGCGTGCACACGTACACGCGGCGCGGCGTGCCGTTGTCGTCGATCCGGACCCGCTGGAGGTTCGGGTCAAAGCGCCGCCGCGTGGCGACCATCGAGTGGCTGCGACTGTTGCCGAAAGCCGGCGCCTTGCCGCATGCGTGACAAACCTTGGCCATGGCGGGCGAGTATAGCCTCACGCGCGTCCGCGCCCCGGGCACGAATGCGTCCGCGCTCCCAGGCGCGAAGCGGTCGCGATCTTGCGCCTCTGGGCGCTTTTTTTGTGAGAGTCCCCGACGATTCGTATTCTTCGCGACGGGTAATGAGGCGTTTCGATGGGTGATCAATCCCACGCGGACGCTCGCGTCCAGTCGGAGTTGGGGCTCCCAGGGCGCTACGAGCCACTCCGCCACATTGCCACCGGAGGCATGGCCTCCGTGTGGTGCGCCCGCGATCAGGCGCTCGGTCGTAACGTCGCGATCAAGCTGCTGGCCGAGCGATTCGCCCACGACGACGCCGCCGCCGAGCGCTTCATGCGCGAGGCGCGCGCCGCCGCGCGGCTGTCCGGCCACCCCAACGTGGTCATGATCTACGACGTCGGCGAGACCCATCCGGCCGGGATCCAACCGGCGCGGGGGTTCATCGTGATGGAATACCTGGCCGGCGGGACGGTGGCTGACGCGCTCCGGGTCGACTCGGTACGGCGGGTCCATACCGTGAAATGGCTGCACGAGGCGTCCTCCGCGCTCGACTACGCCCATAGCCGCGGCGTCCTGCACCGCGACATCAAGCCCGCCAACCTGCTTCTCGCCCGTGATCGCACGCTCCACGTGGCCGACTTCGGCATCGCCCGGCTGGGCGCCGAGGACACCATCACCGCCACCGGACAGGTGCTCGGGACGGCCTCCTACCTGGCCCCGGAGCGAGCGCTGGGCCGGGACGCCACCGACGCCAGCGACCGCTACTCGCTCGCCGTGGTCGCCTACGAGCTGCTCGTCGGCGAGCGACCGTTCACCGCGCCCCACTTCACCGCCCAGGCTCGCCAGCACGTCGAGGATGAGCCGCCGGCCGCCAGCCTGCGCAACCGCGGGCTGCCGCCCGCGGTCGACGCGGTCCTGGCGCGCGGCATGGCCAAGCGCCCGGAGGACCGCTGGCCGAGCGCGCACGAATTCGCCCAGGCGCTCGAATCCGCGCTCCGGGAGCCCGCGACGAGGCCGCTCCGGGCCGCGGCCGCGCCGGCGCCCCGCGCGCAATCCGCACCCCGCCGACCCGCGCCCTCGCCGTCGCCCCCGGCCCCCGGGCGCAGACGGAGGCGGCGCGGTCCTCGCGTATCCGCCCTCGCCGCCCTGGCCGCCGCCGCTGTGGTGGCGGTCGCCCTCGCCGGCACGCTCGGTGGCGGCGGTAGCAGGGCCACGCGGTCCTCCGTTCACGACCAACAAGCGGCGGTGGCGAAAACAACCACCGCTCGGCACTCGACGGCGCCGGCGAAGCCCGTGAAGACCCGTAAGCCGCACCCGACCCAGACTCAGACCGTGACGGCCACGTCGGCGGCCGCCACCACGCCACCCCCGACCGCCGAGACGCTCGAGGCGCAGGGCCACCAGCTGATGACCGCGGGCAACTACACGGCCGCCATTCCGGTGTTGCGCCAGGCGATCGCCGACGCCTCGCCGAACAGCCTGACCTACGCCTACGCGCTGTATGACCTGGGTCGTTCGCTGCGCTTGGCCGGGGATCCGCGCGAAGCCGTCCAAGTGCTCTGGCAGCGTCTCCAGATTCCCAACCAGACGGGCGTGGTCAGGCAGGAGCTGCAACTGGCGCTGCTGGCGCTCGGCCAGAAGGCCAACGGCGGGGCAGCGCCCGCGCCGGGCCCGGCGGGAACGCCCGGGCAGCAGCCCGGTGGGCCGGCTGGTGGTCCAGGGCCCGGACCGGCGCAAGGCGGCCCGGGCGCCGGCGACGACCAGGGCGACTAACTGACGCAACCGTTGGGATAAAACTCCCGCATAGCGGTAGTTTTATCCCAAGCGAGCCAGCCTGTCCTTGACCGCCACCGCGGCCAGCGCCGCCTCTGCGGCGCTCCGGCCCGTATCGCGCTTGGCGCCGCCGGCCACGCGCTCGAGGGCCTGGGCCATCGTGTCGACGGTGAGCACCCCGAACCCGCAGGGCACGCCGGTGCGAAGCTGCACGTCCTGGATTCCCCGGGCCGCCTCGGCACACACCCACTGATAGTGATCGGTCTCTCCACGGATCACCGCGCCCAGACAAACGACCGCGCGGTAGCTCCCCGACTCCGCGGCGAACTTGGCCACCACGGGCAGCTCGAACGCCCCCGGCACGTCGAACCGGTCGATGTCGGTGCAATTGACGCCGGCCTCCTCGAGCGCCGATCGCGCGCCCGACTCGAGCCTGTCGGCCAGCTCAACGTAGAAGCGCGCGATGCAGAGCGCGACGCGCGGCCCGCTCATTCTTCGGAGCGATCGTGGCGCCGGCGATCGTGCTCGTGTTCGTTGCGGAGCATCTCTTCGTCGAACGCCAGCCCCTGATGGTGCAGGGTATGCCCGAGCCGGTCGCGCTTGGCCCGCAGGTACGCCTCGTTGTGCGGGTTGGGGACGTGCTGGATCGGGATCTGGTCGATTACCGACAGCCCGTAGCCGGCCAGGCCCGAGATCTTCTTGGGGTTGTTGGTCAGGATTCGGATGCTCGTGAGCCCGAGGTCGACGAGGATCTGAGCCCCGATCCCGTAGTCGCGCAGGTCGGCCGGGAGCCCGAGCCGCAGGTTGGCGTCGACCGTGTCGAGGCCCTCCTCCTGGAGCTTGTAGGCCCGCAGCTTGTTGAGCAAGCCGATGCCGCGGCCCTCCTGGCTCAGGTAGAGCAGAACGCCGCGGCCCTCGGATTCGATCATCGAGAGGGCCGACTCGAGCTGCTCGCCGCAGTCGCAGCGCAGCGAATGGAAGACGTCGCCGGTCAGGCACTCCGAGTGGACCCTGACGAGCACGTCCTCCTGGCCCTCGACATCACCCTTGACCAGCGCGACGTGATGCTTGTTGTCGACCAGCGAGCGGTAGCCGACCGCGTCGAAATCGCCAAACGCGGTGGGTAGTCTGGTGGACACGACCCGCTCGACCAGCTTCTCGTGCCGCCGGCGATAGGCGATCAGGTCGGCGATCGTGATCATCTTGAGCTGGTGCTTCCAGCAATAGGACGCGAGGTCCTCGCCGCGAGCCATCGAGCCGTCCTCGTTCTGGATCTCGCAGATGACGCCGGACGGGTTCAGCCCGGCGAGGCGGGCGAGGTCCACCGACGCCTCTGTGTGCCCGGTCCGCTCGAGCACGCCGCCAGGCTTCGCCTTCAAGGGTCGGACGTGACCAGGCTTGACGATGTCCTCGGGACCCTTTGTCTGGTCGATGGCGACCTGCATGGTGTGGGCCTGGTCGTAGACGCTGATGCCCGTCGTCACGCCGTCGCGCGCCTCGATCGTCACCGTGAACGGCGTCTGGTGTGAGCTCTCGTTCTTGAGCGTCATCAGCTCCAGGCCGAGCTCGTCGCAACGTTCGGGAGTCAGGGCAAGGCAGATCCACCCGCCCGCCTGGCGGGTCATGAAATTGATCGCATCCGGGGTGACGAACTGCGCCGCCATCACGAGGTCCCCCTCGTTCTCGCGGTCCTCGTCATCGACGACGACGATCATCCTGCCGGCGACGATGTCCTCGAGCGCATCTTCGATCGTCGAATACGCCGTCTGAATCGAGCTCATCGACCCACCGCCATCAACTTCTCGACGTACTTGGCCAACACATCCACCTCCAGGTTCACTCGGTTGCCCGCGACCGCGTTTCCGAGGTTCGTGCGCTCCAGCGTCTCCGGTATGAGGGAGACAGTAAACGATCCGTTGTCCAGCGCCGAAACCGTCAGCGATACCCCATCAACCGCGATCGATCCCTTCTCGATCACGTAACGCATGAGGTCGGCCGGCGCTTCGACGCGAACGCGCCGTGCGAAACCGTCCTGCTCCACCTCCGCAATCGTCCCGACCCCGTCGACGTGCCCCTGGACGACGTGGCCGCCGAGGCGATCGGTGGCGCGCAACGGCAGCTCGAGGTTCACGATCGCGTCGGGAGCCAGATCGGCGAGCGAGGACCGCGTGAGCGTCTCGTTCATCGCGTCGGCGTCGAACGATCCGTCGTTCAGCGACACCGCGGTCAGGCAGACACCGTTGATGGCGATCGAGTCACCCGGCGCGAGCTCGGCGACGAGTCGGGTCTGCACGGTGATCCGCGCGCCTGCGTCGCCGCGCTGCACCGTCGTGACGCGGCCCATCGCCTGCACGAGTCCGGTGAACATACCTGGCCCTACCACTCCTTGATGCGCGCGGAGACCAGCAGGTCCACACCCACCCGCTCGCACTCGAGGGTCAGTGCCCGCGCGGCGTCGGCGATCGCGTCGACGCCCTCGCCCTCGAGCGGGTCGCGGGCGGTTCGCCCGCCCAGCACCATCGGGGCCAGGAACAGCCGCATCTCGTCGACCTCGCCGGCGTCGAGGAACGACCCGGCCAGGTGGGGGCCGCCCTCGAGCAGGATCGAGTTGATTCCCTCCGCCCCGAGCTGGTCGAGCGCCGAGCGCACCCGAGCGGTCTCGTTCTCGCCCGTGGCCACGATCACGTCCGCTCCGTGCGTGGCCAGCGCGTCGGTGGACGCCCGCGGCGCTGCGCGCGAAACGACGACGGTGAGCGCGACCTTGCGGGCGTCCCGAACGAGCTGCGAGTTCAGGGGAAGGCGCGCGAGCGAGTCGAACACGACCCGGCGCGGCTGGCGCGGAAAATTGACGCCGCCCACTGCGCCCGGGTCCGATACCCGTGCCGTCAGCTGCGGGTCGTCGGCCAGGGCGGTGCCGATGCCCACGGCCACGGCGTCGGACTGGGCACGCCACCGGTGGGCGAGCTCCCGGCTCTCCTCGCCCGAGATCCACTTCGAGTCGCCCCCGCGCGTGGCCACCTTGCCGTCCAGTGTCATCGCCGACTTGAACAGGACCCACGGCCGTCCGGTCCGGGCATGCTTGCGGAACGGCTGGTTAAGCAGCCGGGCCCGGCTGGCCAGCTCGCCCTCGGCCACCACGACCTCGATCCCTTCGTCGCGCAGGATGCCCAGCCCCCGGCCAGAGGCGTGCTCGCTGGGGTCATCGGAGGCGACGACCACCCGCCCGATGCCGGCCTGCCGGATCGCCTCGGTGCACGGCGGCGTGCGCCCGTGGTGGCAGCACGGCTCGAGCGAGACATACAGGGTGGCCTCGGTCAGGTCGCTGCCGTCGGCGGCGCGGATCGCCTCGACCTCGGCGTGAGGGCCGCCCACCCTCTGGTGAAAGCCCTCCCCGAGCACCTCGTCGTGGCGGCCGATGACGGCGCCAACGAGCGGGTTCGGGCTCACCATCCCGCGACCCCCTGAAGCCAGGTCGATCGCGCGGGCGAGGTGGCGGCGATCGGTCTCCGTGGTGGCGGACATGGCGGCTATCCAGGATATGACCCTCGATAAAGAAGTTTGAAGCTTGTCCGCGGCGCCTCGGCGCTCCGTAAATCGCTCCTCGGCCGGCCGGTCATCTCGCTACCGTGTGTCAGCCACCCGTGCGCAGGGAGCGCTCCGTTTTGCCGGTCAGCTCGTTTTCAGACCCACAGCCCGGCTCCAGCCCCATGAAGCTCATCATTCAGATCCCCTGCTTCAACGAGGAACAGCAGCTTCCGGCGACCCTCGGCTACCTCCCGCGCGAGATGCCCGGCATCGACGTGGTCGAATGGCTGATCATCGACGACGGCTCGACCGACCGGACCGTGGAGGTCGCGCGTGAGCACGGCGTGGATCACATCGTGCGGCTGACCAACCACAAGGGCCTGGCCGCGGCGTTCCAGGCCGGCCTTGACGCCGGCCTCAAGCTGGGCGCGGACGTGATCGTCAACACTGATGCCGACAACCAGTACGAGGCGGCGGACATCCCCAAGCTCGTCGCCCCGATCCTGCGTGGAGAGGCCGACATGGTGGTGGGAGACCGCCAGGTTGCGACGATCGATCACTTCTCGGGGGGGAAGAAGCTCTTGCAGAAGCTCGGCTCGTGGGTCGTCCGGCACGCATCGTCGACCGAGATCCCGGACACCACCTCCGGATTCCGGGCTTACAACCGCGAGGCCGCGCTTCAGGTCCAGGCGGTCTCGAAGTTCACCTACACGCTGGAGACGATCATCCAGGCCGGTCGTCTACAGGTGGCCGTCGACCACGTCCCGATCCGGACCAACCCCAAGACGCGCGAGTCGCGCCTGTTCCCCTCGACCGCGTCCTACGTGCGGCGCAACGCCCTTTCGATCTTCCGCGTCTACTCCCAGTACCAGCCGCTCAGGGTGTTCTGGGCCGGCGCGGCGATCCTCGGCACGGTGGCGCTGGCCATCTTCGTCCGCTTCTTGATCTTCTTCGTGCAGCACCCAGACGCCGGCACGCGTCACATCCAGGAGCTGATCGCGGGCGGCGTGCTGTTCAACGCGGCGATGCTGCTCGGGGCGCTCGGGGTGATCGGCGATCTGCTCGACGCCCAGCGGACGCTCTCGCAGCGGACGTTCGAGCGGGTGCGCCGGATCGAGCTCCAGCTGGGAGTCGAGCCATCGCACTACGAGCCCGGCGATCCGTCGGCCGGACCCGATAACGGCACCGTGCGCGCACAGCCGGACGCCGTCCGTGGACAGCCAGGCGCCGTCCGTGGACAGCCAGGCGCCGTGCGCGGGCAGCCAGGCGGGGCCCGCGAGGAGTCCGGCCCCCCGGACCGCAGGGCGCTCGAGGTATGAGCTCCAGTCCGGACGTCGCGCCGGCCGGCGAACGCTCGGCCGTCGTGCCGACCGGCAACACGTTCGACAAGTACGGATCGACCAACCCGGTCGTCCGGCGGCTGATGTCCGGCTTCGAGGCAAGCCTCGACCGCCTGTTCGAGGCGGCAGCACCACGATCCGTCCTCGACGTGGGTTGTGGCGAGGGCGTCCTCACCTACCGGTGGGCCCAGCAACTCGGGGAGAAGCCGATCGTCGGGATTGACCTGCCCGATCCCAAGCTCGAGGCCCAGTGGCGAACCCGACGGCGGGAAAACCTCCAGTTCCGCCCGATGAACGTAGACGGCCTACGCTCGTTCCCGGATCGATCGTTCGACCTGACGGCGGCGATCGAGGTGCTCGAGCACGTGCCCGACCCGGAAGCGACGCTGGCCGAAATGGCCCGGGTGGCGGGGCGATATCTACTCGTCTCCGTCCCCCGCGAGCCGCTCTGGCGCGCGCTCAACGTCGCTCGAGGCGCCTACTTGCGCGATCTGGGCAACACCCCCGGCCACGTGAACCACTGGTCCAAGCGGGGCTTCATCCACGCGGCCGCACGCCACGGCCAGGTCGTCCAGGCACGCTCGCCGTTTCCGTGGACGATGCTGCTCGTCCGGGTTTCCTGATGGCGGCCAGACCGCCCGCGCCGCCGGCGGCCGGGCCGCCGCAGGGCACGGATCCCGTCGCCGGCAGCCCCAACGGCGGCGGTCGGGGCCCGGCAGAGCCCTCCTTCGCCTCCGGCGCCCGGGTGCTGTCGATCGGCATCGCCTGCACCGGCATCTTCACCTTCCTATACCTGGCTCTCGCCAGCCATGTGCTGAGCAAGGCGGACTACAGCCGCATCTCGCTGTGCTGGGCGATCATGTTCGTGATCCTCTCGGTGATCTACCGGCCGATCGAGCAGCTGCTCTCCCGGACGATCGCCGACCGGCGTGCGCGCGGTCTGGAGGGTCATCCGCTTTGGATTCCCGCCGCCATCCAGCTCAGCTTCGCTTCGGCGTTCCTGGTCACGGCTTTGTTGTTGCGCCACGACATCGAGTACGGCATCTTCGACGGGTCGAGCGCGCTCTACTGGATTCTGGTGGTCGGCGTGATGGCCTACGCGGCCAGCTACTTCGCCCGGGGTTGGCTGGCGGGCCACAAGCTCTTCGCCCTGTACGGAGGACTGGTGTTCCTCGAGTCGACCTCGCGGTTCCTGTTCGCGCTCGCGGCCGCGGTGGGGATCAGCTCGGGGCAGGGTGCGGTGGGGCTCGGCATGGCGGTCGCTCCGTTCGCCTCGCTGTGCGTGATCCCGTTCGCCTTCTCCCGCATCCGGGGCCGCGTCGGCGGGCCTCCCGGCGTGCCAGCGGCGGATGCGGCGCGAGAGGGTCCGGCACACGCGGAGATCGAGGAGGCCTCGGCCGACCTGAGCCTCAAGCGCGGGGCCGGGTTCGCGGCCTCCGTCGTGGGGATCATGCTCGCCGAGCAGACGCTGCTGAACGCCGGCGTACTCATCATCGCCGCCCGGTCGGGCGGCGGATCGATCACCTCGGGCTACACGGGCTTCGTGTTCAACGTGATGCTGATCGTGCGGGCGCCGCTGCAGCTTTTCCAGGCCATCCAGACCTCGATCCTCCCCCACCTGGCCGGCCTGGAAGCCCGCGAGAGCCCGGAGGAGTTCAGCCGCGCGATCCGCATCACGGTGCTGGCGATCGCGGCGTTCGCCGGCGCGGTGGCGATCGGTTTGCTGGCGATCGGGCCGTTCGTGATGAGCGCCTTACTCGGCAACAAGGGCTATCACTACGGCCGCTTCGGCCTGGCCGTGGTGGGGCTCGGGATGGGCCTGCACCTGGTCTCGGGAACGCTGAATCAGGCCGCGCTGGCCCGCGGCCGGGCCCGCCAGGCGGCGATCGCCTGGCTGTCGGCCGCGGCGCTGTTCGTGGCGTTCGTCGCGAGCCCGACCATCGCCTCCGAGGTGACGCGGGTCGAAGTCGCCTACTTCACCGCGACGCTCGTGCTGTGCTGTCTGCTTTCGGCGCTCTACCGCCGAGGTCCGGTGGCTGTGAGCTCAGCCACTGCTTAGCGACTTACAGACGGGCTCCTTGGCCGCCGCTGCCTCGATGTCCGGGTTGCTCAGGCCGCTCGCGTCGATGTCGTTGAGCGACGCGCGCACATTGGCGTTCAGCGCCTGCGCGGCGGTCTTGTAGGCCGACGCCGAGTTCGTCGGGAGGGATTTGGCCTTGGCAGCAGCCGCGTGCATGGCATCCCGCAACTGGGTGAACGCCCTGACGATCTCGTTCGCGACGGCCTTCCCGTTCGAGATGTCGGGCGTTCCGGCCGCGCTGATCTTCGAGACCGCCTGGTCGGCGTCGCCCGACACGGCCGCGAGGAAGCCCTCGAGCGTCGACTTGGCCTGGACCGCGCTCGCCGCCGTCGACCCGCTCAGCGCCTGGGTACGCGTGATCACATCGTGTTCGAGCGGTGAGATTGCCGAGCAGACCGTCTTGACGTACGTCCCGGTACTGACCTTCGACGAGCCGCTCGATCCACACCCCGCACACAGGGCGAGGGCGGCCAGCAGCCCTATCGCCCCGCGAAGAATGCCCGCATGCACCATCGGCAGCCTAGCGTCCACGGGGCCGCGTGGTATCTCAGCGGACGCCCGCGGCCGCGGCGATGGCGGCGTAGGCAGCGGCGGGATCGGGCGAGCCGAACACGGCCGAGCCGGTAACGAGCAGGTTCGCGCCCGCGTCCACGCACGCGGCGGCCGTGCCCGCGTGCACGCCCCCATCGACCTCCAGGGCGACGTGATCGGGGAGCGCCGCGCGCATTCGCGCGAGCTTGTCGAGCGACCACGGGATGAATTGCTGGGCACCCCAGCCCGGGTTGACGCTCATGCACAGAGCCAGGTCGAGCATCTCGTGGGCGACCTCGTCCAGGCTGCCGACCGGCGTGGCCGGGGTGATCGCGGCTCCTGCCGAGCAGCCCGCCTCACGAATCGTCTGGAGCGCGTAATGGACGTGGGGGGTCGCCTCGACGTGGATCGTGATGCTGTCGGCGCCGGCCTGGGCGACGTCGCCCGCGTAGCGCTCCGGGCGCTCGATCATCAGGTGCACGTCGATGACCGCGCCGGCCGCATGGACCTGATCGGCCAGAGCCTCGACGATCAGCGCACCGAACGTGATCGGGGGCACGAAGTGGCCGTCCATCATGTCGACGTGTATGACGCGCGCGCCGGCCGCCAGGACCTCGCCCACCTGCTCACCGAGCCGCGCGAAGTCGGCCGACAGGATCGACGGAGCGATACGGCGCTCGCGCAGCAGGCGAAGCGTGCCCTCCGGGGGTGCGCCGGCCTCGTCAGGCACCTAGACGGCCCGGAGCATGCTGCCGTGACAGTGGTTGCAGGCAACCACCGCTGTGCTGGACATCCGCACGATCGTGGAGTGCTCGCCGCAGTTGGGGCACACGGACACGAGCTCGTAGCGCTGGAGGCAGTAGACGCACCGGTACCGTCCGGGCGCAGCAGTCGGACGCAACCACGGCTCGCCGCAATTGGGGCACTCCGGACCGAGCTTGTGCGAATGCGAAGATTCGGTCAACGTAATTGAAGGTTAACCGGCGCGCCGGGCGGTCGACATATCTAAGCCCGCGAGGCTCACCCTCGTCGCAGGCGGGCGATGAAGAACCCGTCGGTCCGGTCCCGGTGGGGCAGCAGCTGATGAACCGCCTCGGCACTGAAGTCAGGGTGATCGTCCAGGAACCGCTCGACCACCCGCTGCCCCTCATCCCGCGAGATCGTGCACACCGAGTAGATCAGGGTCCCGCCCGAGACCAGCGCGCCGGCGCCGGCGGCCAGGATCCGGCCCTGCAACCCGGCCAACTCGCCGATCGCCTCGGGAGTTGCTCGCCATCGAAGATCTGGCCGCGACTGGAGCGTCCCGAGGCCGCTGCACGGGGGATCGACGAGCACACGGTGAAACGGGGCGTCGCCTCGACCCGCGGCGGCGTCTCCGACCTCGACCTCGACGCTCGTCGCCCGCAGGCGGGCCGCCGTCCGTTCGAGCGCTGCCGCCCGGCCGGGGTGGCGTTCGACCGCGACGATCTCGCCCTGATCGCCCATCAGGGCGGCCAGATGGGTGGTCTTGCCGCCGGGAGCGGCGCACAGGTCGAGCACCCGCTCCCCCGGTTCGGGGCCCAGCATCCGCGAGACCAGCATCGATGAGCGCGATTGCGGCTGTACCGCGCCGGTGGGCCACAGCTCCGAGCCCTGGACGTCGAACGGGCCGTCGAGCACGAGCCCCTCGGGCAGACCGAGCGCCTCGGAGAACCCGGGCGCGGCGTGGCTCGCCACCGGCAGCGCCGCCGCGACCTCGCCCGCGCTCGACACGAGCGTGTTGGCGCGCAGGGCCGACTCGGCGGGGTCGTTCACCGTCCTCAGCAGGGCCCGCGCCTGCTCGGCGCCGAGCTCATCCCACCACTTGCTGGCCAGCCAGCCAGGCACGGAATGGAGCAGCGCCGCCGCTTCGGGCGTCTCGTCGTCGAGCTGCTCGAGCATGCCCGGTCCCTCGCGCGCGCCTCGCCGCAGGACCGCGTTGACCAGGCCGGCGCCGCGCGGGCTGGCCCGCTTGGCCAGCTCGACCGCCTCGTTCACGGCCGCATAGTCCGCCGCGCCCCCCATGAATAAGAGCTCGAACAAGCCAAGCCGAAGCACGTCGAGCACGGGCGGGTCCAGCCGTTGCAGCCGGCGCTCGACGAGCTGGGCCGCGACGTGATCGAGCGTCGCCCGCCGCTGCACCGTCCCGTAGCTGAGGGCCATGGCGAGCGCCCGATCCCGAGGATCGAGATCCGCTGCCTCGGACGCGAGCGCGCGGTCGGCGTAGGCACTCTGTTCGAACACCCGCCGGACGACGCGCAGAGCACACGCGCGCGCCGGGGATATCAGGAGCGCCGCCCGCGCAGGTAGTCCTCGCCGCTCATCGGCCTGCGTCCCGGCGGCTGCACCGTGACCAGCTCGAGTGCGCCCTGCGCGCACCCCAGCACCGGGCGCGATCCGGCGAACGACACCACCCCGGGGGCCGGGCCTTCCACGAGTACATGCGCGGCGCTCACGCCCAGGCGGCTGTCATCCTCCAGGACGACGTACGCGCCGATGTGGGGCGTCAGCGCTCGCACGACGCGCTCGAGCTCGGCAGCGGGACGGCTCGGATCGAGCTCGCGGTCGGTCGGCTCGATCTTCGACGCGTACGTGGCGCCCGCCTCGTCCTGCCCGGCGCAGGGAGGCAGCGTGTCCAGCGTCCGCACGAGCAGTTCGGCCCCGAGCACCTCGAGCCGCGCCGCGAGGGTCCCGTAGGTGTCATCGGGGCGGATCGGCTCGGTCGCCTGGGCGCAGACCGGTCCGCTGTCGAGGCCGGCCGTGACCCGCATGATCGAGACGCCGGTTTGCTCGTCCCCGGCCATGATCGCCCGCTCGACCGGCGCGGCACCGCGCCAGCGGGGCAGCAGCGACGGGTGCACGTTGAGCATCTCGAAGGCGGACAGCAACGGCTCCGTGATCAGCGCTCCGAAGGCGCACACGCAGACCGCCGCCGGCCGGGCCGCCTCGATCGTGCGCAGAACGGCCTCGTCGTTGACCGAGGCCGGCTGCTCGAGCGCGATGCCCAGCTCGCGCGCCACGTCGGCCACCGGCGGCGAGGCCAGCTTGCGACCCCGGCCTCGGGGACGGTCGGGCCGGGTCAGCACCAGCACCGGTGCGTGCTCCGAGTCGGCCAGGCCACGCAGCACCACGGCAGCGAACTCCGAGGTACCGAGGTAGACCGTCCGCACCCGTGCCGGCCGGCTAGGCGGACTGCTCGCCCTCGCGCAGGACGCGCATCGCCTCCTTGCGCTGGTCGCGCGAGGTCCGGTCGAGGATCAGCACCCCGTCGAGGTGATCGATCTCGTGCTGGATGACGCGGGACTCGAGTCCCGAGGCCTCGATCAGGATCGGCTCTCCGAACTCGTTCAGCGCCCGCACCCGGACGTGCACGGGACGGTCGACCTCGACCAGCACGCCGGGCAGGCTGAGACATCCCTCCTCGGCGGTCTCGGACTCGCGGCCCGACCATTCGATCTCCGGATTGATCAGCGCCGCGAGCTCGCCCTGCGGCTGGACTCGGTAGACGAGCAGCCGGTGCACGACGCCCACCTGCGTCGCCGCAAGCCCCACCCCGATCGCGTCGTCCATCAGCTGGCCCATGCGCCCGACCTCTTCCCGGAGCGCATCGTCGAAGCGCTCGATCGGGCGGGCCTTGGTGCGCAGGACGGGGTCGCCGAAGCTCCGGATCCGGGCCAGCGCGGCGTCGCGCCGCGCGGCGGTCTCGGGATCGAGCTTCTCTTCGGGCTCGGGCTCGACACCCGCCTCGGGCTCGGGCTGCGGCTCGACACCCGCCTCGGGTTCGGGCTGCGGCTCGACACCCGCCTCGGGCTCGGGCTCTACCTCGGTGTAAGTGCTGTCAGAGGACACACCTTCAGCTTAATGGCATTTTTCGGCGGCGCCTAACGGCGGCGCCTGGGTCTCTCACTGCGGGTCCACGTCGACGCTCACGCTCACTCCGCGCCGGCCGGCTTCGACCGCGCAGGCGTCGACCGCCGCACCCACCGCGCGCACGATCGGGAGCCGCTCTGCGCATTTGATGACGAGCTGGCTGCGCGACCGGCCCCGCAACCGGAACAGCGGCGCCGGCCCGAGCACGACCGCCCCGGCCGGCGCGATCAGGCCGTGCAGACGGGTCGCCACGGCGAGCGCCTCGGTCGCGTCCTCACACGAGCACACCACGCGGATCAACGACCCGAACGGCGGGTAGCCGAGTGCCTCGCGCCGAAGGAGCTCCTGCGCGATGAACGCGTCCGAGTCGTGGCGGGCGGCCAGCGCGAGCGCGCGTGCATCGGGCGCCAGCGTCTGCACGAGCACCCGCCCCCCGCCGCGACCCTCGGTCCGTCCGACTCGCCCCGCGAGCTGGGTGACGAGCGCGAACGTGCGCTCCTCGGCGCGGAAGTCCGGGAAGCGCAGCGTCTGGTCGGCGTCGAGCACGACACCGAGCGCCACCTCGGCGAAGTCGTGGCCCTTAGCCACCATCTGCGTGCCGAGCAGCACGCCGCGCGGGGCCGCCTCGAACCGGGCCAGGGTCCCGGCCAGACGGTCCTTTCTCGACGCGACGTCCGCGTCGAGGCGGAATACCGGCAGCTCGGGCCCGAACGCCTCGCGCAGGTCGTGCTCCACGCTCTCGGTGCCGGCCCCGTGGCGGGCCACGGCGATCGAGCCGCACTCCTGGCAGCGCTCGGGAACACGCCCGCGGTGACCGCAGTGATGGCAGGCGATCGTGCCCTGGGCGCGGTGGAGCACCAGCGCGACCTCGCAGTTGGGGCACATCCACACGTGACCGCAGCCCCGGCAGGAGAGGAAGTTCGACCAGCCGCGACGGTTCAGCAAGACGATCGCCTTGCCGCCGGTGGCGCGCACGTCGGCCAGCGCCATCCGGGTCCGCGGATGCAGCGAGTGGTGCAGGCCCCGCATGTCGAGCACCTCGACGGGTGGCAGCGGGCGACGGTCGACGCGACTCGGGAGCCGCAGCTTGGTCAGCTCGACCGCGCTCTCGGGGCGCGGCGTCGCGCTGCCGGCGAGGAGCACCGCCCGATGTTGCTCGGCGCGCCGGCTCGCGATCGTCCGGGCGTCGTAACGAGGGTCTCCCTCGTGCTTGTAGGAGGCGTCGTGCTCCTCGTCGACGACGATCAGCCCGATGTCGTCCAGCGGCGCGAACACGGCCGATCTCGGCCCGACGCACACCCGGGCCTCGCCGGTGCGGAGCCGAAGCCACTCGTCGTAGCGCTCGCCCTGCCCGAGCCCGGAATGAAGCACGGCGACCACGTCTCCGAACCGGGCCTGGAAGCGGCCGACCGTCTGCGGGGTAAGCGCGATCTCCGGAACGAGCACGATCGCCCCGCGCCCCGCATCGAGCGTGGCCTGCACCGCTTGCAGGTACACCTCGGTCTTGCCCGAGCCCGTCACCCCGTGAAGCAGGAATCGCTGCGCGCTGCGATCGCGCAACGCGCCGAGCACGGTGGCGAGCGCGTCGCGCTGGTCGGCCGTCAGCTCCGGCGGCGTGTCGAGGCGCCGCCCCACCGCCACCGTCGCCGGGCGCTGCATGCTGGCGTCGCGGCGGAGCGCCGCCAGGCCGCGAGCCTCCAGACGACGCATCGTGCCGTTCCCGAACGCGGCCGCGGGCGACGGGCCGTCAAGCTCGAGCTGCGCGAGCGCTGCGCGCTGGCGATCGGTGAGGCGCGAGCCGTCGTGCAGCGCGGCTTGGCCCGCCTCGGTCAGCTCGGCGATCAGCACACGCTGGCGCTTGCGGCCGGAGTTGAAGCCCGGGGGCAAGACGAGGCCGAGCGCCCGCGCCGGCGTGGAGCAGTACTGCTCGGCGATCCAGCCGGCCAGCTCGACCAGATCGGGGCCGACACCCGGCGGCAGCACCGCATCCGGTTCGACGAGTCGCTCGGGTTCGAGCTCTGATTCGCGCGCCAGCTCGAGCACGACGCCGAGCGCGGTCCGGTGCCCGAACGGGACCCGTAGGAGGGCTCCGACCTCCACGTCGCTCTGATCCGGGCGCAGTCGGTAGTCGAACGGCCCGCGCACAGCGCGCGTGCGGGTCAGCGGCTCGACGCGCGCGATCAACGATTGACGGTTGGTCGGCGGTTGCCGCCTTGATCCACTGGAAAACTGGGAGTGCACTGGTGCCTCTGAGGGTAAAGTCAGGGCAGGATGGCGGTCGATCGTCTTCCCGAGGGTCTGCGCGAAGGCTCGGAAAGCGACCGTGAGCACGACGGTCTCGAAGCCACGGCGATCCTGTCGATGTGCGACCACCTGGTCGGCGAGGTCGGGCGGCGCTCACACATGTTCGGCTGGCTGCGCGTTCCCGACTCCGGCCAGGACGAATGGCTGGCGGTCGACGCGTACTACCCGCGGTCGCGCCTCGTCGTCATGTGCCGATCCTCGCCCGAACCGTACGAGGCGCTCTACCGCGAGCGGATCCCGGCGCACGGGCTTGGGCTCCTGACGCTCAATCCGGTGGCGCTGGGAGACGACGCAGCCGTGGTGCAGGCCGCGCTGGCGCGCAGGATCGGCGATCTCAAGCACTCTCCGCCACCAGCGTCGCGGCCGCCGCGCGAACCGCGTCCCGATCGCCGCGCGGAATGGACCCCCGTCACCGTGAAGCGCACGCCGCTGGCGCCCGCGGTCGAGCAGGCGCTTGGCGTGATCGCCGGACTGATCCTCACCGTGGTGCTCTTCGCCGAGATCTACCTCGCGGTGGTGGCGGTCGGGTTGCAGGCAGGCCGGCCGCTGCTCGGGTTGGCGATCGCGCTCGAGGCGTGCTCCCGGGGGCTCGGCACCGCGGCGGCAGAGCGCGCGGGCGAGCGCGGCTGGGCGTGTGCGTGCGCGCTGGGCGGAGCGCCGGTCGTGGTTTCGTTCGCGCTCTCCTCGCGGGCTGAGCGGGCGCAAGTCGAGCCCGCGCCGCTGGCCGCCCTGCTCGCGCTCCTCGCCGGCGCGATTGCGCTGCTCGCGCTGCTGATCGGGATCTGACGGCGCACCGCTACGCTCTCGCGCGGTGGACCTGGACTCCGGAGAACAGGTGTTTTTCCACGGCCATCCCTCGTGGCGCTCGATGGCCGCCTTCTACGTGCGCGGCCTGATCGCCGCAGTGCTGGCCGGCGTCGTCGCCGGCCTCGTCACCAGGATCGCGAGCGGCCGCGTCCAGGCGGGCTGGGTCGGCGCCACCGTGGCCGTCGTCTTCATCGTCGTGCTGCTCTGGGGCCTCCTCAGGCGTGTCAGTACCACTTACACGATCACCAACCGTCGCTTGACGATCAGCTCCGGCCTGCTCTCGCGCGAGATGCACGAGACCCGGCTCGAGCGCGTCCAGAACGTGAACTCGCGCCAGCGTCTGGTCGAGCGATGTCTCGGGGTCGGAACCGTCGACTTCGACACCGCCGGCGGCGCCGCTTACGACTTCAGGTTCCGCGGCGTCGACGATCCGCGTCAGATCGTCCGGACGGTCGACCGCGCGCTGCACGACCTGCGCCTGACGCACCCGCAGGTGTGAGCACCGCCGGGTCATAAGCCCGAACTCGGCGATCCACGACGGCCGAGTTACGCCATCCGAGCCACATGTGGCGCTGAATCCGCATTCACCGCCGGGAGGGTGACGAGTTCCGGGAAATGACCCCCTGACCCCCTAACCCCCTACCCCCTGCCCTCTGCCCCCTGACCCCTAACCCCTGACCTTCGGAGGTGGCGAGCCGCGCCGGAGCCGCTACGCCTGCACGGCCGCGGTGCCCAGCCCGGCGGCCGCTCGTAGCGCCGTGGCCTTGTCGGTCCGCTCCCACGTGAAGTCGTGGTCCTCGCGGCCGAAGTGGCCGTACGCCGCGGTCTTCTGATAGATCGGACGGTGCAGCCGCAAGTACTGGCGGAACGCCCCCGGGCGCAGGTCGAAGTGCTGGCGGATCAGCTCAAGGATCTGGGTGCGCCCGATCTTCTCGGTCCCGAACGTCTCGACCATGACCGACACCGGATGCGCCACGCCGATCGCGTAAGCGACCTGGACCTCGAGCCGGTCGGCCAATCCGGCGGCGACCACGTTCTTGGCCACGTAGCGCGCCGCGTACGCGGCCGAGCGATCGACCTTCGAGGGGTCCTTGCCGGAGAACGCGCCACCCCCATGCCGCGCCATCCCGCCGTACGTGTCGACAATGATCTTCCGCCCAGTCAGCCCGCAGTCACCCATCGGGCCACCGATCACGAACCGGCCCGTGGGGTTGACGAGTAACGCTCGGTGCAGCTTGCGGGCGTCGTAGAGCTCCTCGGGCACGACCGGCTGGACGACGTGCTCCCACAGATCGTCCTTGAGCAGCGACTCGGCGCCGTCACGATGCTGGGTCGAGATCAGCACCTTCTCGACCTCGACCGGCCGGCCGTCGACGTAGCGGACCGTCACCTGCGTCTTCCCGTCCGGACGCAGGTAGGGCAGGATCTCCGCCCGGCGCACGTCCGCCAGCCGCTTGGCCAGCTTATGCGCGAGCGAGATCGGCAGCGGCATCAGCTCGTCGGTCTCCCTCGCCGCGTACCCGAACATCATTCCCTGATCCCCCGCGCCGGCCAGGTCGAGCTCATCGTCGTCGCCGGGATCAACGCGCGCTTCCCAAGCGCGGTCGACGCCCTGGGCGATGTCGGGCGACTGCTTGTCGATCGCGTTGATCACCGCGCACGTGTGGTAGTCGAAGCCGTACTCCGCGTTCGTGTAGCCGATCCGCTTGATCGTTTCCCGCGCGATGTCCTGGATGTCGACGTACGTCGTCGTCGTGATCTCCCCCGAGACCACCACCAGTCCCGTGTTGACCAGCGTCTCGCACGCGACGCGACCGGTCGGGTCGTCACGCAAGACCGCGTCGAGCACCCCATCCGAGATCTGATCTGCGACCTTGTCCGGATGCCCTTCAGTGACCGACTCCGACGTGAACAGGAACTCGTTGTCGGCCAGCATGTTCATCGGATCTCGAGCGTCAGCTCCGTGGTCGTGTCGCGCTTGCCGCTCGTGGAGCTCATACCGATCGTCGAGACCTTCGAGAGATCAGGCAGCAGCTCGTGCGTGGTCGCGCCGCCCATCAATCCGGTCTGCTCCGCGAGGCTCAGCAGTCGGGTGAAGTCGCCAAAGAGTAGCGAGGAGACGGGGCCGGTCCCGTTCGGGAGCACGGCGCGGTAGCTCGCGTCGTCGACCAGCGCGTGACTGCGTTGCGCCACCTCGTCGATCGCCTGAATGCTCGTCGACACCACTGCCAGCCCGTTGAACACGCCGTAGTTGACCTGCAGTCCGGTGCCGAGCTGGACCTCGTCGATCGTCGCGCCGTCGACCTCGGTGTTGGCGAGCTCCGGGACCTGTCCGGCGGCAGTGCTGCTCGACGGCGAGAACAGCGAGGTGAGCGGCGCCTCGAGCGATGCGAGCTCGCTCCGGGCCGCCGCCTGGTTGCTCACCCGCCCGACGATGAGCAGGGCGGGCGACTGTCCCGGCGAGAGCGCGACCGCGGTCTCGCCGTGGAACACCGACAGCACGTCCGCGACGTTCACGCCCTGCGAAGCGAGCGCCGAGCCAAGCCGCACCAGCAGCGACTCGAGGTTCGCCCCGATCCCGGCCGCGGCGGCGGCGCGCAGGAGCTCGGGCGCGGAGGACGCGAGGCCGCGCACGTCGAGCATCAGCGTCGAGCCCGAGGGCAGGACGGACTGGAGCGTGGGTGTGAACCCGAGCGAGCTGGCCCGCGCCTTGGCGCCCCCACTCATCACGCTGTGGATCTGGACTTGTGCGCCGCCCGAGACCGCCGAAACCGAGATCGCGGTGCCGGCGGTCGCCGGCCGGTCGAGCAGCACGCCGACTGCACCGGCCAGCCCGGTCCGGCCGGCGAGCAGTCGTAACACGCCGGCCGCCGGCAGGTAGGCGTCGAGCACCCGGCCGGCGGGTTCGCTCGCCGCCGCCCGCTCATACGTCGCGTTGTGCGCCAGCGAGGGCGCAAGTCCCCGCGCGGCGTCGATCGCGGCCCGTACGCCGGAAGCGGGGCCCGCCACCAGGTATTGGCCGACGAGCGCGACCTGGCTGCCCGATGGATATGCCAGGAGCTCGACCCCTTCGTACGCGCCGGCGGGCGCCGCGCCGACGGAGCGCAGGAAGGCCTGAGCGCGGGCGCGACTCGAGACGCCGAGGACGAGCAAGGTCGGGGCGGAGCCGCCGTTGCTCGGGAGCACGGCGAGCGCCGCCTCCTTGCCCAGCCACGGTCGCACCTGACGGTCGAAGTCGACGCTCGTGGCGCCACCCAGAACGCTGTCGACGCGGTTCACGACTGCCGCATACACCAGCGGGTAGTCGGGGAAGCGGGTCGCGAGCCGACCGGCGGCCTGGACGGCCGGTCGAGAGGGATCGGTGGACAGGTGGACGTAGGCGAGCGCGTTGGCGGGAACCACCCGGGCCGCTCCCGTGGCCGGCGGCTCCGTGCCGGATCCGCCGAACACGAGCCAGCCGGCGCCGGCCAGCGCGAGCACCGCGCCGAGGAGGCCCAACGCCAGCAGGTGCCGCCGCCGGCGGGCCACCGGCTCGGGCGGCACCGACGGGCGCTGGACCCATCGACGGTGGGTCCGGGTGGTGGGCGTCTGGCGCGGTGGCGTGACGGCGGACATAGCGTCCGTCAATCAAGCATTTTTGGCGAGCTTTTGCGCCGGTTCCCGACGAGACCCGGCGCGCGCAGCGCAGCTCGGAACGGAATCAGGCGGCCGCCGTGCGCCGGCGCCCCCCGGGAGCACGGCGCTCGCTGCGCTCGACGAAGTCGATGATCACCGGCACGCCCTCGAAGTGGTAGCGCTCGCGCAGGCGGTTCTCGACGAAGTAGGCGTAGTCACGTGTCACACGCGCGCGGGAGTTGACCTGGATCGAGAACCGCGGCGGACGCTCGCCGGTTTGCGCCATGTAGATCAGCTTGAGGCGATGACCGCCGCGCGCCGGCCCGCCGGCCGGCGGCTGCCGGGCCGCGGTCACGTCGGACAGGAAGCGGTTGAGCTGCGGGGTGGGAATCCGGGCGGCGCGGCGGTCGGCCAACGCAATCGCTTCGGCCAGCAGCCGCTGGATGTTGCGCCCGGTCTTCGCGCTCGCGGTCACCACGCGGGGGCGCAGGCGAAGCTTCTGGTTCGCCCGCGCGCGCTCGTGATCGAGGTCGACGGCGTCGGCGATGTCCCACTTGTTGAGGACGAGCGCCGTGGCGCATCCGCTGCGCATGGCAAGCTCGGCGACACGCAGATCCTGGGCGGTGATCCCGTCGGTCGCATCGCACACCACGAGCGCCACGTCGGCCCGCTCGGCCGCCCGCCGCGATCGCAGCGACGTGTAGTACTCGATCGACTCTCCCACCTTGGCCGCGCGGCGCAGACCTGCGGTGTCGACCATGACGAGCCGCCGGCCTTCGAACTCGATCGGGAGGTCGATCGCGTCCCGAGTCGTTCCCGCCACGGGCGAGACGATCACCCGCTCGGCGCCCGCGAACCGGTTCACGAGCGAGGACTTTCCAACGTTCGGTCGGCCGATCACCGCGAGCCGCACGACATCGTCGTCTTCGTCGGGGTCAACCGCGTCGGCTGGTGCCAGCTCGACGATCCGGTCGAGCAGATCGCCGGTGCCGAGGCCCTGGGCCGCCGACACCGCGATCGGGTCGCCCAGCCCGAGCCGGTGAAACTCGGCGGCGAGCGCGAGGTCGCGTACCGAGTCGATTTTGTTCGCCGCCACCACGGCGGGTTTCGAGCCCCGACGGAGCAGGTCCGCCACCTCGAGGTCCCCCGGTCTCAGACCGGCGCGCGCGTCCACCACCAGCACCGCCATGTCGGCGTCGGCGAGCGCCGCGCGCACCTGGGCGTGCACCTGGGTGGCGAGCTCGGCGCGGTCGTCCAGGTCGACGCCGCCGGTGTCGATCAGCGTCAGTGAGCGGCCGTTCCAGTCGGTGTGCAGCTCCTTGCGGTCACGCGTGACCCCGGGCTGCTCGTGGACGACGGCTTCGCGCGATTCGGTAAGCCGGTTGACCAGCGAGGACTTGCCGACGTTCGGATATCCGACGATCGCGACTTTCATGGGCGAAACCGAGGCTATCCGGTACGTACGGCCCGCACGAGATCGGCGATCCGCTCGACGACCTCGTCGAGCGTCATCCCAGTCGTGTCGAGCTCCACCGCGCCCGCCGCCGGGATCAGCGGTGAGTGCTCGCGCGTACGGTCGCGCTCGTCGCGGATTGTCTGCTCGGCCAAGACCGTGGCCGGGTCGACGCCCAGCTCGGCGGCGCGGCGACGCGCGCGCTCCTCCGCGGTGGCGGTCAGGAACACCTTGAGCTCGGCGTCGGGCGCGACGACGGTGCCGATGTCTCGCCCCTCGGCCACCCAATCGCCGTGCTCGAGCCGGCGTCGCTGCTGCGCCACGACAGCCCGCCGGACCGCTGGATCGGCGGCCACCCGCGAAGCGGCCTCGGACACCGCCGGCGTGCGGATCGCGTCGGTCACGTCGCGGCCGTCAAGCATGACCCGCTCGCCCGGCTCGATCTGCAACGACTCCGCGATCGACCCCGGCTCGACCCCGCGCTCGGAGGCGGCGAGCGCCACGCTGCGATACATCGAACCGGTGTCGAGATAGGTAAAGCCGAGCCGGTCGGCCAGCGCCCGCGCGACGGTCGACTTGCCGGCACCGGCCGGGCCGTCGATGGCCACGACGGTCACGCCGCCAACCGTGACACGTCGCCCGCGAAGCCGGGGTAGGACACGTCGGCCGCCTCCATGCCCACAACCTCGACGCCCTGCTCGGACGCGAGGCCGGCCACCGCGCCGAGCAGGGCCAGCCGGTGATCGCCACCGGCGTCGAGCACGCCGCCCCGCAGGCCGCCGGTTCCGGTCACCGCGAACCCATCCGGCAGCGCCTCGATACGAGCCCCCAGGCCGCGCAGACCATCGACCACCGACGCGATTCGGTCTGACTCCTTCACGCGCAGCTCTTGCGCGCCCCGCACGAGCGTCTCCCCGTCCGCGAAGCAGCCGAGCAGGGCCACGAGCGGAAGCTCGTCGATCGCGAGCGGCACCTCGTCGGCCTCCACCGTCGTTCCCTCGATCGGGGCATTGCGGACGTCGACGTCGGCCACCGGCTCGTGGGGCGCGAACTCGCCCGGCGGCTCGGCGTCGGACAGGACGATCGCACCCATCCGCTCGAGGATGCGCAGGAACCCGGTCCGCGTCCAGTTGATCCCCACGCCCTCGAGCACGAGCCGCGAATCGGGCACCAGCACGCCGGCGGCGATCAGAAACGCCGCCGAGGAGAGATCCCCGGGCACGTCAACCATGTCCAGCTCGAGCTCGTCGGTGTTACCGACGGTGGTGCGATACCCGGTGTCGAGCGAGCCCTCACGCAGTACCGGGGCGCCGGCCGCGGCCAGCATCCGCTCTGTGTGATCGCGGCTCGGCACCGGCTCGATGACCGTCGTCGAGTCTGTCACCAACCCGGCCAGCAGCACGCATGACTTGACCTGCGCGCTCGCCACCGGAAGCTCGTAGGTGATCCCGCCCAGCGCCGCGCCGTGGACCGTGAACGGCGGGTAGCGGCCCTCGCGCGCTTCGATCACGGCGCCCATCCGTCGCAGCGGCTCGGCGATCCGGTCTACCGGACGGCGGCGGATCGACGCGTCGCCGTCGAGCATGAAGCTCCGTCCCTGTTGAAAGGACAGCCAGCCCGGGAGCAGGCGCATCAGCGTGCCGGCGTTGCCGACGTCGATCGGGTTGGTCGGCGACAGTGCGTCGCGCAGCCCACAGCCGCGGATCACCAGCTCCTCGCCGCGTTCTTCGACGATCGCGCCCAGCCGCTGGATGGCCGTGAGGGTCGAGCGGGTGTCTGCCGCGTCGAGATAGTTGCGAACCCGGACCGGCTCGGAGGCCATGGCGCCGAGGATCGCCGCGCGGTGCGAGATCGACTTGTCAGACGGAACCCGGATCGTTCCCCGCAACGGCCCGGACGGCTCGAAGCGCAGGTTCATGCTCGCGCCACCGGGAATCCGAGCTGGGCCACGAGCTCCTCGGTGCGCTCCGCCTCGCGCTCGCCGGCGATCCACAACGCGACCACGCCCTCGCTCATGTCCGGGGCCGGGTAGAGGGCCATGTCGGTGATGTTGACCCCCGCGCGACCGAGCTCGAGGGCGAGCTGGGCGACGACCCCGGGTCGGTTCGGCACCGATGCCCGCAGCTCGAACAGCGGACCGCCGGCGAGCTGGGCCTCGAGCAGGCGGCGCCGGTCGGCTGCGGCGGCGTCGTTCCAGCCCGTGATGCGCCCGGCGTCGGCGGACGCGAGCGCGTCCCGGACCGCGCCAAGCCGTTCGATCGTGTCGTCGATCCCGGCCACGAGCGCGTCGCGATTTGACACGTAGATGTCGGTCCAGATCGCGCTCGGGGCGCCCGCCACCCGCGTCGCATCGCGGAAGCTGGGACCGGTGGCGGGGAGCCGCTCGGGCGGGTGGGGACCGGATCTAAGCGTCTGGGCCGCCTGGGCCACCAGCACGTTGGCGAGCACGTGAGGCAGGTGGCTGACCGTGGCCAGGATCGTGTCGTGCGCCTCGGGCTCGATCGCCACCGGGCGCGCTCCGAGTGCACGCAGCAACCGATGGAGGCGCTCGTACGCGATGCCCGACGTGGTCGGCGTCGGGGTCAGATACCAGGTGGCCCCCTCGAACAGGTCTTCGCGCGCGTACCGCACGCCGGCGGTCTCGGCCCCGGCCAGCGGGTGGCCGCCGACGAATTGGGATTGCCCCCCACCCGCGTCCAGCGCGGCTACGATCGCGCGCTTGGTCGAGCCGACGTCGGTCACGACGCATCCTTCCGGCGCAGCGCTCAATGCGGCCTTCACGGCCTCCGGGAGTCGTGCCACCGGGACGGCCACGAACACCGCCTCTGCGTCGCTCACGGCGTCGGCGATGCTGCCGGCCGGTCGATCGATCGCGCCTCGCTCGCGCGCCACCTCGAGGGCGCCCGGATCGGTGTCGTAACCCGCGACCGTCGCGTCGAGCCGCCGCCTCGCGGCGAGCCCGATCGAGCCGCCGATCAGCCCGACCCCGACAAGCGCGATCCGCAAGGGCCCCGTCTAGACGGCAGCGAGCGCCTTGCCCGCTACCTCGGCAGCGGCCTGTACGCGCGCCATGTACTCGGGGAATTCGTCGGCCACGAGCTGCTGTGGCCCGTCGCAGACGGCCTGGTCCGGATGCGGGTGCACCTCGACGATGATGCCGTCGGCTCCGGCCGCGGCGGCGGCGAGCGACAGCGGCAGCACCAGATCGCGCCGGCCGGCGGCGTGGCTCGGGTCGACGATCACGGGCAGGTGGGTGAGCTCCTTGAGCACGGGCACGGCCATCAAATCGAGCGTGAAGCGGTAGGCGGTCTCGAACGTGCGGATGCCGCGCTCACACAGCATGACGGCGTCGTTGCCCTCCTTGAGGACGTACTCGGCGGCCATCAGCAGCTCCTCGAGCGTCGAGGAGAACCCGCGCTTGAGCAGCACCGGGCGGCCGGAGCGCCCGACCTCGGCCAGAAGCGAGTAGTTCTGCATGTTGCGCGCGCCGATCTGGATCACATCGGCCACCTCGAGCACCTGGTCCAGATCGCGCTGGTCCATCAACTCGGTGACGATCGGCAGGCCCGTCTGCGCCTTGGCTTCGGCCAGCAGACGCAGGCCCTCCTGACCAAGCCCCTGGAAGGCGTAGGGCGACGTGCGAGGCTTGTAGGCGCCGCCGCGGAACAGCGTCCCGCCGGCGTCGCGCACGATCCGGGCGGTCTCCAGCGTCTGCTCGCGCGACTCGACCGTGCAAGGGCCGGCGATCATCGCGAAGTTCGGGCCGCCCACCTTGCGCCCGGCAATGTCGAGCACGGTTCGCTCGCCGTATTTGAACTGGATCGATGACAGCTTGTACGGCTTGAGGATGGGGACCACGCGGTCGACGCCGGCGTAGCCCTCGAGCTCGAGCCGGGCGACGTGCTCGCGGTCCCCGATCGCGCCGATCACGGTGACCTCCTCACCACGACTCAGGTGAGCTCGTGCTCCAACGCTTCTGACTCGCTCGACGACGGCATCCACCTCCTGCTCGGTGGCCGTCGGTTTCATCACGATCATCATCTGCTGTCCTCTCTGGTGCCTGGGAACTGTACGAAAGCGGGGGCGGCGGGTTTCACACCCGACCGGGGGGTTTTCGGCGCTCGGCTCGGCGGTGGAGCGGGGGTGGTGGGTCCTAAATCCTCGCGGGCGAGGACTGGGTCGCCGAGCGCCTAGCTAAATCGCCAGGCGTAGGCGTACGAGTAGCCGCGGAGTGCGTCGAAGCTGCGGCCACCGGTACTCATCGCGAGCGTGTTGTACCAGACGGGCGCCGGGATGCCAAGGTGTCGAGCGCCGCGGCCAGCGCGTCGCCGAAGCGCTCGTTCTCATCCGGAGTTCCCAGAGTCACGCGCAGCGACCCCTCCCGGCCCAGCGCGGCTCCGGCTCGGACCAGGACGCCACGGTCTCGGAGCGCCGAGACCACCTCAGCTTCGACGACCGTCTCCGGCAGGTGCAGCCAGATGAAGTTCGCATCCGAGCGAGCCACCCACAGCCCGAGCGAGCGAACCCGATCCTCGATCGCGAGCCGCTCCGCGATCGTCTCGGTCACGCGCCGCTCGACCTCGTCCTGGTGCTTCAGTGCTTCGACGGCGGCCGCCTGAGCCGCCGCGTTCAGGTAGAACGGCTGACGCATCTGATCGACCGCGATCCGGAAGTCCTCGCTCGCGCACAGGGCGTACCCGACGCGCAGCGCAGCCAGCCCGTACACCTTGGAGAAGGTCCGCAGCAGCACCAGGTTGGGG
>DATJUA010000186.1:0-11276 GCA_035502815.1 Solirubrobacteraceae bacterium
CGTCCCACGTCGAAGACAGCGGGGTCGTAGCGGGCGACAAGGCGCTCCAGCGCGCCCGCCCGTTCCCAGTCATCGCCCGGCTGTTCGGTGTCCTGCACCGCGTCCACTGAGTGCTGACCCTTTCCGCTCGGAGGCTCTCTAATCAATTGGCGAGTGAGGTCTCGCACACACCGATTTGAGTCGGAAGATGCACTATACTTGCCAAGTAACGACTTAGATTTCAT
Source organism: Solirubrobacteraceae bacterium (assembly GCA_035502815.1). Lineage (GTDB taxonomy): Bacteria > Actinomycetota > Thermoleophilia > Solirubrobacterales > Solirubrobacteraceae > Palsa-465. The sequence goes on from DATJUA010000186.1 coordinate 225, forward strand.
AATGATCTTGTCGTATGATTCTCACGAAAGAGGACGGTTGAGATGGCATTGATCCGATGGGAGCCCGCTCGCGAGCTCCAGAGCATGCAGAGCGAGATGAACCGCCTGTTCGGCACGTTCTTCGACTCCCCGACCCCGCGCAACGGCGTTCGTACCTCGCCGCGTCGCTGGATTCCCGCGATGGACGTGGTGGAGACCGACGATCACTACGTTCTGCGGACTGACCTGCCCGGCCTGTCCGAGGGCGATGTGAACGTCGAGCTCGAGGACAACGTGCTGACGGTCTCCGGCAAGCGCTCGACCGAGCGCGAGGAGCGCAAGAACGGCTACCACCGTGTCGAGCGGTCCTCCGGCTCGTTCTCCCGTTCGGTGACCCTGCCCGAGGGCGTGGACGCCGACGGCATCCAGGCGAACTTCGACAAGGGCGTGCTCGAGGTGAAGGTCGCCAAGCCGGAGCAGATCAAGCCGCGCAAGGTGGCGATCACCGTTGGCTCCGCCCCCGCTGCTGCCGAGACCATCGAGGCCGGCGAGCAGCAGGACGATTCGACTCCGTCCGAGTCGTAATCCGTCAGTCAAATCCTGCGGGACGGCCGGTTTTCCCCGGGCTTAGGGAAAATCGGCCGTTCGCATGTTTACGGTCGGAACTCGAGACTCGAACTCTCTGGCCCGCACGGGCACGCTGCGGTTGGCGCACGGCGACGTGCGGACGCCGGCGTTCGTGCCGCTGGCCACGCGCGGCGCGGTCAAGACGCTCTTGCCCGACGACGTGTCGTCGCTCGGCTACGAGCTGATCCTCGGTAACACGTTCCACCTGCTCTTGTCGCCGGGCCCGGAGCTCGTCCGCGAGCTCGGCGGTCTGCACCGGTTCATGCGCTGGGACCGACCGATCATCACCGACTCGGGCGGCTTCCAGGTGTTCTCGATGGGGCATGGGGGGGTGGCCGACGAGATCAAGGCCCGCCCACCCCGGCGACGCGCCGGGGCCGACAGCGCCGGCGCGATCCTGTCGATCGACGAGGAGGGCGTTCGCTTCCGCTCCTACGTGGACGGTGACGAGCGGTTCCTTTCGCCGGAGGGGTCGATGTCCGTCCAAGCCGCCCTCGGGTCGGACATCGCGCTCGTGTTCGACGAGTGCACGCCCTTTCATGTCTCACGCGAGTACACCGAGCGCTCGACGGAGCGCACCCACCGGTGGCTCGAGCGCTGCCTTCGCTGGCACGCGGATCACGTGCCGCCGGATTCGCAGGCGGTGTACGGGATCGTCCAGGGCGGGGTCGAGCCCGATCTGCGGCGGGCATCGGCTGCGTTCGTGGCCGCCAGCGCGTGCGACGGGATCGCGATCGGCGGCTCGCTCGGGCGCGAGAAGGCCCAGATGCACGAGGTGGTCTCCTGGACCACGAGCGAGCTCGAGCGGCTCGCGCCGGACCGTCCGCGCCACCTGCTCGGGATCGGCGACGTCGATGATCTGATCGCCGGCGTCGAGCTGGGGATCGACACGTTCGACTGCGCCCTTCCCACGCGACTTGGGCGCCACGGCGTCGCCCTGGTCCCCGATCCCGGCGCCGGCTGGCGGGTCGACCTGGTCAAGGGACGCTGGCGCCAGGCGGACGAGCCGATCCTCGACGGGTGCGGGTGTCCGGCCTGCCGGGGCGCCTTCTCGCGGGCATATCTGCACTACCTGCTGCGCGCCGGCGAGATCACCGCGCTGCGGCTGGTCACGCTGCACAACCTGTGGTTCATCGCCCGCCTGATGGACGACCTGCGGGCGGGTGTGGACGCGGGTCGCCTGCCCGCGGTCGCGGTGGCGCTGCGCGGTGGCGCCGCCCCGGGGGCGGGGTGCAAAACGCCCGGAACCGACCCGGCCGTCGAAACTTCCGGCACGTAAGCGCCTGACAGGCGCTTATGTCGCGGAGGCGGCGGAACGCGGGGCGTGGGCGCTACTTCGTGTACTGATTGACGAGGTTCTGGAACTGCTTAACCGCGTCGCCCGTGTCGTGGGCGATCACGCGGCGGAAGTGCACGACGTTGTTCGAGGTGCTGGCCGAGATCGTCACGGCCACCGCGACGGCCGCCACGAACAGGATCACAACCGCGAGGAAGACGAAGAACCGCCGGGCCGCGCGCGAGCCGCCGGAGCGCTCGGCGGCGGTCCGCTGAGTCTCGGGTGGCCCGTGGTCGGCCGTGCTCGGCGGGTAGACCGGCCGGCGGGGCTCGATCTGGCGGACGCGGGCCGGCGCGTTTGCGCTCGTCGCCGCGGTGCGGGGCGCGACCCGCGTCTGAGCCGTCGGCGCCGAGCTTCCGGACAGAACGCGCGTCGCCGCCGTGCCGCCCAGTCGCTTGGTCCGCGCCGTTTCATAGCCGGCGGGCTCGATCCCGCGCGCCCCGTTGGCGACCGCCTCGGCGAGCAGCATCGCGTTGGCCGGGCGCTCCTCCTGGTCCAGGGAAAGCGCCAGGTCGATCGCCCTGGCCAGCTCGCGCGGCACGCCGGGATTGAGCGCGTCGACCGGCGTCGGCGGGTCGCGCTGCTGCTTGATCGCGAGCTCCGACAAGGAGCTGGCCTCGTAGGGCAGACGGCCGGTCAGCAGCTGATAGGAGACGACGCCCAGCGAGTACAGGTCGGCGCGCGGTCCCGCCTCCTCGCCCCGCGCCTGCTCCGGGGCCAGGTAGGCCGCGGTGCCGAGCACCGAGCCGACCTGCGTGATGCTCGACTGATCGGTGGCCCGGGCGATACCGAAGTCAGCCAGCTTGACCACATCGGAATCCGATACGAGCAGGTTGCCCGGCTTGACGTCGCGATGCACCACGCCGTTTCGGTGCGCGTAGTCGAGGCCGCGGCAGGCCTGGGTGATGACGTCGACCGCCTGGTCGACCTCCATCGGGCCGTGGTCGCGGAGCAGTTCGGCGCAGGAGTGCCCCGACACGTGCTCCATCACGATGAAGTGCTGGCGCTGGCGCTCATCGAAGCCGAAGTCGAAGACCTGAACGATGTTCGGGTGCACCAGCCGGGCGGCGGCGAGCGCCTCGCGGCGGAAACGCGAGACGAAGGTCGGGTCGTCGGCCAGGTGCTCGGCCAGCAGCTTGATCGCCACGTAGCGCTCGAGGCGCTGGTCGAAGGCCAGCTGCACGGTGGACATCCCGCCGACGCCGAGGCGGCCCTCGATCCGGTACCGGTCGACGATCATTGCGCCGTTAGTCATCCGCCAGTCACGGGTCCGATGGGGTTGCCATTCTCGGGGCCTGTTCCGCCGCTGTTGCCGTTGCCGCCGCCCCCGGTCGTCGTGGTCCCCCCAATCCCAACGCCGCCAGTGGTCGTAGAAGTAGTACCCGTGTTGGTCGGCGTGGTTGCGGTCCCAGACGTGGTCGTCGTGCTGGTCGTCGTCGTGGTGGGGGTGGTGGTGGACGTGGAGGTGCTCGTCGAGGTCGACGTCGAGGTGGTGCTCGCGGTCGTCGACGCGGTGGTCGTCGGCGTCGAGGCCGTCGTCGCGGCGTGCTGGCGGCAGTCCGTCTGGGCGAGCTGTGAGATCGTGCTGGCCGCCTGGCTCAGGTTGCTGCGCAGGGTCGAGTTGACCGTCACCGGAAGCGTCTGGACGTCGCCTGAGAGGATCGCGCTGGCGTTGACCGCGGCGCCGCAGTTGCCAGCTTGCACGGCGGAGGACACGGCATCGGCCTGACTGCTCAGAGCGTTGGATTGGTCTCCCGAGAGCAGGCCGGAGCCGCCGCCGCAGGCGACGACGAACGACGCGGCGAACCCGAGCCCGGCCGCGAGGATGGCGCGTGGCGCGTAGCGCATGCGCGGCCTGACTTTAGAGGGTCAGGTGGTTGCCTTTGGGTTAGAGGCCTTGTGAGCGCTCACTGCCCGAAGGCGAGGCGCTCGGCCAGCGAGTCGGGAAGTCGCGCCGCCCGAATCGCCGCGGCCGCCCCCGCGATGTCGTATTCCGTCCGGCGGTAGACCGCCTCCCAGCTCTCCACGTCGAGCTCCAGCCAGGCCGCGCGGGGATCGCCGTCCCGGGGCTGGCCGACACTCCCCGGGTTGATCAGCCACTCGCCCTGGGCCAGATCGAGCTGCTCTTCCGGCCCCCGGGTCTGGCCGGTGGCCGATTGCCCGTCGGACCGCGAGAACGACAGTGCCACGTGGGAGTGGCCGATCAGGCACACGCGGTGGGTCTGGACGTCGAGGCACAGCTCGGCCTGAAGGGGCGAGAGCACGTACTCCCACACGGGGTCGCGCGGGCTGGCGTGGAACAGGCCCACGTCCTCGTCGATGTTCGCCGGCTCGAGCTTCTCGAGATACTCGCGCGTCTCGGGGACGATCACCCCCTGCGTCCATCGGGCGGCCAGGGCGGCGCCCCGCGAGAACTCCTCAAGCGGCAGCGCCCCCCGGACCCCGAGGTCGTGGTTGCCGGCCAGGCAGATCGCGGCGTAGCGGCGGGCCAGTTCAACGCAGGCGTCGGGCTCGGCGCCGTAGCCGACGAGGTCGCCCAGGCACCACATCTCGTGGCACTCGGAGGCCTCGATCGCGTCCAGCACCGCCTCGAAGGCGTGCCGGTTGCCGTGGATGTCAGAGACGATTGCGACTCGCATGATTTGGGGGCGGCTCGGTGGGTCCGCGGGCTACAGTCTCGCTGGTGAAGAGCCCTTCGCGCCACCGTGTGGTCGAATCCTTGCTTCTGGCGCTTGCGGCGGCTGAAGCGGGAGTGCGCCTTCTATCCCCCCGCGAGCGGCAGGTCAAGCCTGCGCCAGTCGACATTCACAGTTATTTCAGCGACGCCGAGATCGACCGCGGGACGCGCTACGCGCGGCCGCAGATCGCGCTGGCGCTGACTCGCACCGCCGTCGAGGTCAGCGCGCTCGCTCTCGTCGTCCGTCACCCGCCCCGGTGGCTGACTCGCAGCTCCCGCCGGCCCGTGCTGGGCGGGGCGATCGCCGGAGCGAGCCTCGCCGTCGGCCTTTCGCTTCCACCCCTGCCGCTCAGCGCGGTCGCCCGCCGGCGCGGGATGGCCGTGGGGCTGGTCACGCAGTCGTGGCGTGGCTGGGCCGCGGATCTGCTCAAGGGCCAAGCGATCGAAGCCGCGCTCGCCGCCGGGGCGGGTGCCGGCACGGTCGCGATCACGCGACGCTACCCGGGCTGGTGGTGGTTACCGGCCGCCGGGGGCTCGGTGCTGTTCGGCACCGTGCTGGCCGCGGTGGCGCCGGTGCTACTCGACCCGGTGTTCAACGACTTCACGCCGCTCCCCGAGGGCGAGACCCGGGCCGATGTGCTCAACCTGGCCGCTGCCGCTGGCGTCAAGGTGGGGGAGGTGTACTCGGTCGACGCGAGCCGCCGGACCACGGCGGCCAACGCGTATGTGGCCGGGCTGGGACCAACCAAGCGGGTCGTCCTGTTCGACACGCTGGTCGACCGCTATAGCCGTGACGAGATCCGGGTCGTCGTGGCGCACGAGCTGGCTCACGTCCGCAACCGGGACGTGATCCGGGGCGTCGTCTACGCCGCGCTGGTGGCGCCGGCGGCCGCGTTGGCGGTCCAGCGGTTGAGCTGGGAGCTCTCCACCGAGCGCGGGACGCCGGGAGCACTCCCCGCGCTGGCCCTGGCCGCGGTCGCGGTCGGCGCGCCGACCGGGCTGATCGGCAACCGGCTGTCGCGCGCGATCGAGCGGCGCTCGGATGACTATTCGCTTGCGTTGACCGACGCTCCGGACGCGTTCATCTCGTTTGAACGGGCGATCGCCGTGCAGAACGTCGCCGACCTGGAGCCGCCGCGGTGGCTTACCTCACTGCTGGCCACGCATCCGCCGACGGCGGAGCGGATCGGGGCCGCGGTCGGCTACTCGTCGTCGATCGCGGTGTCGTCGGGATCCTGACGACCGCCGTACTCGGGCAGGTTCTTGATGCCCTCGCGGGTCTGCCACTTCGAGTAGTTGTCCTGCATGGCGTCGATCAGCTCGCGCATGAACCGTGCGCTCAGGTTGATCCGTGACACGACCACGCCAGGGATCTCCTCGTCCTCGACCTCGTGGTCGACCCGTGCGAAGGTGATCGTGAACTCGTAGTCGGAGTGGCTGACGTTCGCGAAGTTCGAGTAAACGCCCGCCATGATGTCCGGCGAGAAGTGGATGTTGATGTGCCGTTCCGGGCGGCCAGGATCGTCCATCGGAACGTAGTATCCCATCGTGAGGATCCTCGTTGTCGCCGTCGGGAGGTTGCGTCCGCCGTTCGCCGACGACATCCAGCACTATCAGAGGCTTCTCGCGCGTCACGCCAGGCTCGAGCTGGTCGAGGTGCGCGATGACGATCAAGTCGCTCGTCGCATACCGGACCGGGCATTTGTCGCGCTGCTGGACCGGGGCGGAGACGAGCTCGACTCGATGGCCTTCAGCCGCTTCCTCGAGGATCGTCGCCAGAGCGGCCAGGACCTGTGCTTCGTGATCGGAGGTCCGTTCGGCCTGGAGATCGATGAAGCCGACCACCGGTTGTCGCTCGGGCAGATCACCCTGCCGCACCAGCTCGCGCGCGTAGTGTTGCTCGAGCAGCTCTATCGCGGCCACAAGATCCTGGCCGGCGAGCCCTACCACTATTGACATGGCCCGTTCGACGAGCACCCAGAGGCACGGCCACTGATGCCCGACTGGAGCGAGAGTGGCGCCTGGATGTTCCCCGGCCAGGATGGCGGCGACGGTCGGCGCGAAGCGCTCGCCCAGAGCGCGCGCGCCCGCCGCGAGGTGCGGCAGTTCATGCGCCGGCTGGGGATCCTGCTGACCGCGCTGGTCGTGCTGGTGCTGGCGGGGACGATTGGGTTCGCCGTGTTCGAGCATGTCTCGCCTGCGTATGGGTTCGAGTGGACGCTCGACACCGTGACCACGCTCGGGTCGATCCCGGATCCACAGAACACGTCCGGGCGCGTGCTCAAGGTCGGGCTGGAGCTGTTCGGCATAGGTACGCTCTTCTACGGGCTCGCGACGGTGGCTGAATTCTTCGTCTCGGGCCAGCTCAGCGGCGTTCTCGAGGAGCGCCGGATAGGGAAGATGATCGATTCCTACAGCGACCACTACATCGTGTGCGGGTTCGGCCGGGTCGGCCGGCAGGTGTCCCGGGACCTGCGCGCCGCGGGTGCCCAGCACGTCGTGATCGATCCGAACCCCGCCAACCGGGCGGCGGCTCTCGCGGCCGGGGTCCCGCTCGTCGAGAGCCAGCCGTCCGAGGACGAGGTCCTGCTGCAAGCTGGAATCAAGCGGGCCCAGGGGGTGATCGCCTGCGTCGACTCGGACGCCGAGAACATCTTCATCACGCTGACCGCGCGCGAGCTGCGCTCGGACATCTTCATCATCGCCCGGGCCTCGGCCGAGGATTCCGAGAAGAAGCTGCTGCGCGCCGGCGCCGATCGGGTGATCTCGCCCTACAAAACGTCCGGGTCGGAGATGGCGCGCGTGGCGCTCCGCCCGCAGGTCGGCGGAGCGTTCGACGTCGCCGACTATCGCATGGAGGAGATCGAGGTGTCGCCCGAGTGCGAGGCGCTCGGCCGCCGGATCGGCGAGGTGAGCGGCGCGGCCGTGGTCGTCGCGATCCGCCACTCGGGCGGTGGGCTCGAGACGCAGCCTCCAGCCGAAACCGTGCTAGAGGTGGGGGACATGGTCATCGCGATGGGTCCACCCGCCGAGGTCGAACGCCTCGACCGGCTGTTCCAGCCGCCCCGGGGGTTCTCGTCGGTCCGCGGAGCGATCAGGGAGATATGACGACCAACGGAGGGGATCCGCTCGAGCAGCTGTCCGGCGCCGTTCGCGCCGCCGCCGATGTGGTCCGAGGCGCAGCGCCCGAGCCGCCGGCGGCACCCACCCTGGACCGGCCGCGGCACAAGGGACTCGGGGACTACTCCACCAACGCGGCGATGCTTCTGGCGCCGCTGCTCTCGGCGCCGCCGCGCGAGGTCGCCGAGCGGATTCTCACGGCGCTGGAGCTAGCGCTGGGGGACGAGCTCGATAGGGCCGAGGTCGCTGGTCCCGGTTTCCTGAATCTCGTGCTGTCGGACGAGTGGCACCGTCGAGCGCTCCACTCGGTCCTCGACGCCGGCGAGCGGTTTGGCGCCGGCGGGGTGGACCGGCCCGAGCGGATCGTGCTCGAGTTCGTGTCGGCCAACCCGACGGGACCGCTGGTCGCGGCCAGCGGGCGTCACGCCGCGTTCGGAGACGCGCTGGCGCGAATCCTCGATCGCTACGGGCACTCGGTCGAGCGCGAGTACTACTTCAACGACGCCGGCAACCAGATCCGGCTGCTCGGAGAGTCGGTGCAAGCGAGGGCGCGAGGAGAGGAGGTGCCGGAGGGTGGCTATCAGGGCTCGTACGTGGCCGATCTGGCGGCCGAGATTTCGCAGGCCGCGTCGGCGGATCCGGACCAGGTCGCGCATCGCGCGGTCGAGCTCCTGCTCGCCCAGATCAAGGCGACGCTCGAGCGCTATGGGGTCCATTTCGATGTGTTCTTCAGCGAGCGCACGCTCCACGAAGGGTGGCCAAGCCCGCTCCAGCACACGCTGACCCTGCTCGAGCAGGTGGGGCACGTGTACCACGCAGACGGCGCCCTGTGGTTGCGCACGACGAGCTTCGGTGACGATAAGGACCGAGTCGTGATCCGCTCCAACGGCGGGCCGACGTACCTCGCCGCGGACATCGCATACATGGAGAACAAGCGCGAGCGCGGGTTCGACCGGCAGCTGACCCCGGTCGGCTCCGATCACTCGGCGTACGTGCGCGAGATGAAGGCGGCCATGGCCGCGCTGGGTGGAGATCCAGACACGGTCGAGTTGCCGCTCCTCCAGTTCGTCCACCTCGTCTCCGGGGGCGAGGCGTTCGCCATGTCCAAGCGGCGCGGGGACTTCATCACGCTCGATGACCTGCTCGATGAGATCGGGGTCGACGCGACCAGGTTCTTCATGCTTCAGCGATCGAACGACCGGACGATCGACCTCGACGTCGACCTGGCACGCAAGCGGTCGCGCGAGAACCCCGTTTACTACGTCCAGTACGCCCACGCGCGGATCGCCTCGATGTTGCGGCGGCTGCCTTCGGCGCGTGTGGAGGTGGCGCTGGCGGGCGACGCCGACTGGGGTTCGGGGCCGCTCGAGGGACCCGAGCGCGACCTGATCAAGAAGCTCGTCGCCTTCCCGGGCGAAGTCGCCGAGGCAGCCGAGCGGCGCGCGCCGCACCGGATCACCACGTACGCGCTCGAGCTGGCTCAGGACTTCACCGCGTTCTACGAGGCCTGCCGCGTGGTCGGTGCATCGCCCGAGGCGGTCGAGTCCCAGCGCGTCGCGCTGTCGGTGGCGGCCCAGCGGACGATCGCGCTGTCGCTCGGGCTGCTCGGCGTCAGCGCGCCCGACTCGATGTAGCCGTCTGGATGCAGCTCCTTCGATGCGGCTTACCGCCCGCTAGCCGCGGAACTCGCTCAGCTCGTGCTCGAGGCGCTGCGCCTCGTTTGCGTCGAGCTCGGGCATTGGCGCGCCGGGATCGGCTGCCGCGTTGGCGGCGCGAGTCCGTCGCCGCCAGCGCGGCAGTGTGAAGGCGATGATCGCGATGCCGCCGGCCAGGATCGCCGGCGGCAGCACGTAGATCGTCAGGTTGAACCCGTGCGCCGGCGGGCGGCCCAGCACCTCCGGGCCGTACTGGGTGACCAGGTTCTTCAGGATCTGCTGTTTGGTGAGGCCCTGAGCGATGAGCCCGCGGATGTATGAGCGTTCCTGGTCGGCCTCCAGTGACTGGGCCACGGCCAGCGGCTCGCGACAGACCGTGCACATCACGTCGTTCTCGATGTCGGTCAGCGACGCCCGAGGCTTCGGCGTGGCCCAGGCGACTGGGGTGGCGGCAGGCGAGGCGAGCGCGATCGCTGCCAGGAGGGCGACTGCTGCGCGGGCGGTACGGGTCACGACGGATCCGCCAGGACTCGCGCGACCGTCTGCTGGAGCCAGTTGCCGGCCAGCTGCTCGCGCTGCAGGGCCACGATCCGGCCCTGGCGGTTGATCACGAACGTCTCCGGAATGCCGTTGGCCCCAAACGCGCGGGCCAGGTTGCCGCCCACGTCGCGGATCACCGGATACGTAAGGTGGTTCTGGCGGACGAACGTCTCGGAGGCGTTCGCGTCGTCCTGGTAGGTGACCCCCAGGATCGTCGCGTTGTCCTTGACGATCCGCTGCTGCTCCTGTTCGAGGATCGGGGCTTCGGCCAGGCAGGGCGGGCACCAGGACGCGAACATGTTCACGACCACCACCTTCCCCCGAAATTCGGCCAGGCTCTCGGTGCCCGAGGACCCCAGGATCGGCAGCTGAAGGTGGGCGCTCGGCGCCATCGGATAGGCGCCGCGCGCCACCGCGGCGTCGATCGAGGTGTTGGTGCCCAGTTGGGCGACGCCGAACCCAAGCAGCGCGAGCAGGGCAATCGCCGCGACGAGAGCCACGGCCGGGATCGCGAGGCGGCGCATGTCCGGAGAGTAATACGCCGGGGGTACACGCCGGTCCGCAACTAACCGGGCCTCAACCTGCCGACGTTCTTCGGAACGTGCGGTTTCACGTGCCAGCCCGACGGGGGTAGGGGACCGAAATCTGACGCGTTGTTTGCAGCCGCGCGTTCCAGTGCAAGAGAATCGACCCAACCGTGTCATCGCCAATCAACCCATCCAACGGCAACAGCTCCCTCCACGACGACGCCGAGTCCTCGGCGCCGTTCGCGCTCCGGCTCGAGCCCATGGATCATGGCTGGGTGCGAGTTCGCGTCGAGGGCGAGCTCGCCCTCACCAGCGCCTCCATGCTCGAGGTCGCGGTCGAGCGCGAACTTCAGGCAAACAGCCACGTCCTGCTCGACTTCTCGCAGATCGACTTCATCGACTCCGCCGGTCTGCGCGCCATGACCGCCCTGGTGCGGACCGCGAAGACCAAGGGCCGCACGCTCAGGCTCAGCTCCGACATGCCAGCCCACGCCCGCCGGCTGATGGAGATCGTGGGATTGCTGCCGTTCGTGCCGATCGAGCCTGAGGATCCGCCCCGCGAAGGTGCCGCCCCCTCCTGAGCCGGCGCGA
>DATJUA010000187.1:0-19843 GCA_035502815.1 Solirubrobacteraceae bacterium
TTCTCCTACATGGCGCACCTGCTTTCGCAGTCGCAAGACCGCGCCGAGCAGTACGTGTCCCTTTCGTGGGGCGTGCTGGCCGGTCTGCTGCGCGCGCTCGACGTGCGAGATCCGCGCGCGGCCCGCCATGCCGCTGCGGTCGCCCGCTTCGCCCGCGACATGGCGGATTCGGTGGGGATGAGCGAGCAGGACCAGGAGCTCGCGCACACCGCTGGGCTCCTGCACGACATCGGCCACTTCGCGCTATCGGACCGGGTGGCCGAGCGGGGCCGCATGCTGACCGACGAGGACTGGGTGGCGATCCAGCAGCATCCGGAGCTGGGCGCCGACATGCTGCGCGACCTCGGCATGTACGGCCCGGTGGCGGAGATCGTGCTGGCCCATCACGAGCGGATCGACGGCCGGGGCTATCCGAACGGGCTGCCCGGCGAGGAGATCCCGACGATCGCCAAGATCATCGCCGTCGCCGAGGTGTACGACACGCTCACCGCGGCCGACACCTACCGGACGCGGATGAGCTCATTCGAGGCGCTTCGCGAGCTGCGCCGCGTCGCCGGCAGCCAGCTCGACGCCGACTACGTCGAGGTCCTGGCCGGGCTGTTGAGCGGCGAAGGGGTCGAGTACCGGCACGCCGACGCTGCCGACTTCGACACCGAGCTCGACATGGAGCGGCGGATCAACCAGGCGCGCGCGGGCTGAGCGCCTGCGCGGAGAGGCCGCGCTGAGGCATGCCCGCGATAACGCTCCTTCGGGGCATGCCTCCGGTGGTTGGGGGCGCTGGCTAGCTGACCAGCCGTTCCTGGTGCTGCTGGCGCTGAGCCGAGCGGCGCTGCTGGAGCGTCTCCAAGAACTGCTCGATCTGCTCGACGCTGAAGCGGCGCTGACCTCCGGGGGTGCGGTACGACTCCAGGTAGCCCATGTCGGCCCATCGACGGATGGTGCCGAGCGAGACTCCTAGGGCGTTGGCGGCTTGCGAAGTTGACAAACCGAGGGGACTGTTCCTTGTTGGGTCCATACCTGGCATTTCAGACGGATTAACGAGGGTTGCCGCGCCTTGCGCAGCATTTGCACAACCTTTAGACGCAAGCGCGAGGACAACCGGCTCCATTGCCATCGGACTTGCGGCTGCGACGATGTGGCCCTACCAGCCCTATGCGACTGAGGCTATACCACCATCATGATGGAGCGCGCATAGCGTACCGCGAAACCGGCACAGGTCCAGCGCTCGCGCTCCTGCATTCGCTGGGCCTCTCGCACCGGGAGTGGGAGCCGATCGTGGCCCAGCTTTCCACCCGGTTTCGCGTCGTTCTGCCGGACCTGCCGCTCCACGGCGACTCCGAGGACCGGCCGCGTCATCCGTACACAGCCGACTGGCTCACCGAGGTGATCGCCGGCTTCTGCCGCGAGGTCGCGGGCCCCCGGCCGCTGCTGGCTGGGCACGACATCGGCGCCGAGCTCGCGCTCAGGGCGGTCACGAGCGGCCGGCTGGATCCGGCGCGCCTGGCCCTGTTGCCCAACCGCCTGCACCGGCGCGACGAGTTCGCGGGCAAACGGGCCGCGTGGCGCGTGGCGTGTCGCGCCGCGGCGCTGCCCGGCTTCGACCGCGCGCTCGCTCACGGGGCCAAGCTCATGTTCCGTCCCGCGGTCGGCGAACGCCTCTCGGCTCAGGGCAATCCCGCCGCCCGCGACCTGGTCCGCCACGCCTTCGCCGACGTCGCCGGCAACGGCAACCGCGCGCGCTCGTGGGCCAAGTTCGCCCGCCGCTGGCCGGTCGGGCCGCAGCGCCAGCTGCTCGACGCGTACCCCCGGATCGATCTTCCCGTCCTGCTGCTGTGGGCCGACGAGGACCCGGCACATCCGCCGATCGGCGCCTCCGAGGCGCTCGACCTGCTGCCCAATGCACAGCTGCGGACGCTGCCCGCCACCGGGTTCCTGATGGCCTACGACGATCCGGTGGGCGTGGCGCGGGAGCTGATCTCGTTCTTCGGCTAGCCGGATAACTGGACACTCGTCGTCCGCTACGGCGCGAGCGTCCCGTTGTCCGTACCAGAGCCGGGTGAACGGGCATTCACTGCCGGCGGGGGTGGCGAGTGGTCAGTTGTCCGGAATCGGGGATGGGAACGTGCCGAGGCTGGCGAAGGTGGCGGGGCGCGTCAGCGCCGGCAGCGGGCGGTCGAGGCGCGCTCGCGCAGATCGGGCTCGATCACGACGCGCCGGCGCCGGCGCGGCTGCCCGTCGATCGCCGCGAGCACCATCCCGACCGCCATCTCGACCAGGCGCTCGGCGTCCCAGGAGAAGCTGGTCAACGGTGGCGCGAGCAGGATCGAGACGGGATGGTCGTCGTAGCCGATCACCGACAGATCCTGAGGGATGCGGAGGTCGAGCTCGCGCGCGGCGGCGTAGACGCCGTAGGCGATCGAGTCCGAGAAGCAGAACATCGCGCTCGCCCGGGGCGACTCGGTCAGCACGTCGCGCGCGATCTCGGTCGCCTCGCTCAGCTCGTACGGGGCGCTCACGACGCGAACGTCCAGGCCCAGCCGATCGGCCTCGGTGCCGACGTAGACCTCCGCCGGCCGGTCGTTGGTGGGTGACCCGGGCGGGCGGAGCACGGCGATCCGGCGGTGCCCGAGCGCGTGCAGATGCTCGAGCGCGTTCCTGACCCCCGTGCGGTTGTCGAACAGGACCTCGCCCACCGCCCCCCGACCGGGCAAGGCGTCCCCGATCGAGACGACCGCGACCGACTCCGCGAGCTCGGTCCAGAACTCGTCAGAGGGATCGACCGGCGAGAGGATCAGCCCGTCCACGTGCTGGTCGCGCAGCTGCGTGGCGAGCGTGCGCTGGCGTCCCGGATCGCCGCCGGCGTCGAGGATGAGCGCGTAGCGGTCGTGCTCGAGCAGGACCCGCCCCGCCTCCGCGACCAGGCGCTGCTGCCAGAGATCCTCCAGCGACGGACCGAGGATGCCGACCATGCCGGTGCGGCCGCTGGCCAGGGCCCGCGCGATCGGGTTCGCCTCGTAGCCCAGCTCGTTGGCGACGCGGCGCACGCGCTCCTGGGTCTCTTCGGAGACCTGGATTCCGCGCAGCGCGTAGGACACCGCGGCCGGTGAGACCCCGGCGGCATCGGCAACCTCCCGGATCGTGATGCGCTTGGCGGGGGGGGTCACGGCACAAGCAATCGGTTCGGCCATGGCCCCCGGCGGGGCTGGCGTTGGCGTAATGATCGCAGGGTCCCCCTACCCGGCGGGGGCGTTGGGACACCAGTATCCGGTCGGCGACTGACCGCGACCATTGACAGCGTCGCTCTGAACCGCTTCACTTAACCGATTCATGAAGCGGTTAAGGACATTGCGAGTCGCCGGTCGTGTTGGCTGACGCCCCCGTCATCGACGTCCACCAGCATCTTTGGCCGGAGGGGCTGATCGAGGCGCTGCGCGCGCGACGGGACCCGCCGCGGCTGCGCGGCTGGATGCTTCAGCTGGCCGGCGAAGCCGACTACGAGGTCGATCCGGCCTCCAACGACATCGACGTACGGGCGGCCCAGGCGGTCGCCGATGGGCTCGATCTGGCGCTCGTCTCGCTCTCCAGTGCGCTCGGGATCGAGACGCTCGCCCCGAACGAGGCGGGAGAGCTGCTGGCCGCGTACCACGACGGCGTGCTGGGATTACCGGCGCCGTTTGGGGGCTGGGCGGCGGCCTGCCTGAGCGAGGTCGACCCCGCCGCGGTGACGCGGGAGCTGGACCGGGGGTTCGTCGGGCTCCAGCTGCCGGCGACCACGCTGCTGGATCGCGGCGGCTACGAACATGTCGGATCGCTGCTCGAGGTGCTCGAGTGGACGGGGAAGCCGCTCTTGGTGCATCCGGGTCCGGTCCAGGCTCCGGGTCGGGTCCAGCCCGCCGGTCCGATCGGGGCGACGGCCGGCCCCAACCCGCCCTGGTGGCCGGCGATGGTCTCCTACGTGCAGCAGATGCATGCCGCGTGGTTCGCCTTGCGCGTGCACGGGCGGCCGCGCCATCCTCGGCTCCGGGTGTGCTTCGCGCTGCTGGCCGGGCTGGCGCCGCTGCACGGCGAGCGGTTCACCGCCCGCACGGGCGACCGGGGCGTCGTCGACGAGGACGTGTTCCTGGAGGTTTCGTCGTACGGCACTCGCGCGGTCGACGCGACGATCCGGGTGCTCGGCATCGATGCGCTGGTCAACGGCTCGGATCGGCCCTACGCGGAGCCCGTCGATCTGGGTCTCGGAGCCGCCGCGACGCACGCTTTGCGCAGCGCCAACCCGCTGCGTCTTCTCCAACCCAAGAAGGAGGTGTCAGATGAGATGGCCGTCGCTGCCGGCGCGTAACCTCGATCGCTCGGAGCTACAGGCGCTAGTGGACGAGTTGGCGGACGATCCCCGTCGCTGGGGTGAGCACATCGCGTTCTCCGGGCCGGTGCGCCATTTCGTGTCGCTGCACCGGGACGAGTTCGTCGACATCTGGCTCCTGTGCTGGAACCGCGGCGATGACACGGGCTGGCACGACCACGACATCTCCTCGGGCGCGGTGCACGTGGTGCGCGGCGCGGTCAGGGAGTCGAGCCCGCGGATGAGCGGCGAGCCGGCCGCGCGGATCGTGCCGGCGGGCGGCTCGTTCTCGTTCGGGCCCGAGCACATCCACCGGCTCGCCGGCGAGGGCGAGCAGGCGGTCTCGATCCATGCCTACTCGCCGCCGCTGTGGCGCCTGGGCCAGTACTCGATCGACACCGACGGCGTGATGCGCCGCGAGTCGGTCAGTTACGCGGATGAGCTGCGCCCGCTCGAGGAGGGCGTGGCCGCATAGGCGCGCCGCCGCCGGGGAGCGGGCTACTCCGCCGGCGCGGTCAGCCGCGCCACGATCTTCTCGAAGACCGCATCGGCGTAGCCGTATAGCTCATCGAGCGTGAGCAGCTGGACCGGGTGGGGGACGTAGACCATCCGGTAGTCGGGCATACCGAGCAGCCGCGCCTGCTCCAGCGCCTCGTCGACGAACGGCTCGGTGGCGACCGCGGCGGTGGCGATGCCGCGGCGCTCGAGCTCCACCATGTCGCGCACACTGCACGACGTGCAGGAGCCTCAGTCGGCCAGGCCCTCCACGGCCAGGTCGCCGCGATCGGCGATGCGCCGGATGATCTCGGGCGCGGCGGGCTTGGAGAAGATCTCCTTCGTGATCCGGGACGTCGAAGCGCCGCGACCAAGCAGCAGCTCCTCGATCCGATCCAGGAACTCGTCGCCGCGGCGCTTGTTGATGTCGAGCAGCGCGACGCTCGTTCCCTCCAGGCTCACCGGACGCTCCGCGAGCGGCTCGGCCACGCGCCGGCGCTCGTCGAACGGGCTTACGTACTCCACGGGACCTCCTTCGAGATCGGTTGCGTATCCATGCCGAGGCAGGGGCCGAACACGGCCGAGTAGCGGCCGGCCTCCCCGCCGGCGACGACGAGGGCGATGTCCTCTGGCCGATCCCACTTGTCGACCAGCGAGTCATCCGACGCGCGCTGAACCAGCGGCGTCGTCTCGCCCCACCGGAGCGTGCCCGCAGGCCGACGTACAGCCGCGAACATCTCCGAGCGGACGCGCTCCTTGTCCCACCCCCACTCGTGAAACGACCGCGCGTGCTCGGGGCAGATCGCGAACAACGACGTCCCGCCGAGCGGCCACCAGTTCGGGCTCCAGGTCGCGCCGGCCGCCTCGCCCAGCACCTGGGCCAGCTCGAGCGGCTCCGTGCTGCGATGGTCGGAGACCGATAACGGCGCGTCGGCGCCGAACACCGTGACGACGGACTGCGAGGCGTCGTAACCGCGCGAGACGTGCAAGGGCTCCCAGGGGCTGACCTCCTCGTCCTCGGCGAAGCACAGCCCGATCTTGCCGGGATTGCCCAACGTCGAGCGGTCGAGCCGGCCCGGGAAGCCGCCGCCGGTCAGGCTGATCACGAGCCGTAACGCGCGGCCGATCGTCATGTTCGCCCGCCACCCAGGACCGAGTGCGCCGCTCGACCCGTTCAGGCCGATCGCGTCGCGGACGGGACCGTTGACGATGACGATCTGCCCGCAAGGCTGTGTCGTGACCGCCTGCCCGCCCACGTTGAAAGAGGGCTCTAAAACCGCCTGGACGGCCGCCACCACCACCGGGAAGTACTCCGGCCGGCAGCCCGCGAGGACGGCGCAGGCGGCTACGCGCTCCAAGGTGACCCGGGCGAGCGCCGGCGCCATTTCCCCGAGCAGCTCGTCGCCGTCATGGCCGGCAAGCATCGCCTGCACCCGCTCGCCCGTGGGCGGAATCACGGGAAGGCCGTCGGTCCAGCCGCGTTCGAACATCTCCTCGAGCTCGTCGAAACCGGCGCCGTCGAGCGCCCGCAAGGTCTCCGGGTCATAGGTGTTCTTGGCCGCGCAACCGGGCTTGCGGAGCGGTGGCTCATCGGTCACCGGAACCGACAGGAGCGACTGGAGCGCCTCGGCGTCCCAGCCGACGACTCGCCCGGTCTCGTGTCCGGCTCGATCCACCAACACCGCCGTGGGCAGGCTGATCAACGAGTAGGCGCGAGAGACGTCGTAAGGCGCCGGCTCGGACAGGACGAGACCGTCGAATCCGGTCCGTCTGGCCACCCGGGCGGCGACGTCGAGCGGATCCTCGAACACGGCGACGACGCGCACGCCGGCGCGCGACAGACGCCGCAGCGCGAGCGTGGACGTCGGACATTCCTCGGCGACGAACAGGAGCAGCGCCGGGCCATCCGCGTGGAGGTCGGTCAGCGCCAGCGGGGCGCCGGCCGTGGAGGGCAGAGAGAACTCGGGGGCGGTGAGGCTCACGCTCGGCTCACGACGATTTCGCCGCCCTGGATCACCATCCAGATCCGCTCGGGGTGGAGCAGAATCCCCACGTCGTCGAGCGGGTCTCCGTCGATCACGAGCAGATCGGCCGCGGCGCCCGGCCGCACCACACCAACATCGGGGAGCCCGAGCGCAACCGCCGAACCGTGTGTCGCGGCGGAGATGCCTTCGAGTGTCGATAGCCCGCCCTCGACCATCCGCACGAGCTCGATCGCGTTCTCGCCCGGCGGTCCGCTGTCGTGCCCCATCGCGAGGATCACGCCGGCGCCGCGCGCGGCGGCCAGCGTCGTGTAGGCCTCCTCGAGCTGGCGCTTGGCCTGTTCGACGAGCGCCGGCGCGAACTTGTCCGTGAAGCGCTCGGCGAGATCGTGGAACGTGCTCAAGGTCGGAACGAGCACGATCCCGCGGGAAGCCATCGCATCGAGCAGCGACGGGTCGCGGTGCAGGGACAGGCCGTGCTCGATCGTGTCGACGCCGGCCTCGACGGCGAAACGCGCGCCGGCCAGGCCCTCGACGTGGGCCGCGACGCGGACGCCCATCCGATGGGCCTCGTCGACGATCGCGGCGAGCTCGTCGAAAGTCATCTGGGCCGGCTCGGGATCCTCAGCCAGGACCGAACGAGCACCGGTGGCCATCAGCTTGATGAAGTCCGCGCCCCGGCGAAGCTGCTCGCGCACCGCTCGGCGCATGTCGTCCACCCCGTCGGCCTCGCGATACATCGTGGTGAAGATCGCACCGCCGGGGGCGGTGGCGGAGATGATCCGCCCGCAGGACAGGATGCGTGGCCCCTCGATCACGCCCAAGCGCACCGCCTCCCGCAGGGCGATGGCCTCGTCGTCGTAGCTGCCCACGTCTCGCACGGAAGTGATTCCGGCGGCCAGCAGGACGCTCGCGGTCTTAGCCAGGACGAAGTAGCCGAGCTCGCGGGGACGCGGAAGCTCACCTTTCAAAGGCGCCGGCGGCCCGAAGCCGGGGCTGCGGCTGATGTCGCTCGACAGGTGCGCGTGGGCGTCGATCAGCCCGGGCGTGAGCGTGCGGCCCTCGAGGTCGAGTGCGCCGGCCGGGGCCGCCGCCTCGGAGTCCAGGGAGACGATCCGGCCGTCCTCGATGTGCACACAGGCGCGCTCAATCGGAGCCCGGCCGGTGCCGTCGATCACGCGCGCGTTACTCAGGACCATATGCTCACGGACCGTACACCGCCGGCGAGTTGGCCCGAGGCCACCAGCTCCCGCACCCGCGAGACGTCGTCGGCCAGCGCGCGGTCTTCGATGATGGGTGGGGTGAGGTCCGCGACAACCGAGATCGCGCGCTCGAGAGCCTCGGGCAGTGGCCGGTCAGAAAGAAACCGCGCTTGCCGCAGCGCCACCAGCTCGTACGCGAGCGCGAGCTCCAGGCCATCGAGGATCCCCTCGAGCTGACCAGCCGCCAGCAGCGTGTGGGCCTGAATGTCCTCCTGACCCGTCGACGCGTCGAGCGAATGGATGGAGGCCGGCGCGGCCAGGCCACGCGCTTGCGCGACCAGCCCGATCACCTGCTTGTGCAGCGTCACCAGCCCCGACCGTCGCCCCGGGTCGGGCGTGAGCTGATCGGGGAGGCCCGAGAAGCGCGAGTCCATCAGCCGGTGCAGTCGCTTCTCGAGCAGGTTCAGCACCTGGGTGAGCGCGATCGCGCCCGAATCGAGCAACAACGTCAGCGCCTGGGCGTGGAAGTTCCCGGTCGGGTAGAGCCCGTCAGCGAGGAGCACCGGGCTGTCGGTGACCGCTCGCAGCTCGCGATCGAGCTGACCGCGCAACTGCTCCAGTGCACCCAGCGCGGCGCCGTGGACCTGCGGGATCACGCGCAGCGACACGGGCGCCTGACGCGCGTCCGACAGCTGCTCGCCAGATGGAGCGAGCAGGCGCACGAGCCGGCGATGGATCTCGAGCTGTCCGGGATCTCCTTTCAGCTCGCCGATGCGGGCGACGTAGGGGCGGGCCGACGCGCCGGTCACCGCGATCGAGGCCGCGCCACACAGCGTGGCCTGTTCCAGCAGCGACTGCCCGCGCGCGAGCAACGGAACCCCGAGCGCCGGCGCCAGCGGCGCGCCGTTGATCAGCGCGATGCCTTCCTTCGGGCCGAGTGAATACGCGGCTTCATCGACCAGCGCCAGGAACAGATGGGCCAGCGGGACGATCTCGCCGGCGGCGCCGCTAACGCCGCCCGGGACGACCGGGAACCAGCGAGCGTTCAGCCGCTCGGCGAGCAGTGAGCACAGCTCCGGGCTCACGCCGGCGTACCCGCTCAGGAAGCCGGTCAGCCGCAGGAGCATCGCGCCCCGGAGCACCGGTTCGGATAGCGGTCGCCCGATCCCGGTGGCGCGGCCGGCCAGGATCGAGCGCTGAAACGCGGCCTGGTCGACGGCTTGAACCGGGCGGCTGGCCAGGTACCCGAGTCCCGTGTTCACTCCATAGGCCGCAGCACCCGAGCCGAGGTACTCCAGCAGCGCGGCGCGACTCCGCGCCACGCCGGACAGCAGCGCCGGCGCCACCGAGACCGGTTCGTGCTCGAAGGCGATCCGGCAGTACTGCTGTAGATCTAACTGATCGTGGCGCTCGAGGAGGATGAGCCGCAGCCTAAAGCTACGTTAACTTGACAGGGTCGCTCGGGGTGTGAGAGAAACGGCTGGTCCACGGGCTGAACGGTGTTCTGCCCACGGACCATGGAGGATGGATACAGCTATGGGTCATCAACCGGCGCGCCGATCGGACGCCGGATCGCCGGGCATCTCGGCGGTGCTCGACGTGCTCGACGTGCTCGACCGCCACGGTCCGACCACGCTCGCGCAGCTCTCGCGCGAGACGGGCACGGCCAAGAGCACCCTGCACCGGGTGTGCTCGATGATGTCTGAGCGGGGGTGGATCGCGCGCGACACGATCAGCGGCTGTCTCGAGCTCGGCCCCAGGATCGCCTCGCTCGCGCGGGCCACGCCGACCTCGCCGCTGACGGCTGGATTCCACGGCGTCGCCCGGCGCCTCGTGGCCCGCCACAACGAGACCACCTGCCTGACCGTCCTCGACGGGCGCGAAAGTATGTTCATCGCCAAGGAGGAGACCACTCACGCGGTCCGGCTCGTAACCCAGGTGGGCAGCCGGCTGCCGGCGTTCGCCGCCGCCTCGGGCCGCGCGATGCTGGCCGACTGGCCCGAGGAGGAGGTCCGGGCGCTGTACGAGGACTCCGAGCTCGTGACGCCGACCGGCCGCCGGCTTGACGGAGTGGACGAGCTGCTCGACATCCTCGGCCAGGCGCGCCGGCTCGGCTACGCCGAGAACGTCGACGAGACCGCGCTCGGCCTGCACTGCCTGGCCGTCCCGGTTGGACCGCCCGGGCGCGTGGTGGCCGCGATCACCTTCTGCGTCCCGACCGGGCGGATGAGCGCCGCGCGCAAGCGGGAGATGATCCCCGACCTGCTGCGCGCCGCGAAAGAGGTCATCCCCTTCGACGACACGATTGGCTCGATGGCGACCAGATACGCTTCCCCGACCCCCAAACAAATTAAATCAAATAAGTTGAGAAGGCTGGAGGGGCTACAGGCGCCGGCATCTCAACAGCAGTCGAACAACCACAGAAAGGTGGCTCAATGACGCGCAGCAACAGCGAGCTTGATCGGCTCCGCAGCGGGCGCACCGAGCTCGAGAACCACTACATCGACGAGCTCGTCAACGGCAATGTGAGCCGCCGAGACTTCCTGCGGCGGGGCAGCATGATCGGCATGTCGGCGCCGCTGCTGGGTGCGATCCTCGCCGCCTGCGGTGCGTCCTCCCCCGCCACCAGCTCGAGCAAGACCACGGCAGCCGCCCCCGCGACCAAGGGTGGAACGCTGCGGATCGCCGCCACCGCGCCGGCCGCGGCGGTCAACCCGCTCACCGTGTCGGATGCCGGCGGGCTGTGCATGCTCAACCAGACGGGCGAGTTCCTCGTCTTCGACTCGAACCTCAAGCTGGCGCTCGAGCCGATGCTGGCGCTCAGCTGGTCGCCCAACGCCGACGCCAGCGTGTGGACGTTCAAGCTGCGCACCGGCGTGACGTTCTCAAACGGCGCGGCCATGACGGCCGATGACGTGGTCTACACGTTCGAGGAGCTGTCGAATCCATCGAACGCTTCCAACGCGCTGTCCACGTTCACCGGCGTGCTCCAGCCGAGCGGGGTCAAGGCGCTCGATCCTTCGACCGTGCAGTTCACGCTCGAGGCACCCAACGGCAACTTCCCCTACCTGGTGTCCTCGGATAACTACAACGCGATCATCGTCCCCAAGGGCACCGACTTCAGCAAGTGGCAGAGCACGTTCATCGGCACCGGCGCGTTCAAGCTGAGCAGCTACACGCAGAACGTCGGGGCGACGTTCGTGCCCAACCCCAGCTACTGGGGCGCCAAGGCTCTGCTGTCGCAGACCAGCTTCCAGTTCTTCACGAGTCAGACGCCGATGATCACCGCGCTCCAGGGCTCGAGCGTGGACGTGGTAGCGCAGTTCGTCCCGGCCGGCGCGTCGGGGATCCTGCACAACTCGTCCTACAAGATCATCAACCTCAAGTCGGCCAACCACCGCGAGCTGTCGATGCGCAACGACATCCCGCCGTTCACCGACGCGCGCGTGCGCCAGGCCGTGGCCTACACGCTCAACCGTCCGGCGATGGTTGCCGGGCTGCTCGACGGCTTCGGCAGCGTGGCCAACGACAACCCGTTCGGCCCGCGCTTCCCGTCCACGGACACGAGCATCCCGCAGCGAACCCAGAACATCTCGAAGGCCAAGCAGCTGCTCGCGGCGGCTGGCCACCCCAGCGGATTCAGCGTCAAGCTCGACACCGAGCAGTACGAGGAGGTCCCCGAGCTCGCCACGGTGATCGCCCAGGACGCCAAGGCGGCTGGCATCGACATCGCGCTGAACGTCGAGTCCCAGACGCTCTACTACGGCAAGAGCACATACGGCAACTCGGACTGGCTCGACGGCACGATGAGCCTCGTCGACTACGGCGATCGTGGCGTGCCCAACGTGTTCCTCGAGGCGCCGCTGACGTCAACCGGGCCGTGGAACGCGGCGCGGTTCCACAACCCGACCTACGACAACCTGGTCAAGCAGTTCGTCGCCGCCGTCGACCTCTCGACCCAGCGGCAGATCGCCGGCAAGATCGAAACTCTGCTGCTGGCCGAGACGCCGATCATCATCCCGTACTGGATCGACGGCCTGACCGCGTCGACGCCGAACGTGGGCGGACTGAACCCCACCTCGATCGCCCAGCTCTACCTGAACACGGCGTACAAGTCGGCCTGACACCACATGATCGCGTTCATCCTCAAGCGGATCGGCCTGGCGCTGATAACGCTGTGGTTGCTGAGCGTGATCGTGTTCCTGCTCGGCCAGATCCTCCCGGGGGATCCTGGCCGGGCGATCCTCGGGCCACTGGCGGCCAAGAGCGCGGTGACCGCGCTCGACCAGCAGCTCGGCGTCAACAAGCCCGTGCTCACCGAATACTGGAACTGGATCAGCGGTTTCCCCGGGAAGTCGTACACCTACCAGTCGGCGATCGGGCCGATCCTGCTCAGCGCGCTCGGCCGCTCGCTCAAGCTCGCGATCCTCGCGTTCATCATCGTCGTGCCACTGGGGATCTTCGCCGGGGTGGTCGCGGCGCTCAACGTCGGGAACCCGATCGACAAGATCATCAGCGTTGGCGGCGGGTCGAGCACGGTGATCCCAGAGTTCGTGTCGGGGATCATCCTGCTCGTGGTGTTCGGGGTGGCGCTCAAGTGGCTCCCCGTGACGGCGACGGCGCCGCCGGGCTCGTCGTTCCTCACGAGCATCAAGTACCTGATCATGCCCGCGATCCCGCTGGTCATCGTCCTGTTCGGGTACATCGCCCGGATGGCGCGGGCGGGGACGGTAGAGGCGCTCGACTCCGACTACGCGCGCACGGCGACGCTCAAGGGGCTCCCGCGCCGGGTGATGATCCGCCGCCACGTGCTGCGCAACTCGCTGCTCCCGACGATCACCGTCGTGGCCACGCAGACCGGGTACCTGATCGGCGGCCTCGTCGTGGTCGAGACGATCTTCCGCTACCAGGGCATTGGCCAGCTCACTTACCAGGCGGCCCAGCAGAAGGACTTCCCGATGCTCGAGGCGTGCGTGCTGACGATCGGCGCGGTGTACATGGTGGTGACGATCGGCGCGGATGTCCTGTTCTCGATGCTCAACCCGCGAATCCGGCTGAAGGCGGCTGAATGAGCGTCACCACGGTCCCGATCGAGTCGGCCGCCGCGCTGTCCGCCGGCCGCAAGACGGTCCGGCGCGAGATGCTGCGCGAGCTCGTCCGCTCGCCGCTGTTCATCGTCGGGGCGCTGATCCTGCTGTGGTGGATCGTATGCGCGGTCTTCGGGAGCTCGATCGCGCCCCAGAACCCCGACGCGCAGAACCTGTTCGCGATCAACAAGGCGCCGTCGAGCGCGCACATCTTCGGCACCGACCAGCTCGGGCGGGACATCTTCTCGCGCGTCCTCACCGGGTCGCGCGACCTGCTGATCGTCGCGCCGCTGGCCACGCTGCTCGGCACGATCCTGGGCACGGCGGTGGGTCTCGTCATGGGGTACTTCCGGGGCATCGTGGATGACGTCCTCGGGCGGTTCGTCGAGGCGTTCCTGGCGCTCCCCGTCGTGGTCACCGCGATCATCGCGAGCTACGGGCTCGGGCGCTCGAACCTCGAGCTGATCATCGTCATCGGCCTGCTGTTCACGCCGCTGATCGCGCGCACGGTGCGCGCCGCGGTGCTGCTCGAGCGCGAGCTCGACTACGTGTCGGCGGCGCAGCTGCGGGGCGAAAGCTCGTTCTACATCATGTTCGTCGAGATCCTGCCCAACGTACTCGCGCCGATCACCGTCGAGTTCACGGTCCGCCTCGGCTACGCGGTGTTCGCCGTCGCCACGCTGTCCTTCCTCGGACTGGGCATCCAGCCCCCATCGTCGGACTGGGGGCTCGAGGTCGCGACGAACTACGGACAGGTGGCGGCGGGCTTCTGGTGGGAGGTGGTGTTCGACGCGCTGGCCATCGCTTCGCTCGTCGTCGCGGTGAACCTGATCTCCGACGCGGTCGAGGGGGTGCTCGAGCGATGAGCACGCCGGCGCCCGACGCCCTCACGGTCGAGAACATCGACATCACCTACCGGGTGCGCGGGCGCGACCTGACCACGGTGCGCGACGTGTCCTTCCGGATCGGGCGGGGCGAGTCCTACGGGCTGGTGGGGGAGTCGGGCTCGGGCAAGTCGACGATCGCGCTGGCCGTCGTGCGCTACCTGGCTCGCAACGGCCGGGTCAGCCAGGGCAAGATCGAGATCGACGGACGCGACGTGCTCGCGATGCGTGGCGAGCAGCTGCGCAAGCTCCGCGCGGACACGGTGTCGATGGTCTACCAGGAGCCCGGACGCGCGCTGAACCCGACGATCAAGGTCGGGCGCCAGGTGGCGGAGGTGTTCGAGATCGACGGCGTGTCCAAGGAGCAGGCGCTGGAGCGCGCCCAAGGGATGCTCGAGAAGGTGCGGATCTCGGACCCGGCCGGCGTCATGAACCGCTATCCGCACCAGCTGTCGGGCGGCATGCTCCAGCGCGTGGTGATCGCGATGGCGCTCGCGGCCGAGCCCTCGCTGCTGATCCTCGATGAGCCGACCACCGCTCTGGACGCGACGGTCGAGGCCGAGGTGCTCGACCTGGTGTCCGCTCTGCGCAGCGAGTTCAGCACGTCGCTGTTGTTCATCAGCCACAACCTCGCGGTGATCGCGAAGATGTGCGATCGGGTCGGCGTCCTGTACGCCGGCGAGCTGATGGAGACCGGGCCGGCGCGCGAGGTGTTCGATGACCCGCGCAACCCGTACACCGTCGGTCTGCTGCGCTGCATCCCTCGCCGGGGCACGGCCAAGAACCGGGAGACGCTCGACACGATCCCCGGCTTCCCGCCCGGACCAGGCGACGCCGTCAACGGTTGCGTGTTCGCCGAGCGGTGCGGATTGGTCGAGGACCGGTGCCGGTCCGGCGAGGTGCCTCTGTATGAGATGAACCCGACTCGGCGCTCTCGCTGCCACTTCTACGAGCGTGCCCAGACGCTTCCGCGCATCGTCAAGGCCGAGCCCGAGCCGGCCGCGAACGGCACCGCCCCGCGCGAGGTGCTGGTGAGCGCCGAGGACGTCTCCAAGACGTTCCATATGGAGGGCGAGACGATCCACGGGTTGGTCGACGTGAGCCTCGAGGTCCGGGCGGGCGAGACGCTCGGGCTGGTGGGCGAATCGGGCAGCGGCAAGACGACGCTCGCGCGCGTGCTGCTCGGGCTGACGCCGCCCGACCAGGGAGCGATGCTCGCGATCGAGGGCGCGCCGCTCGCGGCCACCGCCGACCACCGGACGCACGAGCAGCAGAAGACGCTCCAGATCGTCTTCCAGAACCCCGACTCCGCACTGAACCGGCGCCACTCGATCCGGCGGCTGCTCTCGCGCGCGCTGTCGAAGCTCGGCGGCTACCGCGGCGACGCGCTCGCGACGCGCCTGCGATCGCTGCTGTCGGAGGTGCGGCTGGCCGAGCGCTACCTGCCGATGCGCCCCGCGCAGCTATCCGGCGGCCTCAAGCAGCGGGTCGCGATCGCTCGCGCGTTCGCCGGGGATCCGAAGATCGTCGTCTGCGACGAGCCGACCTCGGCGCTTGACGTGTCGGTTCAGGCCGCGATCCTGAACCTGCTGAACGACCTCCAGCGCCGCGAGCACGTGAGCTACCTGTTCATCAGCCACGACCTGGGCGTCGTGCGATACCTATCTGACCGGATCGCGGTCCTGTACCTCGGCCGGCTGATGGAGACGGGCTCGGCCGATCAGGTGTTCGAGGCGCCGCACCACCCGTACACCGAGGCGCTGCTGTCGGCGGTGCCGACGCTCGAGAACGGCTCGGGGCGCGACCGAATCCGGCTGGAGGGAGAGATCCCGAGCGCGGCCAACCCGCCCACCGGCTGCGTGTTCCACACCCGCTGCCCGCGCTTCCTGGGTGACATCTGCGTGAACACCGAGCCGCCCCTGGCGGAGTCCGAGCCCGGGCACGCGATCCGCTGCCACATCCCGCTCGAGGAGCTGCGACACCTCCAGGCCAAGGAGGTCCCGGTTGGCGGCGCCGGCGAGTAGCGCCGCCGCCATTTCGGCTCCGGCGGCGGAGGCGCCGTCCGGCGCCGCCGTTCTGGAGATGCGAGCCGTCGTGCTGCGCTCGCCCGGACAGTCGGTGGCGGTCGAGCGCGTGACGCTGGCCCCGCCCCGGCGAGGTGAGGTGCTCGTGCGGGTGGCGGCCGCCGGGGTGTGTCACTCCGACGTGCACCTGGCCGACGGCCTCTTGGGCGCGGGACGCTTCCCGATGGTGCTGGGGCACGAGGGCGCCGGCGTCGTCGAGGCGGTGGGCGACGGGGTCGACGATCTGTCGGTCGGCGACCACGTCGCGTTCTGCTTCGTCCCGTCGTGCGGCGTGTGCGGGGCGTGCCGGGCTGGGCGCCGGACGTTGTGCGAGACGGCGGCGCGGTTCGGCGTGGCGGGCGTGCTGATGGACGGGACGTCGCGGCTGCGAGGTGTTGACGGGACGGTGTTGCAGCATGGGCTGATGGTGGCGTGCTTTGCCCAGTTCGCGGTCGTGCCCGCGGGTGGAGCGGTACGGCTGCCGGCGTCGATTCCGCTCTGGCAGGCGTCGTTACTCGGGTGTGGGGTGGTGACCGGGATCGGCGCGGTGAACCGTGCTGCTGTGCGGGTCGGCGCGAGTGTGTGCGTGATTGGTTGCGGCGGCGTCGGCTTGCAGGTGATCGCCGGCGCGCGGTTGGCCGGCGCCGGGACGATCGTGGCGGTCGACGTCGATCCGGGAAAGTTGCAGCTGGCCGTGCGGCGGGGCGCCACGCATGCGTTGCGCGCGGCCGACGGTGCGCACGTGGTCGAGGAGGTGCGGGCCTTGACCGGCGGCGGGGTCGAGCACGCATTCGAGGTGGTCGGGCGCCCGGAGACGATCCGCCAGGCGTGGGACGTCCTGGCGCCGGGCGGGACCGCGGTGGTCGTTGGCGTGGCGCCCGTCGGCGTCGAGGTGTCGGTGCCGGCGATCGAGTTCCTGTCCGAGAAGACGATCACCGGGAGCTATTACGGCTCGACCGATGTCCACGCCGCGATCGACAGCCTGGCGCGACTCGTCGTCGACGGTCGACTCCAACTGGGTGAGGTCGTGTCGGACCTGATCGCGCTCGACGGTGTGGAGGGCGCGCTCGATCGGCTGCGCCGCGGCGAGGGAGCGCGGTCGGTCGTGGTGATCGACGAGGCGCTGGCCGGAGTCGGGGTCTCATGACGCTCCCTCATCCACGTGGTCAATACGACGGACTCGTCGGAGAGGGCTGGGGAGGCGATCCCGGGCCGAATGGCTGTCACGTGAACGTCGTCGTGGGCGCGCGCGGGTCTCCGACGGCAGCAGCGGTGCTCGGGACGCTGACCACGCCCTCGCCCGGACACACGCCGATCATGGTCGTGGTCGGCGAGAGTCAGGACAGCTACGAGCCGGTGTGGCCTCCGACGATCATGATCAACAAGGCGACCGCGCTGGAGGAACGCCACCAGACGATCACGTGGGGCGCGGGACAGCTGGGGATCGCCCAGGGCGTGCTCGACGCGGTGGCCGAGGAGCTGATCGCGCCCAGTGGAGAACTCGTCGTGCTCGTGTGCGTGTGGATCGACCCGGGCGCCTCGGACGAGACCGCGGTGCGGGGCGCCGCGCGGACGGCGACGCTGAATGCTCTGCGCCAGGCGATGAACGGTCGGGATCCCGAGGCGGCCCGCTCGCTCGTGGCCCGACGCGATTCGGTCACGAGTCCGTTCTACGGGGGGGAGCGTTAGGTGCGGATCACGGCGATCCGACTTCAGCGACTCATGCTGCCGTTGGACCCGCCGTTCTTGGCCGCCTGGGATCCGACCCCGCGCCGGTCGTTCGAGGCCACGATCGTCCGCGTGGAGACCGACGCGGGCCTGGTTGGGATCGGCAGCGGCGACACGATGAACGGCTTTGAGGATTTTGTTTCGGGGTTCGTGGGCCGAGACCCACTCGCCATTGCCCGGCATGCCCAGGCGCTCGAGACGTTCTCGTTCCACGCGGGGCGGTACTGGCCGTTCGAGGCCGCGCTGTGGGATCTCCTGGGCAAGGCGTGCGATCTGCCGGTGGCGACGCTGCTGGGGGGCTCGGCTGACGCGGTGCCCGCGTACGCCTCGTGGGGCTCGCTGGGCGATCCGGGCCGGCGGGCGCAGGACGCTCATGTTTTGGTTGACGAGGGGTTCCGCGCGGTCAAGGTGAGGATCGCGCGCGACCGGATCGACGAGGGCCTGGCCGTGGTGGCGGCGGTGCGCGCGGCGATCGGCGACGCGCTCGAGATCATGGTCGACCTCAACCAGTGGTGGCGGATGCCGGGGGATATCGAGCGAGGTCTCGGGCCGGTTGACGCGCGGCGGGTACTCGAGCGACTGCGGTCCTACGGCGTGCTGTGGGTCGAGGAGCCGCTGCCGGGTGACGATGTGCGCGGGATGCAGATGCTGCGGTCTGCGACCGGGGTGCGGATTGGCGGTGGGGAGATGGCGCGGACGTTCGCCGAGCTTGTTTCCGTTTTGGAGGCCGACGCGCTCGACGTGTTCCAGCCCGATGTCGTGCTCGCCCTCGGTATCTCGGGCGCTCGCACGCTGGCCGAGCTGGCGCTGCGGCGCAACCGGTGGTTCACCCCCCACACGTGGACGAACGGGATCGGGCTGCTGGCCAACCTGCACGTGTGCGCGGGGGTCGGCGGCGGGCCGTTTTTGGAGTTCCCGTACGACCCGCCTGGGTGGACGCTCGAGCGGCGCGACTTCATGCTCGCCGAGCCGGTGGCGCTGTCGGGTGACGGCATGGTCGCCGTGCCCGATGCGCCGGGGCTGGGCGTGGTGCTGGACGAGGAGGCCGTCTCTTACTACGCCGTCGGAGATCAGGCGGTCGAGGCCTGAGGACGGAAGCATTCATCGACGGACGGTTCGTCGCGGCGGCCGACGGGCGTGTTTTCGACGATGTCTCTCCTCGGGACGGGAGCGTTCTCGCTTCGGTCGCACGGGGCGGCACCGAGGACGTCGATCGGGCGGTTCGCGCGGCGCGGCGGTCGTTCGACGACGGGGGTTGGGCGCGGGCCGACCCGCGCGAGCGGGGTCGCGTGCTGCTGCGGCTCGCCGCGCTGATCGATTCGCATGCCGAGGAGCTCGCCCAGCTCGAGTCGGCCGACGTCGGGCACCCGATCAGCGACGCGCGCGGGGTGGACGTGCCGGGTGCGCGCAACTGCTTCGCCTGGTACGCCGAGGCGATCGACAAGGTGTACGGGGAGATCGCCCCGACCGGCGCCGACGCGCTGGCACTGGTCGGGCGCGAGCCGCTCGGGGTGATCGGCGCGGTCGTCCCGTGGAACTACCCGCTGATCATCACGGCCTGGAAGCTCGCGCCGGCGCTCGCGGTTGGGAACTCGGTCGTGTTGAAGCCGGCCGAGCAGTCGCCTTTGACCGCGCTCGCGCTGGCCTCGCTGGCCGCGGAGGCGGGCGTGCCCGATGGGGTCTTGAATGTCGTGCCGGGATTCGGGTCGGAAGCCGGCGAGCCGCTGGGACGACACGCGTTGGTTGACAAGATCGCGTTCACCGGCTCCGTGTCCGTGGGCCGGCGCTTTCTCGTCTACGCCGGGGAATCGAACGGCAAGGCTGTTTCTTTGGAGCTCGGCGGTAAGAGCCCGCACGTCGTCCTGGCCGATGCTTTGGATCTCGATGCAGCCGCTCAGGCGATCGGGTGGGGAATCTTCTACAACGCGGGCCAGACCTGCCACGCGGGGTCGCGGGTCGTCGTGGAGCGCGCTTTGCTGGAGCCGCTGTCGGAGCGGTTGGTGTCGTTCGCGGGGTCGCTCGTGCCGGCGGACCCGGCCGAGCCGGACACGCAGCTCGGCGCG
>DATJUA010000188.1:0-4144 GCA_035502815.1 Solirubrobacteraceae bacterium
TCCCGGGCGTCGGATGCACGCCCGCCGCCGGCAACCACGTCGCGTCGCTGCTGTTGCCGCCGATGCGCACCACCGGCGCCTCGCCGGGGGCGAGGTTCCGGATCAGCTGGACGAACACCGGATTGATCGCGTTCGGGTTCAGTCCCGTGTACGTGCGCACGGCGGGGAACTCGACCGACAGGCCGACGAATCCCGGCGCGACGGGGCGACCGACCGCCGTGCCGCTGACCTGGAGGGTCAGCGGGCTGCCCGCCGCCGTGGTCGGCGTGTCCGTGGCGGCGCCGACCGCGCCCGCAGGGACGATGGCGATCGCCGCAGCCGCCAGCGCCACCACCACTAGGACTGTCGCGAACCGCCGCACCCAGGCGGCACTATTTCAGACAAGGGGGACGCCGCGCTGTGTGGGTGAAAATGAAGGCCAGCGCGCTCGGAGCGTGCTGGAGGTGGGCGCACTCTTGATGTGCGCTTCCAGGGTCCGGCTAGTGATCGCTCCAGACCGCATGCAGCGCGGGTGGCTTGCGGAACACCAGCCCTCGGACCCGAGGCGGGCGATGCGGATCGATCTGCAGGCCGGGCAGTCGGGCCAGGATCGTCTCGAGCGAGGTGCGGGCCTCGAGCCGGGCCAGGTGAACCCCCAGGCAGACGTGCGGACCGTGGGCGAAGGTGAGGTGGCGGCGGCTCGCGGTAGTGCGGCTGAGCCGGCCCGGGTCGAACCGGTTGGGGTCGGGAAAGACCGCCGGGTCGCGGTTCGCGGCGCTGATCGAGACGCGGACGAGCTCGCCCCGGCCGATCCGGGCGTCCCGGAGCTCGGTCGCGGTCGTGGCGTAGCGGTCGACGACCGCGGCGGCGGGCTCGAGCCGGAGCGACTCCTCGAGCGCGGCGTCCAGACGGCTTCGATCACGCCCGATCCAGGCGAGCAGCTCGGGGTGCTCGAGCAGGTCGAGCAGAGCATTGACGATCATGCCCTCGGTCGTCTCGATCCCGCCGAACAGGAGCACGGCGGCGTTGGAGACGATTTGCTCGGTGGTCAGGTCTTTTTGTCCAGCCGCGGCGCCGAGCAGCGACGCGTCAGGTCCTTTGGCGATCACGGCGTCCAGGCGGTCGTGAAGCGCGTCGAACGCCTCGCTGCCCCGGGACGGGACCCGGTGACCCGCGGTGACCTCGGTGACGGCGGCGACGATCGCGTCGTACCAGCCGAGCATGGTCGTCACTTCATCCTGCTCGAGCCCGAGGGCTCGCGCCATGATCGACGCGGCGAGCGGTCCGGCGAAGGCGCGCCTGAGCTCGGCCGTTCCGTCTGGCTCGAATTCGTCGATCAGGCGGTTTGATTCGTCGGCCGTGGTTTGAGCGAAGCGTTCACGCACGGCGCGTGGCCGGAACGGCGGCGCGAACGGCGCGCGATGGCGCGCGTGGGCGTCGCCGTCGAGGCTCAGCATGCTCGGGCCGACGACCTGTGCGGTGGAGAAACGGGGGTCATCGACGGTGAAGGTTTCGGCGTCGCGCATCACCTGGACGGCCAGGTCGTAGCGCGTCACCAGCCAGCCGTTCAGCGCCGGCAACCACGACACCGGCTCGCTCCCTCGCAGGTCGGCCAGGACCGGATGGGGGTCGAGGTCCAGCTGCTCGAGCGTGACGGCGGCGCCGAGCGGGAAGGCCTGCGCCGCGTCCACGGATCCGAAGCTCACCCCTCCATGATCCGCCACGCCGCGTCCGGGCGCACGTAAACCGGTTCGCCGGCCACGAACGTGGCGGCCACCGGATCGCGCCCGAGGCGGTAGGCGACGTGCTCGGCGGGGCAGTCGAGCATGATCACGTCGGCGCGCTTGCCTTCCTCGATCGAGCCCAGGTTGCTTTGCTGGTTGAGCACGTAGGCCGCATTGAGGGTCGTGGCCAGGAGCGCCTCCTTCGTGCTCAATCCGTACCGGCGCACCGCGAGGCCGATGATGGTTGGGAGCGAGAAGATCGGCGAGGTGCCCGGGTTGCCGTCGGTGGCGAGCACGACGATCGCGCCGGCGTCGATGAGCGCTCTCGCGGGAGCCGTCGCCTCGCTACCCATGAACTCGGCGCCGGGGAGGAGGACGGCGGCGGTCTGCGATCTTGCCAGCGGGGCTATGTCGTCGGGGTGGATGGCCGCCAGGTGGTCAAGCGAGCGGGCGTTGTGGCTGAGGGCGATCGGTACCGAGCGCATCGTCGTGAACTGCTCGACGTGGGCGCGAAGGGTGAGGTCGTGCTGTTCGGCCAGCGTGCCCATGCGATCCAGGTCGTCGAGCCCGAAGGCGATCGACTCGACGAAGATGTCGAGCGCGGTGACGCCGGCCTGGGCGATCGCCTCGGGGATCATCGCCTCGACCTCGTCCATCCAGGTCGCGGTCGTGTAGCCGTCCGGAACGGCGTGCGCGAGCAGCGCGGTGCGGGTCGTCGTTTGGTCGACAAGGTGCTCGAGTGCGGTCGCGAGGCGCAGTGAGCGCAGTTCGCCGGCGGTCGACAGTCCATACCCGGACTTGCATTCGAACGTGGTCGTGCCGGCGCGGAGCATCTCGCCGGCGATCTGCTGGGCCTGCGCGAGCACGGCCTCGTCCGGGGCCTCCCGCAGGGCGCGGGCAGAGGACCTGATCCCGCCGCCGGCTTTCGCGATTTCCTCGTACGGAACGCCGGTGACCTTCTGTTCGTACTCCTCCGCGCGCCAGCCCGCGAACGGCAGGTGGGTGTGACAGTCGACCAGGCCCGGGAGGAGGGCGCAACCGGTGGCGTCGACATGGATGTTCGCGTCTTTGGTCGGCTCGAGGGCCGAGATCCGGCCGTGTTCGACGGTGATCCCCCCCGGCTCGAGGCCGAGCTCTTTCGCCCGGTCGGCCCGCAGGTACTCGAGGCCAGGCTCGGGGGGCGTCAGCACCTGGGCGGCGTGGTCGAACGACGTGGTCACGTCCGGCGCCGGTCCTGAGCGCCGGGGCCGGAGCCGCGCCGGCGCCCTGCAAAACCCGCCAAACCTGGCTTCGCGGCCACCCCCTTGGCGACGTAAGCATTCGGTCGATGCTTATGTCGCCAACGCGGCCGCCGGGCGGGGCGGTTTGTCACGTTGCACATGGGCGCGGGGGCGTTCGTCGGGGCATGACGGCTCGGCGCCGGCGCCTCACTCAGCCGCCATGGGGATCCGCAACCCGTGGCGCTCGGCCGCCGTGACCGCCTCTTCGTAGCCGGCGTCCGCGTGGCGCAGTATCCCGAGCCCGGGATCGGCCTTCAGGACCCGTTCGATCCGCTGCGCCGCCAGGTCGGTGCCGTCGGCCACGCACACCTGGCCGGCATGGATCGACTTGCCCATCCCGACCCCGCCACCGTGGTGGATCGACACCCAGCTCGCGCCGCACGCCGTGTTCACCATCGCGTTCAGAAGCGGCCAGTCGGCGATCGCGTCCGACCCGTCGGCCATCGCCTCGGTCTCGCGCTGGGGCGAGGCAACCGAGCCGGTGTCGAGGTGGTCGCGCCCGATCACGATCGGGGCCTTGACCTCTCCGGAGGCGACCATCTCGTTGAAGCGCAGTCCGGCCAGGTGCCGCTCGCCGTACCCGAGCCAGCAGATCCGCGCCGGCAGGCCCTGGAAGTGCACGCGCTCAGAGGCGAGCTTGATCCAGCGCGCGATGTGCTCCTGGTCGCCGAACAGGTCGAGGATCGCCCGGTCGGTGGCGTGGATGTCGGCCGGATCGCCCGACAGCGCGACCCAGCGGAACGGGCCCTTGCCCTCGCAGAACAGCGGCCGGACGTAGGCCGGCACGAATCCCGGATAGGAGAACGCCTCGGCATCGCCGTGCTCGAACGCCAGCCCGCGCAGCGCGTTGCCATAGTCGAACGCCTCCGAGCCGGCGGCGGCCAGCGCGCGGATCGCGCCGACGTGGGCCACGGCGGATTCGCCGACCCGTCTGAGATAGTCGTCAAAATTGGTCTGGCGCAGCGCATCAGCTTGTTCGAGGGTGAGACCGGCGGGGATGTAGCCGTTGAGTGGGTCGTGGGCGGATGTCTGGTCCGTGACCACATCCACCGAAACCCCGCGGCGGACCAGTTCGGGCAGCACTTCGGCGGCGTTGCCGGCGAGGCCGATCGAGAGGGCTCGCTTTTCGCGCCGGGCGGCATCGAGACGTTTCAGCGCGTC
>DATJUA010000189.1:0-17545 GCA_035502815.1 Solirubrobacteraceae bacterium
AGGTTGCGCACGAGCGACTCGCCGGCCACGAGCAGCTCGTCGGGCAGGACGTAGCTCGGGCCGACCTCGAGTCGTCCTGCCGCCAGCAGCGCACGAAGCCGCCCCTCGTTCTCGGGTCGCGCGTCCAGGTAGTCCTCGAGCACGACCGCCTGGCCGTCGAGCGTGAACGACGTGAAGCCCGGATCGCGCTCGAGCACGTCGAGGACCTCGTCGACGACGGCGCCGAGCCTGAGCTGGAATTGCTCGAACGGCAGGTACCACTCGCGGTCCCAGTGCGTGTGGGGGACGACGAAGCAGCGCTTCACGCGCGGAGCTTATTGTGCGGTAGGTTGCCGGTCGTGGGCGACCGGGTCATCAACGGGCTGGCGATTCGAGAGTGGGGCGACTCCGCACGGACGGGCATCCTGCTCTGGCCCGGGCTCGGCTCTTCGCGGGCGTACTTCGATTCGATCGCTCCGTTCTTTCCGTTCCGGGGCGTGGCGGTCGATCCTCCAGGTTCCGGGAGCTCGGCGCCGCTCGATCCGTGCACGTCGGAGCGCCTGGTCGGTCTGGCGCGGGCGGCGGCGGAGGCGTGTGGATGCCGCGCGATCGTCGGCCATTCGCTCGGCTCCTACGTGGCGATGGGCGTCGCCGCGGACCCGCCGGCGGGGTTCGGCGCGGCGGTGTTGATCGACGGTGGCTTTCGCGCCCCCGACGACTACGCCGAGCTCGGCATGCCCGTGACGTCGGGGCGGGCCGAGCTCGTCGCGTGGCTGGAAGCCAACGCGCTCCGCTTCGCCGACTGGGACACGGCGTTCCGGGAGCTCGCGACGATGATCGGGGGCGAGGTCACCCCGGCCTTCGAGGCGTACATCCGCGACGTGTTCGCCGAGACCGACGGCGAGGTCCGCGAGCGCGCACGCGCCGACCGGATGGCCGACCTGCTACTCGGCTCAGTCGATCATGACGTTCGCGCCCGAGCCGAGGCGATCAAGGTCCCGACGCTCTTGATCGCGTGCGGGAACCCGCGCGAGACGCGCGAGACGAGGGAGCGGACATGGACGCGGCTCGCCGAGTCCTCGCCGCTGATCGAATTGCGGGTCGTCGAGAGCTGGCATCACAATCCGATCCTCCAAGATCCCGAAGGAGCCTCGCGCACAATCGTGGACTGGCTCACGCCGCGGCTCTAGAGTCGCGAGGCAGGCCCGCCGATGTCTGAATCGGGGTACTCGTCCTTGCGCCGGGTGCTCGTCTCCTCTAGCGCCCCGCCCTTCGGCGTCCGCGCGAGCAGGAAGGCGTGGTACGGGGCGACGAATGGATCGGGCGCCTGCACCGTGTAGGTGTGGTAGATAGCCCCGTTCTCGCGCGCGAACGCGATGAAGCTGGGGGCCTCACGCAGGCCGTCTTCGAGCTTGGCGCCGATCTGACGGGACCACTCCTGGAGCCATTCCGGAGGGCTCTCGACGATCTCCTGGATCTGGGACACGTTCCGTGCCTGTTCGGGCTTGAGGGCGAGACCGAAGTCGAACGGGAAATCACTTCCGTAGGTCGAGACGTACGGGAACTCCCATCCCATCCGCTCCTTGTAGGCGGTGAGCCGGTCGATCGGCGCACGCGAGAAGCAGATCAGCGTCACGTCGCGATGGTTCAGGTGGACGCGCGGACCGCTGAGCTCGTCGCCCAGGCTCGTGCACCCCGGGCATGCCCCGAGTGTGTAGTCGGGTCCGAACATGATGTTGTAGGCCAGCAGCTGCGAGCGCCCTTCGAACAGCTCGCCCAAGGTCTTCTGTCCCTCGTCGGTGTCGAACACGTACCCCTTTTCCACCCGCACCCACGGAAGCTGCCGGCGCTGCTGGGTCACCTTCTCTCCGAGCTCGGCGTACTGCGCCTCGAGCGCGGCCAGCTCGTCGCGCGCCGCCTGCCATTGCTCGCGGGTTCCAACCGTGTGGTCGGCCATCGTCCACCTCCGGGAATTCGGTTCGCCTCTCGACGCTCGTGAGTTAGGACCGCCAGTCTGGTCTGGACTCATCGGTTGGTCACATCTTGCGCCGCCGTCGTGTCATACCAGTAGACCAAGAAGTCATCAACCAAGCCGGAGGATGAACATGCAACCGCGAATTGACAACCCGGCCCAGACCGTTCCCGGAGCGCGGGCAGCGCTTCAGCGGCTCGCAAACGCCGTCAAGCAGTCGGGGCTACCCGAGACGACCATCCAGCTCGTTGAGCTCCGCGCCAGCCAGATCAATGGCTGCGGAGTCTGCGTCGATATTCACACGCGTGAGCTCAAGCACGCCGGCGAGTCCGACCAGCGCATCTTCACCGTCGCCGCGTGGCGCGAGGCTCCCTACTTCACCGACGCCGAGCGCGCCGCGCTGGCGCTGACCGAGGCGGCAACCCGGCTCGCCGATCGCCCCGAGGCCGTCTCTGACGAGGTGTGGAACGAGGCGGCCCGCCACTACGAGGAGCCTCAGCTCGCCGCCCTGGTCGTCGCAATCGCCGGGATCAACGCCTGGAACCGCATCAACGCGACCACAAAGCAGATCGGTGGGGACTGGATCGATCAGCTGATCGCCGCGCCGCAGGCGGCCTGACCGGATCTAGGCGCTCACCCGGTGATACAGGTGCTGGGCGGCGGCGATCAGGTTGCCCAGGTCCGACGGGACCGAAGACGGACCGGGGCCCACCTCTTGCCCTACCACGTAGTAGTACGGCCCCTTGACGAACGCGAC
The DNA here is from genome assembly GCA_035502815.1 of Solirubrobacteraceae bacterium. GTDB lineage: Bacteria > Actinomycetota > Thermoleophilia > Solirubrobacterales > Solirubrobacteraceae > Palsa-465. Next base: position 2,709 of record DATJUA010000189.1, read on the forward strand.
GTTGATCCCGCCCTGCCCGCCCGCGAGGTAGCTGAAGCCATGCGCTCCCGGTGTCAACCTGGCCTCATCGGCGCTTAGGGTGTTGTCCTCCTCGGAGTTCAGCCAGTTCCGCACGCTGGTGTAGACCGGTCCGGGGGATCCGCTGAATCCCTTCAGCTCGTTGTCGGTGAGTATGCGTCCGGTGATGCCGGCCGCCGCTGTCGTCCCTGTCGCCGCCGTGGAAGCGACAGGTGTCGTCGTGCTCGTGCTGGTCGTGTGTGAGGACGAGCTGTGGCTCGTGCCCCCACAACCGCTCAGCGCTGCGCAGAGGCCAACGCAGAAGAACGCGACTCTCTGTCGCATCGAGCGCGACCGTATTGCCTCTGACGGTCGCCCGTCAAGTCCTCGCTGTGCGTTTGGCGATTCTTGAGCAATCGAGGGCGGAGGCGCAGGTAGGCAAACAGTCCGCCGGAACCTGGAACCCACAGGGCGATCGCGTGGTAGACGAGAACCGCCGCCGCGGCATGGGTCGGCGAGACTCCGTACAGGACGAGTGCGCCGGCCAGGCCGGCATCGAGCACCCCGATCCCGCCAGGAACGGGCAGGGCGTTGGCGAGGTAGCCGATGTTGTAGGCCAGGACGAGTGCCGGGACGCTGGCCGTCTCGCCCACCGCGGCGAGACACGCCCACAGGACCGCCATGTCGAAGCACAGATATCCGATGGAACCGAGGAGTCGCCAGCTCGGGTGGCGGAACGTGGACTGCTCGGCGTCGCTCACGCCGGCGCTGATCCCGCGGATCCAACGTGGCGTGCCCGGCCGCGAGCGGACGATCAACGGAAGGGCGGCGACAGCGGCGATGCTGATCGCGACAAGCAGGGCCGGCAACCCGGCGCGCGTGAAACCGTGCGGACCGCCGGCGCCGAGCGTCAGCGCGAGTCCGGCGAGAATCACCGTCGCGCCGTTGACCGCGCTGGTCAGGAAGAACACGCCGCCGGAGCGGCGGACGATCCAGTCAACCGGCGCGCCGGCCAGGTGGATCAGCCAGCCGCCGACGGCCAGCCCGCCGGCGCCACCGCCGGGTAGCAAGGCTCCCGTCGCCTGCTCGGTCCACGCCAGCGCGCGCGCGTCACGCCCGGACAGGCGATCGAAGAAGCGCCGGAAGAGCACGACGAAGCTGATGTCTGACGCGAGTTCCAGGGCGATCGCGATTGCCAGCCAGATCGGGCTCATGTGCCGGATCTCCCGCACCACGCCACGCAGCCCCGGCACTGCCGCGAGCAACGCCACGGCCAGCGCCGCCAGCAGTGCCAGCGTGATCAGCTGGCGCCCGATCCTTGGCCGCCGGTCAGACCGCGGCTTCTTGGCGGGGCTTGACTTGGTTTTCAGTGCGGACATCGCGGGCTCCGCGTCTCGTCAAATGGATATGTCGTATCCGATTAAGACGAAGCCTAGCAGAAAAGTGGATAGTGTCAATCCACTTTTGCTATCCTCCGGGTATGACCGGAACCGAGGCCCCGGAGCGTCCGCTTCGCAAGGACGCCGAACGCAACCGCCAGCGGATTCTCGACGCCGCGCGGGAGCTGTTTGCCGAGCAGGGCCTGGGCGTCACGCTCAACGACGTAGCCCATCACGCGGGCGTTGGAGTGGGCACCGTGTACCGACGGTTTCCCGAGAAGACCCAGCTCGTCGAGGAGCTGTTCGAACAGCAGATCGCCCAGCTCATCGCCCTGATGGAAGAGGGCCTCGACGATCCCGATCCGTGGCAGGGCCTGACCGGTTTCCTACGGCGCAACCTCGAGATGCAGGCTTGCGACCGCGCCTTCCGGCAGATCATCCTCGGTACCCCGGACGGTGCTCAGCGCGTGGCCCAGACTCGCGCTCGCATGTTTCCGCTCGGCGCCAAGCTCGTTCAGCGCGCCAAGGACGCCGGGGCGCTCCGGTCCGATTTTCAGCCCGAGGATCTCCCGATGCTCGTGCTCATGCTGACCACGATCCTCGACTCGGCTCGCGACGTCGAGCCCGAGCTCTGGCGGCGCTACCTCGAGATCATCATCCAGGGTATGCGCGCCCAGCCCGATCCGCCCGCGCCGCTCACGACCCCCGCGCTCGACTCGGGCCAGGTTCCCTGCGTGATGGCCGCGTGCAAGCTCTCGCCGCGCTAGCGGCCGCGGTCCCGGTCAGTCGTCGCCCAGATACGCCGCCGGCAGATTCCGCCCGGGCACCTGGTCAGGCTTGTAGATCTTCGGATCGCCCGGGTATGCAACCCGCCAGTTGTGCGCCGAGTACCAGTCGAATCGGTTCAGGAGCTGCGGGTTGACCTTGTCCGGTCCGTCGAAGTGGCCCTCGGCCGCCTGCTGCTTGAGCCAGGACTCCCAGGTCTCATACATCGACTTCATGTTCGCCGGGACGATGCCCTGCGGCCGGAACGCCTTGCGCTCGGCTGGCGTGGCGTCGGCCGGGGGTGAGGTGAGCGTGGTCGGCCCGCCCGGCGCGCCCAGGTTTAGCGGGATCTGGCTCGGCTGCACGTCATAGGGCGCGAAGTCCGGGTGCTCGGTGAACGCGTCGTACATCGGTTCCGCCGCCAGGTCCTCCTGGTTCATCGGGTGGATGCCGAGGATCTGCTCGATCGTCTTGACCATGTTGAGCTGCGTGTAGTAATCGTTGTCCACCCCGGGTGCCGAGTACGGGCTGACCACGAACGCCGGCCCGCGGTGGCCGTCGACGTGGTCGACGCCGTTCTGCGTGTCGTCCTCGACGATGAAGATCGCCGTGCTCTTCCAGAAGCGGCTGTGGGAAATCGCGTCAACCACGCGGCCGACGGCGAGGTCGTTGTCGGCGGCTTGGGCGACTGGGTCGGGGACGGAGCTCGATCCGCCGTTCACACCCGTGTCTCCGGTGTGGTCGGTCATCAGCCACATGAACGAGAGATTGGGCATGCGGCCGGTCTGCTCCTGCTGCTGGAACACCGGGAGCCACTGATCGACGCGATACTGGTCCGGAATCGCGAGCTGGAAATTAGGGAAGCAGGGGTCGGAGATCGCCTGAAGCGATGGAATGTCCGATTGCACTCTCGTGTACTGGCATGGGTCGCTGATCGGCTCGGCGCCCTTGTGTCCGTCCTGAAGCCACTGTGACTCCGCGTACCACTGATCCCAAGCGGGCGCGTCGGCCGGGAGGCTGTACGGGTTGTAGATGTATTCCCCGAAGTTCTGCACGCTCAGCCCGGCCTTCTCGGCGGCGTTCCACAGGAAGCCGTCGCGCTGGTAGGCGAGGGAATCGCCACCCTGAGACGGATACGAGCGGTAGAACGCCCCGAATTCCTTCTCGACGTAGTCGTTGGCCTCGGCCTGGACGATCCAGTTGTGCCCGTCGGCCGAGAGCGTGCCCTCGTCGTAGAAGTTGTCCAGGTCACCGAAGCGCAGGGCGAGCGCGTGCTGGTTCGGGGTGACCTGTTCCCCGAACTGCGCGTCGGCCGGATCTCCGTTCCCCTCGCCCAGGTCACCCAGGACCTGGTCGTACGTGCGGTTCTCCTTGACGATCACCACGATGTGCTTGATCGGCGAGGATCCGCCGAGGTGGGCCGGAATCACCTTCGGGACGGTGTCGTAGTCGCCTTGGTTGATCGGCTTGATCTGATTCCAGTCGTTGTCGGTGAAGACGGTTTGGGTGTCCTGCCAGATCTGGTCGTCCCCCGGCATCGTGAACGTGGTCACGCTCCCAGTGTCGTCGTAGGTGTTGTGTCCGGGAAGGTAGGTGCTACATGGGTTTCCGCAGGACGGCGGCGCGTACGGGCCCTTGTTGATCTCATGTTCCGTCTGGGGGCCCTGGGCGCCGATGCCCTTGTCGTTGGTAACCACGATCGCGCCCTTGCCGAGGGCGCTGTCGGGCTGGACCTGCACGGGATACCAGTCGGTCGGAAGCAGCCCGACATACTGCATCGGCCGGTACAGGCCGTTGTACCGGTACACAGCGATCGCGTTGTCGCGTCCGATGCTGACCAGGACATGGTTGGGGTCGGACATGTTGATTGCGTTGGCGTAGCTGCCGACGTCGGCACCGGGGACCGGGTTTGTCTTGACCGTCTGGGTGACGCGGTTCGTCTGCTCGTCGATCACCGACATGCTGTCGTCGTTGGAGTTGGCGACAAACAGCGCGTCGCCATCCTGATAGAGCGCCGTCGGTTCGAGGCCGACCGGGATCTCCTGCGCTTCCGTGCCCTGGTCGCTGCCCAGGCCGGACTTCAGGTTGACGACCGAGACCGTCCCCGTGGCCGCCCCACCGGTGGAGCAGTTGGACACGATCGGCGTCCCATCGGATAGGTTCGTGCATTTGTCACTCGACTTGGCCGGCCGCCCCCCCTCGTTCGAAACGTAGGCGACCGTGCCGTTGTCGGCCAGCACGACCTGGCGCGGCGCGTTCCCGACCGGGATCTCATCTAGCACGGTGTCGGTGGCTGTGTCGATCACGCCAAGCTTGTTCGCGCCGTTGAGCGCGACGTAAAGCTTCGAGCCGTCTGGCGACAGCGCCATTCCGGACGGCAGCTCGGCACCGTTGGCGACCTGGGCCGCATCAGTGCTGTTCTCGCCGAACTCTCCGGCGTCGTCGTAGCCGCTGCAGTATGTGTAGCTGGGGGGTTCGTTTGGCGTGCCGCACAGGAAGATTGACGCCTCCTGGGTCGCCGTCCCAGTGCTGTCGTTGAAGCTGAACTTCTGCACGAACTCCGACTGCGGAACCCAGAGGGTCTCGGTGCCTGGGGACGGGCCCGGTGTAAACAGCGGCCCGTCGGCGGCCACCGTCGGATCGTCGCCGCTCGCGTCCCCGTTGAGCGCCGTCTGCTGGACGATCGTCCCGGTCTTGAGGTCGACGATCGTCAGGTAGCCCTGAAAATCGTTCCAGCCGAGCGCCGCCAGGTACTGGCCGTCGGGGCTGATCGTGCTCGAAACGAGACGGGCCTTATTGTCGAGGATGCGGCTGCCCAGGGGCGAGATCCACTGGTTGGTGGGGAGCAAGATGCCGTTGGCGTAGGTCTGAGAGACCTGCTGATCGCCGAACGGGTTAAACCCGCCGATCGCGGCGGATGCGACACCAACTACCGCGACACAAATGGTGAGCGCGAGCGCGAGCACCAGTCGCCCGCGTCGACGCCTGCGCGTCCGGATAGTGACCAGACTCCTCACACCTATCCCTCCGGCGTTGTTCAGCGGAGCCCGCGCGGATCCCGGCGGCGGGCGTCATGGCAGGAGCGGCAGCCTATGCCGCTCTCAGAAGCCAAGTGTTACCGGCCTGTGACCACCGTATTGCTTGAGGCTAGTATGTGACATCTCTTAGAAAGGCCTGCTGTTGCCCTCTGTATATTGCCCCGGCGTGCAGGCGGTCCGAGCGACTGGACTGGTGAAGCGCTTCGGTGCGGTGACGGCCGTCGACGGGCTCGATCTGGTCATCGACCCAGGGGAGGTGCGCGGGCTGCTCGGCCCCAACGGCGCCGGCAAGACGACGCTCTTGCGGATGCTGTTCGGCTTGATCCGACCCGATGAGGGTACGGTCGAGTTACTCGGTCACCGACTCGATCATCTTGGTGGTGATGTGCTCGAATCGGTGGGCGGGTTCGTCGAGGAGCCGTCCTTCTACCCGTATCTCTCGGGGCGGTCCAACTTGAAGTTGCTGGCCAAGCTCGACGGAAGAGCGGGCCCAGGCGAAATCGACGACGCGCTGAAGCGAGTCGGGCTGGCGGTCCGGGCGGAGGACCGGGTGAGCGGCTACTCGACTGGTATGCGCCAGCGACTCGGTCTCGCCGCGGCGCTCCTGCGCCGCCCGCGCCTGCTCCTGCTGGACGAGCCGACCAGCGGGCTCGACCCGGCCGGCGCGCGCGCCGTAGCCAAGCTCGTCTGTGAGCTGGCCGCCGAAGGGGTGGCGGTCCTTCTCTCGAGTCATCTCATCGGTGAGCTGGAGAAGGTGTGCGACTCGTACACGGTGTTGCTCGAGGGCCGAGTCGTGTGGGATGGCACCGCGGGCGAGCTCGAAGCGCAGGCGCCCGGCTCGGCCTACGCGCTGTACACGAGCGACGACGCTCGGGCACTCGAGCTCGCGGCTCACGCCGCGCGGGTGCGCGTTCAGCGCGGGGCACGGGGCGGCCTTGCCCTTGCCGCCCGGCAGGAGGAGATGGACGAGCTCGTCGCCGCCCTCGGCGATGCGCGCGTCCTGATCCGCCGGCTCGAACTCGTCGTCAGCCCGCTGGAGACCATGTTCTTCGCGCTGACCGCACCTCACGACGGCCAGGAGCTCCAGGCCCTCGAGCCCCAGGAGTTCACCGACACGATCCTGGCGCGCACATGAGCACGATTGCCCCCGCCGCCCCCGGTGCCTTCTCGGCCGCCCCCAGCCAGCAGGGGGTGCGGAGCGCCTACGCGACCGAGCTGTACAAGCTCATGGCGCAGCTGACCACGCGAATCCTCGTGCTCGTGTGCGCCCTGGGGCCGTTCGCGTTCGCCGCAGTCCTCAAGGTCCAGAGCGGCACGCCGTCCGACGCCCTGTTCGGGTTCTGGGTGCACTCGTCGGGGTTTGCCATCTCGCTCGTGATCCTCGGGTTCGCGGGCTCGTGGGGGTTTCCGATCATCGCCGGCGTACTGGCCGGCGATCTCTTCTCCTCCGAGGATCGCCACGGCACCTGGAAGACGATCCTCACCCGGTCATGCACGCGCGAGGACGTATTCGCCGGCAAGCTCCTGGCGGTCGGCACCTTCGTGATCGGCCTGACGCTGATGCTGGCGGCGGCAAGCCTGATCGCCGGCGTCATTTTGGTGGGACCCCACGCGCTGGTGAACCTGAGCGGCGCCCTGACCTCGCCGGGGCGGATGCTCGCGCTGACCGTGGTCAGTTGGCTGATCTGCCTGCTTCCCGTGCTCGCCTACACGAGCCTCGCGATCCTGTTCTCGGTGGGCACGCGCAACGGGATCCTGGGCGTCCTCGGCCCCTTGCTGGTCGCGCTCATCACCCAGTTGCTCGACCTCATCGGCAAGGGCGTGATCGTCCACGAGCTGCTGATCGGCTCGGCCTTCGACGGCTGGCACGGGCTGTTCACCAGTCGTCGCTACTTCGGGCAGCTGATCGTCGGGAGCGTCGTGTCCGTGCTCTGGATCGTCGCGTGCCTCACCGCGAGCTGGGTGATCATGCGCCGCCGGGACTTCCTGACCGGCGTCAGCGGACGGGGGCCGAGCTGGACGACTCCGGTCAAGGTGGTGGCGCTCAGCACCGTCGTGGTCGCCGCGCTCGCGTTCGGGTGCAGCCTTGGGCCAACGGGAGTGACCGCCTCCCGGCTCAGCTCCGCCGTCGCCCAGGATTTCAACAACGTCACGCTGCTCCAGCAGCAGCTGATCGGCCGGCGCGTGCCCCCAAACGCCCGGTTCTACATCCGGCCCCAGTGCACCGGGCACGGGACCAACTCGACGTCAGGTCCCGGGGACTGGACCTGCAACGTCTACGTGTTCCTCCCCCAGACGAACTCGGTTCCCTACCAGTTGCAGTCGGTCGAGTACGACGTGAGCGTGCAGTACAACGGCTGCTACAAGGCGCAGTCGCCGCCGGCATTCGTCGGCGGCGCGACGATGCAGAACGCGGCAGGGCGCAGTGTCGCCAACCCGCTGTTCATCGTGTACGGGTGCTTCAACATCTTCTGACGCGGCGCTTCAACAACTTCTAACGCCGCGTCCAACGCAGCGCACAATTGCTCAGTAACCCTCGTATTTCCGTCCAACCGATTTTTGGAGAGTCTACGCGTGGGGTACTGTGGCCAGCGTTATGCGCAAAAGCAACATAGCCCGGCGCATCGGACTCGCGGTATTGGTCCTGGCGCCTTTCCTAGCAATCACTGGCCTGGCCGGCTCGGCCAGCGCAAACTCGGTCGATTACTGCTCCCAGATCCCGATCGTGTATGGGATCCCGCCGTGGGGCTTTAACACCGGCCAGCCGATTTCGGGCGTGACGGGCAGTTACGCCCGCGGGCACGGTGACATCGACCTCGATACCAACACGGTCTCGGGGATCCTGTGCCAGGTGTTCCGCGTCCCCAAGCAGCCCGACCGCCTGATCATCATGACGGTCCAGCATCATCTGGTCTACCACTCGCACTACGCGAGCATGTGGGGCTACCCGGGGAACATCATGAAGATCAACGTTCGCGTGCAGAGCAGCACGGACCCGCGATGCAAGGTCGGCACAGTGGGACATGTGACGCTGTTCGCCAGCTACAACGGTGTGCGCAGCGACAGCGTCCAGTTCATCTTCCCCGGCCCCTCGTGCAAGGACCACAACCACATGTACCACGGGACGCAGGTCAACAACCAGGTCCCGCCGCTCTAGTGTCGCTTTAGTGCCGCTCTGGTCTCGTTCAGGCCGCGAGCACGTCGGGTGAGGTCGCGTCGTACTCCGGGATCCACGCGGCGCCACGACCGTCGGGGTCACGACCGAACCGCCGCCGCACGGCGATCGAGACGTCGCGCCTGAACGCCGCCAGCGGCGAGGAGAGATGGTTGCTGACCCCGCGCTGGCGTGAGGCGAGCACGACCTGACTGGCCCGAGGACGTCGTGAGCGTTCGTACAGTGACAGTGCGCCGACCGCGTCATCGGACTTCGCCGTGAGTGCCGCGGCCAACACGCACCCGTCCTCGATCGCCTGACACGCGCCCTGCCCGAGGTAGGGCAGCATCGGGTGGGCGGCGTCGCCCAGCACCGTGATCCGACCCTGCGTCCAGTGCGGAATCGGATCCCGATCGTAGAGAGCCCACTTGTACCAGACGTCCCCCGCGGAAAATACGCGCAGCAGCGACTCGTGCCAGTCGCTGTAGCGCTCGAGAACCTCGCTGCGCTCGCACTCCGTCACCCACGATTCGTGCCGGTAGGTCTCATCGTCGTAGTGGCAGACGACGTTGATCAGCTCGTCTCGCCGCACGGGGTACAGCACGATCGTCCCGTGCGGCCCGAGCCACTGTGAGTTGTCGTTCGAGGGAGGCGCCCCCGGGACGGACGCGACGGGAACGACGCTGCGGTAGCAGATCTTGCCGGTGAAGCGCGGCGCGTCCGGCCCGAACAGCGACGCCCGCACGACCGAATGGATCCCATCGGCGCCGATGATCAGATCGGCCTCGACCTCGCTCCCATCCTCGAATCGCGCAACTGCGACGTCGCGATCCGTCTGCACCCCGACGCACCGGGCCCCGAGCGTGACGATGTCGCCCGGCACCGAGTGCGACAGAACGTCGAGCAGGTCGGCCCGATGGACCGTCGCGCCCGCACTGCCGAACGACGTTGCCTGTTGCTGCCGGCTCGTCTTCGAGATGACTCGGCCGGTTCGCCCGTTGCGGGTGACCGCCCATTCCGAGCGTCCGGCGACCGCACGAACATCGTCCTCGAGACCGAGGGACCGCAGGACCTTCATCGCGTTCGGGCCCAGGGCGACTCCGGCGCCGATCTCGCGCAGCTCGGGCGCGGCCTCGTAGATCGTGACTTCGCCGCCGCGCCGGCACAGCGCCCGCGCGGCTATCAGGCCGCCGATGCCGCCGCCTATGATCGCGATCCGCGCCGTCACGAATCTACGATGCCTGACTCGACGAAGCCGGGCTGGGCGTAGGCCGGGTTCGGGTAGCTGTAGAACCCCCGGCCGCTCTTGACGCCGAGATCCCCGCGATCGAGGTACTTCTTGAGGAAGGCGGCATTTGCGTACAGCTGCTCGTCGTTCAGCTGTCGAGCCCAGTAGTCCGTGATCGTCCACACCGTGTCGAGGCCGACCGCGTCGAGGGCGCCCATCGGTCCGACCGGCGCCTTGGTGATGAGCATCCACGATCGATCTATGTCCTCGATCGATGCCACGCCCTGCTGGGCGAGCGTGATCGCCGCGCGGTTCAGTGCGCTGTACATCGAGTTGAATACGTAACCGTTGTACTCGCGGTGCAGCTCGATCGGGACCTGACCGATTTGGCGCGCGAACGCGAGTACGAGCTTGGTCACCTCCGAGTCGGTGCCGGAATGCGGCATCACGTCGACCAGGTTGTTCACCCACACCGGCAGGTGGAAGTGAAGCGCCAGCAGCTTCTCACCACGTCCAGAGGCGCGCGCGTATTGGGACGGCAGCAGCGTCGACGTGTTCGTCATGAAGATCGTTCGCGCGGGACACGCTCGATTGAACTCGCCCAGCACGCGGCCCTTGAGATCCGGGTCCTCGGGCACGGCCTCGCTCAACAGGTCGGCGTCCTGGGCCGCGGCGGCCAGATCTGAGGTCAGGGTGATTCGCGCCTGGGCCGAGGCTCGCAGCTCGGAGCTGATCACGCCGCCGGCCTCGAGCCCCTGGGCGTAGGCCTCGATGCGCTGCTTGGCCCCTTCGAGCGCCGACGGGTCGACGTCGTAGATCGTGACCTCGTAGCCGTGGCCGGCGCACTGAAAGCCGATCTGCTGGCCCATCGTCCCGCCGCCGACGATCGCGACGCGGCGGACGTCCTCGATCCGCATCGCCTCAGTATCTCAGGCTAAGGTGCGCACCATGGGTTCTGACGACGCGCCGCCGGTCTCCGTACGCGAGCTGGCCGACGCCTTCCACGAGCGCTGGTTGGCCACCAACCCCTTTGCCGCGAGCAACTACGGGATCCCGGGCTACGACGACCAGGTCCCCGACGACAGCGAGGCGGGGGAGGCGGCATGGCGGCGTGAGCTCGAGTCGATGCTGGCCGACGCGCGCGGCGTGGACGAGATGCAGCTCTCCGAGGACGACGCGATCACGCTGGGCTGCCTCGTCGCGAACATCGGTCAGGAGCTGCGCGGGCTGGATGCCCGGCTGATCGAGCACACCGTGACCGCCATGCCGTTCGGTGGACCCGCCGTGCTGCTGGCCACGGCGGCGCGAACGGTCATCGCCGACGCGCAGGCGGCCGCCGACTATGTGGAGCGGCTGCGCCGCAGCGGCGAGTGGATCGATCAGCTGACTGAACGACTCGAGATCGGTGCCCGCAAGGGGCGCCTGCCCGTGGCGCCGCTGGTGGAGCAAGCGATCGGATGGGCCGAGCAGGTACTCGCCCCGCCCGTTCCCGAGGCGCTCGCGACGCCCCGGCCGCCCGAGGGCTTCGAGGGGGAGGCGGGGTGGCATGAGGAACGGGATCGGGCCGCGAGCGAGGTCGTCAAGCCGGCGCTCGCGCGCTGGGCGGAGCGGATACGCGAGCTGCTGCCGCTCGCGCGGTCGGCCGACGAGCCGGGACTCGTCTACCTGCCGGGCGGGGAGGCCGATTACGCCAACTGCGTGTGGTCGGCCACGACGCTGCCGCTCTCACCGCAGGAGATCCACCGGATCGGCTTGGAGGAGCTCGCCGGGCTCGAAGCGCGTGCCCTCGAGCTCGGGGCGAGCATCGGGCTGTCCTCTTTGAGTGAGATTCACGAGACGCTCCGGGCATCGTCGGGGGCTCGCGCCCCGGCCGACGCGATGGTCGCGGCCACGGCCGCGATCCGCCGCGCCGAGGCGCGGGCCGGCGAGTTCTTCCCGGAGCCGCTTCCCCCGCCCTGCGAGGTGGCGCCGATGCCCGACGTGGTGGCGTCGAGCGGGATGGCGCCGCACTACACGCCGCCGCGGTTGGACGGAGGCAGGCCGGGGACATTCTGGTTCAACCTCGAGCGACCGACCGCGGGGACGGGCTGGGACCTCGAGGGAGTGGCCTTCCACGAGGGTGTGCCCGGACACCATCTGCAACTGTCGCGCGTCCAGATGCTCGACGACCTGCCCGCGATGCAGCGCCAGCGGAGCCTCGCCGCCTTCGCCGAAGGTTGGGCGCTCTATGCCGAGCAGCTCGCCGAGGAGGTTGGCCTGTATCTCGACACCGAGAGTGTCCTCGGCGCGATATCGACGTCGCTCATGCGCGCGGCCCGGCTCGTCGTCGACACCGGCCTGCACGCGCTCGGATGGAGTCGCGGCCAGGCGCTGGACTACTACCTCGCGCACGTGCCGATGCCCGAGGGGTTCCTGGCCAGCGAGATCGACCGCTACATCGTCATGCCCGGTCAGGCGCTGTCTTACCTGATCGGAAAGCGCGAAGTGCTGCGAATCCGGGACGAGGCGCGCGACCGGCTGGGACCGCGTTTCACGCTCACCGGCTTTCATGCGGCCGTGCTCGACAGCGGCTCACTGCCGCTGCCCGTGCTCGACCAGAAGATCCAGGCGTGGGCGTCTAGCGCTGCTTGATCTGGAGCCGACGGCTCAGGGTCCCCGGGCGGACCTTCGAATCGGATACGCGCCAGCACAGCGCGGCGGTGCCGGCTGCGGTGAGCAGGACGGCGGGCCAGGCACCGATGATCAGCCCGAGAACGTGCGAGAGGGCGAACGCGAACAGTGCCGCGGCCGCCAGCCGCACCGCGGTCTGACGACCGTCGCGTCGCAGCCAGATCGCGATGCTGACCAGGCCGCAGATCCCGAGTACGACCCCACCGAGCGGGCGCGATCCGGACGCCACCGCGACGGCGAAGCCGCCGATGAATCCAGTTGCCGCGATCGGCGCGGTAGGAACGTTCGTCACGGCCCCATTGTCGCGGTTCGCGCGACGGGGTGATCGCTCCGGTGCCGCTGGTGGGCCAGCAGCCCGCACGCCGCGAGCAGCGTAAACGCTGGGAGCACGAACAGGCCGGTGCGCAGGCCGCTCGCTTGGGCAATCGCGCCGGCCAGGAACGGCCCGAGGAGTTGGCCGACCGCTGCGACGGTGAGGATCTCGCCGAGCGCGCTGTCCGCGGTGCGTCGGCTCGCCTGGACGTGGAGCGAGGAAGTCATCGGGAAGAGCGCCCCGATTCCGGCGCCCGCGAGCACGATGCCGGGCAGGACGGCCGGGACGGTCCTCGCCGCGAGCAGGAACGGCAAGCCGGTGACTACGACGGCGAGGGCAGCTCCGAGGACCCCCTCCTGGGAGTGGGTGCGCGCGAGCCGACTCGCGAGCAGACGCCCGGCCAGGTTCGACGCGTACAGGATGCTGACGAGCGACACCGCCGTGTGGGGCGAAAGGCCGATGTCCTCGTTCAGGTAGCTCGAAAGCCAGAAGCTGAGCGCGAACTCGAGCGCCACGATCGCGAGGATGATGACCAGCGTCGGCTGGATCCGCGTGTGCTCACGGGGTTCGGGAGCGGGGGCGGTGGGACGCGGGGTGGGGAAGTCGACGCGACCGATCCCGACCACCGCCACGGCCACGATGGCGGTCGCGACCGCGAACGCCAGCCGCCAGGTCGCGAAGCTGGTCGCGAGCGCACCGATCAACAGGGGCGTGATCACACCGGCCAGGCTCACCGCGACCTCGCCCTCCGTCATCGCGACGGCCCGGAGAGGGCCGTGCGCATCGGCCACTGACGCCCACAACCTGATCAATGCCAGGGTGCCCAGTAGCCCCATCAGCAGCGCGCCGGCGATCGTGACCGGCGGGGTGTCCCCGTACCCGACCGCCAGCGCCGCGAGCCCTCCGCCGGCCAGGCCGACGGCAATCACGCTTCGCCGGGAGAAGTGAGGCCGGTCGCGAGCGGACAGCGCCCCCGCGAGTCCAACCCCGATTGCGAACGCCACCTGATGTAGCGCGGCCACGATGTAGGAGATCCGCTCGACCGACCGGATGTAGGGGAGCGCGGGCCCGATCAGCGCGAGCAGAAACCCGAAGGCGAACAGCGCTCCGAACGCGGTCCACGTGAACCTGTCGCGCCGGTAGGTCATGCCGCTGGGCTCGCCCATAGCGCCAGCTGTTGCGCGTCGAGGACTCGGTCAAAGGCGGCTAGGGCGAGCCCGATGAGCGTGGCGTGCTCGCCCGCCTGCCCGTCGGCGACCTCGGGGATGGCTGGGCGGTGCGCGCCCATGAGCCCGGCTGCGAACGCGCCTGCGAACGCGTCGGGAGCGGCGGCCCGGAGCGGACCGGCCAGGCCGCCGAACGTCACCGCGTCGGGATCGAGCGCGTTGACCAGCCCGGCGGTGCCGCGGCCGAGGTGCGCCGCCAGCTGCTCACGCAGTCGCCGGCGTGCCGCTCCCGGGCGAGGGAATTCGAGCAGGCCGCGCAGCCAACCGCGCGGGTCCGCCGGCTCCGGCTCGCCCAGTCTGGGGGCAAGCAGCCGAGGGTCGAATGCGAGGCCCCAGCAGCCGCGCGCACCGCATCCGCACACCTCCTCGGGATCCCCAAACGGCATGTGGCCGAACTCGCCGCCCAGGCCGTGCGCTCCCTGGGCCGGGCTACCGTCGAGCACGAGCGCGCCGCCGATGCCGATCTCGAGCACCAGGTGCAGCAGCGACCCGATGCTCGGACGCAGGCGTGCCTCGGCGACGGCCGCCATCGTCGCATCGTTGCCGGCGATCAGCGGCAGCCCGGCGGCGATCGCATCGAGCTCGACGTCGCGCCAGCCGAGCATCGAAGCCTCGAGCACGCGGGTCCCCGCGGTCAGCCCCGGCACGGCCACGCCGACGGCGAGCACGCGCCCGTCGAGGCGCTGCACCGTCTGGAGGACGATCTGGCGCAACCGTCGGAGCACCGCGTCGGCGTTCGCGGTCCGGTGACGCTCGGAGACGAGCGGCTCGACCTCGCCGTCGATTCCGCACGCCGCGAGGCGCCAGTCGCCGTGTCGCAGGTCGACGGCCAGCACGACCGGACCCTCGGGATGGGCGTGCAGCCGCGTCGTGGGCCGGCCCGGCCCCTGCGCCGCCGCCGGCGCTTCAGCCACCAGCCGAGCCGCGCGCAGGCGGCCGACCAGATCGGACGCCGCGCCGCTCGCCAGCCCGAGCTCGTGAGCGAGGTCACGCCGTGTCGGCGCCGGCCGCCGGCGGACGAATTCCAACGCCAGGGCCGCCGTTCGCCAATGCCTGGCCTGGGATGA